>CABHNZ010000001.1 GCA_902167985.1 Shinella sp. UYSO24
GTGGCTATGACGCAGGCAAGAAGGTCAAAGGTCGGAAGCGACAGGCGATGGTGGACATGGATGGTCGCGCACTGGTGCTTGATCCCCAGCCTGCCGATATTCAGGACCGAGACGGTGCGATCCCGGTCTTACGGGTCTCGCGAAAGTCCTTCCCGTTTGTGGAGAAGGCGTTTGCCGACATGGGCTACTCTGGCAACAGGCCGCAGAGAGCGACGTTGATCGATGTCGAAATCGTCCGCAAACCCAAGGATCAAATCGGCTTTGCGGTTCACCCGAAGCGATGGGTGATCGAGCGCTTCTTCGCCTGGATCAGCAGAAACCGACGGCTCTGGAAAGACCCGGAGGCCACGATCAAGTCCGCCGAGGCCTTCCTCTACGCAGCATCCATAATGACGCTCGTCAGACGGATCGCGAGACCGTCATGAATTCTCGGACGGACTCTAAGCCCAAACGCCTCATTCTGCATGTTTTTGGGAAACGCTGCGTAGGCTGTTGCGACGGCCTGAGAGCCTCCATCTCCTGCAGCATCTAGAAGTTTCGATAGAGCGCTATCCGGCGGCATAGTTTTGTCGTAGCCCGTAAGCAACTGCGTTTGCCACCGCGTCATCTTCTCAACTTCCGCCTGCATAGCCAAAAATGTCTCGACTGGCATACGTGACGAGAGGTCTTTTACGACAGCCAGGATCTCATCACTTTTAGAGTCCTGACTGTGCGCTCGATCCTCAAGTGTCTTCTTCAGATCGTCAAACGACTTATCCGATGAGGATTGGAAAAGCGCAAGCGATTGTTCAACGTCTGTTTTGGCGCGTTCGATTGATTTATCCAAATGGTCGAACTCACGCGGGACAAAAAAGGCTGCGACCCCAACGGCTATACCCAAGGCCGCAATCATTGCGCCAAAAGAGCTCGCGAAAGTTTTAGTCAGAGAAGGAACGCTGGAGAGACGTCTCCATACGTCCAAGAAAACGATACAACTCTTGATCGTTTGCCGGGATTCCCGGCTTAGCATTTTCTTGTTTCGGAGACGGTGCCGGGACGTTGGGTTGGTCAGTCATTTAAGTCGCTCGGAAGTTACGGAGGAGATTTATCGTTAAGATTGATAAAAGCAAATAAATGTCAGACAAGTAATCGCATAGGCTACATATAGTGGAAACAGTGTCCATCAGTGTTGCTCGGTTAGTGCAAAATGGGGGATAAGCAAAATGGCATTCTTCGAACGATTCAACAGGTGGCGACAAGACGCCCACATACGCCGCCTCACCCACCGGATCGCGACCTACTACGGGCGGGCGGGCGCCGTCGGCCCGTATGCGGCAGCGGCTCTTGAGCTTTACCTGCGCCGGAAGATCGAGGAGTTCCGAGACTTCGCCAGCGCACGCTATCTAGAAGACCCGACGCTCACCCTCGCCGACATCAAACAGGAATGGTTGACGCTGGTCGTTAAGCCGATGGCCCGATCAGAATTCATGCACGACAACGCCAAGGCGCTGCGCGCGGCGATCGAGGCTATTCCACATCGAGAAGCTTTCGTCGGTGCAGCGAAGCTTCAGCACCAGGCCGACTTACTTCGGGCGGTTCAGACCGCAAGGGCGGGCGCCGTTTACAGGGGACGGACGATCTGACATAAAACAGCCGCCAAAAGTGGCACGACAGGGGGTCTAAGTGACACGTAATGAAGTGACAGCCAAGAAGCCCGGCAAGGAACTGGCTATCCTTTATGGGGCTGAGGCCGTTCCCAATATGGACGGACCCGGCTTTGTAGGTATTTACCGTGCACCCGGCTTGGCGCCGGGGATGGTGCGGGATCCCGAAACCGACCGAGTTCGCCATTCGATACCGAAGATCAGGCAATTGCCGCCGCATCGCTTCGTCTATTCTCGATCCTGAATAAGCCGCGGGAGCGGACCATTACGCGTTCTGGAAAGTCGGAGCGCTATCAGAAATTGACGAAGCAGGAACTGGCCATCCTCATGTCCGAGGCCGGCATTACGTGGAAATTCTTCACGTATCTCTACGGCACCAGCGAGCGTCGCCTGACTGAGTGGATGACCGGTACCAATGACAAGGGCCAGCCGGAACAAGCCCCCCACCCGGTTCGCGTTATGCTCGAACTGTTCAAGGCCAACCCCAACAACATCGACATCGCCGAAGCCGTCACCGATGCTGTAACGACTCCCTATTCCGAAAAGAAATAAGGGCGCCAGCTTCCTCGCTGACGCCCCCTGCTCACTTCGTTGACCGCTGCGCCTTTGCCAGCGCGTCACGGGCGAAGAGGTTTCGCTCCCTCACCCGGCGCCGGTTCCCCCTCTTCGGGATATCGTCGTCATCCGTTCCGGGCATCATCCCAAGGAAGACCGACACCCGGTCCAAGGCGTCTCGAACCTCTTCGATCAGTATTTCCTTCCCCTTGTCGCTCGGGATCTGCCACACAAAGAGGCCCTGAAGCAGCATCTGTTCGAGCATGAAGAACGACTCCGTCCGCATCATGGACTTGATGGAGTTGATGTTCTCGGCAACCACCGCGTGGATCACTACGCCAGCGCCGCCACCTCCTCCGCCGGCGCTCTCGAAGTCCTGGGACTTGATCCCCGACCCATAGATCGATTCGAGCATCGATCTCATGCTGACGCCGGCCTCATATCGGCGCATCGCGTTGTTCGCCCGGCTTTGCTCATCCTCCCCCTCAACATCAACGTTCGCGAGATGCTTCTGGTTATAGAGGTATTCGAGCGGCGACGCTTCCACGCCCCTCGGGGCAAACCTTGCCTCTCTCCGCTCTCGCGCTGCCTGAGCTTCCTTCTCCTTGTGCTCGGCTTCTTCCTTGAGCCGCTTAATCTCCCGCCGGTAGGCTCGGGCAGCGATCAACTATGCGGCAGTCCCGCAGGTTATCAAGATTGATGGGGAAGAGCATGAGGTGCAGTTGCTGGACGGCACCGTCGCGATTTTCTGCAATGAGATCGAGATCGCTGACCACGTCGGCGGACTTGTCTCCAAGCCGCGCGATTACATCCCGACGTTTCAGGATCTCGGGAAATGGATCGACGCGATCGAGGAAGAGGACGATTTTCGATTCGTCATCATCATGCTGAACACCTGCGCGCGAAACGAGGCGATCTTCGATTTGTCGCTGGCGGCTCAGTGCAACGAGAATTACGGCACGATTGACCTCAACCCGCCGGGTCGACGTCAGACGCACAAGCGCCGGCCGGTGATCCGGGCAACGACAAATCTGGCTGCGTGGTTCGAATATTGGAAGGATGATAAGCCGATCAAGGGGTATCAAGACAGGGTGGAAAAGCGCCTTAATAAGATCGGCAAGCCGGTCGTGGGGGACGACGGCGAAGAGCGGCCCGGTCTCAACATGCCGGAAATGACCTGCTACACGCTGCGCCACTTCATGGCGACCAACATGCGTCGTGTGTCGTTTCCGGTGTCGAGAGAGCAGCGCTCGAAATGGCTCGGGCATCAGGTGAAGGACGGTTCGAAGACGACCGACTGGTACGAAACCTTTGACCCTGACTACCCGGAAGAACCAATGCGCGCGACCGATGAGATCATGCGCAAGCTGCAGAAGCACACCACTCGCAGCCTATTTGCACCCACTGTGCACTCACAAAGTGTCTTGAGGGTGCTGAAGTAAGATGTAAAATTTCTCAACCTTATCATCTACTTGTCGATGGTCGGAGTGGAGAGATTCGAACTCCCGACCCTCTGGTCCCAAACCAGATGCGCTACCAGACTGCGCTACACTCCGTATCCAACGTGGATGCGAGATACACGGTTCGCCCCGTCCCCGCAACAGCAAAAAAGCGATCGGGAACAACATCCCCCACGATATTTTCAGCCGTCGTTGCCGAGAACCTTGCCAATGACCTTGTCACCGACCTTCAGGCCAAGCGCCTTGGCACGCCCGCCATTGATCTCCAGCACATATTTCACTTCACCATGCGAATCGATGATGTCGCGCGAATAGGGTACGGCGTTCTCGCGGATATGCGAAATCGTCCCATCCCCCTTGATGAACAGCATATCGAGCGGCAGGATCGTGTTTTCCATCCACATCTGCACGCGGCGCGGCTCACCGAAGTCGAAGATCATCCCGTGATCGTCAGCCATTTCCCTACGGAACATCAGGCCCTGCTCGCGCTGCGGGTCCGTCACTGCGATCTCGATCGTGAACGGATAGGATTTTCCGGTCGCCGTGCGGATTGTCAGGCTGCCGTTTGCAAAGGTCTGGCTGCCCAGTTCCTGCGCCTGCGCCGGTGGCGCCACAACCAACCCGGCCGCGGGGGCGGCGACACAGAGAAAAAGCGCCACAAGGGCGCCTCCTGTCTTTCTCATACTCTTCATTGGCATCAATGCGCCCTGCCGATCGGGTTTTCGCTGTCAGGATGAATTTCGGCCGCCATCAGCCCCTTGTCGCCCGGTCCGAAGCGCACGAGAACAACCTGGCCAGGGCGCAGTTCGGTCAAGCCGAACCGCCGCAGCGTTTCCATATGGACGAAAATGTCCTCGGTGCCCTCACCGCGCGTCAGGAAGCCGAAGCCCTTCGTGCGGTTGAACCATTTCACCAGGGCCCGCTCCAGACCACTTGTCGGCGTCACCTGTACATGGGTGCGTACCGGCGGCATCTGCGACGGGTGTACTGCAGTCGACTGGTCCATGGAGAGGATACGGAAGGCCTGATAGCCGCGATCCCGCTTCTGGATCATCGCCACGATCCGCGTACCTTCCAGAATCGTCTGGTAGCCATCGCGTCTGAGGCAGGTCACATGAAGAAGTACGTCCTGCATGCCGCTATCAGGGACGATGAAGCCAAAGCCCTTGGCAACGTCGAACCACTTCACAACCCCGGTGATCTCGATCAACTCGACCGGTTCGCCCGAGAGCTCCTCGAAGCTGGCAATGCCTTTCGATGACATCTTGTCTGCCATTTCCTATCGGCCCCTCGTTTACGCGTTACGACATGACGATTCACTGATTCTCGACGCCTAGATTAACATCTCGGTAACCATTCAGCGCAAGACCCTGCGACGGCTTTATTCCCGTCTTTCTACTGTCTTCTGCTTGCTCGAGGCTGGAGCCTGCCCCATATGGCGAAGCGGTTCCAACAGACAGCTTAATGGGAGACGACATCGCATGCGTTACCTGCATACCATGGTCCGGGTGAAGGACCTCGAAGCCTCGCTGCATTTCTACACGACCGTGCTCGGATTGAAGGAAACGCGCCGTATCGAAAACGAGAAGGGCCGCTTCACGCTGGTCTTCCTCGCCGCTGACGAAGACCTCTCGTCGGCACAGGCCTCGGCCGCTCCGTGCCTCGAACTGACCTATAATTGGGATAGCGAGGATTACACCGGCGGGCGCAATTTCGGTCACCTCGCCTATGAGGTGGATGATGTCTATGCCTATTGCCAGCATCTGATGGATAACGGCATCACCATCAACCGCCCGCCGCGCGAAGGCCGCATGGCTTTCGTCAAGTCGCCGGACGGGATCTCCTTCGAAATCCTGCAGAAGGGCGAGAACCTGCCGGTTGCCGAGCCCTGGGCGTCGATGCCGAATACCGGCAGCTGGTAAATTCTCCTGACTGGCTCTCCTGGCAGAGACCGACAACCGGTCCCTGTTCGGGCGAATGACAGGGCCGCACGCCGTCAAAGGCGGGCGGCATTTCGCATTTAATGGCCTTGCCTGCCGCCTCCTCCGACCGCTTTCGCCCCGCCTCACCTCGAGGCGCGGGACCGCAAGCCCCTTCCTCCCCAAATTATCGGTGGTGCTTTTCCACGGTGGGCATGGACTTGCCCATGGCCTTCCAGCGCGGGATGCTTTGCGCCATGATTCGCGCAATGAGATGCGCGCAGACAGGACAACCGGGCCCAGAGGCCGCCCCGCAGCCGCCAAGCAGTCGGCATTGCAGCACCTCGGGCCTTGGTCGAAGGGACATGACGTGCCAGATCGATACAAACCATCGCGCCCGTCGCTTCTGCTGCGGCTTCTGCTGGCCGGCAGCTGCACCGCATTGCTGGCCGCTGCGCCACGACAAGAAGGCGGAAGCCGACGGCACGCCCAGTGACGTGGCGGCTTCAGGCCAGACGGCCGGTCTTCAAGCGGCAGCAGCACAGGGTCGTGCGGGTGCTGCACCCTTGGCGGCACAGGCAGGCGTCGCAGGCGGGCGCAACGCCGCCTATGTGGATCCTGTCGTCTCTGCCCAGCCGCATCAGGCATCAGGATCAATCCGAAACTGCCAAAGATTACCCATTCAACCGCGCCAGCACCCCAGACCGTTGCCGCGGATCAGCCGCCACCGATGCAGCAGGGGCTGATCGTGCAGCCGACAGGCGTGCGTGCCGGTTCGTTCAGCATCTTCTCGTCACAACCGCCGGCGGCGACATCGGGTGCGGCCGCAGGTGCTGCGCCGCATGCCGCTGCACCTGCGGCCGTTCCTGCCCCTGGGCAAGGGCTCGCCCCCATCAATGGCAGCGTCTACACGCCCCGTTCGCCCCTGCCGCCAGAAGCGGCCGGTATTCCGACAATACCGGAGGGTGCCGTGATTGCCCGCACACCGGCCAATGCTGCTGCCCAGGCGAGTGGCACAGGCGCCAAGCCACCCGTTAACCGCCGCTCCACGCCAGTTTCAAAACTGCAGGTGAAGCCTACCAATGTCTGCGTCAACGATTCCCGCGCGCCCGATAAACTGCTGATAAGCCAATTCTTTTCGAAAAATCGTTGAGGTGCAGAGGCTTGTCATTTTTCTGCAAAGAAACGTGATTTTCCGCTTGCGGGATCATAAACGCCTCTCTATAAGGCCCCTCACAGCACGCGCCCTTCGTCTATCGGTTAGGACGTCAGATTTTCATTCTGAAAAGAGGGGTTCGACTCCCCTAGGGCGTGCCACTCCCCCTTCTCCAAATGCCTGTTTATCAAACGAATTTTCGGATTCGTCCGCGCCGTTTCACGCCGTTTCCACAGGCAAAAAAACAATCGCAAACACGCAATTTTCCCCTTGCCGGATCATAAACCGCTCTCTATAAGGCCCTCACCGCACGCGCCCTTCGTCTATCGGTTAGGACGTCAGATTTTCATTCTGAAAAGAGGGGTTCGACTCCCCTAGGGCGTGCCACTCCCCTTCCTGTATAATTCGATTGATTGTCCCGCAGAGATTACCGTCTCGCGCGGAAAATCCATTCCACGCGCACGGCCGATCGGTGAGAATGCTCTCCCGGGGATAAATGCTTTCCGGGGAATAGCGGCGCTCAGGCGCCTTTACGGCATCGAGGATCCGCAACTGGATACGGCGATTGCCCTGCCACTGGTCGGCGCTGAGGCAGCCGGCCACATGGATCTGGATGCCGCGCCCTTTCAGCAGCAGGTCGCCAAGAGGCGTCTCGGCGGCACGGAAGGCAATACCGTCCAGCCGTGAGCCGTCGACTGCCTCCAGCGTCACCTTCACATGGTTCTGGCCGACAAGGCGCGAATCGCGCAGGCGGTGCGCTGGAATGGCAAAGATCGGCTGGGTATGGCCGGAGCCATAGGGGCCCGCCTGTTCCAGCTGGTCATAGAGTTGCACGGTCGCACCCGAGGCCGAGAGCGCGCCATCTATCTTCAGCACATGATTGGCCACGAGCTGCGGTACAGTCTTCTGCGCCTGCTCTTCGAAGAAGGCGCGCAGAGGCCCGAGATTGCCGCGCTCGACAGTGAGGCCCGCCGCCATGGCGTGCCCGCCGCCCTTGACGAGCAGGCCGGCATCGACGGCGGCGCGAACCATGCGGCCCATGTCGAAACCGTTGATCGAACGGCCCGAGCCCGTGCCTTTACCCGAGGGGTCGAAGGCGATCGCGAAGGCCGGCCGCTTGAATTTTTCCTTCAGCCGGGCGGCCAGCAAGCCGACAATGCCGGGGTGCCATTTTTCACGCGCGGTGACGATGACGCTCGCCCCCTCGCCCGTGCCGTATTCGGCCATGACTTCCGCCTCGGCCTCGGCAAGCATTTCCGCTTCCATGGCCTGACGTTCGCGGTTCAGATCATCGAGCCGGCCGGCGATCTCTTCTGCGACGACAGGATCGTCCATGGTCAGCAGCCGGCTGCCCAGTGCCGCGTCACCGATTCGACCACCGGCATTGATGCGGGGGCCGACGAGAAAGCCGAGATGATAAGGCGTCACGGGTCCGCCAAGGCCCGCCTTCTTGAAGAGGGCTGCCAGTCCGGCATTGCCCATATGACGCGCCGCAATCAGGCCCTTCACCACATAGGCGCGGTTGAGGCCCTTGAGCGGCACCACATCGCAAACGGTCGCCAGAGCGACGATATCGAGCCACGAGAGAAGATCGAGCGAGCGGGCGCGCTGATCGCCTCTCTCGCGCAAAAGCCGCGCGGTGGCGACGAGCACGAGAAAGACAACACCGGCGGCGCAGAGATGCCCCTGCCCCGACAAGTCATCCTCGCGGTTCGGATTGACTAGTGCCAGACAGGGCGGCATGTCGTGGCTCATCTGGTGGTGATCGATCACCACGACATCGACACGCTCCTCGCGCGCTGCGGCAAGCGCCTCGTGGCTGGTGGAGCCACAGTCGACGGTGACGATCAGCTGCGCGCCATTTTCAACAAGCTTGCGGATAGCGGCGGCGTTCGGGCCGTAGCCTTCGAAAACACGGTCGGGGATGTAGATTTCCGGCTCGATGCCGAAATGCGCGAAGAAGCGGTACATCAGCGCCGAGGAGGACGCACCGTCGACGTCATAATCGCCGAAGATCGCCACACGCTCGCGGCGGGCAACGGCATCGGCCAGACGGTTCGCCGCCTTCTCGCAATCGGTCAGCGTGAAGGGTTCCGGCATGAGTGAGCGGATGGTGGGATCGAGAAAGGCCGGCGCATCGTCCAGCGTCACGCCGCGGCCGGCAAGCACGCGGGCGATGAGCTCGGGAATGCCGTGAACCTGGGTCATTGCCAGCGCCCGGTTCTGCATCGCCTGATCGAGGCGCGAGACCCAGCGCTGACCGCCGGCGGAACGCTCGACGTCAGAAAGGCACGCGGTACAGGGTCCAAAGGCTCATCGACAAGCGGCATGGCTGAGATCGGTCTCTCACTGGTCATGCCCGGCTTCTACAGCATGCGCCGAGGTTTCGAAACGGGTTTTGCGCGCGAAGGAGTAGGACAGGCGGCGATATCAGCTCGCCCAGAGGATAACGCCCAGAGCGCCACAACAGATCGCGGCCATGATAACCAGAACCAGCGTCCAGTTGCGACCGTCTTCTTCAGGTTCCTGCACAACCTTCGCCGGAACAGCCGGCTTCCAGTCACGCGAATAGACGAGCCGTAAATGGCTCGGTTTTCCGTCTTTTCCGCCGGTCTTCGGACGGTTCGAGTGACGACCGGGCGCAGCATCCATCGACATCACTCAAGCGCCTCCTCGCGACAGGTGACAATATCGATAATGTAGAGCCGGAGCCTGTCATCGACCAGACGTGAACGAGGGTCGAGATCTTATTTTTTAGAGGCGATGCAGGAATGTCTCTCTGCGAGACACTCCTGCCATCAAACGGTCTCAGAGGTCCTTCGGACGCTCGATCCGGATGACCTGCGGCTCGCCAACGAGATAGCTTTCCGCCTTGATCGCATCGACAGCCTTGCGGACAGAAACCTCCATCGTCGCATGGGTGACGAGGATGATGGTCTTCGCTCCCCCTTGGGCAGAACCATCGCTGCTATCCGGCCGGGCGCGCTGGACGATCGATTCGAGCGAGATGCCGTTTTCTGCCATGCGGGTGGCGACCGAAGCGAAGACGCCGGTGCGATCGGCAACCGCGAGACGGATGAAATAACCGCCCTCGTGGCTCTGCATTTCTGCCTGTTTGTACGGCTGAAGCGCGACAGCCGGCGTGCCGAGAACCGGCACCTGCTGGGCGCTGGACGGCTTTTTGCGATGTCGCGATATCGCCGAGAACGGACGAGGCCGTTGCATTGCCGCCGCGCCGGGCCGACCATCAGAAGCTCACCGAGGATGTCGGATTCGATCGCGACAGCATTCGTCACGCCATCGACCTGCGCGATCACCGAATCGCGCGGCACCATGGTCGGGTGGACGCGCTGCTCGATGCCGGTTTCGGTGCGAAGGGCAACGCCCAGAAGCTTGATGCGATAGCCGAGATCGGCAGCCGCATGGATATCCTCGATCGAGATATTGCTGATGCCTTCGAGATAGATCTCTTCCGGCGCCAACTGCGTGCCGAAGGCAAGCGTCGTCAGGATGGCGAGCTTGTGGGCGGTATCATTGCCTTCGATATCGAAGGTCGGATCGGCTTCGGCATAGCCGAGACGCTGGGCTTCCTTGAGGCAATCGGCGAAGGAAAGACCCTCCTTCTCCATCCGGGTCAGGATGTAGTTGCAGGTGCCGTTCATGATGCCATAGACGCGCGACACGGTGTTGCCGGTCAGCGATTCACGCAGCGCCTTGATGACGGGGATGCCGCCGGCAACGGCTGCTTCGAAATTCAGAAGAACGCCGCGTTCCTCGGCGATTTTCGCAAGCTCGACGCCGGAGGCCGCCAGAAGCGCCTTATTGGCTGTCACCACATGGAGACCGCGCTCCAGAGCCGTTCGGACCGAGCGCGCCGCCGGGCCTTCCGCGCCGCCGATGAGCTCGACGAAACGTCGATATCGGCCTCTGCTGCCAGCTGTTCCGGCGTGTCGAACCAGGTAATACCGGAGAGATCGACGCCGCGGTCGCGGCTTCTGTCGCGGGCGGAAACGGCTGTAATCACAATGGCCCGGCCGCAGGTCGTGGCGAGTTCAGCCGCCCGTGTCTGGAGGATCCGGACGAGCGAGGCACCGACGGTGCCAAGACCCGCAATGCCGACTTTTAGGGCATCAGCCATGGTTCAAACTTCCTGCGGTTTTATGGGATGCGGCCGATTTTCTGGTCGGCCGCCGGAAGGGTAAAGTATGATCAGCGACGGGTATTGAGCGAGATCACATTGTGCATGGTGTCATCCGCCGTCGAGAAGAACTTCTTGATGCTGCGGGCAGCCTGACGGATGCGATGCTCATTTTCAACGAGCGCCAGACGGACATATTCGTCGCCCTGCTCGCCGAAGCCGATACCGGGCGCGACGGCGACGTCGGCCTTCTCGACGAGGAGCTTGGAAAATTCCAGCGAACCGAGATGGCGGAACTTTCCGGGATCTTTGCCCAGGCGAACATGGTTGCCGGCGGCGGCGGCACTTCGAAACCGGCCTTGCCGAAAGCATCAACCATGACGTCGCGGCGGCGGCGATAGACATTGCGCACTTCTGCGATGTCGGAACCGTCGCCGTTCAGGGCGTGGGTGGCCGCAACCTGGATCGGCGTGAAGGCGCCGTAATCCAGATAGGACTTTACGCGCGTCAGCGCCGAGATCAGCCGCTCGTTGCCGACGGCAAAGCCCATGCGCCAGCCGGGCATGGAGAAAGTCTTCGACATGGAGGTGAACTCGACCGTCACGTCCATGGCGCCCGGCACTTCCAGCACGGACGGCGGCGGGGCGTTCTCGTCGAAATAGATCTCGGCATAGGCGAGGTCGGAGAGGACGATCAGCTCGTGCTTCTTTGCGAAGGCAACGACGTCCTTGTAGAAATCGAGCGAGGCGACATGCGCCGTCGGGTTCGACGGATAATTGATGATCAGCGCCAGCGGCTTCGGGATCGAGTGCTTCACGGCGCGCTCCAGCGGGCCGAAAAAGCTGTCATCGGGCTCGACCGACATGGAACGGATGACGCCGCCGGCCATCAGGAAGCCGAATGCGTGGATCGGGTAAGTCGGGTTCGGGCAGAGAATGACGTCGCCCGGCGCGGTGATCGCCTGCGCCATGTTCGCAAAGCCTTCCTTGGAGCCCAGCGTCGCGACGACCTGGGTATCCGGGTTAAGCTTCACGCCGAAACGGCGGGCGTAATAGGCAGCCTGGGCGCGGCGCAGGCCGGGAATGCCCTTGGACGACGAATAGCGGTGCGTGCGCGGATCCTGAACCACTTCGCAGAGCTTGTCGACGATGGCCTTCGGCGTCGGCAGATCGGGGTTGCCCATGCCGAGATCGATAATGTCCGCGCCACCCGCTCGCGCGCTGGCTTTCAAACGGTTGACCTGTTCGAAAACGTAGGGCGGCAGTCGCCGGACTTTATGAAACTCTTCCATGTGTCTCCCCGGAGTGGAATTAAGCCTTGTGGCCATGGTCTTGCGGCGTCGCCTGACGCTGCTTCATGGCACATCTTAGGCGATTTGTGCTTTGCGACCAATCCGGGGAAAAGGCAAGGCCTATTTGGTCGTAAGCAGGCCCGCATGCACGGCGCGCGGACGGCAAGCCAAAGGTGTCACTCGCCCTGCCCTGCAGGCCATTTCTCACTTACTTGGCGATCTCTTTCAGTGCATCGGATGCATGATCGGCAGCAAGCTTGCGGTATTCAACAACGCGGCGCTGATATTCGGCTTCAGAGATCGTGCCGTTCTTGCGCATGCGGCCCAAGGCCTCCATGCGCGGCTCCGTCTTCTGATAGTCGGAATCCTCGATCTGCTCGTTGGCAGCCGTCAGCGTCGGGGCAAAGGTGGGATAGTGCCGGTGTTCTTGAGCGTCACGGGACCGCTCGGTGGCAGGGTCTTCGACTGGGCGATCACGGCTGGCGGCGGGGTGTTCGGGCGACCGTCATCGAGCGCAAATTCCTTGCTCGTGCAACCGGCGACAAAAGGCAGGATGCCCAGACCGACGATAAGCGGCAGAGAGCCGATCCGATGCCTCAGTTTTTCCATGTCCCTGATCCAGTTTTCAGACAGCCGCGACACGCGACCCGCATGCCGTTCGCTGGCACTTGTATTCGGTTTGAGGCACAATGTACAAACGAAAACAAACGGAAGTGCGCGAGGAGGCATCACTTGGCGGAAAAGACCGGGGATAACGGGAGGACGGGACCAGAATTCCGGGCTTCGATCCCAAGACGGTCGAAGCCTATATGGTCAAAGACCCGCAGGCGCTCGCCATGAATTTTGCGCGCGCGATGGAAAATCTCGGCAAGGCGGCCTCCGAATGGCTTGGGCCGCGCGAACGCGGCGAGATTTCCAAGGACGACCCTAACCCGGTCACGGATCTGGTGCGGACGCTGTCGCAAGTCACCGAATACTGGATCTCGGAGCCGCAAAGAACGCTCGAGGCGCAGACATTGCTGTTCTCCAGCTATATGGGTGTCTTTACCCGCACACTCGACCAGTTTTCCGGCCGCGCCGTGCAGCCCGAACCGCTCTCGCAGAAGAAGGACAAGCGCTTTCAGGACGAGGACTGGAGCAACAACCCGTTCTTTTCATTCCTGAAGCAGGTCTATTTCGTCACGGCCACATGGGCGGAAAAGCTGGTGGCGGAAGCCGATGGTCTCGACGAGCACACGCGGCACAAGGCAGCCTTTTACGTGCGGCAGGTGACGTCGGCTCTGTCGCCGAGCAATTTCGCGCTCACCAATCCGGAAGTCTATCGCCAGACCGTTGCCAGCAATGGCGCCAATCTGGTGGCCGGCATGCGGATGTTTGCGGAGGATATCGCGGCCGGACGCGGTGATCTTCGGCTCAGGCAGACGGAAAGCGCGCGCTTTACCATCGGCGGGAACCTCGCGACCACCCCCGGCAAGGTGATTGCCCGTAGCGACGTCTGCGAGGTGCTGCAATATGAGCCTGCGACCGAGACGGTGCTGAAGCGCCCGCTGATGATCGTGCCGCCATGGATCAACAAATACTATATTCTGGATCTGACACGGGAAAAGAGCTTCATCCGCTGGTGCGTCGAACAGGGGCATACGGTCTTCGTCGTCTCCTGGGTCAACCCCGACCAGCGCCATGCCAGCAAGGACTGGGATGCCTACCGGACCGAAGGCATCGACTTCGCGCTTGCCGCCATCGAAAAGGCGACCGGCGAGAGAGAGGTGAACGCCGTCGGTTATTGCGTCGGCGGCACGCTGCTTGCGGCAACGCTCGCCTATCACGCCAAGACCGGCAATGACCGGATTGCATCCGCTACTTTCCTCGCAGCACAGGTGGATTTCACCTATGCGGGCGATCTCAAGGTCTTCGTCGACGAGACGCAGCTTGCGGCACTGGAAGGGCATATGGCGGCAACCGGCTATCTCGACGGTTCGAAAATGGCGATCGCCTTCAACATGCTCCGAGCCTCCGAGCTGATCTGGCCCTATGTGGTCAACAACTACCTGAAGGGGCAGGAACCGCTGCCTTTCGACCTTCTCTACTGGAATTCCGATTCGACCCGGATGGCGGCGGCCAATCACCGCTTCTACCTGCGCAACTGCTACCTCGCCAACAATCTGGCGAAGGGCCTGTTGCCGCTCGGCGGTGCGCCGGTCAACCTGAAGGACATCACCATTCCGGTCTATAATCTTGCGACCCGCGACGACCATATCGCGCCGGCGAAATCGGTGTTTACCGGACAGTCGCTGTTCGGCGGGCCGATGGAATTCGTGCTCTCCGGTTCCGGCCATATCGCCGGCGTCGTCAATCCGCCCGCGCGCGGCAAATACCAGTATTGGACTGGTCAGGATCTCAACAAGACCTACGAGGACTGGTTCACCGATGCCGAGGAAACACCCGGCTCGTGGTGGCCGCACTGGCAGGCGTGGATTTCGGCAAAGGATGATACCCACGTGCCGGCCCGCAAGCCGGGCCAGAAGCCGGGCGGGAGAAAAATGAAGCCTCTCGGCGATGCGCCGGGCACCTATGTGCTGGAACGGACCTGATACCACTCGCCGACGTCCCCCCAATCAATCAGTGCCGGACAGCATCTCCGGCATGTTAATCCGTATTGCAGTGCCCGATGATCTTCGACCCGCCTCTCCTGCCCGCCACACTCGTCCAGCGTTACAAGCGCTTCCTCTTCGATGCCATCCATCCGGACGGAACGCCGTTTACCGGCTCCTGTCCGAATACCGGCTCGATGCGCGGACTGACGGCACCGGGCTCAAGGATCTTCGTCTCCGAGCATGACAGCCCGACGCGCAAATATCGCCACATGTTCGAGATGGTCGAGGTGGAAGGCGAGATGGTGGGGATCAATACCGGCCTGCCGAACAGGCTGACGGAAGAAGCGATCCGCGCCGGCCTCGTGCCGAGCCTTTCCGGCTACGACACGATCCTGCGCGAGCAGAAATACGGCAAAAACTCCCGCATCGATTTTCTCCTGAAAGATGGTGCCGGTGCGCTGCCCGATGCCTATGTGGAAGTGAAGAACGTTCATTTCAGCCGCGCACAATCGCTGGCAGAGTTTCCCGACACGGTGACGAAGCGCGGGGCCAAGCATCTGGAGGAACTCGGCGACATGGCGGAAGCCGGTCACCGGGCGGTGATGATCTATCTCATCCAGCGCAATGACTGCAGCCGTTTTTCGATCTGCGGCGATCTAGACCCGGCCTATGCGCTCGGCTTTGCCCGTGCCAGACAAAGGGGCGTGGAGGCCTATGCGATCCGCTGCGCCGTGACGCCGCAGGCGATCACGCCTGTGGCGCTGGTGGAGATCGATTTCGGCTCGATGCCGGGCTGAAACCATCATTCCGATGCTAAAAACGACGAGCCCTCCCGTTGTGCTGGCCCGTTGTGCTGGACGAGAGGGCTCTGCCTGCTTTATGAACGGAGAAATTGCGAAAGAAGGACACATGGTCACTTATATCGATGCCGTCTCTGCCCCGCTGAAGAATACTGGCGCCATCCGGCTCTATACGCCGGAGGATTTCGCGGGCATGCGCAAGGCCTCGCTTCTGACGGCGCGTTGCCTCGACGAACTGGCGACCATCGTCAAGCCGGGCGTGACGACCAGCACGATCGACCGTTTCGTCTTCGAGTTCGGCATGGATCACGGCGCACTGCCGGCGACCTTGAACTATCGCGGCTACAAATATTCCGTCTGTACCTCGCTCAACCATGTCGTCTGCCACGGCATGCCGGACGACAAGCCGCTGAAGGATGGCGATATCGTCAATATCGACGTGACCTATCTGCTGGATGGCTGGCATGGCGATTCGAGCCGGATGTATCCGGTGGGCCAGATCAAGCGGGCGGCAGAACGTCTCCTCGAAGTGACATATGAATGCCTGATGCGCGGCATCGCTGCCGTGAAGCCCGGCGCACGCACCGGCGCGATCGGCGAAGCGATCCAGACCTATGCCGAGGCCGAACGTTGCTCCGTCGTGCGCGATTTCTGCGGCCATGGGGTCGGCAAGCTGTTCCATGATTCGCCGAACATCCTGCATTACGGCCGCGCCGATGAAGGCCCGGAAATCAAGGAGGGCATGATCTTCACCATCGAGCCGATGATCAATCTCGGCAAGCCGCATGTGAAGGTTCTGTCCGATGGCTGGACGGCCGTTACCCGTGACCGGTCGCTGTCTGCGCAATACGAGCATGCCGTCGGCGTCACCGCCACCGGCTGCGAGATCTTCACCCTGTCGCCCGGCGGCTTCGACCGTCCCGGCCTGCCACCCCTCAAGAGCTGACGCGACCAACATGGCCCGACCCGCCGCCCCTTCGTCTTCATCCGGTAATGCCAATGACGTCGAGGGACAGGCGGGAGAGGATCTGTTTGCCGATGAGCGATCGTTTTTCGGGGAAGCAGCCGGCAAGCCACCAAGCGGGCGCAAGGCGGCCGGCGATACGCGCCGCAGCGTATCCACCGGTGGCGACGAGCATTATCACGGCCATCGCGAACGGTTGCGTGCCAAATACCGCGAACATGGCGATACGGGCCTTGCCGATTACGAGATCCTTGAACTGGTTCTCTTCCGGCTGATCCCCCGGCGGGATACGAAGCCGATCGCCAAGGCACTTCTTTCACGCTTCGGCACGCTTGCAGGCGTGTTCGGCGCGCCTCTCTCCCTGCTGACCGAGGTCAAGGGCGTCGGCGAGACCGTCGCGCTCGACCTCAAGCTCGTGACTACCGTTGGCCAGCGGATGCTGAAGAGCGATTTGCGCCACAAGCAGGTTCTGGCCTCCTGGTCGGCGGTTATCGACTATTGCCATGCGGCGATGGCCTTCGAGGCACGCGAACAGTTTCGCATTCTCTTTCTCGACAAGCGCAACGTGCTGATCGCCGACGAGGTGCAGGGCCACGGAACGGTCGATCATACGCCCGTCTACCCCCGCGAAGTGGTGCGTCGTGCGCTGGAACTGTCGTCGACGGCCCTCATTCTCGTGCACAACCATCCAAGCGGCGACCCGACACCGTCGCGTGCCGATATCGACATGACAAAGACCATTATCGATACGGCAAAGCCGCTCGGGATTTCCGTCCACGACCACATCATCATCGGCAGGGATGGACATGCCAGCCTGAAGGGCTTGCGGCTGATCTGACGCCTTTCGGGACCCTGCCCGTCCTCGGTGGTCGCCCTGAAGTGCAGTGCAGCAGGCTTCGCTGCCATCAGCGACATCGAATCATTGCAAATAGATGGCTACGGTGAAATCAAACGGTCAGATTGTCGCGTTAGCAATTGACGTCACGTCGCTATTGCACTGCAATAGTGTCGGAATCGAAGGGTGGAGTTTTCGATATGAACCAGTACGATCTTATCGTCGTCGGCAGCGGTCCGGCCGGACGTCGCGCCGCGATCCAGGCCGCCAAGCTTGAAAAGAAGGTCCTTGTCATCGAACAGGGCAAGCGGGTCGGCGGTGTCTCCGTCCATACCGGCACCATCCCCTCGAAAACGCTGCGCGAGACGGTTCTCAACCTGTCAGGCTGGCGCGAGCGCGGCTTCTACGGCAAATCCTACCGGGTGAAGCAGGAGATCAGCGCGGACGATCTGCGACGCCGCCTGCTGATCACGCTCGACCATGAAGTCGAGGTTCTCGAACACCAGTTTGCCCGCAACCGGGTGCAGCATATCCGGGGCAAGGCAAGCTTCGTCACGCCCGACACGATGGAGATCATCAAGGATGATGGCGATGTCCTGCAGGTGAAGGGCGAGTCGATCCTGCTTGCGGTCGGCACGAAACCCTTCCGCCCGGATTACATTCCCTTCGATCACGAAACGATCCTGGACAGCGACGAGCTGCTTGAGATCAAGGAACTGCCGCGATCCGTCGTCGTCATCGGCGCGGGCGTCATCGGCCTCGAATATGCGACGATATTTTCGGCGCTCGATACGGCCGTAACCGTCATCGACCCGAAAGCGACCATGCTCGACTTCATCGACAAGGAGATCGTCGAGGACTTCATCTATCAGCTGCGCGACCGCAACATGAAGCTTCTGCTCGGCCAGAAGGCCGAAAAGGTCGAGAAGCTCGAAAACGGCAAGGTCCAGGTGACGGTCGATACCGGCCGGCGGATCGTCGTCGACATGGTTCTCTTTGCCGCCGGCCGCATGGGCGCGACCGACGGTCTGAACCTTGCCGCCGCCGGCCTTGAGGCCGACAGCCGCGGGCGACTGAAGGTCAATCCGGAAACCTTCCAGACCAATGTGCCGCATATCTTTGCCGCCGGTGACGTCGTCGGCTTCCCGAGCCTTGCCTCGACCTCGATGGAACAGGGACGAATCGCTGCCCGCGTCGCCGTCGGTGCGATCGCCATGGAACCGCAGAAGTATTTCCCATACGGCATCTATTCCGTGCCGGAAATCTCCACCTGCGGCCTCACCGAGGAAGAGATGAAGGATCGCGGCATTCCCTATGAATGCGGCATCGCGCGGTTCCGCGAGACATCGCGCGGCCATATCATGGGGCTTGAAAGCGGGCTTCTGAAGCTGATCTTTTCCTTGAAGACCCGCCGCCTGCTCGGCGTCCACATTATCGGCGAGACGGCAACGGAACTCGTGCATATCGGCCAGGCCGTACTCAACCTCAAAGGCACAGTCGAATATTTCGTCGAGAACACGTTCAACTATCCGACGCTTGCAGAGGCCTACAAGATCGCCGGCCTCGATGCCTGGAACCGGATGGGCGAGCGCAAGGATCCGGCAGAGCCGACCAAACCCGTCGAGGTGACGGCAAAGGATGCGGCGGCCGAGCAGAAGAAAGCCGCCTCAAAGTAATTTCAGCGAGCGGATCGATCTGGGCAATAGGAGTGATCGGGCGGGTGCGACGGCGGAAGGCCGCCACCCTGCCGCTTCACCGAACAGAGAACCGGAAACGAAAAAAGCCGCGTCGATGACGCGGCTTTCTTTTCGTCTCGTGGTGAGAGGCCCTTTCGGGCCAATCATCAACGCGAGTAGAATTCGACGACGAGCGACGGTTCCATGATGACCGGGTACGGCACGTCCGACAGGGTCGGAACGCGAGCGTAGGTCGCAACCATCTTGTTGTGGTCGACTTCGATGTAGTCCGGAACGTCGCGTTCAGCGAGAGCAACGGATTCGAGAACCGTTACGAGCTGCTTGGACTTCTGGCGAACTTCGATGACGTCGCCGGCCTTGCAGCGGTAGGAACCGATGTTGACGCGGACGCCGTTGACCGTGACGTGGCCGTGGTTGACGAACTGACGGGCAGCGAAGACCGTCGGAACGAACTTGGCGCGGTAGACGATCGCGTCGAGGCGCGATTCGAGCAGACCGATCAGGTTTTCACCGGTGTCGCCCTTGCGGCGGTTGGCTTCTTCGTAGGTCGCGCGGAACTGCTTCTCGCGGATGTCGCCGTAGTAGCCCTTCAGCTTCTGCTTGGCGCGGAGCTGAACACCGAAGTCGGAGAGCTTGCCCTTGCGGCGCTGGCCGTGCTGGCCCGGGCCGTATTCGCGGCGGTTAACCGGCGACTTCGGACGGCCCCAGATGTTTTCGCCCATACGGCGATCAATTTTGTACTTGGACGATTCGCGCTTGCTCATCGCATTTCCTTTCATACGGTTGGATCGCACCGTCACCGGTCCGATCAAGGAAACACGCCCTCCTCTGAACCCCTATTGGAGCTCTGACAGGTTCCTCACGAAGCGATCGGAGGAGCCACGGGACATGTCACAAATGAAACACCGGGCGTTGCCACCCGGTGCTGGAGGGGGTCTCTAAGGAGAAACCGTCTGGTTGTCAATGCGCGGCCCGGCAAAATCACCGCTGCGCACAACCCTGTCCGGCTTTTACTTCATCGCAGCCTTATTGCCTTCAGGCCGAGCGTGTCGCCAATGGTGTAGAACCTGTCCGTCCGGTCGGTCAAACCGGTAAAATTGATCGTCGGCCGCATGATGCCGTCGCCTGTCTTTCCCTTGTGGAATGACTGGCCCGCTCTACGCCCACTGCGTCTATCTTACGTGACAGAAACGGCCGCGAAAACTACTCTGCCGCGAGCCGGCTCTCGCCCTCGTCCGCTGCATCGGCGCTACCCGGCGCCGTCTCCTTCTGGAGATCGGGAAAGGCGACGATCCGCTTGCCGCCAAAATCCGTGTGGACGACGATCAGGCCCTGCTCCTCGAAATAGCCAAGCAGACGGCGGGCACGGCGGGCTGAATGGGTGCCGTAGGCGCGGGCAATGCGGGCATCGGACGGGCATGGCTCGGCGAGGATGGCGCCTTGGCCATCATCAGGAAAACGCCCTGGAGATCATCCGAGACGCCATTCGACAGTGTCACGGCGGTGGTCCAGGCCTCGCTGCCGGCCGTTTCCGCATCGATACCGGAACGGGCGACGGCCGCGCGGCGGCGAAAATCGGAAAGCGAGAGCGGCGGGCCGGGAAGCCGCCGCATGCGGGCGCGCACCAGAAAGTCCTGATAGAGAACCGCATCGGTCCGATAGCCGGACTGAGGATCATCGAGGATTTCCGAAAGGACCATGGCGAGCCGTTCGTCACGCTCTTCCGGCGTCAGTTCCGGCTGGGGAATGCGCGGTTCCTGGGGTGCCGGGGCGGCCGCAGGCACTGCGCGCGACAGTTCTGCGAGGATATCGGGGGTCGGGCGCGGCTGCGGCGTTGCGCGACGCGGCGTGAGAGGTCGGGTGAACTCTTCCGGGTCCGGCGTGAAGATCAGGTCTTCGACATCCTGAGGCGCATCGGGCAGCGGCATCAATTTTGGACTCGACGAGCGCGCAGATGTCTCGACAGTGCCGATGACAATCGGCAGCGGCCGACGCGACAAAGCCGGGCCGAGAGCGACGAAATTACCGCGCTTCAGGTCGCGGAACATTTCGGCCTGACGGCGATCCATGCCGAGAAGATCGGCCGCGCGGGCCATGTCGATATCGAGGAATGTGCGGCCCATCAGGAAGTTCGACGCTTCCGCCGCCACGTTCTTGGCAAGCTTTGCAAGACGCTGGGTGGCTATGACCCCGGCGAGGCCACGTTTACGGCCACGGCACATCAGGTTGGTCATCGCACCGAGCGAGAGCTTTCGCGCATCTTCCGAGACGTCGCCGCCGACCGAGGGCGCAAACATCTGGGCTTCGTCGACGACGACCAGAACCGGGTACCAGAAATCACGATCCGCATCAAAGAGACCGTTGAGGAAGGTGCCGGCGGCGCGCATCTGCTCCTCGAGGTCGAGGCCTTCAAGCGTCAGCACGCAGGAAACGCGGTTCTTGCGGATACGGTTGGCGATGCCGATCAATTCGGCCTCGGTGCGCTCACCATCGACGACGACATGGCCGTATTTGTCGGCCAGCGTGACAAAATCACCCTCGGGATCGATGATGACCTGCTGCACCCAGGGGGCCGACTGTTCCAGAAGGCGGCGCAGGAGATGCGACTTTCCGGAGCCGGAATTGCCCTGGACAAGCAGACGCGTCGCCAGCAGCTCTTCGATATCGAGCTTGGCCGGCTGACCGCCAGTCACAGTTCCCATATCGATGCCGACCTGCACAGCACTCACCTCGTCGCAATTTCCGAAATAGCCGTATCACCGGCCAGTGACCAGGTGGTCGCGCGGTCTGTAAAACCGGCGCCGCGCGGTACGAACCCGTTCCCTTAACAGAGATCGGGATTCGTTTCGCCGGGCAAGAGCGAAAATCAACAGGCTTTCGCAATCAGCCTGCCGCAGCCCGGCGCAGGCCGAGCGACAGCAGCCCTGCCCCGATCATAAGCGAGCCGCCGGTGCGGTTGACCACCGTCTGAACGCTCGGCCTGCGGATCGTGTTGCGGGCAGCAGACGCCAGCAAGCCGTAAAGCGTTGCATTGAGCGTTGCCAGAACGAGGAACGTCACCTCGAAAATGACCATCTGGGAAAACAGCGGTCGCGCGAGATCGAGAAACTGCGGCAGGAAGGCCACGAAAAAGACGATGCTCTTCGGATTGAGCGCCGTGACCGCGTAGGTGTGCAGAAAGACGCGCCATGGCCGGACTACGGGGATCTCCTGCCCCGCATCAATCGCGGTCGTTGCAACGGGGGCGCGCCACAGCTTGATGCCGAGATAGATGAGATAGGCAGCGCCCACCCATTTCAGCAGCGTGAACAGGGCGGCCGACGTCGCCAGAAGCGCGCCGAGGCCGAGCATGGAGGCTGTCATGGCGGTGAAGTCACCCAGAGCCACACCGGCGACGGTCGCGCCCGCCACCTTGCGCCCATGCGTCAGCGCATAGGAAATGACGAGCAGGATCGTCGGACCGGGAATGGCCAGAAGCACTGCGGAGGCCGCGACGAAGGCAAGCCAATGTTCGATCGACATGCTTTATCTTTCTGTCTCTATCTACTTTTCTGATAGTCGCCGGCTCAGCGTTCCGGCAGGCTCATTCCTGTGTCAGAGCAAGCCATTCGGCCGGGCGCTTGGCAAGAGGAGAAAGGCAGGAGCAGAGAAGGAGATGAAGTCCTCCTGCGATCGCTGGGAACACGTCCCTGCCCCACCCTTTCCACCTGCCGTCGCACCCACAGGGAGGCCATTACCGCCAGCGCTCCCATTCGGGAGCGCCGGGCCGAGCCCGCCCCTCCGACCGGCCATCGAGGCCGATGTCGCGGCGCATCCAGTCGGACAGATCGGCACTGTCGTTGAACAGCCATTGTCCGTGATCGCCACGCCAGCTGCGCCAGACGGCCGAAGCGAGAGCTGACAGCACTTTCCAGCTGCCGAATTGTTGAAAAAGTTTATCGAGGACGGCCGAAAGCTCGTCCGCAACCATGGATTGCGAATTAGACATAGTTTTTCCGCCTTGGCGCTCGTCGCAGCCAAGTCCTTCCGGGATATGGGGAACGGACCGGGCCATGGCGACGACGCATGTCGGCAGCCGGGGCTACGGTCAGATCACGTTAAAACGAAGAAAGTGCCAAAAAGGCTTAGGTCAGCAATGATCTCGGTGAGATCAGCCGTGATTGACGATGCCGCAATAGGCTCGTCGTCCGCTGATCACTGAGGTCGTGACCTTATTTCCCGTATGGGCGCCCATGTGGCGCATATGTGCAAAAGCATTGTTCATTTACGCCTCCATAGCTTGAGTTGCGGATGAGAAGGACGTTGCCACCATTTTCACGGCCGCGCAACAGCACATCAAAAAAAATTGTATCGGAAACCGCCAAAATGTTGCCTGACGGCAACAGATCCGCCACCATTCAGGCCTTGAGGCCAAAACCCTGCATCAGACGGCGGGTGGCGAAGTCAGGATTGCCCGAGGTGAAGACGGCGAAATCGTAACTATCGGGATGTTCGGCGCCTTCGACGAGCGGCACCTTGCGGCGGGCCTGCCGCGCGATTGCCTCTGCGGGATCGAGCCAGTCCACCGGCCAGGGCGCGAGGCGCCGGAAGACATTGGCCATGAAGGGATAGTGGGTGCAGGCAAGAACGACGATATCGGTCTTGGCACCTTCCCGCTCCATGAAGCATGGCCCGATCTCGGTGAGGATATCGGCATCGGTGACTGTCTCGCCACGAATATAGCTTTCCGCCATACGCGCCAAATCTGGCGAGCCGACAAGGCGGACATGACATTGCGAGGCAAAGGACTGGATGAGATCGCGGGTATAGGCGCGCTTCACGGTGCCGGGGGTGGCCAGAACCGAGACGAGACCCGAACGGGTGCGTTCGGCGGCGGGCTTGATCGCCGGCACGGTGCCGACGAAGGTCATGTGGGGGAATTTTTCACGCAGCGCGGCACCGGCAAGCGTGAAGGCCGTATTGCAGGCAATCACGCAGATTTCCGGATCATGGGTTGCCAGAAGATTTTCAAAGAGGTCGAGGATGCGCGCCGTCAGCGCCTCCTCCTCCCAGCCGCCGTAAGGGAAACCGGCGTCGTCGGCGACATAGATGAAGCCGCGTTCGGGGATGAGAACGCGCGCTTCACGAAGGACGGTCAGGCCGCCGATCCCCGAATCGAACATCAGGACCGGCTTTAGGCCGTTTACGCCCTCAAATTTCGGATTTGCCATTCTCCGTCTCGTCCCCCGACTGCTGATCGACTGCGCCATCCGTCGCCTTTACGGGCTCCGGCTTCGGTCGCTTGCGCGGGAAGCGATCGAGCGAGTTGATCACGCCGCGAAAGACGCTGATCTCCTGTTCCGAAAAGCCGCGACGCGACAGAACCGCACGCAAGTTGTCGATCATCTTCGGCTTTTTGCGGGCGGATGGAAGTAGCCGCGCGCGTCGAGCGCCTCTTCCAGATGTTCGAAGAGGCCGAAGACCTGTTCCTTGGTCGAAGGGCGCTGCTGGACCGATTCGAAGGCGGTTTCCTCAAGATCGTCGAGACCGGATTTCATCCACTCATAGGACATGAGCAGAACCGCCTGGGCGATGTTGAGCGAGGCAAAGGCCGGATTGACCGGGAAAGTGACGATCTCGTCGGCGAGTGCGACTTCCTCGTTGGTCAGACCCCAGCGTTCGCGGCCGAAGAGGATGCCGGTCTTTTCGCCGGCCCTGAATTTCGTCTGCAGCGTGGCTGCCGCCGTGACCGGAGAGCGCACCGGCTTGAAGCCGTAACGTTCGCGCGCGGTCGTCGCATAGACGAAATTGAGGTCGCTGACCGCCTCTTCCAGCGTGTCATAGACTTTCGTGCCATCGATGACGTGATCGGCCTTGGAGGCGGCCGCACGGGCCTTTTCGCTCGGCCAGCCGTCGCGGGGGCTGACGAGGCGGAGTTCGGCAAGCCCGAAATTGGCCATGGCGCGGGCCACCATGCCGATATTTTCCCCGAGCTGGGGTTCGACCAGCACGATGGCCGGTCCTTCGGCGATCAGTTCGCGCTCGCTGTTTGTGCCTGACATGGGGCCGTCCGTGGTCTCGTCTGTTTATCGTTTCGGCCGGAAATAGCGGGGTCGACCACTTATCGCAAGGCCGAAGCGGGATTACGGGCAGGTTCAGGCGCCTGTTCCGTCGGCTTTTCCGGATAAAGGCGCGAAAGCATGTTGCCGATCATCTCGACGCCGACGCGGCTGCCCTCATTGAAGATGGGCAGATGGCGGCCGCCTCCCCGCGCCGTCTTGCGCTTGATGGAGAAGCATTCCGCGCCGCGCGACTGGAGCGCGTCGATCTGGCGGAGGGCATCATCGATGGCAGCCAGCACCTCGCCCTGCGGCCTTGTCTCCGCACGCATGGCGTAGCGGGCAAAGATACGCGCCCAATAGGTCGCGCCAAGGAAGATGGTGAGCGTCTGACGCACCTCGCCCGGCTTGGTGACGACGGCCCAGGATGTGCCGAGCGGTCGGGCGGCAACGGTGACGTCGCGATACATGGCGTCGAGCTTGCGGGAGAGCTCGATCAGCTCGAAATTGCTCTTGCCGTCGCGGGCGGCGACGAGCAGCTGGCGCAGGCCATCGAACCAGCGCGTGACGTTGAGATCGAGTTGCGAGCGGGTCGGCGCCGGGAAGACGACGAAAGCGGCGATCGTGCCGGCCAGCGCCCCGATCATCGTCTCCTCGACACGCAGAAGCAGGACGTCCAGCGTAAGCGTGCCGAGAAGGCCATAGACGAGGCAGAGCACGATCGAGACGAAGAAGGTCAGCGAGGCGTAGGAGACCTGAAGAAAATAGAATGCGAGAAAGATCGAGAGCGCCGCAAGCGGCAGGATGACGAAGGGATGGCCGCTCAGGAGCGTCGCCAGAACCAGACCGAGCGCGATACCGAGAACCGTGCCTATGGAACGCTGAAGCGCGCGCAGGGCGGCATCGCCGCGGGACTTGGTATTGCTGAAGATGATGAAGGAGGTCAGCACCGCCCAGAACCAGCGATCGCGCGATAGCGCAAGCCCGAATGCCATGGCAATCGCCGCTGCAAACAGGATCTGCAGTGCCATGCGGATCGTCGGGTTCTTCAGCGAAAAATCCGGTTTTACCGGCGCGGCAGGCGCATCGGCCTGATCGATGGCGCGAAAATGGTCTGCCTCGCCTTCACGGATCGCGTCTGCAAGGTTGCTGCGCGCCTCGCCGAGCCACAGAAGCGCCCGCGCCGTCTCCGAGACGCGATTGTCAGCCGTGACCGCCGGGCCTTCCGAGACGCGGCGGGCAAGCGCCTCGTCGCCTTCGATCAGGGCGTGGATGAGGACGAAGGGTGCGGGCGCCTCCAGCGACAGCACGATGGCGCTTTCGGCCGCGAGATGAGCGTCGAAAATCTTCATTGCCAGGACCATGGCCGGCTCGTTGCCGGCACCGAGCGCCTCGTTGCCCGGCCGCGGCAGGAATCCTTCGGCCATCAGGGCGACATCCTTCAGCCTCTCTTCCAGCTGACGCAGATCGCGCTGATCCTGATCGGAAATCTGGCCCGCGCTTGAGGTTACGGCGAGACGCAGCAGGATATCGCTTACCCGGCCATCGATGGCGATCAGCGCCTGCAGGAGATCGCGGCGCCAGTCATCGACGATCACATAGGTGCGGACCAGATGCCCCATGACGATGGCCGTTGCAGGGCCGAGCAAGGCAAGCGGCAGATCGCTCAGCGTCGGCCGCAGATAGGCCCCCATGAAATAGGAGGTGAAGGCAAACATGCCGATGGCAAAGCCGCGCTGCCCATAGACGCGCGCGACCGCCGCCAGAAAGATGACGACCAGAAAGGTGAGGTCGGAAATATAGCGGTGGCCTTCAAGCAGCGCCGAGAGCGATACGCAGGCGAAGCTTGCGGCAGCGCCCAGAAGCCGCGTCTTCAACTGCTCGCGCGGCGAACGATCCTTGACCGCAACACCGCCCTCGATCGAGAGGACGACGATCAGGCCATAAGCGACCTGCGGCAGCGGCACGATGAAGACGTGGATCAGCGCCAGAATGACCGCCGAGAGGAGGATGGAGAGTGTGACGCGGGCACCCATTCGGCGCGTGACAGGGCCGGATCGGAAGCCAGCAACCAGTCGAAAAGAGCGGATCGGTGTCGCATCAGGCAGCCCGCCCCGACCGCTGGGTCATGGGGGACAAGCTGCCTGCCGTCACCGCCATTACTCGCCCTTGATGATGGAGTTCATCTCATCGACCAGAGAATCGGTCTCGCCGTCACCGACGCGGTGGATATCGTCGATCACCGGCCGGCCATCCTCCTGGATGACGTCGAAATGGACTTCGGTCACGGTGTCCTTCATGGCGGGATCGTCAAGGCAGGCCCATTGCTTGAAGGTGACTTTCACATCCGTCGCGCGTCCTTGCCGGGGGTCGTCGTGGTCGTCACATCCTTCAGCGGGCAGCCATCCTGCGAGCTGGTGATGACGTCATAGCCGAAGGGATCGGACGGGCCTTGTTATCCTCGTCATCATAGGCCGGGTGCTTGGCAGCCTCGGCGTAAATCGACTGAAAGCGCTTGCTGTAGAGACGACCGAGAGGATCGGTGTCGAAGAGATATTTCCAGTCGCTCTCGTTCGATTCCCAGTTTTTCTCGGTGACTTTCATCACCTCGTTTACGGGGTCAGTCACGTCGGCGGCAAAGGCGGCGGTCGTCAGAAAAGAAGCGGCGATGGCGAGCGGCAGCGTTCGCATGGGTGTGATCCGTATCGGTTCGATTTGGCCGGACATTACGCCCGGCATGACGTTTGGCAAGTGCAATCTCAGGCGCTATCCAAAGCCTGATTCGCGGCTCGGTGGCGAGCGGATTGCAGCGTCTTGCGCCGCCTCTGTGACATTGTTCAGGCAACACGAAGGCGTGATGATTTCTCACACGAAAAACCGCTTACCACCCTTCAATGCCTTTGCGTCGCCGCCATGCGGTGATATAGCGCACCCAACGGTTTTTCACCCGCTCTTCACCCGCCGGGGGCCCTCATGCCTCCTGTCACACCCAAGAGGAAATCCATGCAAAAGATCAAGGTAGCAAATCCGGTCGTCGATCTCGACGGCGACGAGATGACCCGCATCATCTGGCAGCTGATCAAGGACAAGCTGATCCTTCCCTATCTCGATCTCGACATCGAATATTACGACCTGTCGGTCGAGAACCGTGACGCCACCGACGACCAGGTGACGATCGATGCCGCCAACGCCATCAAGAAGCACGGCGTCGGCATCAAGTGCGCCACCATCACGCCGGACGAAGCCCGCGTTGAAGAATTCAAGCTGAAGAAGATGTGGAAGAGCCCGAACGGCACGATCCGCAACATCCTCGGCGGCGTCATCTTCCGCGAGCCGATCATCATGCAGAACGTTCCGCGCCTCGTTCCGGGCTGGACCAAGCCGATCATCGTCGGCCGTCACGCTTTCGGCGACCAGTACCGCGCAACCGACTTCAAGTTCCCCGGCAAGGGCAAGCTGTCGATCAAGTTCGTCGGCGAAGACGGCAAGGAAATCGAGCACGAAGTCTTCGACGCACCGTCTTCGGGCGTTGCGATGGCGATGTACAACCTCGACGATTCGATCCGCGATTTCGCGCGCGCCTCGTTCAACTACGCCCTGCAGCGCGGCGTTCCCTGCTATCTGTCGACCAAGAACACCATCCTCAAGGCCTATGACGGCCGCTTCAAGGATCTGTTCCAGGAGATCTTCGACGCCGAGTTCAAGGAACAGTATGAGGCTGCCAAGATCTGGTACGAGCACCGCCTGATCGACGACATGGTCGCAGCCGCTCTCAAGTGGTCCGGCGGCTATGTCTGGGCCTGCAAGAACTATGACGGCGACGTACAGTCCGACATCGTGGCCCAGGGTTTTGGCTCGCTCGGCCTGATGACCTCGGTTCTGATGACGCCGGATGGCAAGACAGTCGAAGCCGAAGCCGCTCACGGCACGGTGACGCGTCACTACCGCCAGCACCAGAAGGGCCAGGAAACCTCGACGAACTCGATCGCCTCGATCTTCGCCTGGACCCGCGGTCTCGCACACCGCGCCAAGCTGGACGACAATGCCGATCTGGCGAAGTTCTCCTCGACGCTCGAAAAGGTCTGCATCGACACGGTCGAAGCCGGTTTCATGACCAAGGATCTCGCGCTTCTCATCGGTCCGGATCAGCCGTGGCTCTCGACCACCGCTTTCCTCGACAAGATCGACGAAAACCTCAAGACGGCAATGGCAGCCTGAGACGGCTGCCCAAGCCGGATTTTTCCGATAGAGTTCAAGCGGCGGGACCATCGGTCCCGCCGTTTTCGTATTGCTCAACGCTCAGTATCGAATGTCATTTCCCGGGGAACAGAAAGTAAAAGCATATGACAGACATACGCCCGCTCACGCCCGCCGACCGCGCCGAATGGGGACCGCTCTTCAACGCCTATCTGCAGTTCTACGAGACGGAACTGCCGGAAAGCCAGTATGACATCACATGGCAGCGCCTGCATGATCCTGCCGAGCCGATGCATGTCTTCGGCGCCTTCGAGGATGGCCGAATGGTCGGCTTCGTGCATGCGATCTTCCATCGCTCGACATGGCTACCGGACGTCACCTGCTACCTGCAGGATCTCTATGTCGATGCCAGCCAGCGCGGCAAGGGTACCGGTGAAAAGCTGATCGAGCGCGTCGCCGATCTCGCCCGCGAGCATAAGGCCGGGCGCCTCTACTGGCTGACGCATGAGACCAATGCCACCGCCCGGAGACTTTACGACCGGGTCGCTGCCAATGCCGGCTTCATCCAGTATCGCAAGCCGCTCTGATCCTTAACTTTCCGGGGACGCGAGGTCCCCTGCATCCCCTTCTGTTTCATGCAGCCGTCTTGAATTGTCCCTAGCCTGCCCCACAACAGACCTTGTGTTCAGGAGGAAGACAAAGATGGCGCATGATCTTGTGCTTTACACCAACCCGATGTCGCGCGGGCGGATCGCTCGATGGATGCTGGAGGAAATCGGCGAGCCCTATGATGTCGAGATCCTCGGATTCGGTACATCGATGAAATCCGAGAGTTACAAGGCCGTCAATCCGATGGGCAAGGTGCCGGCAATCGCGCATGGCAAGACGATCGTCACCGAATGCGCTGCCATCTGCGCCTATCTGGCGGACGCGTTTCCGGACAAGGGGCTTGCCCCCGCCAACAGTCAGCGCGCCGATTATTACCGCTGGCTGTTCTTCGCGGCCGGTCCGGTGGAAGCCGCCGTCAGCAACAAGGCTCTCGGTTTCGAAGTGCCGCCGGAGCGCGAGCGGATGATCGGCTACGGCTCGTTCAAGGACGTGATGGACACGCTGGAACTGGCGCTGCGCAGCAATTCCTATATTGCCGGTGACCGGTTCAGCGCTGCGGATGTCTATGTCGGTTCGCAGATCGGCTGGGGCCTGCAATTCGGGACGATGGAGAAGCGCCCCGCCTTCGAACAGTATTTCGGTCGCCTCGCCCTGCGTGACGCCTATCAGCGCGCCGGTGAAAAGGATGATGCGGCGATTGCCGAGATGCGCCGGCAGGGCTGAGATCCCCATTCGGTGACATGGCCATCGTGGAGAGCATGGCTAAGATTAATCGTTAATTCAGCATCCGATTGCGAGTTATATTAGCAATGATAAATGTTCCTCATTCCAATTCGGGAAGAGGAAACTTCGATGCCAAAGATGATCCTTGCGGCTGCAAGCGCCTTTGCAGCCCTACTATCCCTTGCGCCTGCATCCCAGGCACAGGACCTCACCTTCACGCTGATCAACAAGACCAAAGGCACGCTTGAGCGCTTTTACACGTCGCCCGCCGGCGTCGACAACTGGGAGGAGGATGTGTTCGGCAAGGACACGCTCGGTCCCGGCGAAAGCATGAAGATCACCATCGCCGATGGACGGCGGGCGTGCAAATACGACATGCGGTTCGAATTCACCGAGGATTCGGATTTCGAGGACATGGAAGATACGCAGGATCTCTGCGCCATGGGCTCCTACACGATCCACCAATAGCGAACCGGCCTGAAGCACCGCGCCCATACGATCCACTCGCGGTCGGCGCTTCCCCCATGGCCGGCCGCTGAGGACGCAGGCGCCGCCAGCCTCCGCGGCGCCCTGCTCGATCACGCCTTGACGGCCTTGTCAGGCCCCAAGGCCCGGAGCCTCGTAACCGGTACGCTCCACATATTCGGAATAACCACCATCATAGCGGTGAATGCCGTCCGGCGTCAGTTCAAGCACGCGGTTCGACAGCTCGGCCAGAAAATGCCGGTCGTGGCTAACGAAGAGCATGGTGCCCTCGTAATCCGACAGGGCCTTGATGAGCATTTCCTTGGTGTCGAGATCAAGGTGGTTGGTCGGCTCGTCGAGGACGAGGAAATTCGGCGGATCAAACAGCATGGCCGCCATGACCAGACGCGCCTTCTCACCACCCGAAAGCACGCGGCACTTCTTCTCGACATCGTCGCCGGAAAAGCCGAAGCAGCCGGCAAGCGTGCGCAGGGCGCCCTGGCCTGCGCGTGGAAACTCCGATTCGAGCCATTCGAAGACGGTCTGCTCGCCATCGAGCACGTCCATCGCGTGCTGGGCGAAATAGCCCATCTTGACGCTAGCGCCGAGCGCAACCGAGCCCTGATCCGGCTCGGCCGATCCGGCGATCAGCTTCAGCAGCGTCGACTTGCCGGCGCCGTTGATGCCCATGATGCACCAGCGCTCCCGGCGACGGATCATGAAATCCAGGCCTTCATAGATCGTCTTGCTGCCATAGCGCTTGTGGACGCCCTTGATATTGACGACGTCTTCGCCCGAGCGCGGCGCCTGCTGGAACTCGAAGGCGACCGACTGGCGGCGCTTCGGCGGCTCCACGCGCTCGATCTTGTCGAGCTTCTTCACCCGGCTCTGAACCTGCGCCGCATGGGACGCACGCGCCTTGAAGCGCTCGATGAACTTGATTTCCTTCGCCAGCATCGCCTGCTGACGCTCGAACTGCGCCTGCTGCTGCTTCTCGTTCTGGGCGCGTTGCTGCTCGTAGAAGCCGTAATCGCCCGCATAGCTGTTCAGAGAGCCGGCATCGATCTCGATGATCTTGTTGACGATACGGTTCATGAACTCGCGGTCGTGCGAGGTCATCAGAAGCGCGCCGTCATAGCCCTTGAGGAACTGTTCAAGCCAGATGAGGCTTTCGAGATCAAGGTGGTTGGACGGTTCGTCGAGCAGCATGACGTCGGGGCGCATCAGGAGAATGCGGGCAAGCGCCACGCGCATCTTCCAGCCGCCCGAAAGCTTGCCGACATCGCCATCCATCATCTCCTGGCTGAAGGAGAGACCGGCCAGAACTTCGCGGGCGCGGCTTTCAAGGCCGTAGCCGTCGAGCTCCTCATAGCGGGCCTGTACCTCGCCATAGCGCTCGATGATCTCATCCATCTCGTCCATCCGGTCGGGATCGACCATGGCGGATTCGAGCTCGCGCAACTCGGCTGCGACGGAGCTCACCGGCCCTGCCCCATCCATGACTTCCGTCACGGCGCTGACGCCGGACATTTCGCCAACATCCTGATTGAAATAGCCGATGGTCACATGCTTTTCGACCGAGACCTGGCCTTCATCGGGGATCTCGCTGCCGGTAATCATGCGGAACAGCGTCGTCTTGCCGGCGCCGTTCGGGCCGACGAGGCCGATCTTCTCGCCGCGGTTCAGCGCGGCCGAGGCCTCGATGTAGAGGATGCGGTGACTGTTGGACTTGCTGATGTTTTCGATGCGGATCATGGCGGCCGATGTCTTCTCAAGGGAGTTCGGCCCGCCTTATGTCACGGGAAACGCCGGATGTCGCGGGGTTTTACGCAAAGGCGGGGATCATTCGCCAGGGCGACGGGTCGGGCGCGTCTTCTTTTCGATGTAGCGGGAATAGAGAGCTATTGCCCATCCGGCGCCTGCCAGAAGAAACGGAAGCACATACCAGAAGAAAATATATCCCGATGTCATGATCGCAAGCCTCCGAGAACGTTGCGCCCAGCGGAATGTAATAGCCAAGCGGCGAGAATCCAACTGGCAAGCGCCGCGATGGGCGCCCACCTGAATTCCAGCGACGTCAGCGGCGCAACCTGTCCGAAAACACCGATCGCTACCGATGCTGTCGAGAGCCGATCGATTGACGCCGCCAGATATTTCGTTCGCTCGTTATGAATCAGATCCATCCGTCACCGCGCATCATGATTAGATATCACAATATCGGATGTCCGACCACTCGATGCAAGCATCGCGGAAACAGAAAAGGCCGGAGCATTTCTGCTCCGGCCTTTCTTCATTCCAGTGTCGCGAAGATTATTCGGCGCTGTCTTCAGCGGCCTTCTTCTTCGGAGCAGCCTTCTTCTTCGGAGCGGCTTCTTCGCCTTCAGCGGCTTCAGCCTTGGCCTTCTTCGGCGCAGCCTTCTTCTTGGCCGGCTTGTCGCCTTCTTCGGCTTCGTCCTCAGCCATCAGCTCTTCCTTGGAGACGGTCTTGTCCGTGACCTTCACTTCGGTGAGCAGCTTGTCGATGACCTTCTCTTCGAAGATCGGGGCGCGGAGCGAAGCGGAAGCGCCGGGGGTGTTGCGGAAGAAATCGAGGATTTCCTTCTGCTGGCCCGGGAACTGCTGCAGCTGGGCGTAGAGAGCGCGCTGCATTTCTTCTTCGGTCACTTCGACGCCGGCCTTTTCGCCGATTTCGGAGAGAACGAGGCCGAGGCGAACGCGGCGCTCAGCGAGCTTGCGGTATTCGGCGCGTGCTTCTTCTTCGGTCGTCTCTTCGTCTTCGAAGGTCTTGCCCGACTGTTCCAGATCGGTGTTGATCTGGCGCCAGATGTTGTCGAACTCGGCGTCAACCAGGGTTGCCGGGGTGTCGAAAGCGTACATTTCGTCGAGCTGGTCGAGGATCTGGCGCTTGACCTTCTGGCGCGTCAGGTTGCCGTACTGGCTTTCGATCTGGCCGCGTACGATTTCCTTCAGGCGCTCAGCCGATTCGATGCCGAGCTTGGAAGCGAGTTCGTCGTTGATTTCGACTTCGCCCGGAGCAGCAACGTCCTTGACGGTGATGTCGAAGGTTGCGTCCTTGCCGGCAAGGTTTGCAGCCGGGTAGTCAGCCGGGAAGGTGACGGTGATCTGCTTCTCTTCGCCAGCCTTGACGCCGACGAGCTGGTCTTCGAAGCCCGGAATGAAACGGCCCGAGCCGAGAACCAGTTCTGCATCTTCTGCAGCGCCGCCGTCGAAGGCAACGCCGTCGACCTTGCCGAGGTAGTTCATGGTGACGCGGTCGCCGTCAGCAGCCTTGCCCTTCTTGGTTTCGAAGGTGCGGGCGCTTTCAGCGATCTTGAGGATCTGCTCGTTGACTTCGTCTTCGGAGATCTCAACCACTTCGCGGGTGACGGCGATACCATCGACCGGCTTCAGTTCGATTGCCGGGATGATTTCGTAGGAGAGCGTGAACTCGAAGTCGGTTTCGGCGCCGAGGATCTTTTCGGCTTCAGCTTCGTCCTCGGTCATCGAGATCGACGGCTGGGTCGCAGACTTTTCGCCGCGCTCGGCAAGGATCTTCGTCGGGCGGTCGCGGACGATCTCGTTGACGAGATCAGCCATGATCGACTTGCCGTACATCTTCTTCAGATGCGCCATCGGCACCTTGCCCGGACGGAAGCCGTTGATGCGGACCTTGTCCTTGGCATCGGCCAGACGGACGTTCAGTTCGGCAGCCATGTCCTGCTTCGGAATGACAACCTTGATTTCGCGCTTCAGCCCTTCAGCGAGCGTTTCGGTAACCTGCATTTTCATACCTTCTTATCGGGGCGGCGGTGCTCAGACAGCCGTTATACGTTTCAATGAGCACACCACCGGAACTTCAAAGTGACCAGCTGCGGCTTCGGAGCGTCTCAGCTCCACCGGAAGGCGGCGAACCGCATTCCTGACGAACTGGTGCGGGTAGAGAGACTTGAACTCCCACGCCTTGCGGCACCAGAACCTAAATCTGGCGTGTCTACCAATTTCACCATACCCGCGCCCAACGTCGAAAATCCTCGCACAGAGGCCTTCCGGAGCGCGCGTCTCTATATCACCCGTTTTTCTGCACGCAAAGGGAAAATGACAGTTATACGGCGACCATCGCAGGCGAATGACGATACCCCTGAAACCGGTGAGAATACGCAGGGTGCAAGACATATGCGGGCCGGCGGGCGATACGCCTCCCTGCCCTTAGATGTACAGATACTGAAAGCCATGCATTCCATACATGCCGCCCGTGAATCATGTTGCGCCGCACACCATCAGGGCAATTTCCCCATATGAACCGGCTACGGGCTTTCGCGTTTCCGCCAACAAGGAACGGGAGAGCAGCACCGTCTGCTGATAAAGGTCAGATGAACCGATTTAAGGCGACCAAGTGCAACGCCGAACCATTGCCACCGGAGCTTGCCGATATGCGCCAACATGATCGGCAGCGCGGATCGCCGCCCTCCCCTGCAGCAACATCGACGTCGACCGAGGCCGACCGTTCAGCGCCCGGCGACGCCATAACGCACAAATTACGCGCATCGCGTTTCGTTCATCTGACGACTTAAACGATTAGATCCACCAAAAACGCATAGGTGCCATCACCAATGGGCGCTGTTTAATTTCGCAGCGCAGCATATAGTCCGATCCAGACAGAGAGGCCGGCCAGATGATTGCCGGCAGGCAATGAAAGAGGACCGACCATGAAAATCGCTCAGAAAATCACCAACTGGCGCAAGTACCGCGAAACCGTCACCGAACTCGGCCGGATGAGCGACCGCGAACTCAACGACCTCGGCATCGGCCGCGCAGACATCCGTCGCGTCGCCCGCACCGCCGTCGGCTTCTGATCGACAGGCGCGAAAGCGCCGCACAATTTTCAGCCATGCCCAAAACGCCTCCATTCGGGGGCGTTTTTCGTTTTCGGCTTCCAGAACGCCTTTACCCACCGCGCGGCGGACCAGCGCAGTGCCGCCTCAACTACAATTCGTCCATACGAATCAATCAGCTAACGATGATTTCGGGCGCCTCTCTCCGGATTGCACGTTTTTCGATCTCGGATGCAAAAATAATCAACACATTGCACATTTGCATGGCAGTCGCATCTTTTTTGCACTGCATTCTGAGCAAGTGCCGATGTATAAGCCTCTCATCGCTGGTGACGACGACAGAACACCAGGAAAAAGATGATTGAGGAAACGACCATGAACCCGATCCGCATCGCAAAGAACTGGATCAGCTACCGCCGTACGATGAACGAACTGGGCGGCCTTTCTTCCCAGGCTCTCAACGACATCGGCCTGACCCGCTACGACATCCGCAACATCGCGTCGCGCTCCTTCCGTTAATCGGAGCGGCCTCTTAACAGGCCGGAAGCGCGCAAGCAGAATGCTGCGGCAAGTCGCTGGGGTCCAGCGAGACATCCAAGGACGATCGAAGGGCACCTTTTCAGGTGCCTTTTTGATTCCGGTCCTTTTCACGACGTGATATGGACCGGCGCCATGAGCAACACATCCGTTTCTTCCCTTCACCCCGCGCCCATCCACGTTATCGGCGGCGGCCTCGCCGGTTCGGAAGCAGCCTGGCAGATCGCCTCTGCGGGCGTGCCCGTCATCCTGCATGAAATGCGCGGCGTTCGCGGCACCGATGCCCACAAGACCGACGGGCTTGCAGAACTCGTCTGTTCCAATTCCTTCCGCTCCGACGATGCGACAGCGAATGCGGTCGGCGTCATCCATGCGGAGATGCGGCTTGCCGGTTCGCTGATCATCGCCTGCGCCGACAAGCATCAGGTTCCGGCCGGCGGCGCGCTTGCCGTCGATCGCGACGGCTTTTCCGATGCCGTGACCGAGGCGATCCACCAGCACCCGCTGATCACCGTGGTGCGTGAAGAAGTTTCCGGCCTGCCGCCGAAGGAATGGGATCTCGCGGTCGTTGCCACCGGACCGCTGACATCGGCATCGCTTGCGAAATCCATCCAGGCCGAAACCGGCGAAGACCAGCTGGCCTTCTTCGATGCGATCGCGCCGATCGTGCATCGCGATTCGATCGATATGGATATCTGCTGGTACCAGTCGCGCTACGATAAGGTCGGGCCCGGCGGGAACGGCAAGGACTATATCAACTGCCCGCTCGATCAGGACCAGTATAACGCCTTCGTCGATGCGCTGATCGCCGGCGACACGGTCGGCTTCAAGGAATGGGAGGGCACGCCCTATTTCGACGGCTGCCTGCCGATCGAAGTGATGGCGGAACGCGGCCGCGAGACGCTGCGCCATGGGCCGATGAAGCCCATGGGCCTCACCAATTCGCATAACCCGACGGTCAAGGCCTATGCCGTCGTGCAGCTTCGGCAGGATAATGCGCTCGGCACGCTCTATAATATGGTCGGCTTCCAGACGAAGCTGAAATATGGCGCGCAGGCGGAAATTTTCCGGATGATCCCCGGCCTGCAGAATGCAGAATTTGCCCGGTTGGGCGGCCTGCATCGCAACACCTATATCCAGTCGCCGATCCTGCTCGACCATACGCTGACGCTGAAGAGCCGGCCCGGCCTGCGCTTTGCCGGCCAGATCACCGGCTGCGAAGGTTATGTGGAAAGTGCCGCGATCGGCCTCCTGGCCGGGCGCTTTGCCGCTGCCGAACGCAAGGGCGAGACGCCTGTTGCCCCGCCGGCAACCACCGCCCTCGGTTCGCTGCTCGGCCACATTACCGGCGGCCATCTGATGACCGACGAAGAGCCGGGCAAGCGCTCGTTCCAGCCGATGAACGTCAATTTCGGTCTGTTTCCCGAACTGGAGCCCGGTTCGATCGTCAAGCCGGAGGGCGTCAAGCGCTTTCGCGGCAAGGACAAGACGATCATGAAGCGGCAGCTTCTGTCGGCGCGGGCGCTGAAGGACTGCGCCGCTTGGCTCGGACGGATTAATCCCGTCCGGCGAGGCATTGCTATTCCGGAAAATCAGTGAGCAGAAGCCGGCGCACCACCTGTGTCGACCGGCTTTTCACCGCTTTCGGCGGTCAGGTAGTTGTCGAGCAGCCAGAGTGAGACTTCGGCTGCTTCCTGCTCGTTCTTGAAGACGAAGGTGCCGCTTTGGGTTGGCGAGTCAAAAAACTCGGCGGCAAAACCTTTCGAATCTGCAAGCGGCGTGATGCGTGCGCGGCCGGGCTCGATCAAGTGGCAGGCATTGTGATGCCTGTGGGCACGCATGATGCCTGCCTTGCCGTCATGCAGGCGCACAAAGATCGCCTTGCCATCAGCGGTCGAGCGCAGGCTGCGGATTGCTTCGCCCGGAAACGCCTTGCCGAACTCGACGATCGCGAGCCCCAGATCGTTATCGCCCTCCTCGCCGTTCAGCTTCGCCATGCGCGTCGCATAATAGGCAAGCCCGAGGGCGAGCGCAAAAAAAATGCTCCAGACGATAACAGGGCTCATCCTAATTCCTCTCCAGGCCGGACCGGCCTGACGCACCGCTACTTGACAGGTTCTAGCGGGCACTCCCGCGCCTAGCTCTTAGCCGACGAAGCTTGTGCGAATTTGACGCCTGACAGATAAGATAGGGTCAGAAACGGCGCAGGAAAGCGGCCTTCATCATCTGCAACTGCCGACGCCACTGGGGTAAGAGAAGCTTGCCATCAAGTGCCGCGGCACCATTTCGGCTGGCCTTTGAAAGGACCGGGCCTGCGAGTGCTGCAGGAAGATAGGCGCCGATGAGACCGCTCGGAACGGCACCTGCCGCACGCGCCTTCGACAAATGATCGAGACCGAGACCGGCCAGTGCCTCGATAGCGGCCGATCGCTGCCCGTTTTCTCTCCGGCGAGAAAGCCTCGCGGTCGAGGCCTGTGGCCGACAGGATGTCCTGCGGCAGAAACATCTGGCCGCGCCGAACATGGATCGGCAGGAGCAGAAGGAAACCGGCAATCGCCTGGGCGACACCCGCATGACCGGCCCTGTCTGCCGAAGCGGAGGCCTGTTCAGGCGCTAGGATGAGGCTCGCAAGCTGGATCAGCGCCGAGGCGGTTTCACCCGCATAGCCTTCGAGTGCCCCGCGATCCGGCAAAGGGTCATCATAGAGATCGAAGACGCGGGCATCGATCATGTCCATGAAGGTCTGGCGCGGCAGACGATAGGTCTCGATGGTCGAGAGAAGCTCTTCGGCGACGGGATTGCCTTCACCGCTGGCATTGCCTTCCAGAAGATCGCGCCACCATTGCAGGCGGATCTCGCCCGGCAGTGGTTCGCGCACGAGATCACGGATGCGGGCGATCTCGGCATTGAAGGCATAGAGGGCGGCCAAGGCGCCGCGCTTGTCTTCCGGCGAGAGAAGGCAGGCGAGATAGCGGTCGCGATCGGTATCGCGCAACATCGCAAGGCAGGCGCCTGCCCGGTCCTGATCGCCGGAAATGGAAGAGGAAAACGAAGTCATTGTTCGACGGCAACCAGTGCGGCCGCGACCGCACGCTCCTCGACGAGCATGATATTGTAGGTGCGAACGGCTGCACCGGTATTCATCGGATCGGCGGAAATGCCTGCGGCGCGGAGGGCGGCCTTCAATTCGGCCGGCAGGGGCCGCATGTTGTCACCGGTGCCGACCAGCAGCACTTCGATCCCCTGGGCCTCCGCAATGACGCGGGCAAAGGCCTCGGCGTTCAGTGGATCACCGGCGGAAAAATCCCAACCGTAAATGCCGGAGGGCAGAAGAAGAAGCGAGCCGCGATGCGACATGTCGGCGAAGCGAAAGCCGCCATTCCCATAGGCATCGATCGGTGCCTTGCCGGGAAAATGCTGTTCGCGGATTTCGATGCCCCTGGCCATGGCAGGCCTTCTCCCCATGGAATCCGGGCCGAAAATCAGGCCCCAAAACAAAGCAGGGCGGCCTGAAGCCGCCCTCGCCCATCCGTTGAAACGGACGTTACTTCGTGGCGGCTTCGGTCTTGACCGGCTCGCCCTTGACGCGGACTTCTGCCACGTAGGAGCGCACGACGCGGATCTTCACGCCTTCGGCGATCTCGACTTCCAGTTCGTTGTCGTCGATCACCTTGCTCACCTTGCCGGTGATGCCGCCGCCGAGAACGACCTGATCGCCGCGACGGATGTTCGTCAGCGTCTCCTGACGCTTCTTCGCCTGGTTGCGCTGAGGGCGGATGAGGAAGAAGTACCAGACCACCATCAGGGGGGCGAAAAGAAGCACCATCTGCAGGATGGAATCCGTGCTGGAGGCGGCGGGTGCGGCGCCGGTCGCCTGGGCGAACGCGTCGGTAATGAACATCGAGAACTCCTAATATCGTCGGAGACCCCGGGCCCCCGTTATAAGCCGCCGGACTATAGTTGTGATGGGTCGGAATGCAACAGAGGCGCGCCACAAACACGCCTCAAAGCGTACCAAATCCACGGTCCTGCGACTTTTGACACGCACGAAGCCGTGATACCGCAGGCATTCATCGCCAACATTCATCACTCGGCAGGCCCACACCGGAGAATAGCATGACGCAAGACCTTACTCCTCTTCTGCTTGCGGAAGTCCGCCGCCTCGCGGACGCGATCGAGCGGCTTGCCGGCCCCGCCCCCGCGATCAACGACTGGGACGCGGCCGACTGTTTCGTCTGGGTGCCGGCCAACCAGTATCTGTCGCCCGTACCTAGACCCAACCGCGTGGCACTGACGCTGATCCGTGGCGTCGATCATGTGCGTGACATTCTGCACGAAAACACGCTGCGTTTCGCAGAAGGCTTTGCGGCCAACAATGTCCTCCTCTGGGGTGCGCGCGGCATGGGCAAGTCGTCACTGGTGAAGGCCGTGCATGAGGATGTGCGGCGTGCAAGCGGCGTGGCCGTGAAGCTGATCGAGGTTCACCGCGAGGATATTGCCTCGCTGCCGGCGCTTCTCGACCTCCTGAAATCCTCGGGCCAGCTGGCCATCGTCTTCTGCGACGATCTTTCCTTCGACCATGACGACACGGCCTATAAGTCGCTGAAGGCGGCGCTCGATGGCGGTATCGAAGGTCGACCGGACAATGTGCTTTTCTATGCCACCTCCAACCGCCGGCATCTTCTGCCGCGCACCATGATGGAGAACGAGCAGTCGACGGCGATCAATCCATCGGAGGCTGTCGAGGAGAAGGTGTCGCTCTCCGATCGCTTCGGCCTGTGGCTCGGCTTCCACAAATGCGGCCAGGAGGACTACCTGACGATGATCGACGGGTATGCCGAGCATTTCGATCTCGGGCTCGATCGCGAGACGTTGCATCGGGAAGCACTGGAATGGGCAACGACGCGCGGCGGCCGTTCCGGCCGTGTGGCGTGGCAGTATATCCAGGATCTGGCAGGCCGGCTGCGCAAGCGGCTCGATCGGGATTGACCAGCCCATGACGCTTGGCGAACTCATCCGCCAACATCGCGAGACGATTGCCGATGAGGCCGTCGGCATCCGCCGCAGCTGGGAAGAAACCTATCGCTATGCCCTGCGGCACTATCCGGAAGGCACAGCGCTTGATGATTTCGACCTCGATGATCTCGGTGCGAGGCTGATCGCCGAGGGTGTCAACGCTGCCTTTGCGGATGGATATATCAAACGCTGGCGGATGCTGATCGCAATGGCGAACCAGACGTAACCGCAAATCTCCAGCATGTGGCCCGTGCTTTTGAGCCCCAGACATGAAAAGGCCCGGCATCTGATGCCGGGCCTTTTCACTATCCCCCTTGAGAACGCACTACACTCTATTCAAGGTAGGTAACGGGATTGACCGGGGTCGCATCCTTGCGGACCTCGAAATGGACCTGCGGACGGGTCGCGTCACCGCTCATGCCGGAGAGAGCGACCGTCTGGCCGCGCGTAACCTTCTGGCCGCGCGTAACGTTGATGCTTTCCGCATGGCCGTAGACCGTGACGCGGCCGTCGTCGTGGCGGACGAGAACGGTGTTGCCGAGCTGCTTCAGGCCGTTGCCGGCATAGATGACGACGCCGTTTTCAGCGGCCTTGATCGGCGTGCCTTCCGGAACCGAGATATCGATACCGTCGTTGCGGCTGCCGTTGACGTTGGCGCCGTAGCCGGCGATGACCGCGCCGCTGACAGGCCAGCGATATTTGCCGATGCCGGTGGACTGGGGAGCGGCGCTGTTGTCACCCTTCTTCTCGACCTCGGTCAGCGATGCCGTCTGAGCGGCCGGCTTGGCCGATGCCGGAGCCGATACGGGCTGCGCTGCGGGGGCAGCGGCGACCTTCGGCGCAGCGGCCGCGACCGGTGCCGGCTGAGCGGCGGGACGGGCCGGAATGGAAGCGGTCTCGGTCTCGTCCTGTTCCTGGATCGAGTGATTGACCTTGAGGGCCTGACCGACGCGGACATGACCGGTGGAGAGGCCGTTTGCGGCCTTCAACTGGTCGATCGGCGTGCCGGTGGCATGGGCGATCTTGGCAAGCGTATCGCCCGGCTTGACCACATAGCTTCCGCCCATCGGCTTGCCGCCGGCCGGCATGACCTTGGCAGGTTCGGCCATGCCCTTGTCTCGCGACGGGGTCGGCAGGACGGCGACCTTCTGCTCGGGCTCGCGACCCGGCATCGGTGCCTTGTTATGCAGGTCGATATCGGCGGACGCAGTCTTTGCCGAATTCGGCGCGGTGCCGAAGGTCGGGATGATGACCTGCTGGCCGGCTGCGATCGAGCCGCCATTGGCCTTCAGGATCTCGCGCTCCGGAACGCCGTAGCGGTTGGCAAGCGTCGTTGCGGTCTCACCCGGACGGAGCGTCACGCGCGGTGCATTGACCGTAGACCAGCCGGACATCTGGCGCGGCGTCGAACCGGTGACGACATTGTCGCCACGGGCGGGCGAACGCGCCGGGGCAGCCAGTGCAGGAGCTGCGGCCTGACGGCCAGGGAATGGCTGCGCCATGGCTTCCTGGCGGGTTGCAGGATCATGGTTCACAGGAGCCGATGCGACATTTCGGCGAGCGGACGAAGCCGACGGCGGAGCCAATTCTTGACGCTGAACGGCGACCGGCTCTACTGCCGAACGGGCCGGAGAGGAGTAGCTGCCGCCATTGCTGACCGGGTAAGGCTGAGCCATTGCCGACTGACGGCTGTTATAGCCACCGTTATTGTAACCGGCGTTATAGCCGCCATTGTTATAGCCACCATTCGAGGAGGCCATGGCAGGCTGCGAACTACCGAGATCATCCCGCGGGATAGGCGGCTGGCCGTATGCACCACCACCCTGCCGCTGCGGGATCGAGGCAGTCGACATATTGTCCGTTTTGGAGAACAGACCGGAAAAGCGCGACGCGTCCGAGCTGCAGCTTGTCGCGGCACTTGCAAGAAGCGCGGCTGCCGCAAACTTGACAACCGAAACACCGACTTTCGAAGAACTCTTGGCACCCATAACTCGACCCACACGTAACGCAACCTTCATGCGAACCATTAAAGCGCGTTAGTCTTACCGGCGGGTTAAAGCCCGGCAAAGTCAGTGGATTTTTTGTCAAATTGATAACCATGACAGGGGGCCGTCATGGGGTGCCCGCAGGCTTGGGGATAGCCCGTCAGAGCGCTGCCGCGATATGCGGAACCAGCGGCAAATAAGGCACTTTGAAGAGATCCTCGCGCTCGAAGCGGCTGCCGGTCTTGGTGAGACGGGTCATCATGCAGGTGTCGTCTTCCTGCATCAGCGGCGCGATCATCGATCCGCCATGGGTCAACTGTTCGGCATAGAATCGCGGCAGGGTGGTAAAGGCGCCGGTGACGAAAATGCGGTCGAACGTGCCCTCGCCCGAAATGCCGTTCATGCCGTCGAACTGGCGGATGATGACATTGCGCAGGTTGAGCGAATCGATGCGCTCCTGAGCGCCAGCGACCAGCGTGCGATAGCGTTCGACAGTCAGCACCCGTTCGGCGATCCTTGCCATCACAGCTGCGGTGAAGCCGCTGCCGGTACCGATTTCAAGGACGCGGTGGCCGGGCTTGACCTGAAGACGGTGGAGAAGACGCACCGTCAGGTCGCCCCTTCCATGAAGGAGCCGCAGTCGAGCGGGATGGTCCGGCTCGAATAGGCGTCGTCGGCAAACTGTGCCGGCACGAATTGCGAGCGCGGCGTCTGCTCCACGGCAGTCAGGAGTCGAGATCGGAAATCCCCTCCGACCGGAGGCGCAACACGAGGGCTGCGAAGCCCTCCTTCTCGACCATGCCTGATTTCAACCCCTGAACTCCGAACCCAAAGCAGCTGCAACGCGATCCTGAACCGAATAATCGGTCAGGTCCAGTTTCAGCGGGGTTACCGAAATGCGGTTTTCCTTCAGCGCCTCGATATCGGTGCCGCCAAGCAGCCGCCCGTTGCGCTCGCCGAATCGCAGCCAGTAGTAAGGCTTGCCGCGGCCGTCATGACGGGCATCGACGCTCAGCATGAAATCGGTCTTGCCCTGGGCGGTGACGGCAACCTCTTCCTGACGTCCTCGATCTCGCAATTGGGGAAGTTGACGTTGAGGAACGTGCCGGCCGGCAGATCGACCGTCATCAGCTTCCTGACGACCTCCGGAGCGAATTTCTCCGCTACATGCCATGGAGCGTAACGGCCGTTGTCGCGGCGGATGCCCTGGCTGAGCGCAATCGAGCGGATGCCCTGAAGCGTGCCTTCGATGGCGGCCGCAATCGTGCCGGAATAGGTGACGTCATCGGCGGTGTTGGCGCCGTCATTGATGCCGGAGAGGATGAGATCCGGCTTGCCGGGCAGAACTTCCCGCACACCCATGACGACGCAATCGGTCGGCGTTCCGCTGAGAGCGAAGCGCTTCTCGTCCACCTGACGAAGCCGCAGGGGCTCGTACAGGGAAACGGAATGGGCCTGGCCGCTCTGGTCGGTTTCCGGCGCGATCACCCAGACATCATCGGAGATGCTGCGGGCGACCCTTTCGAGGACAGCCAAGCCCTCGGCATGGATGCCGTCGTCATTGGTGAGGAGAATTCGCATATCAGGTTGCACTTTCGATCTTGGTCAAACCGCCCATGTAGGGGAGAAGTGCATCCGGAATTGTGACAGAACCGTCTTCGTTCAGGTAATTTTCCATGACCGCGATCAGGCAGCGACCAACGGCAACGCCCGAACCGTTCAGCGTGTGAACGAATTTCAGGTTCTTGTCGTCCTTGGTGCGGTAGCGGGCGTTCATGCGGCGGCCCTGGAAATCACCGCAGACCGAGACCGACGAGATTTCGCGGTAGGTATCCTGCCCCGGCAGCCAGACCTCGATGTCATAGGTCTTGCGCGCGCCAAAGCCCATGTCGCCGGTGCAGAGCGTCATGGTGCGGAAATGCAGGCCGAGGCGCTTCAGCACGTTTTCGGCGCATTCGACCATCCGCTCGTGCTCGGCAATCGAGTTTTCCTGATCGGTGATCGAGACGAGTTCGCATTTCCAGAACTGGTGCTGGCGCAGCATGCCGCGTGTGTCGCGACCGGCCGATCCGGCTTCCGAACGGAACGACGGGGTGAGTGCTGTAAAGCGCAACGGCAGCTTTTCGCCGTCCAGCACTTCGGCCGAGACGAGATTGGTGAGCGTGACTTCCGCCGTCGGGATCAGCCAGCGGCCATCCGTCGTCCGGAACAGGTCTTCGGCGAATTTCGGCAGCTGGCCGGTGCCGTACATGGCTTCATCGCGCACCATCAGCGGCGAGGACACTTCCGTGTAGCCGTGTTCGCTCGTGTGCATGTCGAGCATGAACTGGCCAAGCGCGCGCTCAAGGCGGGCGAGCTGGCTGGTCAGGACCGTGAAGCGGGCGCCCGAGAGCTTGGCGGCGCGTTCGAAATCCATGTAGCCGAGGGCTTCACCGATTTCGTAATGTTCCTTGGCCGTGTGGTTGAAGCGCGGCTTTTCGCCGACGACGCGCGTGACGACATTGTCATGCTCGTCCTTGCCGACCGGAACGTCATCAAGGGGGATATTGGGGAGGCGCGAGAGAACGTCGTCGAGGGCGGCAACAGCCTCGCGCTCTTCCTGCTCGGCGGCAGGCATCGTGTCCTTGATCTCGGCCACTTCTGCCTTCAGCTTGTCGGCAAGCTCGGAATTCTTCTGGGCCATGGCCGCGCCGATCTCCTTGGAGGCGGCGTTGCGGCGCGACTGCATGTCCTGCAGCTTCTGGATCACGGCGCGGCGCTTGTCGTCCAGCGCCACGAGGGTTGCAGCCATGGGCTCTGCACCGCGCTTTTTCAGCGCCGCATCCAGAGCCTCTTCGTTTTCACGGATCCATTTGATATCGAGCATCGTTCCTTAGCCTTCGAAGCGTGACACCGCTCGCCCGGCCAAGAGAAAGAAACTCCAGCCTTATTCAGTCTTTGCGACGTCCGATGAAGCCTCTTCCTCAGAGTCTTCCTGGCGCTTGCGCTCGACGAGTCGTGCGGCGTAGATGGAAATCTCGTAGAGAATGATGGTCGGCAGTGCAAGACCGATCTGGGACATCGGATCCGGCGGCGTCAGCACGGCGGCGGCGATGAAGGCAAGAACGATGGCGAACTTGCGCTTTTCACGCAGCCAGGTGCTGGTGAGCAGGCCGACGCGAGCCAGAAGCGTGGTGACGACCGGCAGCTGGAAGACCAGACCGAAGGAAAGCACCAGCGTCATGATGAGGCTGAGATATTCCGAAACCTTCGGCAGAAGCGAAATCGCCACATCGCCTTCCCCCGGGGCCTGCTGCATGGCGAGGAAGAACCACATCACCATCGGGCAGAAGAAGAAGTAGACGAGTGCCGCCCCCATCAGGAACAGGATCGGCGATGCCACCAGGAACGGCAGGAAGGCCGCGCGCTCGTTCTTGTAGAGACCGGGCGCGACGAACTTGTAGATCTGCGAGGCGATCATCGGAAAGGCGATGACCAGCGCGCCGAACATCGCGACCTTCACCTGGGTGAAGAAGAACTCCTGCGGCGCCGTGTAGATCAGCTCCGATTTGCTCACGTCGAGATGCGCCCAGATCACCGCCCACTTGTAGGGGATGACCAGCAGGTTGAAGAGCTGCTTGGCGAAATAGAAGCAGACGAGGAAAGCGATGAAGAACGCGCCGATGGACCACATCAATCGCGTGCGCAGCTCCATCAGATGTTCGATGAGAGGCTGCGGCTTGTCGTTATAATCACCGCTCATGCTTCACCCTTCGGCGTGTCGGTCTTCTTTACGGCACGCTTGCGGGCGGGCACTTTCTCGGCTGCGGGCTGCACATCCGCTGCGGTTTCGACAACCGGAGCAGATTCGGCGACAGTCTTCTGCTTGCGCGGTGTTTTCGCCTTGGTGACTGCGGGTGCGGCAACCTCTGCCGTCTCAACCTTGGCGGCGACCTTGCGGACGCGCTTCGGCTTTTCGACCACTGGCTTTTCAACCACTGGCGCTTCGACCACGGTCTCCGCCTTCTTCCTTGCCCTGCTCTTGGCCGCGACCGGCTTGGCAGCAGCTTCGGAGGAAGCCGGCGCCAGCGGGGCGGATGAGACGGGCGTCGTCGGAGATGCCGCCAGCGGTGCGGCCGGAGCCGAAACCGCAGGAGAGGCCGCATGTGCCGCCTGTGCTATGGCTGCGGCATTGGCCGGAACTTCCGCTGCGGGTGCCGCGACCGCGCTGCCTTCGACGGCCTTCTGCGCTTCCGCATCGATCGGCGTCGACAGCGGGTCGGCCTGACCGGGCTCTGCTGCCAGAGACACAGTCGGTTCCGGTGACGGAACCTGCGTCGCCTTCTGCAGGTCGTTCTTCAGATCCTGCCCCATCTGCCTCAGCGGATTGATCGCATCACGCAAAGCATTGGTGGGATTGAGGTTCTGATGAGCATCGGTGATCGTCTTGCGGACGTCATCCAGCTCGGTCTCCTTGAGAGCCTCCTCAAACTGCGCACGAAAGTCCCCGGCCATCTTGCGCAGATTGCCAGTCATCTTGCCGAATGCGCGAAGCATTGGCGGCAAATCCTTGGGACCGACCACAACGATCATGACGATCGCGATGACGAGCAGTTCGGTCCAACCGATATCGAACATTCAAAGAGGCTCCTGGACTGATACAGCCCGTATTACGACCGGGTCGTTTCCTTGACCTCGTCGGCCTTGTGATCAACGGTCTTGGAGGCCGTCTGATCCTGAGGCGCGGCGTCGTCTTCGGTAATGCCCTTCTTGAAGCTCTTGATGCCCTTTGCGACGTCGCCCATCAGTTCCGGGATCTTGCCGCGACCAAAAAGGACCAGCACGATGACCAGAACGATCAGCCAATGCCACACACTAAACGAACCCATTGTCCACTCCATTAGAAACGTGACCCCGATGTAAGCTCTTTACCGGCCTTTTTCAAACACCAAAATGCCGTAAAGATTACCAGAGTTCGGGGCTTCTTTTGCTGCCACTCAGAGGGGTGGCACGCGCTGTCCGCATAGCGCGCAGCACAGCCCTTCCACAACCGGATGTGGCTCTAGCACAAAATCGCGGCGGGATCACGGCCCAATCGCCGCAGGCAGCAATGTTAGAGGGTGTGGAAATGCCCCTTTTTCAAGGGCATCCGGAGGGCCTGACGGGATCGTTACCGGCTCAGCATCAATCTCCTGCGCCGCCCGGCGCCAGCAGCCCGAGCTCTTCCAGATCAAGCTGGGTGATAGGATCCTCCTCTTCCGCCACATCGTCTCCAAGCGACGGAATCGGGATATGGAAGCCCGCCGGGATACGGCCGGAGAGAAGACCGGCGCCCTTCAATTCTTCGAGACCGGGCAGATCGCGCAGTTCCTCAAGGCCGAAATGATCCAGAAAATCCGTCGTCGTTCCCAAGGTGACGGGCCGACCCGGCGAGCGGCGGCGACCACGGAACCGCACCCAGCCCGATTCCATCAGCACGTCCAGTGTGCCCTTGGAGGTCTGGACGCCGCGAATATCCTCGATCTCGGCGCGGGTGACAGGCTGGTGGTAGGCGATGATTGCCAGAACCTCGAGCGCGGCACGCGACAGCTTGCGCACCTCGTTATCATCCTTGCGGATGACGAAGGAGAGGTCGGCTGCCGTGCGGAAGGCCCAACGATCCGCCGTGCGGGTCAGGTTGACGCCGCGCAGGGCGTAGAAATCCGCCAGCCGCTGCATGACGGCGGCAATGTTGGTGCCGCGCGGGAGACGGTCTGCCAGAAACGCTTCGGATACGGGCTCGGCAGAGGCAAAGACGAGCGCCTCGGCAATCCGCTCGACCTCGCTGTCGGAAAATGCGGTATGGCCCGCGTCATCCTCACGCTCATTGGCCGACATGTCGTTGTCGGCAGCGATCAGCGCATCGTTCTGGTCTTCGGTCATCGTCATTGCAGGTCTCCCGCAGAGGCGGCGGGGCCGCTGGATATGGATGTATCTGTCTTACTCTCTCCCTCTCCCTCTCCCTCTCCCTCGCCCTCTTCCTTGCCGACGTCCGGGCCGGGCCGCGGACGCCCCTCGCCCTTGCGCAGGAAGATCGGTTCGAAAGCGCCGTCCTGACGGATTTCGAGACGCCCTTCGCGGACCAGTTCAAGCGAGGCGGCAAAGGCGCTGGCTGTCGCCGTCACCCGGTCCTCAGGGGCAAGGTAAGGCAGGAGATAGGTCTGGAGGGTCGTCCAGTCACCGATCTCGCCCAGCATGCGGCCGAGAAGTTCGCGCGCTTCGACCAGCGACCAGACCTTGCGCTTCTCGATCGTGACCTGGGTGATCGCATTGCGCTGACGCAGGTTCGCATAGGCCGAAAGGAGATCATAGAGCGAGGCATCGAAGGCCGACTGGACGCGGTGAGGGATATGTTCAGGTGCGCCGCGGGCAAAGACATCGCGACCGAGACGGTTGCGATTGACGAGGCTCGTGGCGGCCTCGCGCATCGCCTCCAGCCGCTTGAGGCGGAAGGCGAGCGTTGCCGCCATTTCCTCGCCGCTCGGCCCGTCATCCAGCTTCTGTTGCTGCGGGATGAGGAGCCGGGACTTGAGATAGGCAAGCCACGCCGCCATGACGAGATAATCGGCGGCGAGCTCTATGCGGACCTGACGGGCCTGATCGACGAAGAGCAGATACTGTTCTGCAAGCGCCAGAACCGAGATGCGCGACAGATCCACCTTCTGGCTGCGCGCCAGATGCAAAAGAAGGTCGAGTGGGCCTTCGAAACCGGACACGTCGACGACCAGCGCCGGCTCGTCCGTCTTGCGCTCGGCGCTGACGTCCTGCCAGAGCTTGTCCATCGGAAAAGCGCCTTGCGATCGTTCTGTCGCCACCCGTTACCCTCTTTATCGCCGGCACATCGCCCGTTGCCGGCGCCTTTCGCCTTGTCAGGCGACGGCCAGCAGCCCGTGGAACTCGGCGCGGATCGCCTGTTCGTCGGCTCCGTCACCCTTGCCGAAGCCCGCCTCGACGGCGTTTGCCCGCCGCAGCGCATCGCCGGACAGCGGAATGGCCTCGTTCACCACAGCCTTCATTTCGTCCATGACGCCGTTGCAATGCAAGACAATATCACAGCCACCCCCAACGATTCGCGCCGCACGCTCGCCGATCGTGCCCTTCAGTGCGTTCATCGACGTATCGTCGGAGACGAGCAGACCATCAAAGCCGATATGGCCGCGGATGATCTCATCGATGACCCTGGAGGAGATCGTCGCCGGCGCTCGGTGTCGACGGCGGTGAAGACGATATGGGCGCTCATCGCCATCAGTTCGTTGCGCAGCGCGACGAAGGGGATGAAGTCATGCGCTTCAAGCTCTGCCAGCGAAGCCGTGACGACGGGCAGTTCATGATGCGAATCGGCCATGCCGCGGCCGTGGCCGGGCATATGCTTCATGATCGGCAGCATGCCGCCGGCCTTCAGGCCATCGGCCGCCGCCTGCCCCATCTCGCTGACCGTTTTCGGATCGAAACCATAGGCGCGATCACCGATGACATTGCTCGCGCCTTCGACCGGCACGTCGAGAACGGGCAGGCAATCGACATTGATGCCGAATTTCATCAGGTCGAAGGCATGCAGGCGCGACATCAGCCAGGCGGCACGAAGCCCCTTGTCCCGGTCCGCGCGGTAGAGATCGCCCAGCACGGCGGCAGAGGGATAGCGCTCAAGCATCGGCGGACGGATACGCTGGACGCGGCCGCCTTCCTGGTCGATCAGGACCGGTGCATCGGGGCGGCCGACACTGTCGCGCATCGCGGCGACGAGATCGGTGATCTGCGCCGGCTCGACGCAGTTGCGGGCAAACAGAATGAAGCCCCAGGGGCGCTCGTCGCGGTAGAGAGAAATTTCGTCGGCGGTAAGAGCCGGGCCGCTCGATCCGAGGATCATGGCTTTCGATTGTGTCATGACTGAATGGCTTTCAATTGCTCTGGTCATTCGGGCGTCGGGTCCAGGCAACAGACAAGGCCCTGCCCGACATCTGCCCTTCGGCAAACGAAAACGGGGCGCATGACGCCCCGTTTGATCTTACGCTTTCAGTCCCTGCGCCTTACTGGGCAACAAGGCAGCTGCCGCCGGCGGAGCGGTAACGCTCGCAGAGCGCGATCGCATCGGCCTTCGTGCCGGCCGGAATACGGACGCGGTAGAACGTGCCCTTGCCGGCAATTTCGGCGGCCTTGATATCGACGCCACGGCCAGCGACAACCGAGCCGAACTTGGCCGAGATGCTCTGGTAGGACTTCTGCGCTTCAGCCTGGGATGGCAGCGAGGCAACCTGGATGAAGTAACCACCCTTGGATGCTGCAGAAGTCGTCGCAGCAGCCTGCGCCGGCGGTGCAGCCACCGGCTGGGCGGCGGCCTGAGCGACCTGCGTCGGGGTAGCAGGACGGGCGGCAGCAGCCGGGGAAGACTGCGACGGACGGGCCGAAGGCACCGGTGCGTGAACTGCCGGAGCGCTATCGGCAGCGTCGGCAACTGGCGCAGATGCCTGCATCATGCCGGCCGGGGACTGCGTCGCCGCAGACTGGACGGCCGCAGCCACCGTGTCGACCGGCTTTGCAGCCGAAGCAACAGGTCTTGCTCCCGTCGGAGCTGCAAGTGCGGCGCCGGCGTGGCAGAGCCCGAAGCATCCTGCTCGACCAGCGTGCCATCGGCACGAACGATCATGGTCTTCACCTTGCGCGGCGCAACAGCGATATCCTGGTTATTCTGCTGCTGCGGCAGGAGGCGCGGATCAGTCGTATCGGAACCATCGGCCGCGGTCGCATCCGCCTCGCCGTCACCGTCGACCGGCAGGGTGTCGGGCATGAGCGTCTTCTGGACGACATCCATCGGCTGTTCGTCGCTGGAGATCAGCTGCTGCTGCTTGGGTGCTTCAGACGCAGTGCCGGCGACACGGTCGTAGACGGCCTTGTCCTGGTTCGGCACCGTCTTGCCGCCCGGGTTTCCGGAACAACCTTGATCGGGTCCTTGTCGGCGGCAATCACCACCGGCTCGCCGCTGCCGACCATCTTGGAGACGCCACCACCGAGAAGCGCATAGGCGCCGCCGCCGAGGGCAACCACAACGCCGAGCGCGACGGCCGGGATAGCCCAGCTGCGCAGCGAACGGCGCGGACGCTCGTCATCCAGTTCTGCGACATAGCGGTCTTCGTCATGAGCCGATACAGGCAGCGGATTGGCAAGGCTGCGACGGAAATCTTCTTCCAGCGCGCGCTCGAACTCGTCGAGATCGGAATAGGCCTGACGCTCGGCTGCGGCCGGCTGCGACTGGCGCGAGGCGGCATGAGCGGCGGCACCGAGTGCAGCTGCGCCGGCAGTTGCGGCCATTGCGGCAGCCGCTTTCGGTGCGGGCGCTGCAGGCTTTGCCGGCTCCGGCTCGGAGAGCAGCGTTGCAAGCTCGGCATCGATATCGATGTCATATTCCGGCGTGTAGGCGACTTCCTGCTCAGGTTCCTCGACCGGCAGGTCCGGAACATTGAGATCGGCGATGGCCTCCGGGTGATCTTCGGTTTCGGACAGAAGCGCCGGATCGAAAGGCAGATCCGCCTCACCCAGCATCTCTTCCTGAACCGGCGGCAATTCCGGTGCAGCGGGGGGCACGACAGATGCTGCAACGGGGGCAGCAGCAGGTACCGGCGCAGAGATCACGGGCTCGATGCGGGCCTGCGGAGCAGCAACCTGGGCCATAACGGCGGGAGCAACGGAAACGACCGGAGCTGCGACCGACGGACCGCGATTGTTCTCGGCGACAACGTCAGCAAGATCGAGTTCCAGATCGTCGAGCGCAAGCTCGAAATCCTCGTCTGCGAACGGATCCGGTTCAGAGACGGCCGGCGCCTTTGCTGCGACCGGGGCAACGACGACAGGCGCTGCGGCGACCGCCATGGTCGCGCCGAGCGATGGCATGGTCACGCCCGGAAGCGAGGCCATCGGCTGGAGGCCGGAAGGTGTTACCGGCTGGGCCGGCTGCGGGAAGCGCGCAACGTCGTAGAGAAGCTCGTCCATGGCGGAGAACTTGTCCGACGGTTTTGGCGCCTCGACAGCGGCCTCGACGGGCTTCGGCGCTTCTGCGACCGGCGCCGGAATGTCGGCCACGACCGGAGCAGGCTCGCGCATCAGGGACGTCGTTCCCTGATGGAGGTTGAAATTGGCAAGCGGCATGCGGAAGCCCGGCGTGTAGCCGGTATTGCGCTTGACGGCAGGGGCAGCAGGCTCGACCGGCGCGATGGCGGCAGCCGCCGGCGCAGACGCGATTGCAGCTGCCTCGATCGGAGCAGAAATCGCTTCAGCCTGAGGTGCAACATAGGCCGCGGCAGGCGCTACAGGCTCATCGGCGACACCCATCGAGCTTTCGAGTTCGGCGGCCAGATCGAACATGTCGATCTCATGCGTCTCGATCTCATGCGCCGGCTCGACCTCGACCATGGGGGCGGCCACGGAGGCGGCCGTTAGCGCAGGCGCTTCATAGGCATCCGCCTGATGATGGCGGACCGGCTCGACCGGACCTGCCGGCTCGGCTTCCCAATGGAACGGGGCTGCCGGTTCGGCAGTCTCGAATGCGGGTGCTTCGAAGACAGGCTCTGCTGCAGGCGCATCGGCGAAGAACGGATCTTCGTGGAACGGATCAGCCTGAGGTTTGGTGTCGGCAACGGTCGGCTCGGCGAAAACCTGCGGCGGAGCCTCGAAGACCGGCTCTGCGACGGGTTCCGGCTGATAGGCGACCGGGGCTTCGGCATAGGGCGCCTGTTCGACAGGCGCTGCCGGCTCGGAATATCCGCGGGCGGTGAAGCCGCCCGCGTCGAGCGGAATATCATTGGCCGGGTCGAGACGCGGGGCATCATAGCGCTCGAATTCACGAAGCAGCTCGTCTTCGAGATTGAAGATCGGCTCGCGCCGCCCATATCCCGTTTCCGCGCCGCCATTTGCGGCAGACGAAACGGCCGATTGCGGGCTCGCCAGATGCGACGCCGGCCGCGCGGATTGATCCGGCTGCCCGACGACACGATCCTCATAGCCCACTATGCGTGCCAGCTGTGCCAGCGGGTCATCATCTGCAAAGATTTCCGGCCCATCGTTCCGGCTGCGCGCAAGGTTGTTATCAGCCATTACGTCCACTCACCTACATTACACTACGTCTACCAGTGCAATATGGGCGAAAGAGGGCAACTTTACCGCATCTCATCCGGCGCAGCTGTACCCGTGATTGCAAGTCCTGACTTCAACACGGACGCTACAGCATGCACCAGCCTAGCCTGGCAACGCTCAATTGTCGGTTTTATCGTTAACAAAGCGTAAGTCGGGCAATTCCTTGCCCTTATTCCAATGCGCATGGAACGAACTGGCGAGATCATAGAGGTAAAAAGCCACCCTATGCGGCTCCTGCGCCTGGGCTGCGGCCTCCACCAGACGCGGATATTCGGCCAGCTTTGCAACCAGTTGCAGCTCGTTCGGGTCGGTAATGTCGCCCACAGTCGCCGGAAGGTCAAGCGAATCAACGTCCAGATCCGGGAAGGCATCCTTCGCCTGACGGAAGACCGACATGCAGCGGGCATGCGCGTACTGAACGTAGAAGACCGGATTGTCCTTGGACTGTTCCGTCACCTTGGCGAAATCGAAGTCGAGCGGCTCGGAGCTCTTGCGGTAGAGCATCATGAAGCGAACCGAATCGCGGCCGACTTCATCGACCACTTCGCGCAGCGTGACGAAGTCGCCGGAACGCTTCGACATCTTCACCGGCTCGCCATTGCGCAGCAACTTGACCAGCTGGCAGAGCAGCACGGTGAGCTTGGCCTTGCCGTCCGACACGGCGCGCGCCAGCGCGTCGAGACGCTTGACGTAACCGCCATGGTCGGCGCCCAGAACATAGATCATCTCGTCATAGCCGCGATCGAACTTGTCCTTGAAATAGGCAACGTCGGCGGCGAAATAGGTGTAGCTGCCATCCGACTTGATCAACGGGCGATCGATATCGTCACCGACTTCAGTCGAACGGAACAGCGTCTGCTCGCGGTCTTCCCAGTCTTCCGGCAGCTGGCCCTTCGGCGGCGGCAGCGTGCCCTTGTAGACATGGCCCTTGAAGGTCAGGTCGTTGATCGCCTGGCGGATGCGCTGCGCGCCGTTGGCATGCAGCGTGCGCTCGGAGAAAAACACGTCGTGATGGACGTTCAAGGCATCGAGATCATCGCGGATCATTGCCATCATCGCATCGACGGCCTTCTCCTTGACGATCGGCAGCCATTCCTCGTCCGGCATGTTGTGGAGGCGCGGGCCGTATTCGCCCGCCAGCGCCTTGCCGACCGGCACGAGATAATCGCCCGGATAGAGACCGGCCGGGATCTCGCCGATATCTTCGCCGAGTGCCTCGCGGTAACGCAGGAAAGCGGAACGGGCGAGAACCTCGATCTGGCCGCCGGCGTCATTGATGTAATATTCCTTGGTGACGTCATAACCGGCGAACTGCATGAGGTTCGCCAGCGCGTCGCCGACAACGGCGCCGCGGCAATGACCGACATGCATCGGGCCGGTCGGGTTGGCCGAGACGTATTCGACATTGGCCTTGCGGCCGCCGCCGATCTTCGACTTGCCGTAGTTGACGCCCTCGACGATCATCGTCGACAGGAGGCGCTGCCAATAGGCGGTCGAAAGGCGGATATTGATGAAGCCGGGGCCGGCAACCGAGATTTCGCTGACATCGGCATCAGCCTTCAGCGCTTCGGCAATGATATCGGCCAGCGCGCGCGGATTGGTGCCGAGCGGCTTTGCCAGCACCATGGCGGCATTGGTCGCGACATCGCCGTGGCTTGCGTCACGCGGCGGCTCTACCGTCAGGCGGCCAAAATCGACTTCTCCTCGCTTTTCCTTAATGATATCAATCGTTTCGAGCGTATTCTTAATTCTATTCTCGAAGTCGGCAAAAAGGTTCATATCGATCCGCCGCACGGGTTTATCGCGCGGTTCCTTGAAAAGCAGTGGTCGTCGGTCGGGTGCCTAGCGCAAATCGGGAGTCTGGTCAAACAACTCGCCGTGCACCCGGATGGCATAAGTATCGGTCATCCCCGCCAGATAATCGCCGACATGGCGGGCGCGGGCTGCCTCGTTGAGGCCGGCAATATGATCCACCCAATAGTGGCTGCGCATCAGCGAGGGATCGTTCATATAGGCGCCGAACAGGTCGGTGAGGATCTGGGCAGCACCTGCGCGGATGCGCATGATATCCGGGTGGCGGTAGATGCGCGAGAAGAGCAGTTTCTTGATCGCCTTGTCGGTGGCCGCCATTTCCGCGGAGAATGTCGAGATGACACGGCCGGCTGCGCGCACATCTGCTGCACTTTGCGGGCGGATCTCGGCAAGGTTCTTCTGCGAGACGCCGATCACGTCTTCGACCATCCGGGTGATCTGCCGGCGCATGATCTCGTGGGCGAAGCGGCTCGGTTCCAGATGCGGATAGCGCTCGCGGACGTCGGCCATCAGTCCGGCGAGGAAGGGCACCTCTTCCAACATGTCGAAGGTCAGGAGGCCGGAGCGCAGGCCGTCATCGATATCGTGGGTATTGTAGGCGATGTCATCGGAAATCGCCGCCACCTGCGCCTCGAGGCTGGCGAAACTTGCCAGTTCGAGATCGTGGATCAGGCAATAATCGCGGATCGGCTGCGGAAGCGGGCCATGCGTGCCCTCGCCTTGCGGCGTCAGCAGCGGGCCATTGTGCTTGACGAGACCTTCGAGGCTTTCCCAGGTGAGGTTCAGGCCGTCGAAATCGGCATAACGTCGTTCGAGCTTGGTGACGATGCGCAGCGACTGGGCGTTATGGTCGAAGCCGCCATAGGGTTTCAGCACCTCGTCCAGCGCATCCTCGCCGGTATGGCCGAAGGGCGTGTGGCCGAAATCATGGACGAGCGCCACGCCCTCGGCGAGATCCTCGTCGAGCTTCAGCGCCCTTGCCAGCGCGCGGGCGATCTGCGCCACCTCGACCGTGTGGGTGAGACGGGTGCGGTAATGATCGCCATCGGGGCTGATGAAGACCTGGGTCTTGTGTTTGAGCCGGCGGAAGGCGGTGGTGTGGACGATACGGTCGCGATCGCGCTGGAACTCCGAGCGCGTGAGACTGCTATCCTCGGGAAAGAGCCTGCCTCTGGACGACCAGGGATCGGACGCGAAGACCGCGCGCTCGCCCGAGCCGAAACCGAGAACTCTTGTATCGATACTCATGCCTGCAACCGTTCCTTATACTCACCTGCACACACCTGCCCCACTTACTTGGCGGGACAATCGCGGAAAGGCACCCAACGAGCATCTAGGCCCGCACAGGCCATTGACGTGCCCTTCACCTATTCATACCTATAGTCTCACCGTGCGCAAAGCCGGTGACAACAGGATCCAGAAGCGCTATTGCGCGATTTTCTTCGGGGCAACTCCTGCTTTTCAGGGGTGAACCCGGAACTCACCGGGCCTTTACCCCGGCAGGAGACGGACAAGATGACTGTAAACGTGACCCTCTCGGATGCTGCTGCCAAGCGCATCAGCCAGATCGTTGCCGGCGACGCCGGCAAGCAGGCGCTGCGCGTGTCTGTCGAAGGCGGCGGCTGTTCCGGCTTTTCCTACAAGTTCGACCTTGTGGAGAGCCGCGAAGACGACGATCTGGTGATTTCCAATGGTGATGCCACGGTGCTGATCGACAGCCTGTCGCTCGTCTATATGGAAGGCTCGGAGATCGACTTCGTCGATAACCTGCTCGGCCAGTCCTTCCAGATCAAGAACCCGAATGCGGTTGCCAGCTGCGGCTGCGGCACCAGCTTCGCGATCTGATTTCCCCACTGCTTTCCGCGGATCGACCATCGAGCGCCCTTCCCATCCCTCTCTCTTTCGCTAAAAGGGAAAAGGACATGACGGAAGGACGAGCCCGATGAAGATCGCGACCTGGAACATCAACGGCGTCAAGGCGCGGATCGACAACCTGCGCCAATGGCTCAGCGATACCTCGCCAGACATCGTCTGCCTGCAGGAAATCAAGTCGGTCGACGAAGGATTTCCGCGGCTCGAGATCGAATCGCTCGGCTACCATGTGGAGACGCATGGTCAGAAGGGTTTCAACGGCGTTGTGATCCTGTCGAAGCTCCGCCCGGACGAGGTGATGCGCGGCCTGCCGGGTGATGAGACCGACGAACAGTCGCGCTATATCGAGGCGGTGTTTTCCGTCGATGGCGGCGTCATCCGCGTTGCCTCGATCTACCTGCCGAACGGCAATCCTTCCGACGATCCGGTGAAATACCCCTACAAGCTTGCCTGGATGGAAAGGCTGCGCCGTCATGCCGAGGCCTGCCTTCTGCTCGAGGAGCCGCTCATCCTTGCCGGCGACTATAACGTCATCCCCGAGCCGCATGACTGCTACGATCCGGCCGCATGGGCCACGGATGCGCTTTTCCTGCCGCAGACGCGGGCCGCTTTCCGGCGCCTTGAAAACCTCGGCCTGACGGACGCCGTTCGCGCCACGACCGACGCGACGAAGCTCTATTCCTTCTGGGATTATCAGGCCGGCGCATGGCCGAAGAACAATGGCATCCGCATCGACCATCTTCTCCTGTCGCCGGAAGCCGCCGACAGGCTGGTTTCCACGAAGATCGACGCCCAAGTTCGCGCCTGGGAAAAGCCGTCCGACCATGTTCCGGTAATCGGCACGTTCAACTTCCAGCCGGCGGCGTCGCAAGCGGCGTAAGATCGCCAGTCATCACATCGCAGAATCGATAAAGGCCGCTGGAAAGCGGCCTTTTCCGTTGGTTTCGACGTCCAGGCGCGGGCGGCACCAAATGCCGATCAATCCACGCCCTGTGCGAACTGGTGCGACAGCGCGATCGCCTCGCGGCGGTCCTTTTCGCCGGCAGTCGCGAAAGCCTGTTCCTGCATCGGCTCCATCCAGGTGCATTCCTTCTGGCGACATTTGTCGAGGGCAGCCGTCAGGAACGCGAGGCCGCGAACGGTCTGGCCTTCCTGGAAGAGGATATTGCCGAATACCGCCATGGCGCCGACATGGCCGTTCTTGCGGGCCTGGTTCAGCCACTTCTTGGCCTGCTGCATGTTGGCGACACCGCCCTCGCCCGACATGATCATCTTGGCGAGCTGGAATTGCGCTTCGGCAACGCCGAAAGTCGAGGCGACCTGGAAATAGAGCTGGCGCGCCTGGGACAGATCGACCTTGACCGGGCTGTCGGGAATGCCATGACGATAGTAGTCGGCCAGCGACAGAAGCGCGTTGACGAAAAGCCGGTATCTTCCGAACCCGGTTCGACGCCTGATTGGCAATCTCGCTGTAGATCTTGAAGGCTTCGTAGTCGTTCTTGGCGACACCATCACCATCGGCATACATGTTGGCAAGCGCCCAGCGCGAACCGGTATGGCCCTTTTCGGCAGCATAGCGGTAGGCTTCGACGGCGTCTTCCTTCTGGCCGTTCTTATAGGCCTTGAAGCCGAACTTGAAGAGATCGAACGGCCCGGACTCCTTCGAGACGCCCGCCTTGATGTCAAAGGCGGAGGCCTGACCGGCAAATGCGCCGGCAAAGGTGAGGGTCAGGGCAGCACCCAGAAGCAATACTCTCACGGATACGGATTTCACCTTCGGCATGGCTCAGTTTCTCTCGCTGCGCCGAGGGGAAGGCTGACCGCCCGCCACGCCTGCGACGCTCCGACCGAAGACGCCGCACTGCCGGGCTTCACCGGCAGCCTGCGTTCTCGACCGTCTGACCAGACCGTAGATGCCATTTTCGGCAAGACTAGGACTTGCGACCGTGGCGTGCATCGACATGGACGATAAAGTCCAATTCCGATCGCCAAAGCGCAGGAAACCCCGCTTTCCGTTGAAAAACCCGCCCATGTTACTCCGTTCGCACGCCCCCGCCCCCGCGGTGCGCGCCTGTCGTTCCCCTATCGCTGCTCCCCGTTTGTGGCGGGAAATGGACAGAATGCAGCGCGGAGCCACACCCTCGAATTGTCCTCAGTCGATGTTGCTGAATCGACACAACGCCCTGAGTTGCAAAATGGCCATGTCTGGCTCTTTTCTCCGGCCGTGCGTCGCCCACCGTCAGACTTCATGGTGGTTGCCTTCGCCACATGCGAAAGCCGGCCGGCCATGATGGCCGACCGGTCGTCTTGTCCTCGTGCTGTCAGAACTTGATCAGGTAATTGGCCGCCAGCGCATAGGCCCAGTCGCCGTTCGCCGTGGCATTGAAATTGGCACCCTTCGACACCGACTGGCTGCCAGACGTCATGTAGCTGACGGCAGCCCCGAGCGTGAGCTGTCCAGGCCCCATGGTGATGAGGGCGCCGGTCCCCAGCGTCCAGGTATCGGTCATGATGTCGCACCGGTGCGACACCCTTGTCCCAGCGCACATTGACCGTACCGGCGAGCATATCGTTGAACTTGTGTGCCACGCCGGCCTGAATGGTCCAGCCGTCCTGCCAGTTATATTCGTCATGCTGGGGACCGAGCAGCTGGATCGTGTAATCCAGCGTCTTCAGGACACTCCAGTCCGTCCATTCGACAGAACCATAAGCCAGCCAGTCCGGCGCGATGCCACTCTGGACGCTGAGCTTCAGCGATTGCGGCAGGGAGCCGGCACCGTATGCATCGAGAATGCCGGCGCCGACCAGGCCGACCAGCGGTCCTGCCGGCTGGAACGAGCCAGTAACCTTCTGCTCGACCTCGGAGCGGTACATCAGCTCCGTCCGGAAGGCATATTCAGGAATGTCGTAGGCGAGCCCCAGGCGGTAGCCGAGCGCCTGATCATCATCGAGACGCAGGGTGCCGTAATAGCTGTCTGCGACGTAAGAGAAATCCTGCGTGAAGCCGCCGGCCAGGAAATGCAGCCGGCCGGGGCCGGTCGCGAAGCTGACATCGCAGGTCGCGCCGTATTCGTTGGTGTCGAACTTCTTGCTGCGGTAATAATTGTAGCTCGCGGGCGCTTCGGCGATCATGTCGGCAAACTGCGCCTGCGAACCATATTCACTGCGGCCGCCATAGGGCTGCGTGTAAGTGAAGGCACAGGCGAACGCGTTCGAAACGCGCCCCATGATGGCGAAACTCGGGATCGTGAAGTTACCCGAAAAATCACCATCCGTGCCGGCAGCGCCGTTGATGGTGTTATACCGCCGGTTCGGATTGACATAGACGACCCCTCCACGCGCCGCTACATCGCCTTTCTCGAACAGGATATCGGTGTCGGCCTCGCCCCACGAGAAGCCACCCGCATATGCCTGCGTTTGTAGAGCGCCACCAACGACCAAAGTCACCAGCGCGCCCATGGCAAACCTGCTTACCATCTTGTCTCCCACTCCCAGGTAAGTAACGCCCATGACTTTAAATTCTTCGCCCAGAATAACAACTTGAGGCTGCCCGCGCACTGCGCCGCACAGCCGTCCCCTGATTTACGTAACCTTGTCAGAAAAGCGTGCCGAATCGGTAAATCATGGAAAAAATACCCGCGCCACCGTGCGGGAATATTGCCAATCGGAATAATATCTCACGATAACAGGTAGTTGTGGCGAAGCGGCAACAATGGCCGTTTCTCGGCCTGTGCAGCTGCACAATGCGGATGCGTCAGGCGCCCAGCAAAAAAGCAAAAGCCGCAGCGGTGAGGCTGCGGCTTCCAGAATTCGGTATCAGCTCAAAAGCGGGCGGCGGAATCAGCCGGCTTCGAGAACCCGCTGCATCGCCGTCTTGAGGCTCGCAAGCTGAACTTCCAGTTCGGCGAAACGCTCGCGCTCGGCGGCCACGACCTCCGGATCCGCATTGGCGACGAACTTCTCGTTGCCAAGCTTCTTGCCGATGCGCTCCATCTCCTGTTCCGTCTTGCCGACAGCCTTTTCGATACGGGCCTTTTCGACGCCGAGATCGATCAGGGAACCGAGCGGCAGGCAGGCGGTCGCTTCGCCAACGATGATCTGCGCTGCACCCTTCGGTGCCGCGTCTGCCGGCTCGATGCTTTCGACGCGCGCGAGGCGCTTGATGGCAGCCTCGTGACGGCGCATGCGGAAGGCCGTCACCTCATTGGCACCGACGACGATCAGCGGCGCGACAGCCGATGGCGGAACGTTCATTTCCGAACGCGCCGAGCGCAGGCCGGACACGAGGTCGATCAGCCAGTTGATCTCTTCGGCGGCATCCTGATCGGCAAAGCCCGATGCCGGCCAGTCGGCATGGCACAGAAGCTCGCTGCGGCTGTCCGTATGCGCCCAGAGCTCTTCGGTCATGAAGGGCATGAACGGATGGAGCAGCTTGTAGGCCTCTTCCAGAACGTAAGCCGCGCAAGCCTGGGCTTCCGCCTTTGCCTGTTCGTCCTCGCCCATGAAGATCGGCTTCAGGAGTTCCAGATACCAGTCGCAGACCTGATTCCAGACGAAGCGGTAGAGCGTGCCGGCCGCCTCGTTGAAGCGCTGCGTCTCGATCGCTTCGGTGACTTCGCGGCTCGTGCGCGAAAGCTCGGTCAGTATCCAGCGGCTGACGGTGAGTGCCGCCTTTTCCGGGGCAAAGGCAGGATCGCGCTTGACGCCGTTCATTTCGGCAAAGCGCGTGGCGTTCCACAGCTTGGTGCCGAAATTGCGGTAACCGGCGATGCGGGCCGGGTCGAGCTTCACGTCGCGGCCCTGCGCTGCATGATGGCCAGCGTGAAGCGCAGCGCGTCCGCACCGTATTCGTCGATCAGATCGAGCGGATCGATGACGTTGCCCTTCGACTTCGACATCTTCTGGCCGTTCTTGTCGCGAACCAGCGCGTGAACATAGACCGTGTGGAACGGCTCAACCGCCTCACCCTTTTCGTCCTTCATGAAATGAAGGCTCATCATTATCATGCGGGCAACCCAGAAGAAGATGATGTCGAAACCGGTGACGAGGACGCTGGTCGGATAGTAGCGCGACAGTTCCGGCGTCTTGTCCGGCCAGCCGAGCGTCGAGAAGGGCCAGAGAGCCGACGAGAACCAGGTGTCGAGAACGTCTTCGTCGCGGGTGAGGATTTCGCCCGGCTGGAAGTTTTCAAGCTTCTCCTCGACCCAGGCCTTCCACGGGCCTTCATGGGCGATGTAGTGCTGGATTGCCGCTTCGAGCGCCTCTTCCTCGGTCTTCTCGACGAAGCACTGGCCATCCGGGCCGTACCAGGCCGGGATCTGATGGCCCCACCAGAGCTGGCGCGAAATGCACCAGGGCTCGATGTTTTCCATCCAGTCGAAGTAGGTCTTTTCCCAGTTCTTCGGAACGAAGTTGGTGCGGCCTTCGCGAACGGATGCGATCGCCGGCTCGGCCAGCGTCTTTGCATCGGCGAACCACTGGTCGGTCAGCATCGGCTCAATGACGACGCCGGAGCGATCGCCGAAGGGCTGCATGATCTTCTTGTTCTCGACATAAGGAATGTCGTTGCCTTCGGCATCCTTGATCGTAACCGCGAGACCCTCGGCGTTGATCGCTCGATGATCTTCTTGCGGGCGGCCATGCGGTCGAGGCCGCGATATTCTTCCGGAACGAGATTGATCTCGTCGACGTCATTTTCGCTCGGCAGCTTGCCGGACCGGGTGATCTCGGCAGCCTGCGCGGCGCAGACGGCATAGGGCTCGCCGTCGTCACGCATGGAGGCGGTGACACCCATCAGGCGATAGAGCGGGATCTTGTTGCGCTTGGCGACCTGATAGTCGTTGAAGTCATGCGCGCCGGTGATCTTGACCGCGCCCGAACCGAAATCCGGTTCCGGATATTCGTCAGAGATGATCGGGATCAGGCGACGGTGTTCCTTCGGGCCGACCGGGATCTCGCAGAGCTTGCCGACGATCGGCGCATAGCGCTCGTCCGACGGGTGAACGGCAACCGCGCCGTCGCCCAGCATGGTTTCAGGCCGCGTCGTCGCAATCGAGATATAGTCGCGCTCTTCAGAGAAGACGACGTTACCGTCGGCATCCTTCTCGACATAGGTATAGGTCTCGCCGCCGGCCAGCGGATACTTGAAGTGCCACATATGGCCTTCAACTTCCTTGCTCTCGACTTCGAGGTCGGAGATCGCCGTTTCGAATTTGGGGTCCCAGTTGACCAGGCGCTTGCCGCGATAGATCAGGCCCTGCTTGTAGAGCGTGACGAAGACTTCGAGGACGGCCTTGGAAAGCCCCTCATCCATGGTGAAGCGTTCGCGCGACCAGTCGCAGGAGGCGCCGAGGCGCTTCAACTGGTTGAAGATCAGGCCGCCCGATTCGTTCTTCCACTCCCAGACGCGCTCGACAAAGGCTTCGCGGCCCATTTCGCGGCGACCCGGCTGCTGCCGTTCCATCAGCTGGCGCTCGACAACCATCTGCGTGGCGATGCCGGCATGGTCCATGCCCGGCTGCCACAGAACGTCCTTGCCGCGCATGCGTTCGAAGCGGACCATGATGTCCTGCAACGTGTTGTTGAGCGCATGGCCCATATGCAGCGAACCGGTGACGTTCGGCGGCGGGATCACGATCGTGAAGCTCTCGGCACCCGGCTTGGCATTGGCGCCGGCGCGGAAAGCATCGGCCTCATCCCAGGCGGAGGCGATTTTCGGTTCGACGGCTGCGGAATCGTAGGTCTTTTCGAGCATTTCCTGACCCGGTCTTGTTCTTTGATAAAGGGGAAGCGTATTCAAGCGGTGTAAATAGGATGGGGTGCGGCTAGTCAATAAAAAAGGCCGCCCCGTCGCCGGAGCGGCCCTGATCGGGTTGCTGCAGGCGATTTAACGGCGCGCGCCGCGGGCCACGCGCTCGATTTCCTCGCGCACGAGACGTTCGACCAGCGTCGGCAGATTGTCGTCCAGCCATTCCTGAAGCATAGGGCGCAGCATTTCCTGCGCCATTTCTTCCACCGAACGGCGTTCCAGACCATCGAAAACGGCAGCAAGCTCGTTGAAGGATTTTGCCACCTGGGCGCCTGCCGTTTCCGACAGGAGCGAGGCGGCCGCATCCTCGATGCGCGCGGGCAGCGCTTCGACAGCAGAAGCCGGTGCGGATACAGGAGCGACGCTCGGGGCCGGCGTCAGCTCAACCGGCGAAAGTGAAGCGGTCTGCACGGCAGCGACGACGGGCGGCACTTCATAAGAAGGAGCGGCGGACCGGGCGGCCGGGGCCTCCGAGACAGGCGGCCGGACTGCAGGAATATCGGCGAGTTCCGGTGCAAGTTCCACAACAGGCGCAGGCGCCATCGGTGCGGGCGCAACCGGTGCAGACGAGACGGAAGGCCGTGAAATCGAAGCGAAATCCGGCATGGAGGAACGGACCGGCGCCGGCTCAGGCGCCTTGCCGAAAGCGGCTTCGACTGGTGCAGAGACCGCGGAAGGAGAAATCGTGCCACGCAGTTCCGTGACGGTTGCGAGCTGCGGCTGGCGGTCATCGCCCGGACGGCCTTCCGGCGTCTTGGAGGACGCGTGCTCCATCTGGCGAGCGGATGCGGCGCGCACGCGCGCGGCAACATCGGCGAGCGACAGGCTGCGCTCCTGAACCGGAGCCGGTTCCATGGCGCTCAGATCGGCCGAACGAAGCTCGGGCGCCGGGCTGGCCGGGCTGTAGGACGGCTGACCGCGGTCATTGGCCGCCAGATCCGGCGCAAAGCCGGCATCGCCTTCGTCGTCCAGCACGATCTCGTCATCGGCCTCGAACTGGTTGGAGAATTGTGCGTCGCGGCCAGCCTCACCGTTCGTCTCATTGCTCTCGATGATCCGACGGATCGAGGCCAGGATCTCTTCCATTGAGGGTTCACGCGCTACATTTGGCTGAGCCATTTCATTCCCCGCTTTGACCGGCCCCGCTTTTGACCGGCGCTTGATCGGCGACAGAAATGCCGGCCGAATTCATGTTCATTTTACGAAGCTTGGGGCCGGAGAAACAATCGCAACGCTCCGGGTGATTCGTTGAATACACAGATTTGTTGCGAAAGTGAATCCCGCGGCGCATGAGGCGCCGACGAAAAAGGGGCCGACAGGCCCCCTCAAAAACATCCATAACGGATTGTTTCTCCGTCAGAAAACGAATTCCTTGACCTTGCGGAAGCCCGGCAGCGGACAGATCGAGGCATTGAAGTGCAGGCCTTGGGAAAGAACGGCCTTTTCGAGCACCGTCACCGTTGCACGCGCCGAATTCCCATAACCGACGACCGCGACGAGCCGGCCACCTTCGGCCAATTGCGTCGTCAGGGCATCCGGCAGTTCTTCGATCGCACCATCCAGGAAGATAACATCATAAGGCGCTTTGGCGGCGTGACCTGCTTCCAGATCTCCCGTTACAACGGCGGCGTTTGCTGCCCCGAGCGCGGCCAGATTGGCGGAAGCCTGGCCGGCAAGAGCGGCATCGCTTTCGACCGCGACGACCGACGCTGCAAGCTTCGTCAGAAGCGCCGTTACATAGCCGGTGCCCGCACCGATTTCGAGAACCTTGTCGGTTTTCCGGATCGCTGCAAGCTGCAAAAGCTTGGCAAGCGGCGATGCCGCCATCAGGTAGCGGCCGGGCGCAACCTCGATATCCGTGTCACGATAGGCGAGCGACTTCGACTTTTCCGGCACGAAGGCTTCACGCGGCACATCGATAAAGGCCTGAAGCACAGAATGGGACGTCACGTCCGTCGTGCGGATCTGGCTTTCCACCATCGTGATCCGCAATGCCTCGAAATTCATCCTTGCCTCCAGCTCATGAAAAACGTCCGGACATGAAAACGGTCCGGCGGACGACACAAGTACCGTCCGGCCAGACCGTGTTACTGCGCGCGTGCGCGGCTTTCAAGAGAACTGTTGCCATCATTGCGTCAGAATGTCGCTCAGGCGAAGGTGCCGCCATCAATTCTGCGCAAGCATTCACGCCGCCCTCTCCTGCGGCGCCGGATTATTGCGTCAATGAAACACCACCGGGTTGGTTTCAACCTTACGCGCCGTGACGCCATCATGGCTGTATGACCGGCGCAGGCTGTGGGACTTATCAAAGGCCGATTGTTCGGCAAGCGTCAAAGGAAAAGCGCCATCGGCAAATGTGCCGGTCGCCTCAAATTCCTCGACAGGGCTGCGCAGCGCGATCAGGATCTTGTTGAGCATGTGTTTCTCCTCTTTGCTTGCGTAAAAGTCGGCTCCCCCGATTTCGTTCCGCAGGCTAGGATCGATATGGTTAAAAAATTAACCATGATCCGTAACCAGCGCAGTCACCCCACTCACTTTACCCACCTCCCCCAACTCCCCATCAAAAACACATTGTGCAAAGAAAAAATGACGACCGATGGACGAAGCCTCTTGCACGCTCCGTAGATTCGTTCTAACGCCCGGCACCACTCGCTTTTTAAAGCATCGGATGGCCTCGTGGCGGAGTGGTGACGCAGAGGACTGCAAATCCTTGTACCCCGGTTCAATTCCGGCGAGGCCTCCATCCGCTTCTAACTTCTTGAAAAAGCAATTGAATACACACCCGGACATCTCGGGTGTGGCAGCTTTTTCGCTCGCCGTCCCGCCCTACCGGAACCGGTGTGGCAATCGGCAGAGCCGTCGCCCTGATCACGAATATCCGCTCGCAGGCGATGCCCGTCAGCCGCCTTGTTTGCCGCGCGGCTTCTGGGTCAGCGCACGCAGTTGCTGCATGGCAATGAGATAGCCGCGCTCATCCCCACGATCGTGAAGACGCTGCGCCTGCCATTTCAGGAACGCCATCTGGACTGTATGGACAAGCTTCTTCATCGCCCTCTCCGCCTATTGTCATGCACGGGCATGCGCCGCCTCTCGATGACGCCGATGGGGAGGCTTCGCAACGGCTATCGTGTTTCCCAACATTTCGTTTTGCTGCCGAGCGCGCAGGCATGGGCGCGCGTTACGTCACGCCGCGCGGCTGCGTAGTTTCCTCAATTGTGGCGGTGCCTCGCCGGGCATAAGCTCGAAACTGCTTATTTAGGAGTGGGTCCGGCCCGGAGAAGGCCGGTCCGGGAGGATCACAGATGCCAGTCGAAATCGTCATCAGCGCCGGGCTTGCCATCGGCACCACTCTTCTCTTTCGCGAAATTGCCGAGAGGATCGCGACATTCCGCGAGAACCTTGCCAGCATCCGGCGCGCTATTCGGAATAGTGGACGCACGGCACGCGGCATTCTTTTCCTCGCGATTCGCACCGGAGCCATGCGGGATGCCCCATCGTCAACGATCGGCCGGCGAACTGAACGGCTGCCTCATTGCGCCCGCCGTTACCGTTCTGCTCCGATCTGGAGCAGAACCTGTGGGTATTTACCCGCCATTTACCATGTCCCGTAAGGTCTCTGGAACCATTACCTGTCCCGAGGATGATGGACGGGTCGCAGGATTCCCCTCTGGATACCCAGCCTGCGGCCGGAGGGCCGGCGTGGCGGATCACGCGCGAGAAGCGTGCGCCGGCCTCCTGTTCTGATCGACACGACTATCCATGAGAAAAGGAGGATCGGTGGGACACTGGATCACCATCCTGGCCGCCATTGCCTCGATCGGCGCGATCGCGCTTGTCGCCTGGCAATTCATTGGCCAATTCTGAAGCACCTCAGACCAATACACCAAGTCACAGCGGCGCACCGATAGCCCATTGGCAAGTGGGCTATAAGGTCAATCGTCAGGCCACAGCGCCCAGCCCCTTGCAGGGCAAACGGAAAGCCGCAGCTTCGCCACAACCGGTAACAACTGCTTAACGCTACTTCTTGGGTCGTCCGTTAAGGAATTGGCAATAGAAGGACTGAGACGGCGATGTTGCCGTTTTATCCTTATCAGAAGGATCGCCATGACGGCGATGTTCAAGCATGAAGCTATCCGTTTCGGAAACCGTATTGGCGCTTGCCACCGCTGCATCCCTGTTCAGCCTCTTTTACGTCGGGACGATGTTCATCCAGCTGTTCTGACCGAGCTTCCAGCCTTTTTGGCCGATGGCGCGGCTACCGATCACGCATGGCAGATGATCTGTGCGTGATCCTTAGCGACCGCGTGTCCACATGCATCGATGTTGCTTTATCGACATGCGGAAAGCAGAGGCCATTCATCAGCACAGACAGTGTCGATCTCCGCACCCGATGCCGGCCGTCTGACGCCGCATGATCGCGGGGGCCTCTCTGCACTGGTCCGAAGCACATCGCCGTGATAGGCTTTCGCTGTCACCCGGCTGGAGGAGCCGTGCGGCACGGTCGCCATATCGGCCGGAGGAGACCTATAACGGCATGCAAAAGCGTGCGACCGGCAAGATGCTTGCCGGGCATCGCGGGCGGAGGAGGCCGGCATGCGTTATCTTGATTTTATCATGACCATCAATCCGTTCGTCATCGGCATCCTTGCGCTCGTCATCGCCTGCGGCGTTTACGATCATTGGATGCAGCCCAAATAGGGCGCGACGGCACTACCGGCCCAGTCAACGCAATCGCGACGGCAACCTGTCCGGTCCCGGCTTTCGAACCATCGTGCGGATCGAGGCATTGCTTGTGGCTGGCGATTGGCTGGCGATTGGTCGCGCGCGGCGATCACTTGCCGCCGTCCGCTCGCGTGTCTCTTGCCCGCTTACGCCGGCCCCACCAGACTTCCAGCCTGCGCCTGCGTCGCCTGACGAAAGAAAGATCGTGCGAGAGCACGACCACGCCGACCGGAATCATCCAGTAACCGAGAATCGGAAGGAAGCCCAAAGCGCCTCCGACGATAAAAACAGAGCCCAATGACACCCGCCCGACCCGTGAGCGCGGCAACGGCACAGAAAAATTCCACACGATGAGCCGGCCCGTTTTTGGGTCGATACCGAATTTTCGTGACGCGTTTTCCTGCGACAAGCCCTGCTCCTCATGGGTTTCGCGCCGGTCAGGCGCTACAGTTTCATGACGGCCAGATGGGGCGCGCCTGGGGATAAAACAATGAAGACTGATTTTTTTTGAAAAAACCGCTTGGCAAAATCGAAAAGCCCCAGTATTACCCCGCCAACGCCGCAGCAAGCGGCGCCAGAGCCGAGAAAAACGGCACTGTTCCCTGGTAGCTCAGCGGTAGAGCATTCGACTGTTAATCGACAGGTCGCCGGTTCGAATCGGCCCGGGGAGCCATTTTTATCTCTTTGATAAATCTGGTTAAATACCGCTACATACGGATCTTGGATCCGCATAAAACTCCCCTTTTCTTCACCATATCATAGCGATGCTTTTCCCTTGCGAAAAGGCCTTCCAAAGGCTCTTGGCCGGGCGAAACGGGCGCAGCTAATCTCTGTTGATTCGGTGCATCTCTGCCCCACCCGCATAATTGCCCCGTCCCTCTGTCGCGACCGTCCCGTCGCCAGACGTGGCCCAGACGAAGGATGTCCGCCGTGAATGCCCCCTGGAACAAACCCGTCATCGTCATGCTCGGCGAACCTCCGCAGGAAACAGCGATTTCCTCGCCACAGGCAGCCGCCTGGGCGATGATCGAAGACTGGCCGGTGGAGGACGGGACCGAACTCGATCGCGCACTTGCGATTCTTGCTGCCGTCGATGCGGGCAAGAAGAGTGCCGAAGATGCAAGACGCGCCGTCGTCAGCGCCGCACGCGAAGCAGGCATTCTCGTCAGCGCATGATCCGAATTGCCTTTGGGCGGTCCGTTTTCAGCCCCCGTTGCCACTATTGGTATCCGGGGGCAGCATGCCGGGTTTAATCACCCGTTCTCGCCCTATTTCAGGAGCCGGCGCCACCATGCCGCCGTCTCCAACACCCGGCGCCCTCAGCACGCCGCCGCAATCGCCAAGTTTTCTCGAAAGGTCATGACCGCCTTCGCCATTCGTATGCGTTGCGGAAGACCCGCTGGCCTTGTCGCCGGGCTCCCCACCATGCCCCGGAAGCGGGTGCTCGCAGCGATCAGCAGGCACGCCAGCCTGCCGGTCATCCGCCTGAGCCAACGGCACGACCGCTAGGAAGGCCAAAGACGTCAGAACCGGAAGCGACCGGCATATCATCCAGCGCCATGCCCCGCGTGAACTCTTCACCTGGTGCCATACGGCGCCAGCGGTCCGAGACCTTGCCCTTCTTGCGGTTCCTCCTGCCATCTGCCGCTCCTTCCTGAACTCATTTCTCCGGCTTCCGTCTTCCCGAACAAAACTCGTGGTGAGCCTGCGCGTTCCATGCGCATCGATTTCCGGCATTTGAGGCGTACTTATCCTTCCATGCCGGAGCCGCTTTTTTGCGGCCGCGATGGAACTTCTCCCGCGATCACGGGTTATGTTGAGTTGGCATTCAGGGAGGAAATTGAAGATGCCGCAGACCAGTTGGCAAAAGCCGGTAGAAGTCGTGTTCGGCTCGCTTGGGACGGAGACGGTCAATGGCCCATTCGAAGCACTTGTTCTTCTGACAGACAGATGGCCCGACATGAGGGGGCCGCATTTCGTAAGGGCACGCAGCGCATGCCGTGCCGCTCTTGATGGACGCTCGACGCCGGAGGAGGCAAGACGGCAGTTCGAGGATGCCGTGAGCGAGGCGCGCCTGCACGTAAACTGACGCATGATGGAATGAGAGATATGGCGAAGGGAAATTCCGGCACTATGACCGGCCGGCGTCATACCCTACAGCATTGGTGATCGGCGGGTCGGAGCGTCCAGCGTTTCGGCCCGTTTCTTATGTGTCGCATATGCAGCAAGGGACCCAAAGCCACCCTTGTGTGAGCGCCATCGCCGGATGACGCCGATACGACATCAAACTCCCAGAATATCGCGCACAAGCCCAACGGCTGATCCAGACAGGGCAATCGGCGCCAGAAGCACGGAGAAGCAGAGGCAAGGCCCACGAGTGCTGGCCACCGGGCGATGATCGAGCTCTTCATCCGCCACGGAAACATCACCTTCGCTGAAACGGCCGCGATGATCCTGAAACTGGCCCTCGAGTACGAGCGTCAGCTCCAGTCCGGTATGGCCATGGCTCGGAAGCGCCCGGCCGGGTCGGGCCCATAGAAGGCTCGTCTCTATACCGGCACTCTTCTCAATGACGTGTTCGCGCAGGCCCGGCAGCTTTCGCCGCCACGGAATACTCGCAAGGTCCCGACCGGTATAGGCGCGCAGCATTCGCGGCAGATCATCGGCGACCGAGGAAGAGATTTCGCTGTGCCTGGGTGCGTGCGAGCCCAAAATCTCCTCAAGGCAGACGTCGCGTCGATCGATCGGCACAGGTTCGATCATCGCCAGCGCATCGCCGGCCATGTTCTGAAAAGATCGCGCCAAAGCGGCATGCGAGCGGCGCATCTCAAGATGAGAGCCAACCAGAACATGCGCAGGCTCCGGCAAAGCGCCGGAGACATATTGCGCCACCAGAAATTCGAGCCTTTCAAGATTCAGCAACATCGTTCCAAGCCGACCTAGAAAACGGACTAAGGGATAACAAAATATACTAATGAAATATGCTTCTGGCTCTCCAGATCGGACCGGGATGAAATTATCCGTGGCATTTCCGGCAGGATCGGGCAGATATTACAACAGTGATACGAGGGCAAACATTCACGCGAAATTTACACGACGACTATACTTCAGGTCGAAACACTTGTCGACCGCGCCGGGCGCGACTTCCGGTCGCTGACCCTGTTGCGCGCGACAGGTCGCCCATGGAAATTTTGCCTCATTTTCCACCCGCTCGGGAATTGGCATTTCTTGCCAAGCGGTGCTAGTCCTCTCAAAAGTCAGTTACTACATATCTGCCGAACGAAAAGGCTCTCTCATGACGTCCTACCCCACGGTCCTTCAGGTGATTGGCAATACGCCCCTCATTCGCCTCAAGGGCGCCTCCGAAGCGACGGGCTGCGAAATTCTAGGCAAGGCCGAGTTTCTGAACCCTGGCCAGTCGGTCAAGGATCGTGCCGCGCTGTTCATCATCCGCGATGCCGAACGCAAGGGACTTCTGCGGCCCGGTGGTGTGATCGTCGAGGGTACGGCAGGCAATACCGGTATCGGCCTGACGCTGGTTGCCAAGGCGCTCGGCTACCGCACCGTGATCGTTATCCCCGAAACCCAGAGCCAGGAGAAGAAGGACGCGCTGAAACTGCTCGGCGCCGAACTGGTCGAGGTTCCGGCGGTTCCCTACAAGAACCCCAATAATTACGTGAAGGTCTCCGGCAGGCTTGCCGAACAGCTGGCCAAGACCGAGCCTGCGGGCGCCATCTGGGCCAACCAGTTCGACAATGTGGCCAACCGTCAGTCGCATATCGAGACGACGGCACCGGAAATCTGGGAGGAAACCGGTGGCAAGGTGGATGGCTTCATCTGCTCGGTCGGATCCGGCGGAACGCTGGTCGGCACCGCGATGGGCCTCAAGTCGAAGAACCCGAATATCAAGATCGGCATTGCCGATCCGGAGGGGGCCGCACTCTACGAATATTATGCCCATGGCGAATTGAAGAGCGAAGGCAATTCGATCACCGAAGGGATCGGACAGGGACGCATCACGGCCAATCTCGAAGGCTTCACCCCCGACTTCGCCTATCGCGTGACCGATGCCGAAGCGCTGCCTTACGTCTTCGATCTCGTCGAGAACGAAGGGCTTTGCCTCGGCGGCTCGAGCGGCATCAATATTGCGGGCGCGGTGCGGCTCGCCAAGGATCTCGGTCCCGGCCACACGATCGTGACGATCCTCTGCGACTACGGCAACCGCTACCAGTCGAAGCTGTTCAACCCGGATTTCCTCAAATCCAAGGGCCTGCCGATCCCCGCCTGGCTGACGGCCAAGCGGGATATTACGGTGCCCTTCGAAACGCCCTGACCCCTCGCCTGCCATCACATTCATGCCCGGATACCGCTGATGACCGTTGAAGCTCTCTATCGTGACGATTTCTATCTTTCGACGGCCGAGGCGGTAGTGACCGCCATCCATGAGGATGGCGGGATCGAGCTCGACCGGACGTGCTTCTATGCCACGTCCGGCGGGCAGCCCGGCGACACCGGTTTTCTGGAACGGGCCGACGGCACGAAGATCGCGCTTGGTCAGACAAAGCATGGCGCGACGAAGGATATCGTCATCCATGTCCCGCTCGACGAGAGCCAGCCGCAGCCGCTGGTCGGGGAAACGCTAACTCTGCATATCGACTGGCCGCGCCGCTACAAGCTGATGCGGATGCACACGGCCTGCCATCTTCTTTCCGTCGTCTGCCCCTACCCGATTACCGGTGCAGCCGTGGGCGAAGAGGAATCGCGCGTCGATTTCGACATGACCGAGACGATCGACAAGGACGAGATCACCGCAAAGCTGATGGCACTCGTTGCGGAGAACCACCCGGTCTTCCTGAAATGGATCACCGACGAGGAACTCGCCGCCAATCCGGGTATCGTCAAATCGAAGAATGTTCGCCCGCCCGTCGGGCTCGGGCGCGTCAGCCTTGTCTGTATCGGCGAAGACTCGGCCGTTGACAGCCAGCCATGCGGGGGCACACATGTGTCCGAAACGCAGGAAGTCGGCGCAATCCACATCGCCAAGATCGAGAAGAAGGGCAAGGAAAACCGGCGCTTCCGCATTCGTTTCGGCACGCCGCGCCTGAAGCCTGACATCGACGGCGTCCGATCTCGGGGCGCCGGACCTATATGACAAAATCATCGAATACGGGCCAAGCCCGAGGAGACCTGACATGAGCGATACCAGCCGTTTCGTCGTTTCGTCCGAATGGCTTCAGAAGGAACTCGGCAGTCCCGACCTGAAGGTCGTGGATGCCGCCTTCTACCTGCCGGCACATAATCGCGATGCCAATGCCGAATATGCGGCAGGCCATATTCCCGGCGCCGTGCGTTTCGATCATGACGAGGTTGCCGATCATTCGACCGGCCTGCCGCATATGGTGCCGACGCCGGAGGTCTTTGCCGAAGCCGTTGGCAAGCTGGGGATCAGCGAGAACGACCGGATCGTCATTTATGACGGCCCCGGCATTTTCTCGGCGCCGCGCGGCTGGTGGCTGTTCAGGATCATGGGCGCCAAGAACGTCTTCGTTCTGGATGGCGGCATCGACGGCTGGAAGGCCGAAGGGCGGCCGATCGAAAGCACCCTGCCGACGCCGGCACCTGCCAAGTTCAAGACCGATTTCCGCATCGACAAGGTGATCGACTTCCACAGCATGTTGTCGATCGTCGTCGAAGGCTCCCGACAGGTTGCCGATGCGCGCCCGGCCGGTCGCTTCACCGGCGCCGAGCCCGAGCCGCGTGCCGGCATGCGCTCCGGCCATATGCCGGGTGCCTACAGCCTGCCCTCCGGCACCTTCTCCGTCGGCGGCAAGCTTCGCCCGCTCAGCGAACTCAAGAAGGCGATCGAGGATGCCGGCATCGACCTCGGCAAGCCGGTCGTGACCAGCTGCGGATCGGGCATCACCGCCGCGATCATCACGCTGGCGCTGGAATCGCTCGGCCATGAGGACAATGCGCTTTATGACGGTGCATGGACCGAATGGGGCGCAAAGCCGGATACGCCCATCGTCACCGGCCCCGCCTCGCCCAAGGCCGCCTGATCCGCGATGGCGAAGACGGCCAAGAACGCTCCGCTCACCGCCAAGGTGATGCAGCTGGAAATGACGGCACCGCCGCGCGCAAGCCTTGCGGTGCCCGTCAATATCCAGACGCTGATCGTGCGCGCGCCCGACATTCCGCTTGCCTATTACCGGCATCTCTACCGGCAGGTGGGCAAGCGCTGGCACTGGTACGAGCGGCTGCGGATGAGCGACGAGGAGCTGGCAAAGACCATTCACGATGCACGCTGCACGGTGACGGTGCTTTACGTCAACGGCGCTCCGGCCGGTTTCTACGAGCTGCGGAAGGAAAGCGAGGATGTGACCGAGCTTTCCTATTTCGGCCTGTTCGAGCGGGCCATCGGGCTTGGCATCGGCAAGTGGTTCCTTTTGCAGGCGCTCTATGCGGCCTGGCAGGACAGTCCGCAAAAGGTGACGGTGACGACCAACTCGCTCGATCACCCCCGCGCCGTGCAGCTCTACCAGATGATGGGCTTTTCGCCGGTCTCGACCTATGAGGCGACGATCACGCCGATGACCGAGGCCGAGTTGTTCAAGGCGCTCGACGGCTGATATTTTTCACCGATAATGATGTGTGGCAAGGATCGGGTGGCGCGGCCACCCGGCGCAAGGCAGGGTCGCTCCTCAGCAAAGGAGCCTGCCATGACCATCCATTCGACCATCACCCTTAACGCCACCGTTTTCGCGGCCATGCCGACTGCCGATGCGCAGCATCTGTGGGATGGCGGCGCCGATGCCTACGGTCTCCAGCCGGAGACATCCTTATCCGATGGCCCCGGCCATCCCTGCCGCCATTGCCTCAGGAATATCGACGCAGGCGAGGAATTCCTGATCCTTGCCTATCGGCCTTTCCCGGCCCTGCAGCCCTATGCGGAAACCGGGCCGATCTTCCTCCACAAGGAGCCTTGCCGCCGTTACGCCGCCGAGGAAGTCGCTTCGCCGACTGCGGTACCCGACATTCTCGTGAGCCCCGATTATATCGTTCGCGGCTATAGCCATGCCGACCGCATCGTCTATGGCAGCGGCGCAGTGATCCCGACAGAGCGGATCGTGGCAAGGGCACAGGAACTGCTGGCGCGCGAGGATATCGCCTATGTGCATGTGCGCTCAGCCCGCAACAACTGCTATCAGTGCCGGATCGACAGAAAAGACTGAAGAAGGCCGGGACTGAAGATCAGCCTTTCTATCAGGACAGGCCGATGAGGATTGCCCCTGAAGCGACGACGATGCAGGCGGCAATTCTCTTTGCCGTCAGCGTCTCGCCAAGGAAGAGCCAGCCGATGAGGACGGCGAAGACGACGCTCGTCTCGCGCAGGGCCGAGACCGGCCCGGCCGGCGCCATGGAATAGGCGATCAGCACCACGCCGTAGGACATCAGCGATACCATGCCGCCGCCGGCCGCCTTCCAGGTTTCCGGCGCCTTCGGATCGATGCGCAACGTCCGCGCATGAGCATGAAGCGGCGGCGAGCAGGAAGCCCGGCAGGACGAAGGCCCAGCTGATATAGGCGGCGCGATCGCCCGATAGCCGGATACCGATCGCATCCACCGTCGAATAGCCGGCAATCGCTACACCGGTTGCTACCGCATAAAGGATCGAGGAGCCGGCGGCGCGCGTCTTGCCTAGCGACAGAAGCATGATGCCGATGACGATCGCCATGACGCCGAGCATGGTGAACGGGTGCAGCACTTCCCCGGCAAAGGCAAGGCCCGCGGCCGTCACCAGAAGCGGGGCGCTGCCGCGGATGATCGGATAGACCTGGCTCAGCTCGCCATGCCTGTAGGCTGCGACGAGGAGCAGGCCGTAGACAAGCTGGAAGACGGCAGAGCCCGCGATATAGGGCCAGGACCGGTTGCCGGCAGCGGCAGGATGAGCGCGACGGGCAATGCGACCACCGTCATCGAAATGCTCATCACCGTCATCGTCCAGAAACGATCGGCACCGGAGCGCAGGAAGGCATTCCAGCTGGCATGGAGAATGGCGGCAAAAGGGCAAGCAGGACGATGGAAGTGCTCAAGGGGATGGGTCCGGGCGGTATGTGTCTGGATGGGTCATGCTGGCAGGACAGATCGAGGAATACGACAGCAGCGGCATGCGCCACCTGCCCGCGGCCACAGGGTCATAGGGTCACAGGGCCAAGGGTATCTCCTCCTCGGCACATCACTGCTTGAAGCTGTGACGCCTGTCAAAGCTTTGTCATCGACGCTTCACAAAAGTCGTATCGAGCGACAGCGATTAACCTGAATACGCCTCCACCGGCAAGTTGCCCGACAAGGACGGAACTGCCCCTAAACATGACACGGAAACCCATAATTTACCGAGAGTTCTAATTCGGCCTCAATATCTCTCCGGTATATTTGGCCAATCTAAAGCAACCGGGATCAGGTGATGTCCGTCAATACTCTCCCTCTGAAGACCACGCTCAAGGGTCGTCGCGCCACGCGCGAGCGCACCCGAATCTATGGCACGGTGAAATTCCTCGGCCAGTCGGTACAGGGGCGCGTCGTCGATCTTTCGGCCAGCGGTCTGGCGCTCGATCTCTCTGCACCCTTTGCGGCCGGCAGCGGCAGCAAGGTTGCGATCGAGAGTGAGGAACTCGGCGCGCTCGAAGGCATCGTTAAGTGGAACCGCAGCGGCCGGCTCGGCATCGAGTTCCACGCCAATTCCAATGCCTCGGCGCAGGTTTCCTCCTATTTCCGCTTTTTCCACAAGGCGGTTAAGCCGGTCCTCAGCCGTTAGGCATTCCGTCTGTCAGTTTTTTACCGGCTGGAAAACTTCGGCGGAAGACTGTCATTTTCCTGATGCACGTTCGTGTGATTGCGCATAGCTCGCCCGAACAAACCAGAGGGAGAATATTTCATGACGTCATCGATCCTACAGCCCATTTCGCGCCGTTCGCTGCTTGCCGGCGCTGCCGCTTCTTCCGCGCTCGTGCTGCTGCATCCGTTTGCGGTGCGCGCGGCCGGCAATCAGGCGCATCTGCGCATCATGGAAACGACCGACATTCATGTGAATGTCTTCCCCTACGACTATTATGCCGACAAGCCGAACGACACGCTCGGCCTTGCCCGCACCGCGTCGATCATCGACAGCATTCGCGCCGAAGCCGGCAATTCGATGCTGATCGACAATGGCGACGTTCTGCAGGGCAACCCGATGGGCGACTACATCGCCTATGAGCGCGGCATGAAGGAGGGTGACAAGCACCCGGTCATCAAGGCCATGAACACGCTCGGCTATGAAGTCGGCACGCTCGGCAACCACGAATTCAACTATGGCCTGGACTTCATGTTCAAGGTCCTGAACGGTTCCAACTATCCGTGGGTCTGCGCCAACCTGACCAAGGGCGAGCTTGCCTCGGACCCGAAGAAGGACCAGCTGTTCTTCAAGCCCTATGTGATCATCGACAAGAAGATCAAGGATGGCTCGGGCGCGAGAGCACGTTGAAGATCGGCTTCATCGGCTTCGTACCGCCGCAGATCATGATCTGGGATTCGAAGAACCTCGAAGGCAAGGCGCAGACGCGCGACATCGTGCAGGCGGCCAAGGCCTGGGTTCCGGTGATGAAGGAGGAAGGCGCCGACATCGTCATCGCTCTCTCGCATTCCGGCATCGACGGATCGACCCAGACGGAGCGGATGGAAAATGCATCGCTCTATCTCGCCGGCGTCGAGGGGATCGATGCGATCTTCACCGGCCACCAGCATCTGGTCTTCCCCGGCCCGAAGGATTTCGTCGGCATCAAGGGCGCCGATAACGTCAAGGGCACGCTGATGGGCAAGCCCGCCGTCATGGCCGGGTTCTGGGGCTCGCATATGGGCCTGATCGACCTTCTGCTCGAAAAGGACGGCAAGAGCTGGAAGATCGTCGACTTCACCTCGGAAGCGCGGCCGATCTACCACCGCGACGATGCCAAGAAGATCGTTGCCGACGTGAAGGACAAGCCGGAAGTCATCGCTGCCGCCAAGGAAGAGCATGAGGCGACGCTCGCCTATGTGCGCCGCCCTGTCGGCAAGACCTCCGCACCGCTCTATTCCTACTTCGCGCTGGTTGCCGACGATCCGTCGGTGCAGATCGTTTCCAACGCGCAGACCTGGTATATCAAGGACATGCTGAAGGAAGGCCAGTATAAGGATCTGCCGATCCTCTCGGCTGCCGCCCCCTTCAAGGCCGGCGGCCGCGGCGGCGCGGATTATTACACAGACGTCCCGGCCGGTTCGATCGCGATCAAGAATGTCGCCGACCTCTATCTCTATCCGAACACGGTGCAGGCCGTTCTCATCAATGGCGCTCAGGTGAAAAACTGGCTGGAAATGTCGGCCGGCATGTTCAATCAGGTCAAGGAAGGCGCCAAGGATGCGGCCCTCCTGAACAATGATTTCCCGTCCTATAATTACGACGTGATCGATGGCGTGACCTACCAGATCGACCTGTCGCAGCCGCCGCGCTTCGACAAGAACGGCAAGCCGGTCAATCCGGACTCGAACCGTATCGTCGACCTGAAATTCGAAGGCAAGCCGATCGATCCGGCGCAGAAATTCGTCGTCGTGACCAACAATTATCGCGCCGGCGGCGGCGGCAGCTTCCCGGATATCGCGGCCGACAAGGTGATCTTCGTCGGCCCCGATACCAACCGCGACGTGATCGTCCGCTATATCGTCAGCCAGGGCACGATCAACCCGTCCGCCGATGGCAACTGGTCGTTCAAGGCACAGCCGGGCACGACGGCCGTCTTCGAAACCGGTCCGAAGGGCCGTCAGTTCGCAAGCCAGATCAAGGGTGCGAAGATCGAGGATGCCGGCGACGGCGAGAACGGCTTTGCAAAGTACCGTCTGGTGCTTTGATCCTTGAAATGACACGGCCACAACGGCCGTGCCTTTAAACTAAGGTGTCGTCCTCGGGCAAGACCCGAGGACGACACGACTGCCTGAACCTCGATGCGAGCCCAAACCCATGCCGACATTCCCCTTTCAGCAGGTCGACGTCTTTTCCTCCGAGCCGATGCGCGGCAATCCGCTGGCGGTCGTCGTCGGTGCCGACAGCCTTTCCGACGGCCAGATGCAGGCTTTCGCCAACTGGACGAACCTCAGCGAGACGACCTTCCTCCTGAAGCCGACCGATCCGAAGGCGCATTACCGTGTGCGGATCTTCACGCCGACGCAGGAACTGCCGTTTGCCGGACATCCGACGCTCGGCAGCGCGCATGTCTGGCTTGCCCATGCGGGCGCGTCACCGGATGGCGACATCGTGCAGGAATGCGGTGCCGGGCTCGTGCGCATCCGCCGGGACGGAACGCGGCTTGCCTTTGCCGCCCCGCCGCTCACCCGCAGCGGGCCGGTCGATCCGGCGCTTGTCGAGCGCATCACCAAGGCGCTCGGACTTGCCGCAGCAGATGTCGAGGATGCCAACTGGCTGGTCAACGGACCGGACTGGATCGGTCTCAGGCTCCAATCGCGTGAGCAGGTTCTGGCGGTCAAACCCGATTACGCCATGCTGGCCGGCGCGCGCGTCGGGTTGGTCGGCGTGATCGGCAAGACCGGTGGCGCGGCCGATAGCGGCGACGCGGATTTCGAAGTGCGTGCCTTCACAAAGAATGGTTATGAAGACCCGGTGACGGGCAGCCTGAACGCCGGCATGGCGCAATGGCTGATCGGCAGCGGGATTGCACCGACAAGCTATATCGCGGCGCAGGGCACCGTGCTTGGCCGCAACGGTCGGGTCTTTGTCGACAAGGTGGGCGACGATATCTGGATAGGCGGCGAGGTTGCGGCCTGCGTTGCGGGAACTGTGACGATCTAAGTCCGTTTCCATTACCCCGCCTCACCTGGCCAACAGGCCATGTGCCGGCAATGAAACCGGTGTGAACCATGCGATTTGCGCAGGAGGAGGCGCAAGATGCTTGAGATCAACAAGACGGCAGCCCGCTATGGCGACGAGCCGGGTTTGCGCTTTGCGCTTCTGCTCGACGGGCAAGGCGGTTGCCGTACCGTCAACATGGCGGAGGCATGCTGCTGGAAGCCGCATGACGGCATCGTCTGGCTGCATTTCGAGCGCGACCACCCGGCCGCCGCCGATTGGGTGAACAATGACGGGCATTTCGACCCTGTCGTAGCCGAGGCCCTGCTCGAAGACGAATCCCGCCCGCGAGTGGAGCCGGTGGATGACGGGCTGCTCATCATCCTGCGTGGGCTCTGTGCCGCACCGCCGGCAGAGGAAAAGCATGAGGCCCATGCGGGCGGCGACGATCTCGATCTCGTGCCGCTGCACATCTGGATCGACCAGCACCGGCTGGTGACATTGCGCGACAGCGGCCATTACATCACGGCGCTGCGCGATATCCGCCGGGCACTGGAAAACGGCAAGGGGCCGAAGAAAGCCGGCGATCTGCTGGCGATGGTGGCCGACAAGCTGGTGCGCGATCTCGAACCGGTGCTCGACAGTATGGACGAGGAGATCGACGAGCTTGATGAGCTGATCTTCAAGGGCGAGGCAAGCGAGGTGCGCCAGCGGCTGAAGCTCTTGCGCCGCCGGGCCGTGCAGCTGCGCCGCTACCTCGCACCGCAGCGCGATGCGCTGTCCCGCATCGAGCATGACGACGCAGCTTGGCTGAGCGACCGCGACCGGCTGCGGATCCGCGAAGTCATCGACAAGCTCATGCGGTTCATCGAATATCTCGACGCGATCCGCGATCGCACCAGCATTCTCCACGACGACCTCGCGACCGTGATCGGCGAGCGTATCGCGCGCAATTCCAACCGGCTGGCGGCGCTTGCCGCCCTGCTCCTGCCGCCGAGCGTGGTGGCGGGGCTGTTCGGCATGAATGTCGGCGGCATTCCCGGCGTCAACGACACCTGGGCCTTCCTCATCATCGTCGCTCTGGTCGTCGTCATTTCCGCCGGCACGCTCTGGGTGCTGAAGCGGATCGACTGGCTCTGAGGGTGAGGAGGCTTTGCCCCCTCACCTCCTGTCTTCGCTTCTCCGTTCAAGCCGCCTGCCGCTTGCGCATCAGGAGACCGGAAAGCAGCCGCAGTTCCGCCGGCGGCCTGCGTTCGATGCGGCGGTAATCGCTACCGTCACGATTGCGACGGACGAGGCCGAGATCGAAGAGGTCCCGCCGCAGCCGGGCCGGATCTCCGAATGTGTGCAGCGCATTGAGGAAATCGCTGATCTCACGTTCGGAATAGCTCACGCCGCGCGGGATCTTCGACCATAGAAGCCAGAGGCAAAGCTCCTGCTGCGAGCGCTTGCCCGGCCAGCGGATGAGCCTGCCCTCGCCGTCGAATAGCCTCAAGGTTTTCAGCACCCTCGCCTCATCCGGCCGTTCCCCTGGTTCGGCGGCGAAGGCAAGCACGGAGGGGCCGCCGATCGGCCCTTCGGCATCCGCTGCGCCCGCTTCCGGCACAGACTGCGCCGCAAGTGACGCCTTCTCTTCGCTTGCGGCACGAAATGCTGGTAGTTGCCAAAGCCTGCGGCGCGGCAGATGAGGTTCAGCATCTCCACATGACCTGGCTTATGATCGAGCCCGACAAGCTGCTGACGTAACGATTTGGCGAAAGCCGACAGGTCGGCCACGTCCATCGAAAGGATGGTTCTGGTCATCTCTTACCCTTTGAAGTGCCGTTCAGTCTTGAATGTCGTCGGTCGCCGGCTTGTCGACTTCGGCACGGGATAAGTGCTGATGATCGAAGAAATGCGCAGGTTTAGCTTTCCCTGTTCGGGAACGGCAACGCCTCGGTGAACTGCAGACCGTGGCGAGAAACTACCACAAGTCGCTTCACGGTCAAGCATGCGGGCGTCCGGCACTTGAAGCGCGCCGGAGGCTGTCGTTATTCGGCTGCCTCGACATAGGGTGCCGGCACATCGCTCATCAGCGAGGCGGTGAAATGCTCGTGGTTGGGGCACATGGAAAGCTTTTCCGTGAATGTGTCGATCAGCCAGCGCGCAGCCGGGCCCGGAGGGTTGGCGGCCTTGTGGAGCGCGTAGAGCGGATACTCGCCCTGTTCATAGGCGTCGAGATCGAGCTTGACGAGATCGCCGCTGCGGAGGTCGTCGCGCACCAGCGAGGCCGGCAGGCCACCCCAGCCGAGGCCGCCACGCACCAGATGGTGTTTCGTGCCGATATCGCTGACGCGCCAGACCTTGTAGGACAGAACATTGAAATCCCGGCCGGCCGTGATCCCGGATGTGTCCGTGACGACGAGCTGTGTTTCATCGCGAACATCGGCGACGGTGAGCGGGCGGCCGAGCAGGGCGAGCGGATGATCGGGGGCGGCAACCGGCAGCATGAAGGAATGGCCGATCCTGTCGGCGACGAGCGTGTCGTCCTTCTTGAACAGCGCGCCACCGATGCCGATCGCCGCGCGACCGGAGGCGACCATATCCATCACCATGCCGAGTTCACCGACATTGAGGTTGAGCGAGACGGACGGAAAATGGCCGCCGAACTCGCGCAGCGCCATGACCACGGCGCCGGTCGGCACCATGGTGGAAATGGCGATCGTCAGTTCTGCTTCCAGCCCCTGCTTGATGCTTTTCGCGCGGGCGCGCATCACCTGAAGATCTGCGACGATCCGGCGGGCATCGACCAGCATGGCGCGCCCTTCTTCGGTGAGCTTCGGCTGGCGGGCGCCGGAGCGCTCGAACAACGTCACTTCCAGCTGCGCTTCGAGATTGGCGATCGTATAGCTGACGACCGACTGTGAACGGTTCAGCGCTCGCGAGGCCGCCGAAAAGCTGCCGCTTTCGGCAACGGCGAGAAACACCTGAAGCTGGTCGAGCGTCGGATTGGCATCCATCAATCTATCCATTCCATCGATAGTGGCTTTCGAGATTATCCCAGTTTTGTCGATAGGCGTCCACGCCTATTTCTGTCGCCGAACCATCCGTCCCGCGGGTGACAGAGGCCTCCCAAGCCTTAAACCGGAATGCAATCCTGCAATACTTTCAAGGAATTGAACGCCATGTCTTCTATCCTTCTCGTTACGTCGAGCCCGCGCGAAGAATCGCTCTCCACGCAGATCGCCAATGAATTCGTCGACAAGCTCGTTGCCAACCGTCCGGGCGCCACTGTCGTTCGCCGCGACCTCGCCAAGGATGGCATCGCGCATCTCGATACCGTGACGACGTCGGCGATCCGCAAGCCGGCCGAAGCCCGTGACGCCGCCGAAGCTGCTGCCGCCGTCAAGTCCGACGCCGCCGTTGCAGAACTTCTCGCAGCCGACACCGTCGTTCTCGCGACCGGCCTCATCAACTTCAACATCTACTCGACGCTGAAGTCCTGGATCGACAACGTTGCCCGCGCCGGCCTCACCTTCCGCTACACCGCAGAAGGCCCGCAGGGTCTCGCAACCGGCAAGAAGGTCTATATCGTTCTGGCTTCCGCCGGCGTCTACTCGGAAGGCCCGGCCGCCCCGATGAACCATGCCGTTCCCTACCTGAAGACGGTTCTCGGCTTCATGGGCATGACCGATGTCGAAGTCATCTATGTCGAAGGCACCGCTTTCGGTCCGGAAGCTGCCGAAAAGGCAATCGCTTCGGCCAAGCAGCGCAGCCTGGAACTGGCTGCCGCCTGATATCAGGTGAGGCTCGGGCCTCTGGCTCAGGCTTGCGCCTGAGCCTCCTCCATCAGATCGAAACGTCCGCGACGCCGTGAACATTGTTCCGGCCGTTGTTTTTTGCGCTGTAGAGACGCTCGTCGGCGCGGCCGAGAAGGTCGTCCAGCGTGGCACCATCCTCCGGCGCAGTCGCCACGCCCATGGAGACGGTCATCGCCACGCCATCAGGGCGGAAGACCTGACGGGGGATGTTGAGGCGCAGGCGCTCGGCGATTAGAAGCGCACGATCATGGTCCGTATTGGGCAGGATCAGCACGAATTCCTCGCCGCCGAAGCGTGAGAGGTGATCTCCCGGCCGCGAGCCGGTGCGCAGGCTCGCGGCTACCGCCTTCAGGACGTCATCGCCCTTCAGATGGCCGAAGAGGTCGTTGACCGCCTTGAAACTGTCGGCATCGGCAATGACGATACTCAGACCCTGCCGGCGTGACAGGCTTTCGCGGATCAGCGCCGGCGCATCCTTCTCCATGCGGGAACGGCCGTTAATGCCCGTCAGACCGTCTATGCCGCTGCTGGCGAGCAGCGCCTGATAGCGCTCGCGAAAGGTCAGGTGAGCGAAGATATCGCGGATCTCGCTCGACGAGCGGGCAAGCCGCGGCATCTGCTCGATCTGAAGATAGAGGCCGAACAGAACCGAATAGATGACGACGGCAAAGAGTTTGGCGTACCAGCCGCCCCAAAGGACGGCGAGCGGGGCGCCGAGCAGGAAATGCAGGACCGTCCAGAAGGCCAGTTGGTCGAAGGTCAGAAGGATGGCGCCGGAAATCGCAAAGCGCAGGACGATATGCCTGCGCAGCCAGCGGCCCAGCCGCTCGTAGACGAGGATGATGCCGATCGCATCGATGAAGAGGATGGTCGTGCCCCAGACCATCAGCCAGCCCATTTCGTCGAGAAAGCCCATGTCTGAGGGCCGGCCGCCCGGCAGGGTGACAGCCGGGTGCATCTGCAGGATTTTGGCGATGACGACCGTCAGGAGGTTGCCGAGGAAAAGGCCGTAGATCGGCTGGCGAACGGTTGCCGCATCCTCCTTCATATAGAGGAGCAGGATCATCATCAGCTTGCCGGCAAAGAAGATCGATGAGCCCGGCGACACCACGCCGAAGGGCAGATCCACATAGAAGACCGCGGCGAGATAGGTCTCCATGAAATGCATGACGCCGAGCGCTGCGAGAAACACGCCAAGGCCCAGCTGGCGGCGAAATGCAGGAACGCCGTCATCACAGAGAAATAAAAGACGGCTTCGATCAGAAACAGTCCGAGATTGAACCATTGCTCCGTCATGCGGCCTCTTTGCATAGGGCCCGTTCAAGGCCATGCGGCATACCATTGATATATCGCGTCGGTTTAGCCGGTGCGAGCCCAATGGCGCAATATGGTATAGAGACACATACGACAGAAAGGCACCGGCGGATCAGCTGGCCGCCGGCGATGCTGCGAATGTCAGGCCGAGCGGGACTTTTCGCCGTCGCCGAACAGCGAGGGACCATTCTGGTCGATGATCTGCCGCGCCTTGCGCACGGTATATTCCACCGCGTCGTCCATGGAGGTGAACATGTCGGCGCGCACGAAGGTGCGGGTGAAGACCTCGCCGTTCACGTCCTTCTCGATGCGGCCGGCCAGACGGTACTGGTTGCCCTCCTTCATCGGGGCCGCGATGATGCGGCAATCGCCATGGACCTGCGGCTCGGCTTCCTTGACGGGCGCCTCTGCAGCCGGCTTGCCGCCTCCGGTGAAGGCCGAAAAGATGTTGGAGAGAAACGAAGCCATCGGGATTTCCTTCATGGTGTCTGCGAAGCGGAAGAATGACCGGCACAGGGTGCCGAACTATCCGGCCGCTCAGATGATCAGGTTGGCGAGAATATCGTTTTCGGTGATATCCTGATAGCCGAGGCCGGCCGCGTCGAAACGTTCCAGCAGCCTTGCGAAATTGTCGGGATCGGCGGTTTCGATGCCGATCAGGATCGAGCCGAAATTGCGCGCGGTCTTCTTCAGATATTCGAAGCGGGCGATATCGTCTTCCGGGCCGAGCAGATTGAGGAAATCCTTCAGGGCGCCAGGGCGCTGCGGCAGGCGAAGGATGAAATATTTCTTCAGCCCCGCGTAGCGCATGGCGCGCTCCTTCACGTCAGGCAGGCGCTCGAAATCGAAATTGCCGCCGGAGACGACGCAGACGATGCGCTTGCCGGCGAGCTTTTCCGCTCCGAGGAATTGCAGCGCCGTGACGGACAGGCCGCCTGCCGGCTCCAGCACGACGCTTCGACATTCAGCATCTCGGTCATCGTCACGCAGATGGCGTTTTCCGGGATGAGCATGACCTGGCTTGCCGGGAAGGTTTTCAGCGCTTCGAAATTGGCCGTGCCGATGCGGGCGACGGCCGCGCCATCGACGAAATTGTCGACGCCGGAGAGCGTCACGGCATGGCCGGCCTCGAGGCTGCGCTTCAGGCTCGGCGCGCGACGGGCTCGGTGAAGAGGAAACGGCTCGGCCCCATGACATCGGCAAGATAACCGGTGATACCGGCCGCAAGTCCGCCACCGCCGACCGGCATGATGACGAGATCCGGGATCGCACCATCCGGAAGCTGGTCCATCATTTCCGCAGCGACGGTTGCCTGGCCCTCGATGATATCGGCATCGTCGAAAGGCGGCACCATGATCGCGCCCGTCTCTTCGACATGGGTGCGGGCAGCGGCATAGCACTGATCGAAAATATCGCCGGTGAGCTTGATGGTGATGAATTCACCGCCGAAGGTGCGGGTCTTGTCGATCTTCTGCTGCGGCGTCGTGACCGGCATGAAGACGACGCCCGGAACCTCGAAATGCCTGCAGGCGAAGGCAAAGCCCTGGGCATGATTGCCGGCGGAAGCGCAGACGAAGGTACGGCCGTCGGAGCCGCCATCGGCTTCAAGGGCCGCGATTGCCTTGCGCAGGAAGTTGAAGGCGCCGCGGATCTTGTAGGACCGGACCGGGGACAGATCCTCGCGCTTCAGCCAGATTTCGGCACCATAACGGCGGCTCAGATATTCATTGAGCTGTAGCGGCGTCTCGGGAAAGATCGCCCGCAATGCCGTTCTGGCTTCCTCCACACGCGTCTTGTCCACGAGACCTCCCGGATTTCATCTCTGGCAGCCTGCGGCCATGGGCCTGAAGGCTGCGAAACATCTTGGTGCGGACGACGGGGATCGAACCCGTAAGACCTAAGTCGGCAGATTTTAAGTCTGCTGCGTCTACCAATTTCGCCACGTCCGCGCGCCACGCTTTTCAGATGTTTGTTTGCATCCGTCAAGGATCACGACGGCAAAACATGACCTCTCCGGTGATGAAAAGAAAGGAGGCGGGCGACACGTCTGCTCCATCTCGCCGCCGTGACGTCATGAAGGCGTTTACCTTCTGGAAACCATAGGGCGCCTAGGACATGCCGACGAACACGCCACGTACCACAATGATTGGAGTACAGATCATGCGCAATGTCGGCCTTGCAGCCATCACCTTTGCTACCGTCGCCCTTATTTCCGGCACGCTTCTGTCGGGACAGGCGCTTGCCCAGCCTGCCGGCCAGCGCGAAGCGGCACGCGCCGCCGATAACCGCCGCGCCCATCACACGGTCTGCAAGATGGAGGCCAAGAAGGTGAAGGTTCACGGCAAGTGGACCGTGCGCAAGGAAAAGGTCTGCCGCTAAAGCGACACGCTTCAGCCAGCGACAAATCCCCAAAGACAAAAGAGGCGCGGCAGATCAACTGCCGCGCCTCTTTTCATTGGTGCCTGAAAGCCTGCGATCAGGCCGAGAGCTTGGCTGCAAGCTTGGCAACGTGGGCGCCCTGGAACTTGGCGCCTTCGAGTTCGACCTCGGAAGGCTGGCGCGAGCCGTCGCCATTGGTGATCGTCGTTGCGCCGTAAGGGGAGCCGCCCTTCACTTCTTCGGTGCCCATCTGGCCCTGGAAGGAGTAAGGCAGGCCGGCCACGACCATGCCGTGGTGGAGGAAGGTCGGGATGAAGGAAAGGATCGTCGATTCCTGGCCGCCATGTTGCGTGGCAGACGAGGTGAAGGCCGAGCCGACCTTGCCGACGAGCTTGCCGGTGAACCACAGGCCACCGGTCTGATCCCAGAAATTGCGCATCTGCGAGGCGACCGTGCCGAAACGGGTGCCGGCGCGACGATGATCGCGTCGTACTGATCGAGTTCATCGACGGTGGCAATCGGTGCTGCCTGATCGAGCTTGAAATGCGAGGCCTTGGCGACTTCTTCCGGAACCAGTTCGGGAACGCGCTTGATGACGGCTTCCGCGCCGGTGGACTCCACACCTTCGGCAACGGCTTCCGCCATTTTCTCGATATGGCCATAGGAGGAGTAGTAGAGAACCAGAACTTTCGTCATTTTCTTCATGTCCTTTGCAGGTGCCGATACGGGCGATTGAGCGGGTGCCGAAGCGGATGGTGGCGAAACGGCAAACAGCCGTCTCAGAAACTCGATGATCATGGGTCTGCCCTGTAACAAGCGGATGAGGGCAAGGTAACGAAGGCGAACGGGCCGGGACAGCCAGCGGTTCCACGACGCAGTGTCCACCATTTGTGAACAGCATTCTTGCGTCTTGTTCATTTCGTTGACGCAATCGCCTGAGGACTGGCTGCAAGCGGATGCGTCCGGCTTGCTTTCGGCCGTCCGCGCGCTAACGTCCTCGCATCACAGAAAGCGAGTATACCCATGTCGAGCCCCTCCTCCACTTCCGATGTCGTGACCGCAGCCATGCTGGCTATCGGCGACGAGCTCTTGTCCGGTCGGACCAAGGACAAGAATATCGGCCATCTGGCCGATCTCCTGACGCTGTCCGGCATCGACCTGAAGGAGGTCCGCATCGTTTCCGACGAGGAAGACGATATCGTCGAGGCGCTGAATGCGCTGAGAGCCAAATATACTTACGTCTTTACCTCCGGCGGCATCGGCCCTACGCATGACGACATTACGGCGGATGCCGTTTCCAAGGCTTTTGGCGTGCCTTGCATCCACGAGCCGGAAGCCATGCGGCTTCTGGCGGAGATGTATAAAAGGCGGGAGATGGAGTTTACCGAGGCGCGGCAGCGGATGGCGCGCATGCCTGAAGGGGCAGCCCATATTCCAAACCCGGTCTCGACCGCTCCGGGCTTCATCATCGGCAATGTCTATGTGATGGCGGGCGTGCCGCAGGTGTTCCAGGCGATGGTCGACAATGTCTTGCCGACGCTCAAGTCCGGCGCAAAGGTCCTGTCGCGGGCCATTGCCTGCCCCTATGGCGAGGGCGATATCGGCACGGCACTCGGTGCGGTACAGAAGGCGCATCCGGAGACCAGTATCGGTTCCTATCCCAAATATGACGGCGCACGGTTCCACACTGAGCTCGTCGTGCGCGCCCGCGATGCGGCCAAGCTCGAGGCGGCCGCGGAGGCGGTGACGGCGATGATTGCCGAGATTGCCCAGTCGAAAATCGCCACGAACCCGACGGCCGACGCCTGAGCCTCGCGTCCGTTTGGACGATCCTCTCCTCATGCGCTTTTTTCGAGGGCGCATGAGGAGGAATGAAGCCGCAATCCGGCGAACCAATCCTTGACCGGCATCAATGTGCGACACAGGTTATCATCAGAGACTGAGCAACACACAGGTTCAGTCCGAAGATACGCTTGAGGTAATATCGCCATGGCCTACAAGACCATTCTCACCGTCCTCGACACACCGGAAAACGCCCGCCAGATCACCGATTTTGCTCTGTCGCTGGCCGAGACATTTTCTGCGCACCTTATCGGCGTACATGCGGAAATTCTGGCCGCCGTGCCGCTGATCGCGCCGATGGAGATTCCGGATCCCGCCGCCGTGCAGATGCTGCAGGAAGCGGCCCAGAAAGAAACGACCGAAGTGGCTGAGGTCTTCTCGTCCAAGGCGACGCGCGAAGGCGTTTCCACCGAATGGCGCAGCTTCATGTCGGCTGCCGGCTATGGCGCAAGCTCGGTGATGGAAACCGCCCGCAGCGCCGACCTGATCATCGCCAGCCAGAGCGGTCCGGGCACATCCGACCACAATGCGGATCTCGAAACCTTCCTCTTTGAAAGCGGCAGGCCGCTTCTGCTCGTGCCCTATATCATGAAGACCCCGAAGCCGATCCGCCGAGTGCTTGTTGCGTGGAACGGTTCGCGCGAGGCGGCACGCGCCACGTTCGATGCCCTGCCCTTCCTGCAGGCGGCGGAAAGCGTCGAGATCCTGATCGTCGATCCGCCGGAACGCGGCGACCGCGATCCGCAATTTGCCGGTGCCGAAATTGCCGCCACGCTCTCGCGCCATGACGTGAAGGTGACGGTGACGACACAGGCAGGCGGCGGCATTACCCCCGCTGCCGCCATCGAGAAGCGGTTGTCGGATGGCAGTATCGACCTTCTGGTGATGGGCGGCTACGGCCATTCGCGCTGGTGGGAAATGCTCTTCGGCGGCGTGACCCGAAGCGTGCTCGAAACCATGACCGCGATGACGCTGATCTCGCGGTAAACGGTCGAGATTATCGGTGGGCAGACCACGTTTCCTCTGACAGCACCGGCCGCAGCAAGACGGCCGGTGCCGTTTACGACACATGCCGCGCAATTGTCATGACAGCATAAATTTCATCGACTACGTCTGGCCCTATCCCTGACGGCGAATCCCTCGCCCGGCCCTGCCTTGCGGCAGGACAGGGAAGATGACGGGCGAGAGACGGCTGGCATGCGATATTTCTTTTCTTCCCATCCGCGGCCCATCGGCCTTTCGGCTCGCACCGCGATTGCGATCATTCTTGGCGTGACGCTCTGGCGTATCGTCATGCTGGCCTTCAACCAGACCGATCTTTCGTCGATGAGGCGCAATACTGGCTCTGGGGACAGCATCCCGACTTCGGTTATTACTCGAAGCCGCCGATGATCGGCTGGGTGATCCGGCTCTCCAACCTGATCGGGCAATCGGACGGCACATTCTGGGTGCGGCTGCCGGCGCCGCTGTTTCATATGGCGACCTCGCCTCTGCTGATGGGGCTTGCGAAACGCATGATCGGGCGGGACGCGGCTCCGTGGGTCGGCGTCACTTTCGTGACCCTGCCCGCGGTCTCGCTGTCCTCGGTGCTGATGTCGACGGACACGATCCAGCTTGCCTTCATCGCCGCTGCGATCATTTTCTTCGTCCGACTGACCAAGGCTGCCTCCGTGCCGGCCGCTATCGGCCTGGGGCTGTCGCTCGGCCTTGCCTTCATGACGAAATATTCGGTGCTCTTCCTGCTGCCCGGCATTGCCGTCGCCATGCTGACCATGCGTTCGGCGCGGATCTCGTGGCGCGATACGGCCATTGCCGGGATTGTCGGTGCCATAGTCGTTGCCCCCAATCTCTGGTGGAATGTCACCCATGGCGCCGCCACCGTTCGCCACACCGAGAGCATTGCCAACTGGAATGTCGGCAGCCACAAGACCCATATCGATATTCTTGACGGTGCAGGTTTCCTTGCCGCGCAGTTCGGCGTCGTCGGGCCGATCGTGTTTGCGATGATGCTTCTCGCCGGATGGCGGATGATACGAGGCGTGCCTCAGGGCCATGATCAGCACACGGAACAGCAAAGACTGCTCGCCTGGCTTTCCCTTCCCTGCATTCTCCTCATCACCATCCAGGCGATCTTCGGCGATGCCAACGCCAATTGGGGTGTGCCGGCCTATGTGGCGGGTACCGTGCTTGCCTGCGCGATGATGATGGGGCTGCCGTGGTGGGTGATGCGTAGCTCGCTCGTCATCAATGCGGTGATCGCCGTTCTCATTCCCCTCCTCACCGTCTTTCCCTACACGCTCAGACTGCCGAATGGCGATCTCGTGATGAAGCGCTATGTCGGGCGAAGCGCCGTCAGCCAGTTCATCGCCGAGACGGCGGCGAAGGAGAAGATCGACATTCTGGTTGCCGGGGATCGCGGCATTCTGGCGGATCTCTTCTATACGCTGCGCGACCGGCCGCTGACGATCTATGCCAAGCCGCGGGATGGTTTTCCGGAAAGCTATTACGAGCAGATGTTCCCGCTGCCGGCGGCAACCGGCGGGCCGGTTCTCTATGCCGCAACGTCCATCCTCACCTGCGAAGGCGTGCCGGCGGAGGTCGTCGGGCGATGGGCGGTGCCCTATGGCTATCGGCGCGGCAGCATCATCTATGTGCAGAAGGTGACGCCCAATTGCCTGATGCCGGCAACCCAGGCGCTCGCCATGCGGTAGCCGGTCAGGGCGCCCGTAAAATCTCCGGTGGCGAACGGCAAATCGCATCACGCTTGCCAGAATGGCGGCAAACCCGCTATGAGCGATGACTTATCAACCCTCGCTCACGGCAGATCGACCATGTCTCTTCCCGACAAAGCCTTTCCCGTTTCCTGGGACCAGTTCCACCGCGATGCCCGCGCGCTTGCCTGGCGCCTCTCCGGTCTCGGTCAGGATTTCCGCGCCATCGTCTGCATTACCCGTGGCGGCCTCGTGCCGGCGGCGATCATTCGCGCGAACTCAATATTCGCCTGATCGACACGGTCTGCATCGCCACCCGCCATGATTATGTGGATCAGGGCGAAACCGTGCTGCTCAAGGGCATCTCGCCCGAGCTTCTGGAAAACGGCGGCGAAGGCGTGCTGGTCGTCGACGACCTGACCGATACCGGCAAGACGGCGCTCGAAGTGCGGGCCATGCTGCCCAAGGCACATTTCGCCTGCGTCTATGCAAAACCGTCGGGTGTGCCGACGATCGATACATTCGTGACCGAAGTCTCGCAGGACACCTGGATCTATTTCCCCTGGGACATGGGCTTCACCTATCAGGAGCCGATCGCCAAGGGCCATCGCGGCTAAGACCCACAAGATCTGGTGGTGCTGCAGCGCGCGGCGCCCATGCCACCTTTTCCACATGTGTCCCGACAGGTCTCCGGCCGGCCCCTATATATTGGGCTGGCCATTTTTTTTGCGGCGAAACTTCGCCCAGGGCAGGCTCAAGATATTGATCCGCGTCGAGGATCCCCCAAGGTCAGGTCTTGACCTGCCCCGCCTCACGTAACGTCAGCGCCCGTATTTTCCCGTCATCGACCCGTCATCAGGCTGTCAAGAACCCTTTGGCGACAAAAAATTCGCGGTGGAAAAACGCATGCTGCGACACCTGTTACCGATATGTCTCAATATGGCCTGAGACAGGCGGAAATGCAGGGGTTCCGTGGCCTTGCTTTGCCGCTTTCACGCCACAATCAACGTGAGCCGATGTCACAGTCGCACGAGAGGCTTTCGCCAAGGCCTTGAGATTCTTGACTGATTCGTCGTCCCCGTTATCCACAGCCAAAAAGCACAATATCTTGTGGTTAAGAAAGTCCTGCGAACTACGGCTTGACCGAATCACACCCCATTTGCGATGAAGAGACCATGTTGCGGCGGCGACTGAACCGGGAGTAACGAGGCCGGTTCCTTCATCGAGTATCACGGAAAAATACAGGTGCCAGCGCGTCCATGACGGATGCCTGACAGCGGATATCCGTGTGCGCTCGAAAGCCAGCCGCGAAGTCGATTTTGATCTGGTGGAAATCATTCTTTAACACTATATTTAGTGTTGCCGGACACCATCGACACAAGATACAGGTTGGCATCGATTAGAGATGAATCACCTGATCAATGAATTTCAGCCGGCTGCCCATGATGGCGAGCTGCCGGACCGGATATTTGCGCCCGCAGCGCGGGACAACAGACGAGGGAAAAGGCAAATGCGTATCGAACGTCGTTTCACGAAAGCCGGAAAAGGCGCCTATGCGGAAATCGAATTCCGCAAGGCGGTGAGCGAGATCCGCAATCCCGATGGTTCCATCGTATTCCGCCTGGCCGATATCGACGTGCCGGCGCAGTTCTCGCAGGTCGCGACCGACGTTCTGGCGCAGAAGTATTTCCGCAAGGCCGGCGTTCCGAAGATCCTGAAGAAGGTCGAGGAAAACAATGTTCCTTCCTTCCTGTGGCGTTCGGTTGCCGATGAAAAGGCGATGAAGGACCTGCCCGAGAACGAGCGCTACGGCTCGGAAGTCGATGCGCGCCAGGTCTTCACGCGTCTGGCCGGCACCTGGGCTTACTGGGGCTGGAAGGGCGGCTATTTCACGTCGGAAGAAGATGCCTCGGCCTTCATGGACGAGCTTGCCTATATGCTCGCCACCCAGCGCGTCGCCCCGAACTCGCCGCAGTGGTTCAACACCGGTCTTCATTGGGCCTATGGCATTGATGGCCCCGGCCAGGGCCATTTCTATGTCGACCCGTTCACCGGCAAGCTGACCAAGTCCAAGTCTGCCTATGAGCATCCGCAGCCGCATGCCTGCTTCATCCAGTCCGTCGGCGACGATCTCGTCAACGAAGGCGGCATCATGGACCTGTGGGTTCGCGAAGCGCGCCTCTTCAAGTACGGCTCCGGCACCGGCTCGAACTTCTCCCACCTGCGCGGCGAAGGCGAAAAGCTTTCGGGCGGCGGCCGTTCGTCCGGCCTGATGAGCTTCCTCAAGATCGGCGACCGTGCGGCGGGCGCGATCAAGTCCGGCGGCACGACCCGTCGTGCGGCCAAGATGGTCGTCGTCGATATCGACCATCCGGATATCGAGGAATACATCAACTGGAAGGTCAAGGAAGAGCAGAAGGTTGCCGCTCTCGTGACCGGCTCGAAGATCGTCGCCAAGCACCTGAAGGCGATCATGAAGGCCTGCGTCAACTGCGAGGCTGACGGCGATGATTGCTACGACCCGCTGAAGAACCCGGCCCTGAAGCGCGAAATCCGCGCTGCCAAGAAGGATCTGGTTCCGGAAAACTACGTCAAGCGCGTCATCCAGTTCGCCCAGCAGGGCTACAAGGATCTCGAATTCAAGACCTATGACACGGATTGGGATTCGGAAGCCTACCTCACGGTCTCCGGCCAGAACTCCAACAACTCCGTCTCGCTGAAGGACGATTTTCTGCGCGCCGTGGAAAATGGTGGTGACTGGAACCTGACCGCCCGCAAGGACGGCCGCGTGATGAAGACGCTGAAGGCCAAGGATCTCTGGGAACAGATTTCCTATGCCGCATGGGCATCCGCCGATCCGGGTATCCACTTCAACACGACGATGAACGACTGGCACACGTCGCCGGCCGGCGGCCCGATCCGCGGCTCGAACCCGTGCTCGGAATACATGTTCCTCGACGACACGGCCTGCAACCTTGCCTCGCTCAACCTTCTCCAGTTCAAGGACAAGGCGACGAAGAACATCGCGATCGCAGACTACGAACATGCCGTTCGTCTGTGGACCGTCGTGCTCGAAGTCTCGGTGATGATGGCGCAGTTCCCGTCGAAGGAAATTGCCGAACTCTCCTACCAGTACCGCACGCTCGGCCTCGGCTATGCCAATATCGGCGGCTTCCTGATGTCTTCGGGCATTCCGTATGACTCGAAGGAAGGCCGTGCGATTGCCGGTTCGCTGACCGCGATCATGACCGGTATCTGCTACGCAACCTCTGCCGAAATCGCCTCCGAACTCGGCCCCTTCCCGAATTCGCGCCGAACCGCGAAAGCATGCTGCGCGTCATGCGCAACCATCGCCGCGCAGCCTATGGCGAGACCTCGGGCTACGAGCAGCTCTCGGTCAACCCGGTTCCGCTCTACCATTCGGAAAACCCGGACCAGACGCTGGTCGTCCATGCCAAGGCTGCATGGGACAAGGCGCTGGAACTTGGTGAGAAGCACGGCTACCGCAACGCCCAGACGACCGTTATCGCGCCGACCGGCACGATCGGCCTCGTGATGGATTGCGACACGACCGGCATCGAGCCCGACTTCGCCCTGGTGAAGTTCAAGAAGCTCGCCGGCGGCGGCTATTTCAAGATCATCAACCGCGCCGTTCCGGATGCACTGCGTTCGCTCGGCTATTCGGAAAGCCAGATCGCCGAGATCGAAGCCTACGCAGTGGGCCACGGCAACCTCAACCAGGCTCCGGGCGTCAACCCGTCGACGCTGAAGGCCAAGGGCTTTACCGACGAGAAGATCGAAGCCGTCAACGGCGCCTGAAGAGCGCCTTCGACATCAAGTTCGTCTTCAACCAGTGGACGCTTGGCGCAGACTTCCTCAAGGAGACGCTCAAGGTTTCCGACGAGCAGCTCGGCGACATGAGCTTCAACCTTCTGGAGCATCTCGGCTTTGCCAAGAAGGACATCGAGGCTGCAAACGTTCACGTCTGCGGTGCGATGACGCTGGAGGGCGCGCCGTTCCTGAAGGACGAGCATCTCGCCGTCTTCGATTGCGCCAACCCCTGCGGCAAGATCGGCAAGCGTTATCTCTCGGTCGAAAGCCATATCCGCATGATGGCGGCTGCCCAGCCGTTCATCTCGGGCGCGATCTCCAAGACGATCAACATGCCGAACGAGGCAACCGTCGAAGATTGCGGCGCAGCCTACATGCTGTCCTGGAAGCTGGCGCTGAAGGCAAACGCCCTCTACCGTGACGGCTCGAAGCTGTCGCAGCCGCTGAATGCCTCGCTGATCGACGAAGACGATGCGGAAGAGGCAATCGAGGAACTGGTTGCCCAGCCGACCGCAGCCCAGGCCGTGCAGATCACCGAAAAGATCGTGGAACGCGTCATCGAGCGCGTCACCCGCGAGCGCGAAAAGCTGCCGAACCGTCGTCAGGGCTATACCCAGAAGGCGAATGTCGGTGGACACAAGGTCTATCTGCGCACCGGCGAATTCGGCGATGGCCGCATCGGCGAGATCTTCATCGACATGCACAAGGAAGGCGCCGCCTTCCGTGCGATGATGAACAACTTTGCCATCGCGATCTCGCTGGGTCTCCAGTATGGCGTGCCGCTCGAAGAATATGTGGAGGCCTTCACCTTCACCAAGTTCGAGCCGGCCGGCATCGTGACCGGAAACGACGCGATCAAGAACGCCACGTCGATCCTCGACTACGTGTTCCGCGAACTCGCCGTCTCTTATCTCGGCCGTCACGATCTGGCGCATGTCGATACGTCGGACTTCTCCAACACGGCGCTCGGCAAGGGTATTCAGGAAGGCAAGACGCAGCTCGTTTCGACCGGCTGGACGCGCGGCTACAAGCCGACGCTCATCCAGGGCGGCCAGAAGGGCGCTTCCGGTTCGGAAGCCAAGGGTTCGGCCACCGCCGCTCCTGCCCGCGCCTCTGCGACCGTGACGTCTTTCGCCGGCTCTGCCGCCCGCAAGCTGGAGCCGACGATCGCCGCCTCGACCTCGGAAGTGGTTTCCTTCAAGCGCGATTATGAAGAGCGCGCCAAGGAACTGGCCGAAGAGATCGCCGAGGAGATCGTCAGCGAAGAAAAGCAGGTCGCGACCGCGCTGTTCTCCGACAAGGCCGCAGCCGACGCATCCGCCGCCAAGACGGAAGCCAAGAAGGTGGAAAACGAACGCCGCATGCGCTCGATCGCCCAGGGCTATACCGGCAACATGTGCTCCGAGTGCCAGAATTTCACGATGGTGCGCAACGGCACCTGCGAGAAGTGCGACACCTGCGGCGCGACGAGCGGGTGCTCTTGAACACTATTGATCGAAGTTCTAGCCCGCCACTAGGATGACATTGACCTAGCATGTCGGCGGCGTAATGAAGCGTTTCCCCGGCTGTTTCTACCGTCGGGGAAACCAAAAACTGCTCATCGCTGAAAGAACAAGAGACGACACCCAGACAAGTACCGCGAGAACCATATAAACTTCTGTAAGGGATTGAATAAATGACCCAGCATTTTTTCAACAATGGGGGCAAATGGATTGCCTTCAGACGCTCTCCCGATGACAGGTACCTGTTTGACACTAGCGGCAAATGGGTCGGCTGGTTTCCTTGGGGTGATAGCGATGCAGTCGATACGACCGGTGCCTATCTTGGTTCCATCTTCGGCAACCGCCTCTTGAGGAAAACCTCCGTGCCATATCGAGGGTACCCAGGTTATCCGGGTTATCCGGGCTACCCTGGTTATCCGGGCTATCCGGGTTACGCAGGATATGCTGGGTACGTGGCTGGGACAGTAGACGTGAGGCTCAGTGGCTAACTCAAGCTTCACCATAGCCGGAGCGGGCGAACTATATTTCGCAGAATTTCAACGAGCTAATGGAAGTGCTGTAACCGCATGGACTTGGTCGCCGACCTGTCCACTATCCTGACATTCACGAAGGAGGCGCTGCCGATCGTCCCGCGGCTTGGCTAAACGCATCTCAACTCGCTGCCCTTGCAGATTGAATGAGCCTCTGGTGACTGCCATTGCAGCCCGCCCCTCTCATAACGTCCTCGTGATGCACCACTTTGGCGCGCACAACCGCCCATCAACCTCCTGTTAGCAATTCATTGACCATAATTGCCCGCAGTTGCATGCGGGTGCGGATCTATCTTCCCCTCGCCTCTGCCTTCTTGTCGAAGCGTCCAGTCGAGTGGGTTTGTCTGTTGTCCGAGTTGCCGAACATTTCTTCTTGCGGTCCTCTGCCGGGTGGCCCTGTCGGTTTTCTGAAGCCTTTCATGAGGGCGGTGCGGATGGCGGCACTCGGGTTTGCCGCCCTTTTCGGCTCGGCATCGCTTGCCGAAGCGCAGGACCGTTCGCTCAAACTCTATTTCGTCCATACCGGCGAGAGGGCAACGATCACCTACAAGCGTAACGGTCGCTTCGATCCGGCCGGGCTTGCCAAGATCAACCGCCTGCTCCGCGACTGGCGCCGCAATGAAAATGCCCGGATGGATCCGCGGCTTCTCGATATCGTCTGGCAACTCTATGACCGCACCAATGCGCGCGACTTCATCCATGTCGTATCCGCCTACCGGTCGCCGGCCACCAATGCGATGCTGCGCGGTCGCTCGCGCACGACAGGCGTTGCCAAGAAAAGCCAGCACATGCTCGGCAAGGCGATGGATTTCTACATTCCGGGCGTGAAACTCTCGACGCTGCGGGGACTTGCGATGCAGATGCAGGCGGGTGGCGTCGGCTATTATCCGACATCCGGGTCGCCCTTCGTGCATGTGGATGTCGGCAGCGTGCGCGCATGGCCGCGCATGGCGCGTCAGGAACTGGCAAAACTCTTCCCCAATGGCCGCACGCTGCATCTGCCGCCGGATGGCAAACCGCTGCCGGGCTATGATGTGGCGCTTGCCGATTACAAGCGGCGCGTCGGACCGCAGTCGATCCAGCTCGCATCTTCCATCGGGCAGGCAGATAGCGGCTCGGATGACGATGAGGGCGCCGTGCCGATGCCCGCCTCTCCGTCGAAAGCGCGGGGCAGTCTGCTAACCGCCATGCTGCCCGTGCCGAAAACCGGCCCTCTGCCGCCTTCGCCGCGCAGATGGCAGAGGCGAACGCTTCCTTGGATGACGAGGCTGATGATGGCGCAATCGAGCGCGACGGCCGCAACACGCCGAAACGGCCGGGCACGCCGGCCTTTGCCGATCTCGCTGCTCTTGCCGTGCCTGCCCCTTCGCTGCGGCCGGTCAAGACAATTCCCGGCACGACGCCCAGCGATCAAGCGACGGATCCGATCGTGACCGCCTCGCTCGGTGTCATTCCGGCCATGCGCCCCTCTGCCGGCGCCGGCGTCTCGCCGCTCGTGACAGCCGCACTGGCACCCTCGAAGAGCCGCGCCTTCAATCGCATCGCAGCCGATTACGGCACGCGACTGAAAGAACCGAAGTCCTCCATCGCCTCGCTGCCGCTGGAGCCGGTCGATCTCGATGCCGAAGAGGAATTCGACGGGCAGGACGAGCTGATCGCTTGGGCGATCTCGCCACCCGGCAGCGCCGTGGGCATGCTCGCCCCCGTGCCGATCGATCGCGCCCTGATGGATCACAGCGCAGGTGCGGCCGATCTCGACCGCTTTGCGCCCGAAACCGAAGGCGCGGAGATGGATCGGACCACAGGCGACAGCCTTCACCCGCCCCTGCCCCTGCCCGCCGCGATCAGTCGTGATTTCGATCGCAGCCGGTTCTGGTCGGACGGCTAGGCAGTCTTGTTAATGGACACGCACGTATATCGCCCTCGACGCAGTGGCATAGACGCACAACCAATGGCGGTCGCACGTTGCTGAAATCTCGTTCGTGATGCCTCCGACATCAGTCGCATTCGGCAACATCGGCCGCTACCAATCTCGCCAGAAACAGTACATTAGCCGCATCGACGGTTGTCCTTGCGAAGGCCAATGGTCTCAGAAATCTCACCATTCATCTGAAGTAAGTCAAACAATTTGCGGCAACCTTAGGATGTCCATGGTTGGTAGCACCGAGCGATAGAGCGCGACATACTCCCTTACAATCGAGAGGGAATACATATGCTCAGTTGTCGCGACAACATTGGTGACAAATGGCAGTTCGGTGAGCAGCCAGATGGGTGGAGATGGAGGCGGCAGGCCCAAAATGGCCGGATTGTCGGAGCGTCACATCAGGCTTTTTCAGACAAATATTCCTGCATCGCGAATGCCAAACGCAACGGCCTTTCGACCCAACCGACCTGATTTCCAAACCAGATCTCTGTAGCCCAGGAACAAGCTCGGCGCCGCAATGAAATGATACCGGCCAGACCGGTTTTCGGCACAATCAGCACCATCGGCACAAACAGAAAAAGGGGGCAGCGCCCCCTTTTTCCTTGATCGATCTCAAGTGATCAGAAGTGGTAGTTGATACCGGCTTCGATCGTGTGGTCGTGGACGTCCTTCTTGGAGGACACGCCGCCATTGCTGGAGCGCACGCCATTGGTCATCGTGTAATTGTACTCGACCTTGGCGGAGATGTTGTCCGTCAGCTTCTGCTCGACGCCGGCGCCGACGATGAAGCCCGGCTTCCAGCCATCGGGACCCTCGACCGAACCGTTGTCGCGGTAGTTGGTCATGGCGAGACCGGTCGTGCCGTAGATCAGCGTCTGGTCCATCGGCATGCCGACCTTGGCCTTGGCGGCCAGGCGATGACGTTCCTTCAGCGAACCGCCAGTGCCCTTCACATGGGCGTCGCCCAGGTAGGAAAAGTCCAGTTCGCCGCCGACGACAGCGCCGCCGACTTCGGCATTATAGCCGCCCTGCACGCCTGCATTCAGGCCAGCGCCGCCGCTGAACGGCATCAGCTTGCGCGAGGTCGTGCCGCCATGGGCGCCTAGATAGGCGCCGTTCCAGCCGCTCGACGTGCCGGTCGGGCCGTTATAGGCCGGCGGCTCGGAATAGCTGTTTACCATGTCGGCTGCAAAACCGGGGTGGTGAAAAGGCCGGCGGCAATCGCCAGGGCCAGGGGCTTGGCTTTCAAGGTCATGCTAAACTCCATACACGGCCTGTGGCTGCATGATCCGCAGGCTCTTACTCAAGGTTACACTTCCGCGTCCAAATCCCGACTGCCCCGCCCAAGACCTGTCGGTGAAGCGGACCCGGCTTACCCCGCCGTTCGCCCCGCACTGCACGCAGAAGCCTCTTATTTTCACGATTTGATAAACACTCTCTTAACCGCCGCGCGAGACGGCGCGAATCTTTCCCGGCTGCTCATCACGTTTGCATGAGGATCTTCCTCGCCAGCATTCTTCAAGACAATGGCAGAGATGGAGTGCCTTTGATAACGTGGATGAAATGAGCCTCCGGCCGAAGGTGGCGGCGGCTCGGGAGGACAGGCGAATATGGGTGGGAGAACGTCATCCGAAATCTCGGCAAGGCCAGCATCACGTCAGGACCTGTGGGCCACTATACCGGCAGGCTTGCCGCAAAGTGCCAGAGGTGCACGAAGAAACGCGTCGGCGTCGGAAGGGCTCACAGGCAGGATACGGCTGCTTGCGCTTTGTCTTCTTCTCCTTGCGGCGATACCGGCTGCAGCGATGTCCGGAAGCGTCGCCTTGGCCCAGCAAGTTTCAGGACAGGGTGGAACACCACAGGAGGCCAAGGTCGATCAGCTGATCCGTCTGTTGAATGACCCGGAGGTTCGCCAATGGCTGGCCGCGGCTGCCCGCCAACCCCTCCTCACCACCGGCCCCAGCCTCATCTGCCAACGCGGCGACGTCGAAAAACGGCACACCAGCGACGGCTGCCCCGACATCAACCTCCACCTCGCCACCCACCTTACATTCTCCATCTCCATCATCCTCTGTCGCTCAAGCGCCAGCCGCGTCTACGGCCCAACCGGCAGCGGCGCAGCCGGCAGCGGATGGCGATCCGTCCTCGATGGACATGATGGCCTCCACCATGTCGTCCTGGGAGGAGCATACGCGTGGCCGCATCCACGCCATCGTGCGCGCCATACCCGATATACCGGCGGCGGTCGGCGGTGGCATATCGCGCCTGCGGGACGATGCGATGTCGCATGATTCCGCGCCCATTCTCCTCGTCATTGCGGGCTTCATCCTTGTCGGCATGGTCGTCGAGGCGGTCTTTCGACGGCGCTGGGGCCGGCATGGCGGCGGCGTGCAGGAATTTCTGCCGGTCGCGGTGTTTGCCGCGACAATGGCCATCCTGTTCTTCGCCTTCGACTGGCCGCCGCTCGGCAGGCTGGTGATCGTCAGCTATCTGACTGCCTTCGTCGCCTACAGGCTGGTCGCAACGGCCATCGGTCTTACCGCCCATCCGGAACTGCACCGGCGGCTGCGGCTGCTTGCCGGCATTCTCGCCTTTGCGATCGCGACGGGTATCGCCGTCTCGCTGCTCGATCTCGCCTGGCAGGTCAGGCATGCGATCGCCTATCTCTTCTCCTGCGTGCTTCTGGCCCTTGGTATCGAGACCGTCTGGGCGCGGATGAAGGCCGGACCGGGCATCAAGGTGGGCCTTTCGCTTTACCTTCTGGCTCTCTGGATCGTCTGGTGCCTTGGGCTGCGCGCCGTCTTCTGGCTCGGCCTCTATGCTTTCGTGCTGCCGCCGATCCTGAAAGCCGTGAGCCACACGGTCCGCGATCATGTGGCCCGACATCTTGCGGCGGATCATTCCGATACGCGGATCGTGCTCACGGTGCGCGGGGTGCGGGCCGGCATCATCGCGCTGGCCGTGGCCTGGATCGCGCTGATCTGGGAAATCGACCGCGACGCGCTGATCCATGAGAACCCGCAGTATTCGATGCTCTTCTACGGCATTCTGAAAAGCATCATTGTGATCCTTCTTGCCGATCTCGCCTGGCACCTCGCCAAGGCGGCAATCGACCGGCAGGTGGCAGGACAGGGTTTCGGCTCCCCGCTTGCAACAGCCGTGGCGCTCGGCGAGGACGGCACGCCGCATGCCGGCGCAGCACCCGGGGCCGCTCCGGCTGCCGCACCATCCCATGACGCGCAGGCGACCCGGCTCTCGACGCTTCTGCCGATCCTGCGCAATGTTCTCGCCGTCGCCCTGTTCATCATCGCCGGCATCGTGGTGCTCGGCGATCTCGGCGTCGAGATCGGCCCGCTGATTGCAGGTGCGGGCATTCTCGGTGTCGCCATCGGCTTCGGCTCGCAGACGCTGGTGAAGGATGTCATCAGCGGCTTCTTCTACCTGTTCGACGATGCGTTTCGCGTCGGTGAATATATTCAGGCGAAAAACTACAAGGGCACGGTCGAGGGCTTCAGCCTGCGCTCGGTGAAGCTGCGTCATCACCGCGGGCCGGTCTTCACCATTCCCTTCGGCGAGCTCGGTGCCGTGGAAAACATGAGCCGTGACTGGGCAAAGGCAAAATTCCGCGTCTCGGTGCCCTATGACACGGATATCGAGAAAGCGCGCAAGATCGGCAAATCGATCGGCCAGCAGATGCTCGACGATCCGGAAATCGGCTCGCTGTTCATCCAGCCGCTGAAGATGAAGGGTGTCGAGGATTTCGGGGAATATGGCATCGTCATCAGCTTCGCCATGGTGACGGTCCCGACCAACCAGCAGAGTTATATCCGCCGCAAGGCCTATGCGATGCTGCGCGATGCGTTCCGAGAAAACGGCATCGCCTTTGCCCAGCCCACGGTCAATGTGGGCGGCGGAGGAAGCGGCGACCCCTCCGGTGGCGTTGCGGCAGCGGAAGCCGCCCGCCGGGTGCGGATCGCGGCCGGCGAACCGGATGCAGCGGCCAGTTGACCCAGAAGAGACAGGCCGGCGGCGAGGCCGCTTGCCCTGTTCCTGACCGGATCATTCACCGGCCGACCGACCGGCCAACCGACGGGCAGGCCGACCGGGGGCCTTTGCCCCATCACGGCGGTCAGCGGTTGGCGATCAGCTCGTCCAGCGCTTTCGCCAGCTCGCCGCCGGCCTCCCGGTCTTCGGCCATCTTGCGATAAAGCCCGGCCATGCCGCGGAAGATCAGCGAAGCGGGATCGTCATTGCCGAGGAAATCGGCGATCTCCTCCATCTCGGCAACCCATCGATAGGCTTTGGCATACATGTCGGGAATGCCGCGGGCGAGACGATCGGCAACCTGCGGAACGCTGTCTGCCATTTCACGCCGCAGGCCTTCATCGGCACCGGAGCGGATGGCGGACAGATACATCGCCGTGCCGAGACCGACGAGGCCCTTGTTGATGCCTGAATAGCACATTTTCAGTGCCGAGGCGGCGCCGATTTCGCCTGCAAGGCGTGTGACCTTGAGGCCGTGGCTGACAAGAACCGTTTCGACACCCTCCGGCCCGCCGCTCAGATAGAGGCGCGGCACCTTGGCCGGCGTTTGACCACTGGCCGGCACCGGCGGCATGCCGATGATCGAGCCATCGACCACGCCTGCGCCGCCATCTGCAGCCGCAGCGGCAACGGCCGTCATCGTATCGGGTGCGATGGCATTGCAATCGATGAAGACCGGCGTCTTGCCGGCAGCCCTCGATGCGGCAGCCACGTTTCAGCAACTTCGACCGCCTCGGAAGGCGGGATGATCGAGAGGATGATGCCGGCCGCCACAATCTCGTCCCAGCCGGCCTCGCGCATGCCGGCGTCAGCGGCCCGCTTTTTCGTGGCGGCGATCGGCGTCGAGATTGGTGATGACACTTGCTCCGCCCTCGACCAGCAGGCGGCCAATGCCGCTTCCCATCGCCCCTGCCCCGATAACCGCTATGACCGTCATGTCCGATTGCCTCCATCAAGAAATGCCGCTCCGGGTTAGATCACGACCATTGACCCATCGCCAGAGATCTCCGCATGCAGAAACAGTGCGCGAGAAAAATTTGCGAGCGCTGGAACATTTTCGCCCTCTCGCCACTTTAGAGGATTCGATCACGCAAAAGAGAGCCCACACAAAACAGTCACTCGAAACAGGAGACCCTGATCCATGCCCATGTCAGCCGCCCGACCATCCATCACCTCCTCCAAGGACCATGTCCTGACGGTTCAGGAAGCGCTTGAGCCCCTGTTCATGGCATTGGAGGAGGAAGCGGAGATCAAGATGATCGCCGCGGCGATCAATGCCGGCTGGACGCTGGAGGAGGCAGTTGCAGCGATTGATGAACTCCGCCGCAACGAGTTACTGCCGGTTGCATCATCACATTGACGGGGAATAATTTTTCACCGCCGAGCGTCAATTGGGCATTCCTCCCGTCGCGGGGCGTGCCATAGTTCCCTACGTTCATGTCAACGTACACACACGGGAACAATCCATGACATTCAGGAATATCTGCGTATATGGCGCCGGGGCGCTCGGCGGCGCATTCGCGGCAAAGATCGCCTCGTCGCTGGGAGACGAGGTCAACGTGTCGGTCGTGGCGCGTGGCGCGCATCTTGAGGCCGTCCGGGAGAACGGCCTGACCGTCACCTATGCCGATGCATCCATTCCGGACATCAAGGCAAAGGTCACGGCAACGAATGACCCTTCCGAGCTTCCCAAGCAGGATCTGATCATTACAGGCCTCAAGGGCCACCAGCTTTCGGCCGCAGCTGACGGCATAGCCAGTCTGCTCAAGGAAGGCACCCGGGTGGTGATGATCCTCAATGGTATTCCGTGGTGGTATTTTCATGCGGACGAAGCCAGCGGCCATGCGGAACGCCAGCTTGCCGAAATCGATCCCGAGGGCAAGCTCTGGAGGCTGATCGGGCCGGAGCGCGTGCTCGGCTGCGTTGCTATCAGGGTGCCGAAGTCATCGAGCCCGGCAAGATCCGTCTCAGCGGCAATGGCCGCTTCTTCCTTGGCGAACCTTCGGGCGAGATCAGCGACGACCTCATTGCCATTTCGCAGCTGCTCGGCAAGGCGGGCCTCACCATTCTCCAGACGGCACGGATCCGCGACGAGATCTGGACGAAGCTGCGCGGCAATGCCTCGTTCAACCCGATCAGTGCGCTGACGCGCGCGACAATGGACCGGATCTACGCAAAGGACGAGCTTCGCGAAACCGTCGCCGCCGTGATGGGCGAGGTCGAGGCTGTCGGCACCGCGCTCGGCTGCCGTTTCGAGATGAGCGCCGAACAGCACCTGATCAATTCCGGCAAGGCCGGGCCGATCCGCACCTCCATGCTTCAGGATCTGACCAGCCGCAAGCCGCTCGAAATCCTGCCCCTCAACGGCATGGTCGTATCGCTCGGCAAGCTCGCGGGCGTCCCGACACCGATCTGCTCGACCATCTTCGCCCTGACCACGCAGCTCGATGTGGAAAACCTCAAAGATTGAGTCAAGTGCCTGACAGATTGAATCCGTTTTCGGTTTCAACATACTGAAATCAATCAAGGAAACTAGATCAGAAAAAAGGCCCGCCGGAAACGGCGGGCCTTTGAGTTGGAGGTCAATCGTTGTTTTTGTTGTGGCGCGGTGGCAGGGGACGAGCACCGCACGGAGTTATCTCTTCCTGACTGTTCCGGTGCCGTGGATCCTGCACCTTCATCAGCTTCGAGTGGATAACAATTAGGGCGCCCTAAGGTTCCACCTTTCTTTAAGATCCCGCGTATAGGCTCGTCTGTATCATCTCAGAACAGGGCCGACTGGCCATCGAGGGAACCATGGCGCAGCCAAAATTCCGCTATACGCATTACGATCTGAAGGCGCTGCGTGCCGGCTCGACGATCGAAGTCACGCTTAATGCGGTGGCCAATGTCAGGCTGATGACGGCCGGCAATTTCCAGCGTTTCACCGAGCTCCTCGACTTCCAGTATATCGGTGGCGTCGCACGCAAGTCGCCGATCAAGCTCGCGGTTCCCGAAAGCGGGCACTGGCATCTGATCGTCGACGAGGAAGGCCATCATGGCCTTGCAGGTTCTTCGGTGACGATGATGCCGCCCAAGAACGCGGCCAATCGCGTCACAGCCATTCCGGAACTGCAGGCGTCCTGATCCCTGACCGCTCGCTGCCCACAGAGCCGCGAGCGTTCTTCACTCCTCGCCGCGTTCGCGCCTGAGGCGTGACCACCAGTCCAGCCTCTTGCGGATCTCGCGCTCGAAACCGCGTTCGACGGGCTCATAGAAAGTCTGACGACCCATTTTCTCCGGGAAATAATCCTGACCGGAAAAGGCATCGGGCTCGTCGTGGTCGTAACGATAGCCCTTGCCGTAACCTTCCTGCTTCATCAACTTGGTCGGCGCATTGAGAATATGGGCCGGCGGCAGGAGCGAGCCGTTTTCCTTGGCGGCCCGAACGGCCTTGTTATAGGCCATATAGGCGGCATTCGATTTCGGCGCGGTGGCGAGGTAGATGCAGGCATTGGCCAGCGCCAGTTCGCCTTCCGGCGAGCCCAGATATTCATAGGCATCCTTGGCCGCATTGCAGATGACCAGCGCCTGCGGGTCCGCAAGGCCGATATCTTCCACCGCCATCCTGACCAGCCGCCGGCCCAGATAGAGCGGATCCTCGCCCGCATCGAACATGCGGCAGAGATAGTAGAGCGCCGCATCCGGATCAGAACCACGGACGGCTTTGTGCAGGGCCGAGATCAGGTTGTAATGGCCATCCTGTGCCTTGTCATACACCGGCGCTCGTCGTTGCACGACCTCCGCCAGCCCCACCGTATCGAAGACCTCGCCAGGTCGGGCCGCACGCCAGACTTCTTCAGCGAGCGTCAACACGGCGCGGCCATCGCCATCGGCCATGCGCAGGAGCGTCTGGCGCGCCTCGTCATCCAGCGGCAGCGGGCGTGCCTCCACCTCCTCGGCGCGTTTCAGGAGTTCGGCGAGGCTCTCTTCGTCGTGGGACCGGAATGTCAGGACGCGAGCGCGCGACAGGAGTGCCGCGTTGAGCTCGAAGCTCGGGTTTTCGGTGGTGGCTCCGACGAGAATGATCGTGCCATCCTCCATGACCGGCAGGAAACTATCCTGCTGGGCACGATTGAAGCGATGGATCTCGTCGACGAAGAGCAAGGTCTGTCGTCCGCCGAGACGTCGAAGCTTGGCGGCTTCAAAGACCTTCTTAAGGTCGGCGACGCCTGAAAAGATGGCGGAGATCTGCTCGAAGGCCAGTCCCGCCTCGCCCGAGAGGAGCCGGGCGACCGTGGTCTTTCCCGTGCCGGGCGGGCCCCAGAAAATCATCGAGCCGAGCGAGCCCGATGCGATCATACGGCGAAGCACGCCATCGGGCCCGGTCAGATGCGGCTGGCCGCTGACTTCGTCCAGAGTCTTCGGCCGCAGGCGATCCGCAAGCGGCCGCCGGTTGGCGACTTCCTGCGGGACCTTTGGCGCGAAGAGATCATCACTCATCTGAAGAACTGCCGGATACGCTTGCCGTCGCGCTCGATCTCGACGCGCCAGACACCCGGATCGTCGTTCAGCATCGCGGCGAGCGTCTTGGTCGAGGTGATGTTCTCGCCGTTGAGGCCGATGAGAATATCCTTCGGCTCGAAACCGAGGCGGGCGGCGGGCGAGCCGCGGCTGACATCCTCGACGACGACACCGGTCTTGTCCGGCGACATCTGCAGGCCGGTCGCAAGCTTCGGCGACAGGTTAGCGACGCGAAGGCCGGAGAAGGGATTGCGGCCGTCGATCAGGCGCTCGTCAGGGGCGACCGTTTCCGGCGGGGCCTCAAGCTTCAGCTTGACCTCCTGCACGCCGCTCGCCGTCTGCAGTGTAAGAGTTGCGTCGCGGCCGAGGCCGGCGGTGGTCAGGCGGTAGCCAAGTGCATCGGGATGTTCGACGGGCTCGCCATCGACGGCGGTGACGACTTCACCGGGTTTCAGACCGGCCCTATCCGCCGGGCCACCCTCGGTGACACGGGTTACGAGCGCGCCACGGGCTGCCTTGAGGCCAAGCGCCTCGGCAATATCGGAGGTCACGGCATCGAAGGTGGCGCCGACATAGGGGCGCTCGAAGGTCTTCTTGCCATCCGCGCGGCCGCAAGGAAGACTTTACGAGATTGGCGGGAATGGCGAAGCCGACGCCGTTCGAGCCGCCGCCGCGCGAGAAGATGGCCGTGTTGATGCCGATCAGCTCGCCATTCATGTTCATCAGCGCACCGCCGGAATTGCCCGGATTGATCGCGGCATCGGTCTGGATGAAGACGCCGAAATCACCCGACGAGACCTGGTTGCGGGCAAGCGCGGAAACAATGCCGCTCGTGACCGTCTGGCCGACGCCGAAGGGATTGCCGATAGCAAGGACGAGATCACCGACTTCGACCTTGTCGGAATTGGCAAGCGCCAGAACCGGGAAATGTTCCTTCGACTTGATGCGCAGGACCGCGAGATCGACGGTCGCATCCTTCAAGACGACCTCGCAGGGAAATTCCCGACCATCGGCGAGTGCAATCTTGATGTCATCGGCATTTTCGACGACGTGGTTGTTGGTGACGACGAGGCCATCCTGCGAAAGGATCACGCCGGAGCCCAGCGACGACTGCTTTTCCGAACGGTTCGGCATGCGCTGGCCGAAGAACTGTTCGAAGAAGGGATCACCGGCAAACGGGCTCTGACGCTGCACGAGACGCTCGGCATAGACATTGACCACGGCGCCGGCCGTGCGCTTGACCAGCGGCGAGAAGGAGAGCTGCATCTGCTCGTGGCTTTGCGGTACAACCTTCGTGGCATCCTGCGCCAACGCCACCGTCGGGACTGCGGCCGGACACATCAGGGCCAGGACGAGAAGACCGGTCGACAGGCGTTTCGACATCGTGAGCATGTGATTCCTCATGGCAAATTTGCATCGATTTGTAGCGCGGCACGCTTAAAAAGAAAGGTGGCCGAAACAGGACCGAATCGCGCAGGCGGGGTCTCATCGGGCACATGGATGCACAGATAGCGGAGTTCAGCGGGAATGACAGGCGGACAGGCATGACGGCGGCAGGCAAATGGCTCGATGCGGCGAAGGCATGGGCGAAGCGGCTGAAACGCGAGATCGTGGCGCTGTGGCTTGCGGCGCGCGACAGCCGTGTCCCGCTCGGCGCGAAGCTGGCGGCCGGAGCGACTGCCGCCTATGCGCTTTCGCCTGTCGATCTCATTCCGGACTTCATTCCCGTTCTCGGCTATCTCGACGACCTGCTGATCGTGCCGCTCGGCATTCTGCTCTCCGTCAGATTGGTTCCGCCTGCCCTGATGGCCGAGTTTCGGGCCAAAGCCGCCGGCATGAAAAAGCCGCTGAGCAAAACCGGCCTCGCCTTCATCCTTGTCATCTGGCTTGTCTGCCTCATCTTACTCGGCAAATGGCTATGGGCGGCATTCTGAGCCCCGGCCGCAACCGAGGACAGACATGACAAACGCCGCATTCGAGACGCCTTTCAAGCAACGCAAGACCGCCGACCGCCGGGCGCGGCCAGCAAGGGCCATCGCTGCCATGGTCATGGGCGCCTTAGCCTGATATTCGCCTCCAGCATTACGGCGATCGTCGCCATGCCCTCGCCTGCGGCGGCCGCAAGCTTCGACTGCGAGCGCCCGGACCTTGCCGCCGACGAGAAGGTGTCTGCGATACGCGGGCGCTGAACGATGCCGACGTGAAGATGGTGACGACATTCGATATCCTGACCAGCCTCCTGCCGATGGGCAATCGCGGCAAATTGCAGGACGAGCAGACCGTCTGGCTGAAGCGTCGGCAGGCCTGTGCAGCGGATGCCGCCTGCATCGGCAAGGCCTATGAGGAACGGCTGAAGCAATTGCAGGAAGCGTACAAGGGCCTTGACCGCCCCCTGTGAGCGAAACAGCACCGGCGGGCTGTGCCTCGGCCCGCCGGTGCAGGATCGGAGCGTCGGGCGGCTCCGCTATTGATGCAGATCACACACAGTGCGCGACTTTCCGACGCATGACGAAACGATCTCTGTGAGCTGGCCAAGCAATGGCATAGGGTCGGCGCGTTGTTCGGCGGCGGCTTGCGATTTTCTGGAGAGGATACGGGAGCGAGGGATCCTGGCCGTGGCGGGCAACCGGCCCCCGGCCCGCGATACCGGAATATTCACCTCATTCATCCTCAGCCAATCCGGCAGTCCAGTCATGATCGTTCGCGACGCCCCAGCCTCGGGCGTCTTTTCTTCATCCTCCGCGGTTCCGTCATCCAACGCATCTTCCCCCAGCTTCTCGTGGTCACGGCCATGTCGGCGCTGATCGTCGTCGGACATCGCGAAATTCCCGAATTCATTCCGTCTGTTGCCGGAGCGCCCTTTGCGCTGATCGGCATCGCGCTCTCGATTTTCCTCAGCTTCCGCAACGGCGCCTGCTATGACCGCTGGTGGGAAGCCCGCAAGAACTGGGGCGAATTGCTCGTCGCCAGCCGTGACCTTGCCCGCCAGAGCGAGCTTTTTGCCCGCCGGAGTGCAGAGGCCGCCGATATCCGCCGGCGCATCCTCAACCTGACCGTCGTTCTGTCGGACGAGCTGGTGAGATATCTGCGTGGCGGAGACTGTCCTGCCGACAGTGCGAAGAGGCTTCTGGCGCCTTACGTCTGCGATGCCGTGCGCGCCTCGCCGCATCCGCCGATCGAGGCTGCAAACCAGATCACCCGGCTGATGATCGAGCTGCGTGAAAACAATCTTCTGAGCGACATCGAGTTTTCGATGCTCGATCATACGCTGTCGCGGCTGACGAATGCGGTCGGCATCTGCGAGCGACTGAAAAGCACGCCGGTGCCTTTCGGCTATACGCTGCTTCTGCATCGCACGGCGCATCTCTTCTGCTTCATGATGCCCTTCGGTTTGCGGATGTGCTCGGCCCGGTAACGCCGCTTGTGGCAGCGCTGGTCGCCTATACGTTCTTCGGGCTCGATGCTCTCGGCGACGAACTGGAGGAACCGTTCGGCACCCGCCCGAACGACCTGCCGATCGCCGCCATCTCCAGTATCATCGAGATCAACCTGCGCGGCATGATGGGCGACAAGGATCTGCCCCCCATGCCGAAGCCGGTCGATTACATCCTGATGTGAGCTCAGCCGGGCTCGCTTTTCCGATGTGAGATGTAACGAGGGCCGGCCTGATGCGCCGGCCTTTTTTTGTCAGATGACCTCGATCAGGGTCTCACCGTCTTGCAGAGCGCCCACTATTCCGGGCAAGGCTTTATCAAACCAGACCAACAGATCTCGACGGCGGCTATTTGGCAGGCGTATCCACACAATCGCCGGCCCATCAGTGACCAGGGCCCGGCGTTGCGAGAAATCCTCATCCTTTGTGATGATGACGGCCTTCGACGCAACCGCATAGTCCCATATTTGCCGGTCCGATGCGGTCTGTAAATTACGCTCGGAAACGTGCTCCGCCTCGAACCCCTGATCTGCCAACCATCGCGCCAGGGCCGGCGGCAATTGTGCATCGATCAGGAACCGCATCACGCCACGCGCAGCACAACATGATCGCTCTGCTTGGCCGCATATTCCAGGACGGCCGCGATATCTTCCGCTTCGAGCATCGGAAAATCTTCGAGGATCTCGCCTTTATCCGCACCCGCTGCCATGAGGTCGAGGATATCTTTCACGCGGATGCGCATACCTCGGATCGTCGGGCGGCCAGAGCAAACCTCGGTATCAAACGTGATGCGATGAAGCTGCGACATGGGGCGCCTCCTTCGGGCTATTTGGTGCCAGAATAACATAAAGGCCCGCCGGTGAAAGCCGACGGGCCTTTTGAATTCCTTGGTCTCCGTGGCCGGAGATTATTCCGGCAGGATACGGACTGCACCCTTATCGGCGGACGATGCGAAGGCTGCATAGGCCTTGAGTGCCGTCGTGACGTTGCGCTTGCGAGGCGCCGCCGGCTTCCAGCCCAGGGCTTCCTGCTCATGTCGACGGGCGGCGAGTTCGGCGTCCGATACCGCAAGATGGATCGTGCGGTTCGGGATGTCGATCTCGATCATGTCGCCCTGCTGGACGAGGCCGATCGCGCCGCCCTGAGCCGCTTCCGGCGAGGCATGGCCGATCGACAGACCGGAAGTACCGCCGGAGAAGCGGCCATCGGTGATCAGCGCGCAGGCCTTCCCGAGGCCCTTCGACTTCAGGTAGCTCGTCGGATAGAGCATTTCCTGCATGCCGGGGCCGCCTTCGGGCCTCATAGCGGATGACGACGACATCGCCGGCCTTCACCTCGTTGCCGAGAATGCCCTTCACGGCGGCATCCTGGCTCTCGAAGACGACCGCCGGGCCGGTGAATTTCAGGATCGATTCGTCGACGCCGGCCGTCTTCACGATGCAGCCGTCGAGCGCGATATTGCCGTAGAGAACAGCCAGACCGCCATCCTTGGAGAAAGGATGTTCGACCGAGCGGATGACGCCCTTTTCGCCGTCATCATCCAGCTCGTCCCAACGCGACGACTGCGAGAAGGCAACCTGCGTCGGCACGCCGCCGGGTGCTGCCTTGAAGAAGGTGCGGACGGTTTCCGAGTTGGTACGGGTGATATCCCAGCGGTCGATGGCATCGCCCAGCGTCGGCTCATGCACGGTGACGCAATCGCGGTTGATGAGGCCGCCACGATCGAGTTCGCCGAGGATACGCATGATGCCGCCCGCACGGTGAACATCTTCCATATGGACGTCCTGCTTGGCCGGCGCGACCTTGGACAGGCAGGGCACTTTGCGCGACAGCCTGTCGATATCTTCCATGCCGAAATCGATACCACCTTCATAGGCCGCGGCGAGGATGTGCAGAACCGTGTTGGTGGAGCCGCCCATGGCGATATCGAGCGACATGGCGTTCTCGAAGGCCTGCTTCGTCGCGACGTTGCGCGGCAGAATGCTGGCGTCTTCCTGCTCGTAATAGCGGCGGGCGAGATCGACGATCAGGTGGCCGGCCTCGACGAACAGGCGCTTGCGGTCCGCATGGGTCGCCAGCGTCGATCCGTTTCCGGGCAGAGACAGGCCGAGCGCCTCGGTCAGGCAGTTCATCGAATTGGCGGTGAACATGCCGGAGCACGAGCCGCAGGTGGGACAGGCCGAGCGTTCGATGACCGCAACATCCTCGTCGGAAATCTTGTCGTCGGCGGCAGCAACCATGGCGTCAACGAGATCGAGCGCAACGGTCTTGCCATGCAGGACGACCTTGCCGGCTTCCATCGGGCCACCCGAAACGAAGACAGCGGGGATGTTGAGGCGCATCGCGGCATTCAGCATGCCGGGGGTGATCTTGTCGCAGTTGGAGATGCAGACCATCGCATCGGCGCAGTGGGCGTTGACCATGTACTCGACCGAGTCGGCAATGATTTCGCGCGAGGGCAGCGAATAGAGCATGCCGTCATGGCCCATGGCGATGCCGTCATCGACCGCAATCGTGTTGAATTCCTTGGCAACGCCGCCAGCCGCCTCGATTTCGCGAGCGACGAGCTGGCCAAGATCCTTCAGGTGGACGTGGCCCGGCACGAACTGGGTGAATGAATTGACGACCGCGATGATCGGCTTGCCGAAATCGCTATCCTTCATGCCGGTGGCGCGCCAAGCGCGCGCACCAGCCATGTTGCGGCCGTGGGTGGTCGTTCTCGAACGATAGGCGGGCATGGGTCTTTCCTCGATCTTGCTTCGATCCTTCTCGGATCTTTTCAGGCATGACGCAGTCTAACGCTTAATGCGGAAACGCGCAAAAACCAGCTGTTTTCCGGAGTTCTAGCCGAATGGAAAAATGCTGTCACTACCGCCAAGGGGCAAAACGGTACTGTGCGGTACGGTTGATGCGACCAACGCAACTGCCGGAAGGCATAGTGGCCGCAAGGGTCAGTGGCCGGCCGGGACGTCAGCGGGGCCGTCGAAGGTCTTGCTGATCAAGCCCGAAATGATCGAGGACGACGTCCAGGTTGCGGCGGTGAGACTTGAAGAAGACATCGAAAATATCGCCTGCGACGGGCACCGCACCGACGACTGCGTCGGCCGCGATATTGCCGAGCATGCGAACGAGCTTTTCCGGCGGCACGCCCATGCGGCGCGCCTCGTTGACCATATAAAGACCGACAAGCGCGCCGCCCGCATCACCGACGATCGGGATGAGGCCGAAGACCGAGTCGGCGCCGAAACGCAGGCGCGTGCCGGGAATGCCGACTGCCGTATCCATCAGGCGGGCAATCATGGACAGGCGCTTCAGGCGACGCAGCCTTTCCGCACTGTTCAGGGCGTCATCGGCCTGGTCGCCGGAATTACCGCCATAACGGTGATTGGCGCCGCGGTCCTTATTACCGCTGCCGGCGGTACGGCCTTGCTTCCCATCACGCCAGGTGCCTGCGGGCATGTTCATCTCCTCGCCGGTGGGCCCGAGCGGGCCGCTTCAAGGGATAGAGATGGTGATGCGGGCCTGTTGCTTCAACATCGGGTTCCGCAGCGCCTTTCGGCCGGGGCAATACAGGGCGAGATTTCACACAAATGTGGTGCCGGCAATTATCGCCAAACCTGTGAAACCAAATGCATTCGGACTACGTATGAGAGAAGGAAAGGCGCATCTGCGCCGTCAGGAGACATACCATGCCCGCCTATCGCTTTCCGCAGATCCCGGCATCAGACATCACACCCCGGCAGGTCTACCTGTCCCGCCGCAATTTCCTCGGCGCTGCGGCCGGAACGGGGCTTGCCATGGCGGGGGTCGATACGGCCTTTGCCGCGCCCCTGACTGGCAGCCCCAGCGCCTACAAGGTCGACGAGCCGCTGACGCCGCTGAAGGCGGTGACGACCTATAACAATTTCTACGAGTTCGGCGTCAACAAGGAGGATCCGGCGGAGAATTCCGGCAAGTTCAAGCCGACACCCTGGACGGTGAAGGTGGATGGACTGGTGGGCAAGCCGAAGGAATTCGGGCTGGACGAACTGCTGAAAATGCCGCTCGAGGACCGCACCTACCGGATGCGCTGCGTCGAGGGCTGGTCAATGGTCATTCCGTGGATCGGCCTGCCGCTTTCGGCGATCCTCGATCAGGTCGAGCCGCTGGGCAGCGCGAAATATGTCGCATTCCAGAGCGTCGTCCGGCCAGAAGAAATGCCGGGGCAGAGCGGCTTCTTCCAGCCCCTGCCCTGGCCCTATATCGAGGGTCTGAGGCTCGACGAGCGCGCCATCCACTCACCATTCTGGCGCTCGGCCTCTATGGCGAGACACTGCCGAACCAGAACGGCGCGCCGGTGCGGCTCGTCGTGCCTTGGAAATACGGGTTCAAGGGTATCAAGTCGATCGTGAAGATCTCGCTTGTCGAAAAGCAGCCGGAAACCACCTGGAAAAATTCCAACGCGCGCGAATACGGCTTCTATTCCAACGTCAACCCGGCGGTCGATCATCCGCGCTGGAGCCAGGCAACGGAACAGCGGATCGGCGAAGGCGGATTGTTCGGCACCAAGCGCGTGCCGACCCTGCCCTTCAACGGCTATGCCGATCAGGTGGCCAGCCTCTATACGGGCATGGACCTGCGGGCCAATTACTGAAGCGAAGCGTGACCATGCCGATTATCCCCGCCCTGCCCCGCAAATATCATGGCGCCAGCATCTGGGCCCTTTACGTCATCGGCCTCTGTCCGGCGGCATGGTATTTTTATGAGGCGCTGACCGGCCGGCTGGGGTTCAATCCGGTCAGGGAGTTCGAGCATCTGCTCGGCACCTGGGGCCTGCGGCTCATCCTTGCGACGCTGGTCGTCACGCCGCTTCGCGATCTCTTCTGGATCAACTGGATGCGCTACCGGCGGGCACTCGGACTTCTCGCCTTCTATTACGTGGCGATGCATTTCGCCGTCTACCTGACACTCGATCTGCAGCTCGATTTCGGCGCTGTCGGCGGCGATATCCTGCGGCGACCCTATATCACGATCGGCTTTGCGGCGCTTCTTCTTCTCATTCCGCTTGCCGTGACCTCGAACAACTGGTCGATCCGGACAATGTCCGGCGCGTGGAACAGGCTGCACAAGCTCATCTATCTGATCGCGATCGGCGGGCTCATCCATTACCTGCTGTCACTGAAGTCGATCACGCTTGAGCCGTTCGTCTATATCGTGCTCACCGTCGCACTTCTTGCCTACCGCCTCGTGCGCCGGCCGATCCTCGACTGGAAGCGCGGGCGACGGAATGGCGGGGCTGCACTTCGGCCGCGGATGTAAGCGCCTGGTAAAAGCAAACGTCAGTCTCGCATCATCTTCCCGGCAAAGATCCTCGGCGCTTGACAGGCACGCGCCAACGCCTCCATGTCATTCGTATAGCATTGGAGAGCGTAACATTGGCCATCGAGACTGCCGGCGACCTGACCATTCGCCCAGGGCGACTGTCCGCTTTTGACGCCTTTCTGTGTAACAGCCGCATCTTTGGGACGCCTCAAGGCGCATTGCGCTTCGTCATCGAGTTCATCTGGTTCGGAGTGAAGGAGGCGCGGTCCTGCCTTTTTGCCGGCCTGTTTTTCCTCTCGATATTCCTTGTACCGAAGGCCGGCATATCGGGCCTGCCCAGATATGATGTTCTGCTCGTCGTGGCGCTTTCCATCCAGTTTTTCATGCTCTGGAGCCGATTGGAAACATGGGATGAAGCAAAAGCGATTGGCCTGTTCCATATCGTCGGCTTCGCGCTTGAACTGTTCAAGACGTCCGGCAGCATCGGCTCATGGTCATATCCCGATATCGCCTACACCAAGGTGATGGGCGTACCACTGTTTTCAGGCTTCATGTATGCCGCAGTTGGAAGCTATATCATTCAGGCTTGGCGCCTGCTTGATCTCAGGATCACGCACCATCCAAGCTACTGGATGGCCACCGCAATCGCGCTTTGCATCTACCTGAATTTCTTCACCCACCATTACATCGGCGACTATCGCTGGTATATCTGCGCCTGCGTCATCGGGCTTTATGCCCGTACCACGGTCACGTTCAGACCCTATGACCGAACACGCAGGATGCCGCTGCTTCTGGCGTTTCTGCTCATCGGCTTCTTCCTCTGGCTCGCCGAGAATTTTTCGACATTCTTCGGGATATGGCGCTACCCAAACCAGATCGGCGTGTGGTCGACCGTTCATATCGGCAAATGGAGTTCATGGTCACTGCTTGTCATCATGACCTTCACGATCGTCGCCCACCTGAAAACATCAAGCGCGGATCGACGTGCCGACCTGAACAGCGCCTCGCCAAGCCCCGCAGCCGCAATGCCGAGCGTATAGGCAAGAATATTCCAGCAGGAAAATACCCGGCCGAGCAGCAGGCGGCCGGCCAGCGTCTGTCGAAAGGCATCCAGCCCGGGCGTGTGGTAGAGGCGTGACAATTCGACCAGTGCTGCGATAACGACGGCTACCATTGCCACCCTGCTCATACGGCCTGCCCCCCACAGTGCGCCGGCCAATAGATAGACCATCGCGCCCCAGAGGATTGACCCGCCGTATTTCACCACGAGGAATGACAGGCCGAGTTCGTACCCGAAGCGACGCAATCCAAGACCGCCTGCGATCACCGCGAGCGCCGCAGCAAACCGATAGAGCCGCAGTCCCCTCTTGCTATCAGTGATCATGCCCTTGCCTTCTCATGCCATAAAACAGAAAGAGCCGGGCGTTGCCGCCCGGCTCTTTCTGATCGATTATTCGGCGAACCGAATTATGCAGCTTCAGCAGCTTCTGCTTCAGCGGCAACGCGAGCCTTGTCAGCTGCGCCCTTGGCAGCAACGTCGCGCTCGACGAATTCGATGACAGCCATCGGAGCGTTGTCGCCCTGACGGTAGCCAGCCTTCATGATACGCAGGTAGCCGCCGTTGCGGGTTGCATAACGCGAAGCGATGGCGTCGAAGAGCTTCTTGACAGCGTCCTGATCCTGGATCTGCGAGATGGCCTGACGACGAGCGTGCAGGTCGCCGCGCTTGCCGAGCGTGACAAGCTTCTCGACGATCGGGCGAATTTCCTTCGCCTTCGGCAGGGTGGTGACGATCTGCTCATGGGTGATGAGCGAAGCAGCCATGTTGGCAAACATTGCCTTACGGTGGCTGGCGGTACGGTTAAGCTTACGGCCCGAATTTCCGTGGCGCATAGGATATCTCCTTCACTTGCAGGCATTCGCCTGCAGTATGACTAGGCACATGTCCATCCCGCTATGCGGGATAAAGGTACATGCGCGAGTTTCGTTGCTAAGGTCAGCTTCCGCGCCCTTGCGGGCGCGGGCGACCTCAGTATTGGTCTTCGTAACGCTTGGCGAGATCTTCGATGTTTTCCGGCGGCCAGGCGGGAACTTCCATGCCAAGATGGAGGCCCATGGACGCGAGAACTTCCTTGATCTCGTTGAGCGACTTGCGACCGAAATTCGGAGTGCGAAGCATTTCCGCTTCGGTCTTCTGGATCAGGTCGCCGATGTAAACGATGTTGTCGTTCTTCAGGCAGTTCGCCGAACGGACGGACAGTTCCAGTTCGTCGACCTTCTTGAGGAGTGCCGGGTTGAACGCCAGTTCGGTTACGGATTCCTCTTCGGTTTCCTTCTGCGGCTCGTCGAAGTTGACGAACACGGCAAGCTGGTCCTGAAGGATGCGGGCTGCGAAAGCAACTGCATCTTCGCCCGTGACCGAGCCATCGGTTTCGATGGTCATGGTCAGCTTGTCGTAGTCGAGAACCTGACCTTCGCGGGTGTTCTCAACCTTGTAGGAAACCTTCTTGACCGGCGAGTAGAGGCTGTCGACCGGAATGAGACCGATCGGTGCATCTTCCGCACGGTTACGCTCGGCAGGAACATAGCCCTTGCCGTTGTTGACCGTGAACTCCATGCGGATCTCGGCGCCGTCGTCCAGCGTGCAGATCACATGGTCAGGGTTCAGGATCTCGATGTCGCCAACCGTCTGGATGTCGCCGGCGGTGACAGCGCCCGGGCCCTGCTTGCGCACGACCATACGCTTGCTATCATCGCCGTCCATCTTGATGGCGATTTCCTTGATGTTGAGCACGATGTCCGTCACATCTTCCGGACGCCGGGATGGAGGAGAACTCGTGCAGAACGCCGTCGATCTGCACTGCGGTAACAGCAGCACCGCGCAGCGACGACAGGAGAACGCGGCGAAGCGCGTTACCGAGCGTCAGGCCGAAGCCGCGCTCCAGGGGTTCGGCAACGAGCGTTGCCTTGGTACGGCCGGAAGAGGTGAATTCCACCTTGTTCGGCTTGATCAGTTCCTGCCAGTTCTTCTGGATCATGATTAAACCTTCCGTTCGTTGCCACCATCCAATCGTGGCAACCGAGCACGAGGAGCACCGAGAGGAGCATGTCGCTCATCGGCGATACAGGTAAAGCCGCTCAACCTCCAGGGAGGCGAAGCGGCTGTTTCCCAGTTCAGCAGAAGGTCGCCACGGGGCGACCCCTCGGCACCACGATCAGACGCGACGCTTCTTGCGCGGACGGCAGCCGTTGTGCGGGATCGGCGTAACGTCACGGATCGAGGTGATCATGAAACCAGCAGCCTGCAGGGCGCGCAGAGCAGATTCACGACCGGAGCCCGGACCGCAAACTTCGACTTCGAGCGACTTCATGCCGTGTTCCTGAGCCTTCTTGGCGCAGTCTTCAGCAGCGATCTGGGCAGCGAACGGGGTCGACTTACGCGAACCCTTGAAGCCCTTTGCACCAGCAGACGACCAGGCAATTGCGTTGCCCTGTGCGTCGGTGATGGTGATCATCGTGTTGTTGAAGGTCGAGTTTACGTGGGCAACGCCCGACGTGATATTCTTGCGTTCGCGGCGGCGTACGCGTGTGGCTTCCTTGGCCATGACTTCCCTTTCGTGGATCTCTGCACCGCCGTAACACCAGCGGCTACACCTGCGACATAAACCGCAAAACGCAGCCCTCTTCACGAGGAACTGCCGAGCGGCTGATGCCACAAAATTACTTCTTCTTACCAGCGATAGCCTTCGCCGGACTTGCGGGTGCGGGCGTGGTGTGCGTGCGCTGACCGCGGACCGGAAGGCCACGGCGATGACGCAGGCCGCGATAGCAACCCAGGTCCATCAGACGCTTGATGTTCATCGAGGTTTCGCGACGAAGATCGCCTTCGACCTGATAGTCGCGGTCGATGGTTTCGCGAATCTGCAGAACTTCGGAGTCCGTCAGCTGATGGACGCGCTTGTCAGCCGGGAGGCCAACCTTGTCCATGATTTCCTGCGCGAACTTCGGACCAATCCCGTGAATATAGGTCAGCGCGATAACAACGCGCTTCGCAGTCGGGATGTTGACGCCAGCGATACGTGCCACGTCTATTCTCCTTGCGTTCCAGTTGCCATCCGGCAAGTGGTACTTCTTCCATGAAAGCAGCCGTCTCACGGCCGCCAGCTCAAATATCGTCCGGAACAGTCAAAAACGATCGTCCCGGATATCCCTTAGGGAAAATCCGCGCCGATCGCTCAAAGCTGTCGCGAGTTGGCGCGGTGTTTAACGGAATCGGCTGTCAAATGCAACCGGTCCACCCAAGATTCTTTAACAGACCTGTGACAACCGATCGGTGCCCGGCCAAACCGCAGCGGACCTTACAGTCCGCCGAGGATCTTTTCGACGTCGGCCGTGACCTTGTCCATCTCTGCCATGCCATCGACAACCTTCAGCTTGCCCTTGGCATAGTAGTAACCGATGAGCGGGGAGGTTTCCTTGTAGTAGACCTCGAGGCGCTTGGTCATGGTCTCGGCATTGTCATCCGGACGACGCTTGAAGTGCGTAGAACCGCACTTGTCGCAGATGCCTTCCTTGGAAGGCTTCTTGTCCGTGTCGTGATAGACGGTGCCGCACTGCGAACAGGAATAGCGACCGGCTACGCGGCGAACCAGCTCCTTGTCGTCGACACGAAGCTCGATGACGACGGATAGGTCCATGCCCTTGGCCGACAGCATCTTCTCCGTGGCATCCGCCTGCACCAGGTGCGGGGGAAGCGTCGAGAATGAAGCCCTTGGCGCAGTCATCGGCATCGATTCGCTCCGAGACGATGGCGTTGACGATCTCGTCAGAGACAAGATTGCCGGCATCCATCACCGCCTTGGCGCGCTTGCCCACTTCCGTTTCGGCAGCAACTGCGGCACGCAGCATGTCACCGGTGGAGAGCTGCGGAATGCCGTATTTCTCCACGATCCGCTGGGCCTGGGTTCCTTTGCCAGCGCCCGGCGGTCCCAAAAGAATCAGTCTCATCGTCCCCTCTTTCCTCCGCGCAGTTTCGACTTCTTGATCAGACCCTCATACTGCTGCGCAATGAGATGGCCCTGAATCTGTGCAACGGTATCAAGCGTAACACTGACGACGATCAAAAGCGAAGTACCACCAAGGGCTAATGGCACGCCCGTGCGGGCAACCAGAAACTCCGGCAGAATGCAGACGAAGACGAGGTAGATCGCGCCGATAACCGTGATGCGGGTCAGCACATAATCAATATATTCAGCGGTGCGCTCGCCCGGACGGATGCCCGGAATGAAGCCGCCATGCTTTTTCAGATTGTCCGCGGTGTCCTTCGGGTTGAAGACGATCGCGGTGTAGAAAAAGGCAAAGAAGGCGATCAGCAGCGCATAAAGCAGCATGAACAGCGGCTGGCCATGGCCGAGCGACGCGATGATCGCGGTTGCCCAGTCAGGCAGCTGAGTCGTGCCGGCAAAGCCTGCGGCAGTCGCCGGCAGGAGAAGCAGCGACGAGGCGAAGATCGCCGGGATAACACCCGATGTGTTCAGCTTCAGCGGCAGGTGCGAGGTATCGCCCTGGAACATGCGATTGCCGACCTGGCGCTTCGGATACTGGATCAGAAGACGGCGCTGGGCGCGCTCGACGAAGACGATGACGGCAATGACGATGATCGCAACGACGAGAACGAGCAGGATGAGGCCCGTCGGCAGGGCGCCGGTGCGGCCGAGTTCCAGCGTGCTCGACAGAGCCGTCGGAAGGCCGGCAGCGATGCCGGAGAAGATGATCAGCGAAATACCGTTGCCGATGCCGCGCGAGGTGATCTGCTCACCGAGCCACATCAGGAACATCGTGCCGCCGAGCAGCGTGATGACGGTTTCGAGACGGAAGAACCAGCCCGGATCGGAGACGATCCCCTGCCCTGCTTCCAGACCTGCGGCAATGCCGTAAGCCTGCAGCGCGCCGAGGATGACGGTGCCGTAGCGGGTGTACTGGTTGATGATCTTGCGACCCTGTTCGCCTTCCTTCTTGAGGTTTTCAAGCGAAGGAACGACCGAGGTCATCAGCTGCACGATGATCGATGCAGAGATATAGGGCATGATGCCGAGCGCGAAGATCGCCATGCGCTCCACTGCACCGCCCGAAAACATGTTGAAAAGACCAAGGATACCGCCGGCCTGGCCACGGAAGGCCTGGGCATAGGCTTCAGGGTTGAGGCCCGGAAGCGGGATATGCGTCCCGAGACGATAGACAAGAAGTGCGGCCAGCGTGAACCACAGACGCTTCTTGAGGTCCTCCGCCTTGGCGAAGGTTGAAAAATTCAAATTGGAGGCAAGTTGTTCCGCTGCAGAAGCCATGCAATTCTCCGCCCGACCTGAATTCCGTTGGCGCGCTTTCGGCCAGACACGGAAACCAGTCTTAATTCTGTTTCAGAAACACGGGGCTCGGAGACCGCTTCATAAAAGAGCGGGATGCCTCACCCTGATTTCCGCAAGATCCCGGTAGCTGACCGGCCGGACCGCTCTCAAGGATCGTGAGGCTACATATGGACATAAAATTACCCGGTGTGAAGCTCACACCGGGTAATTTTCAAACGATTTACTCTGCGACAGATTCGACAGCTGCGAGCAGCTTGATCGAACCGCCAGCCTTTTCGATCTTTTCGACGGCAGCCTTGGAGGCGCCGGCGACTTCGATCGTGAGCTTTGCGTTCAGTTCGCCGTCGGCGAGGATGCGAACGCCGTCCTTCGGACGACGGATAACGCCGGCAGCCTTGAGAGCTGCTGCATCAACCGTTGCCTTGGCGTCGAGCTTGCCGGCATCGATCGCGGTCTGAAGACGGCCGAGCGATACGGTCACGTATTCAGAAGCGAAGATGTTGTTGAAGCCGCGCTTCGGCAGGCGACGGTAGATTGGCATCTGACCGCCTTCGAAGCCGTTGATCGCAACGCCAGAACGGGCCTTCTGACCCTTGACGCCGCGGCCACCGGTCTTGCCCTTGCCAGAGCCGATACCACGACCGACGCGGATGCGCTCCTTGGAAGCGCCTTCGTTGTCCTTGATCTCATTCAGTTTCATGGTCATCTCCTCTGCCTCACTTCTCGTCGACGACGCGAACGAGATGCTGGACAGCCCGGATCATGCCACGAACGGAAGGGGTATCTTCCAGCGTGCTTTTCCGGTGCATCTTGTTAAGACCGAGACCGATCAGCGTCTGGCGCTGAACGGACGGACGGCGGATGGGGCTACCGATCTGTTCAACGGTAACCGTCTTTGCGGCTGCTTCTGCCTTCTTGGCCATCATCGCTCTCCTTATTCTTCCGAGGCGACACCGGAAGCGGCACGGCGAGCCTGCAGCGTAGCATACTTCATGCCGCGCTGTGCTGCGATGTCCTTCGGGTGAACCTGGTGCTTCAGGGCGTCGAACGTCGCACGAATCATGTTGTACGGGTTCGAGGAACCGGTCGACTTAGCAACGACGTCGTGGACGCCGAGCGTTTCGAATACGGCGCGCATCGGGCCGCCGGCGATGATACCGGTACCAGCCTTGGCCGAGCGCAGCAGAACCTTGCCGGCGCCGTGACGGCCATTGACGTCGTGATGCAGCGTACGGCCGTCGCGCAGCGGTACGAAGATCAGATCGCGCTTAGCAGCTTCAGTTGCCTTGCGGATGGCTTCCGGCACTTCACGTGCCTTGCCATGGCCGAAGCCAACGCGGCCCTTCTGGTCGCCAACGACGACGAGAGCGGCAAAACCGAAGCGACGGCCGCCCTTGACGACCTTTGCGACGCGGTTGATCGCGACCAGCTTGTCAACGAATTCGCTGTCGCGCTCTTCACGGGGCTGGCGGTCTTCGCGCTGGCCCTTTCTTTCCTGTGCCATTGTCCTTGTCCTTTTTCTTTTCCGGTGCAATCGGCAGATTACAATTCGGTCAGTTACAAATGGGGGATCAGGGTCAAGCGCCCTTCCCTCACCTGTTGCGGGGTCCGACCCCGCGGTGCGGCGAACCGCATTTCGCCGGCCTCCCCTTTTGGGTGAGACCGGGCGAAACTTTTTAGAACGTCAGACCGCCTTCGCGGGCAGCTTCAGCCAGAGCCTTGATGCGGCCATGGTAAATGAAGGCGCCACGATCGAAGACGACTTCCTTGACGCCAGCCTTCTCGGCGCGTTCTGCAACCAGCTTGCCGACGGCAGCAGCTGCTGCAACGTCTGCACCGGTCTTCAGAGACGTGCGCAGGCCAGAATCGAGGGTCGAAGCGGCTGCAAGCGTGCGGCCGGCGACGTCGTCGATGATCTGAGCGTAGATGTTCTTGGACGAGCGGTGAACCGACAGACGAGGACGGCCGTTTGCGACCTTCTTCAACTGACGGCGAACACGGCTCGCACGCTTGGTGAGTGCTTCTTTCCGAGTAGCCATGATCCGCGTCCTTACTTCTTCTTGCCTTCCTTGCGGACGATCCGTTCCTCGGCGTACTTGACGCCTTTGCCCTTGTAGGGCTCGGGACCACGGTATTCGCGGATTTCCGCGGCTACCTGACCGACCTGCTGCTTGTTGATGCCGGAGACGATGATTTCCGTCGGCTTCGGCACGGCAATGGTGATACCAACCGGCGGCTCATAAACCACGTCGTGGGAGAAACCGAGCGCCAGCTGCAGGTTCTTGCCCTGCAGAGCCGCACGATAACCGACGCCGTTGATTTCGAGCTTGCGCTCGTAGCCATCCTTAACGCCCTTGAAGATGTTCTCGATCATCGTGCGGGACATGCCCCACTTCGAACGAGCTTCCTTCGTCTGGTTGACCGGGGTCACCGAAACGGCGTTGTCGTTGAGTTCAAGCTTGATTTCGTCGTTGGCGACGAAGAAAAGCTCGCCCTTCGGGCCCTTCGCAGAAACCTTCTGGCCTTCGACCGTAGCCGTTACGCCTGCCGGAACCTGAACGGGCTTTTTACCGATACGAGACATTTTGTTATCCTGTCTGTCCGTTATGGAGATCCTTGCCCAGTCTTAGAAGACCGAGCAAAGAACCTCGCCGCCTACGTTCTGTTCGCGAGCCTGGTGATCGGCCATCACGCTCGGGTCGAAGGATGGTGATGCCGAGGCCGTTCGCGACCTGCGGAATGGACTTGACCGAGACATAAACTCGGCGGCCCGGCTTCGAAACGCGGCCGATCTCACGGATCACGGATGCGCCTTCGTAGTACTTCAGTTCGATTTCGATCTCGGCCTTGCCGTTACCGAAATCAGTCTCGGTGTAACCGCGGATGTAGCCTTCGGCCTGCAGGACGTCGAGAACGCGAGCGCGCAGCTTGGAAGCCGGGGTCGTTACCGAAGACTTGCGACGCGAAGCGCCATTGCGGATGCGGGTGAGCATATCGCCCAAGGGATCAGTCATGGTCATCGAACGATCTCCTTACCAGCTCGACTTAACAATACCCGGCACCTTGCCGAGGTTGCCCAGCTCGCGAAGCGCGATACGCGACATCTTGAGCTTGCGATAGAAAGCGCGCGGGCGACCGGTGACTTCGCAACGGTTGCGGATACGCGTCTTCGAACCATCACGGGGCAGAGAAGCAAGCTTCAGAGTTGCCTGGAACCGGTCTCGATCGAAAGGGCCTGGTTCATGATGGTCGCCTTCAACTCGGCGCGCTTGGCGGCCTGGTTGGCGACGGTCTTGCGGCGGCGCTTGTTCTTTTCAACTGCGCTGGTCTTCGCCATATCGTAGTTCCTTTTTAACGCTCGTCGTTACGGTTACGCGCGGAACGGGAAGTTGAACTCTTTCAGAAGAGCCCGAGCTTCGTCGTCGTTGGTAGCCGTCGTGCAAACGATGATGTCCATGCCCCACATCTGATCAACCTTATCGTAGTTGATCTCCGGGAACACAATGTGCTCCTTGATGCCCATGGCGAAGTTGCCACGGCCGTCGAAGGACTTCGGATTCAGGCCACGGAAGTCGCGAACGCGCGGAAGCGCGATGTTGACCAGGCGATCCATGAATTCGTACATGCGGGCGCCGCGGAGAGTAACCTTCGCGCCGATCGGCATCTGTTCGCGGACCTTGAAGCCAGCGATCGAGTTGCGAGCCTTGGTGATAACCGGCTTCTGGCCAGCGATCGCTGCAAGGTCAGCAGCTGCAACCGAAGGCTTCTTCGAGTCGGCAGTTGCCTCACCCACGCCCATGTTGATGACGATCTTGTCCAGCTTGGGGATCATCATCTCGTTGGCGAAGGAAAACTGTTCCTGCAGCGCAGCGCGGATGCGGGTTACGTATTCGGTCTTGAGCCGCGGCTCGTACTTTGCCTCAGCCATCGATCACATCTCCCGTACGCTTGGCTACACGCACCTTCTTGCCGTCGACAACGGAGAAGCCAACGCGGGTCGGCTTGCCGTCCTTCGCGACGATCGCGATGTTCGACAGGTGGATAGATGCTTCCTTGTTGATGATGCCAGCTTCCTGCGTCTGGGTCTGGCGCTGGTGGCGCTTCACCATGTTGACGCCGCGAACAACGGCACGATCTTCCTTCGGCAGAACCTGGACGACTTCGCCAGTGCGACCCTTGTCCTTGCCGGTCAGTACGACGACGTTGTCGCCCTTCTTGATCTTCTGCATAGGTCTCGCTCCTTACAGTACTTCGGGAGCCAGCGAGATGATCTTCATGTGGTTCTTCGCACGAAGTTCGCGCGGAACCGGTCCGAAGATACGGGTGCCGATCGGCTCTTTCTTGTTGTCGATGAGGACCGCTGCGTTGTTGTCGAAGCGGATAACGCTGCCGTCGGCGCGACGGATGTCCTTGGCGGTACGCACAACCACCGCCTTCATCACGTCACCCTTCTTCACGCGGCCACGCGGAATAGCTTCCTTGATCGAAACGACGATAACGTCGCCGATCGAAGCGTACTTACGCTTGGAGCCGCCCAGCACCTTGATGCACATGACACGACGTGCGCCGGAATTATCCGCCACGTCGAGGTTTGTTTGCATCTGAATCATGTCAGGTCGCCTTTTTCTAATGACCGGAACACCGGGCGCGTAAACGCTCGGTGCCGGCTATGGACAGATTTTATGTGCGCGGGATTGGTCTTGCCAAGGTGGTTTCCCGGAAAGGGACCTTCCCTGCGCTCAAAGCAAAAGAACGCCCGTTTCCGAGCGTTCGACGCCAATGGCGTGCTTCTTACAGGATTCTGCGTCAGACGCAAGGGGAAACCCTGGCCTGACGCAAATCTGTATCAATCAAGCCTGGGCGGCAATAACCGTCCAGCGCTTGTCCTTGGAGATCGGTGCGCATTCCTCGATGGAAACGACATCACCTACCTTGTACTGGTTGTTTTCGTCATGCGCCTTGTACTTCTTCGAACGGCGGACCGTCTTCTGAAGCAGCGGATGTGCGAACCGGCGTTCAACGCGGACAACAACGGTCTTCTCGTTCTTGTCGGAAACGACTACGCCCTGCAGAATGCGTTTCGGCATATTATTCTTCCTTTTAAGCCTTGGCTTCTGCCGCCTTCTGGCGGGCAATGGTTTTCACGCGGGCGATGTCCTTACGAACTTCGTTGATGCGCGAGGACTTTTCGAGCTGACCGGTGGCCTTCTGGAAGCGCAGGTTGAACTGCTCCTTCTTTAGGTCGGCGAGCTTGTCCTTGAGCTGGTCGGCCGTGAGGCCGCGAACGTCTTCGGCTTTCATCGTGCCTTCTCCTTACTCTGCAATGCGCTGAACGAAGCGCGTCTTGACGGAGAGCTTGGCAGCGCCGAGGCGAAGAGCCTCACGTGCCAGTTCTTCGGAAACGCCATCGATTTCGAACATCATACGGCCGGGCTTGACCTTGCATGCCCAGTATTCAACCGAGCCCTTGCCCTTACCCATACGAACTTCAGTCGGCTTAGCCGTGACCGGAACGTCAGGGAATACGCGGATCCAGACGCGGCCGGCACGCTTCATCGCACGGGTGATCGCGCGGCGGGCCGCCTCGATCTCGCGAGCGTTGACGCGGTTCGGTTCCTGCGACTTCAGGCCGAATTCACCGAAGGCCAGGTCGAAACCGCCCTTGGCGACGCCCTTGATGCGACCCTTGAACTGCTTACGGTACTTGGTACGCTTTGGCTGCAACATTTTCTTACTTCTCCGAGCTTATCTTTCGCCAGCGATAATCAAGCGTTTTCGCGCTCGCGGCGACGGTCGCCACGATCACCGCGTTCGCGGCTTGCCGGACCCTGTGCGTCGCCTTCCAGCGCGCGGCGTTCGGAAGCCATCGGATCGTGCTCAAGGATTTCGCCCTTGAAGATCCAGACCTTGATGCCGCAAATACCGAATGCGGTTTCGGCTTCAGCCGTACCGTAGTCGATGTCTGCACGCAGGGTGTGAAGCGGCACGCGACCTTCGCGGTACCATTCGGTACGAGCGATTTCTGCACCACCGAGACGGCCGGCGCATGTGATCTTGATGCCTTCGGCGCCGAGACGCATAGCCGACTGAACGGCACGCTTCATTGCACGGCGGAAAGCCACGCGGCGCTCGAGCTGCTGAGCGATCGACTGGGCAACCAGCGTCGCGTCAACTTCCGGCTTGCGCACTTCAACGATGTTGAGGTGCGTTTCCGAAGAGGTCATCGTCGAGATCTTCTTGCGAAGCTTCTCGATGTCTGCACCCTTCTTGCCGATGATCAGACCCGGGCGAGCCGAGTGGATGGTCACGCGGCACTTCTTGTGCGGACGCTCGATGACGACCTTAGCGATACCGGCCTGCTTCAGCTCCTGCATGAGGTAAGCGCGGATCTTGAGGTCTTCGTGGAGAAGCTGGCCGTATTCGGCGTTGTCGGCGAACCAGCGGCTGTCCCAGGTACGGTTAATGCCGAGGCGGAAACCGATCGGATTAATTTTCTGACCCATTATGCGGCCTCCCCTTTTTCCTCGACTTCGCGAACGACGATCGTCAGATGCGCGAAAGGCTTCTCGATGCGCGATGCACGGCCACGGCCGCGAGCGTGGAAACGCTTCATCACCATCGACTTGCCGACGTATGCTTCCGAAACGATCAGAGCATCGACGTCGAGGTCATGGTTGTTCTCGGCGTTGGCGATAGCAGACTCGAGAGTCTTCTTCACCGTGCCTGCGATGCGCTTGCGGGAGAACTCGAGTTCTGCCAGAGCGCGTTCAACCTTCTTGCCGCGGATAAGGGCTGCAACCAGGTTCAGCTTCTGCGGGCTGACGCGAAGCGTACGGGCGACTGCCTGTGCTTCGTTGTCCTTCAGCCGGCGTTCGGTCTTTGCCTTCGCCATGATTACTTCCTCTTCGCCTTCTTGTCCGCGCCGTGACCGTAGTAGGTACGGGTGGGAGCGAATTCACCGAACTTGTGTCCGACCATGTCTTCGTTGACGGCTACCGGCACATGCTTGTTGCCGTTGTAGACGCCGAACGTCAGACCGACGAACTGCGGCAGGATGGTGGAGCGACGGCTCCACATCTTGATTACTTCACTGCGGCCGCCTTCGCGCACCTTCTCAGCCTTCTTGAGAAGATAGCCGTCAACGAACGGGCCTTTCCAAACTGAACGAGCCATTTAACGACTTCCTTCTCTTACTTCTTGACGTGGCGCGAACGCATGATGAACTTGTCCGTGGACTTGTTCGAACGGGTGCGCTTGCCCTTCGTCGGCTTGCCCCAAGGCGTAACCGGGTGACGACCACCAGAGGTGCGGCCTTCACCACCACCGTGCGGGTGGTCGACGGGGTTCATGACGACACCGCGGTTATGCGGGGTCTTACCACGCCAACGGGTACGACCAGCCTTACCGTCGCTGATGTTGCCGTGATCCGGGTTGGATACGGCGCCGACGGATGCCAGGCACGAGCCCGGGACGAGACGCTGTTCGCCAGAGTTGAGGCGCAGGATAGCCATGCCGGCATCACGGCCGACGAGCTGTACGTAGGTGCCAGCCGAACGAGCGATCTGACCGCCCTTGCCCGGCTTCATTTCGACGTTGTGAACGATCGAACCAACCGGGATGTACTGCAGGGGCATGGTGTTGCCCGGCTTTACGTCGACGGCCTTGTTGGAAGCGATGACCTTGTCGCCGGCAGCGAGGCGCTGCGGAGCGATGATGTAGGCCTGTTCGCCATCAGCATAGTTGATCAGCGCGATGAACGCGGTGCGGTTCGGGTCGTATTCCAGACGCTCGACCGTGCCTTCAACGTCGAACTTGCGACGCTTGAAGTCGACCAGGCGGTAGGTACGCTTGTGACCGCCGCCGATGAAGCGGGCGGTGATGCGACCGAGGTTGTTACGGCCGCCGCTCTTGGAGAGACCTTCCGTCAGCGCCTTGACCGGCTTGCCCTTCCAGAGGCCCGAACGGTCGACGATGACCAGCTGACGCTGGCTCGGGGTCGTCGGATTGTAGCTTTTCAATGCCATTGTTTTTTACCTCAGAGACCGGTGGAGATGTCGATCGTCTGACCTTCGGCCAGGGTGACAACAGCCTTCTTGACGTCCTTCTGCTTGCCGATGAAGCCCTTGAAGCGCTTCACCTTGCCCTTGCGGACCAGCGTATTGACGGCAGTGACTTTCACACCGAAGAGAGCTTCTACGGCAGCCTTGATCTCTGGCTTGGAAGCAGTCTTGGCAACATTGAAGACGACCTGGTTATGGTCGGAGACCATAGTCGACTTTTCGGTGATCGACGGAGATACGATCACATCGTAGTGGCGAAGATCGGTCACTTGAAACGCTCCTCTAGAGCTTCAACTGCGGCCTTCGACAGGACGAGCTTGCCGCGACGCAGGATGTCATAAACATTGATGCCCTGAACCGGCAGAACGTCGACGTTCGGGATGTTCTGGGCTGCGAGCTTGAAGTTGTTGTCGAGCTCTACACCACCGATGAGCAGCGCGTTGGTCAGTCCGAGCGAAGCGAACGTGCCAGCGAGCGTCTTGGTCTTGGCTTCAGCCGCAACCAGGTTGTCGATGATGATGAGGTCTTCCGACTTCAGCTTGGCCGAAAGGGCGTGACGCAGTGCGAGAGCGCGAACCTTCTTGGGAAGGTCATGCTCGTGGCTGCGAACGACCGGACCATGTGCACGACCACCACCGCGGAACTGCGGAGCGCGAGCCGAATGGTGACGAGCGCGGCCCGTACCCTTCTGCTTGTACATCTTGGAGCCGGTGCGCGAAACTTCCGAGCGGCCCTTGGTCTTGTGCGTACCCTGCTGCTTCTTGGCGAGCTGGTAGCGGACCATACGAGCGAGGATGTCCTCGCGGGGATCGAGGCCGAAGATCGCGTCCGACAGGGAAACCTGGCCGGCGTCTTTTCCCTCGAGGGTCTTGACGTTGAATTCCATTGTAGCTGGCTCCCTTACTTCGCGGCCGACTTGATGGCGTCGCGAACAACGATCCAAGCGCCCTTGGAGCCGGGGACGGCACCCTTGACGAGGATCAGCCGCGGCCTTCATCGGTCGAAACGACTTCGAGGTTCTGGGTAGTGATGCGCGTCTGGCCCATGTGACCAGCCATGCGCTTGCCCTTCCAGACCTTACCCGGATCCTGGTTGTTACCCGTCGAACCGTGCGAACGGTGCGACACGGAAACACCGTGGGTCGCGCGAAGACCGCCGAAGTTATGGCGCTTCATGCGCCGGCGAAACCCTTACCGATGGAGGTACCGGTCACGTCGACCAGCTGACCAGCAGCAAAGTGATCAGCCTTCAGCTCGGTGCCGACTTCGATCATGTTATCTTCAGAAACGCGAAACTCGACGAGCTTCGCCTTCGGCTCAACGTTTGCGACAGCAAAGTTGCCGCGCATTGCCTTGGAGGTGTTCTTCACCTTGGCCGAGCCAGCGCCGAGCTGAACAGCGGTGTAGCCATTCTTCTCAACGGTGCGCTGCGCGACGACCTGGCAGTTCTCAAGCCGCAATACAGTTACAGGGACATGCTCGCCAGCGTCGTTATAGACGCGGGTCATACCCAACTTTTGTGCAATTACACCCGAACGCATCGGTTCAATCCTTCTCACTCAGTCCAAAACCCTGGCAGAAGCCAAAGTCTTAGAGCTTGATCTCAACATCGACACCAGCGGCGAGATCGAGCTTCATCAGCGCGTCTACCGTCTGCGGGGTCGGATCTACGATGTCGAGAAGGCGCTTATGCGTGCGCATCTCGAACTGCTCGCGGCTCTTCTTATCGACGTGAGGGGACCGGTTAACCGTAAACTTCTCGATGCGGGTCGGAAGCGGAACGGGGCCCCGGACACTTGCGCCGGTGCGCTTCGCCGTCGACACGATCTCGCGCGTGGAAGCATCGAGAATCCGGTGATCGAATGCCTTGAGGCGAATGCGGATATTTTGGCCGTTCATTCGACGTTATCCTTGTTGTGTTGACCACATGCCGACAAAACAGCACGGGTTGTTCTCTTACCTAAGGCGGATCACCGGTTTCAAAGATCGAAAGGGATGCGGGTTACATCCAATTCCAGTCTTCGGGCCCTGAGGCCCACCTTAATGTTCTTGGTACACCCGCTTCGTCGAAACGAAGCAGGAGCAAATGTCGCTCGGGCGCCATTTGCTACATTTCATGTCATAAGCAAGCCACCTGACGCGACTTGCTTAAAAAGATTTGCAGGGCAGGCATTCGAAAACGCCTGCCCTCAAAATCAATTACTCGATGATCGAGGCAACGATGCCGGCGCCGACGGTACGGCCGCCTTCGCGGATAGCGAAGCGCAGCTTTTCTTCCATCGCGATCGGAACGATCAGTTCAACAGCAACCGTGACGTTGTCGCCCGGCATAACCATTTCCGTGCCTTCCGGCAGCGAAACGATACCGGTCACGTCCGTCGTGCGGAAGTAGAACTGCGGACGGTAGTTGGTGAAGAACGGCGTATGACGGCCGCCTTCTTCCTTCGTCAGGATGTAGGCTTCTGCCATGAACTTCTTGTGCGGCTTGACCGAACCCGGCTTGCACAGGATCTGACCACGCTCGACGCCGTCACGCTGAACGCCACGAACCAGAGCGCCGATGTTGTCGCCAGCCTGGCCCTGATCGAGCAGCTTGCGGAACATTTCAACGCCGGTAACCGTCGTCTTCGAGGTTGCCTTGATGCCGACGATTTCGACTTCTTCGCCAACCTTGACGATACCGCGCTCAACGCGACCCGTCACAACCGTACCACGACCCGAGATCGAGAACACGTCTTCGATCGGCATCAGGAACGGCTGGTCGATCGGACGCTCAGGCGTCGGGATGTAGGCGTCAACCTGAGCCATCAGCTCGCGGATCGCGTCTTCACCGATCGTCTTGTCCGAATCGTTGAGGGCAGCAAGAGCCGAACCCTTGACAACCGGAACGTCGTCGCCCGGGAAGTCGTAGGACGACAGAAGTTCGCGAACTTCCATTTCAACGAGTTCGAGCAGTTCTGCGTCGTCGACCTGGTCGACCTTGTTGAGGAACACGACGAGAGCCGGAACGCCAACCTGACGAGCGAGCAGGATGTGCTCGCGGGTCTGCGGCATCGGGCCGTCAGCTGCGGAGCAAACCAGGATCGCGCCGTCCATCTGGGCAGCACCGGTGATCATGTTCTTGACGTAGTCGGCGTGGCCGGGGCAGTCAACGTGTGCGTAGTGGCGGTTCGGGGTCTCGTACTCGACGTGAGCCGTCGAGATGGTGATGCCACGAGCCTTTTCTTCCGGCGCGGCGTCGATCTGATCGTACGCCTTGAACTCGCCGAAGAACTTGGTGATTGCTGCCGTCAGCGAGGTCTTGCCGTGGTCGACGTGACCGATCGTGCCGATGTTGACGTGAGGCTTATTGCGCTCAAACTTGCTCTTTGCCATTGAATGCTTCCTGTGAACATAAGAGGTGAACCCGGAGCCGGGTTTGGTGCAGCCGTTTAAGGCTTTCCATACGAATGCGCAAGACATAATTGCGGCCGCCGCGCGGTACAATAGGCGCAAGCGCATTCCTGCAATCAAAGCGCGCGCGGCAAGCGCAAACGTAGTCACCCGGACGGGTCTATCAGCGAGCGACGGCCTTCAGGGAACTGATAATGGCGAGGAGCTCGTCTGCATGCTTTTCCTGCTGCCCTTTCTGCCCCCAGTAGGTGACGACGAGCATGCGATCGGCACGCACCGGCACCATAGAAAGCCCGACATTGACGGGCCCCTCCTCATCTGTGCCGTTCCAGTCGAAATTCAGCATGGCAAGACCGTTGACCGTGTCCTCCGACCGCTTCTGGGTCGAGCCGTTTACCGTGACGCCATTGTCTTTGAGAAACTGGAAGGCGTCGTCGATGACCTTGTCGCTGGTTTTTTCGTCGGCAATGTCGATGGCCAGATAGATGGCCTCGTCGGCGGAGGTCGCCTGGATGCCGCCGTCGGTTTCTTCCGGGCTCCAGCTATCGGGAATGGTGATTTCGGCGATCGGCGCCTCGCTCGGAAACGCCAGCGTCTCTGCAAGAGAAACGCCGGGTATCAGAACGGTCGCCAGCGCGATGGCGGCAAGCAGGGTCTTCATTGAAGGCACTCACGGACGAGAGAAAACCGCGCCGGCTCCTCTTCCGGGGCGATGATGCCATCGATAGCAGCGTGTGAAATGCTTTCAAGCGCGATCAGCGGTCGCGGTGAAAGAATCATGATCCGTGCAGCAAGACGAAACAGGCATCGAGACGTGCGCGACTATACTTGACATAGGGTAGAAGGGCAGCTGGAGCGGGTAGCGGGAATCGAACCCGCGTATTCAGCTTGGAAGGCTGCTGCTCTACCATTGAGCTATACCCGCGGGGGTTGGTCCGATCTCGAAGACGAATGGTGGAGAGAGTTGGATTTGAACCAACGTAGGCTGAGCCAACGGATTTACAGTCCGTCCCCTTTAACCACTCGGGCATCTCTCCAGTTTTCGTCCGGATCGTTCGACCAAGCTTTCCAGTCTTCCGAAGCTTGCCGCCCCGTTGACTGTGCGGCGTATATGACGGGCCAATTCGCTCATGTCAACACGGACTTGCGAGAAAAATGACGAAAAAATTTCAACGGCATGAAGGCCTGTGGAAAGATTGCCGGATCTGCAGGCGGATCGCGCCGGAGGCCGCAGCCGGCAGCTCAAAGAAACTTTCGAGCGCTCCACCGCGTCACCGATAACGCCTGAAGCACCACGATAAGCCTTGTTTACGAGCCACCTTCCCCACTGCCGCCACCCGCATTTGCAAGCCCCCATATAAGCCCCTCTATAAGAGTGGCCGCGATCGGCGTATATGCGGCAGGACTATGCCTGCGCAGCACCAATGGATATAAGGCCCCATGAGCAAAGACGACTTCAAGAACAAATCCGGCGACAAGTCGGGCCGTGACAGCCATTACGCAACGCTTCGCCGCAATGTGCGCGATGCAAAGCGCGAGCGCGGCGAGATCCCCACCCCGGCGCAGCGCCGGCAAAAGTCCAACAAGGACTGGAAGCCGCCGCAGATGGAGGCCGAACAGGTTTTCCTTTACGGCCTGCATACGGTGCGCGCGGCACTCGACAATCCTGCCCGCAAGCGGATCAAGCTGTCCGTGACCCAGAACGCTTTCGCGCGCCTCGATATCGGAGAAGCGGACGCACTCGGCTTTCCGGTCGAGTTCGTCTCGCCGCAGGATATCGAGAAACTCGTCGGGCCGGAGGCCATCCATCAGGGCGTTCTGCTGGAGACCCGGGCGCTTCCCGTGCGCAAGCTCGACGCCCTCAAAGAGAGCCCTCTCCTTCTCGTCCTCGACCAGGTGACGGACCCGCACAATGTCGGCGCGATCATGCGTTCGGCCGTTGCCTTCAATGCGGGCGCCGTCATCACCACCCAGAGACATAGCCCGACGGAATCGGGCGTCTTGGCCAAATCGGCATCGGGCGCCTCGAACTCATCCCCTATATTCAGGTGACGAACCTTGCCGATGCCCTTGGCGAGCTGCACCGCCTCGGCTTCCAGACGATCGGCCTTGATTCGGAAGGGCCTGCCGAAATCGAAAAACCTTCTCCGGCGATCGCGTCGCGCTCGTTCTCGGCTCGGAAGGCAAAGGACTTCGCCAGAAGACCCGCGAAACAGTCACCGCGCTTGCCCGCCTCGACATGCCCGGCGCGATCAAATCGCTCAATGTCTCGAACGCGGCTGCAATCGCGCTCTATGCCAGCCGCCAGCATCTGGCGACCAGCGCGAAATCCTGACGCGACAGGCTCACACGCCTCCGACGCACCGCCGTGCCCTCTTCTTCCAAGGATCAGGGCACGGCCCGCTACGACCTCGGGTAGCAGAAACCCACACTCCACCATCCTCGCGCAAGCTTTATATTATTATGTTCTAATCCTCTAAATCTTGAGGAGTTGGAAGCGATTATGGAGCGCGGCAACTGGAAGAGGCCGGTGTTTCTCGAAATTTTCGGGCGACCCGGCGTGACGATCGTCCGCGATACGCTGGAGGCGGCGATGGTTCTGCTCGGCGCGTGGCCGCATCAGCGAACCGCTGCCCATATGGCCGCAGTGACCAGCTGCCGGGACGTTCTTGCCGGTCGCGCAGAGCCTGCTCTGTCTCGTGTGGAGTTCATCGAGGCCGCGCTTGATGCCGGGTTTCGGGTGCAGCCGGAAACATTTATCGAGGAGGTACAACTTCCTTTCGACGGCAAAACCACCGGAGAACACGGTGAAGGGACCGAAGAAAGACGGCTGCCGAGCATTCTATCCTTCGCGCGCCGGGCTCTGTCATCCACGCCCGCAAGCAGCAGGACCGCCCCGGCCGATCTTGCTGTCACCGCTACCGAGAGTACTCCGAAACGTTGGCCACCACCGGTATGGGCCAGCATAGAACCTGACCGCGAAATCCCCGAGCAAAGCCTCGCCGGGACCGTTCATAAGACTGAAGCGGTACAATTCAGTGTAGAGCACGCACCAGAAACCGTAGAAAAGATAGCGGAAGCGGAGAGCGAGATCCTTGTCCTGCGCCGCTCCTCGCCGCTGCCGGTCTATGATTTTGACGACGGTCGCGACGGCCATGCCGAGGGCGAAACCATGACCAGCACTCCCCAGACGATGGCACCGCCTCTGCCACGCGACCGCCAACCTGCTTCCGGCCACTCGGCTGATTCGGAAATGCCGCTGCCTCACAGGGTCGTATGGGACGCCATCGCGCTACAGCCAGTTCACCCGGCTGATTCGCCACGGCTCGGCGAGTTGTTTTCCCGTCTTTTCGAGACGCTGGCGATGATCGGCCTCGTCACCGTCAAGACCGTTGCCGGCGTGGTGCACTTGGATGTCCAGATACCCGACCGAAGCCGCTCCCACGGACCTGCCGGTTCTCATTGACGTTGACGGCACGTCTTGCGGGCCTCCATCACGGCCTTCGTCGTTGCAAGGCAACCCGGCAATGCCGTAAGGCTGTCGGGATGAACGATATGCTCGCCCTTTTTGAAGATCTTGCCATCGCAGCCGGTCGTGTGATTGTCGATATCCGCGCATCCGGCACGGAAACGCGGCTGAAGAGCGACCGCTCGCCGGTTACTGAAGCCGATGAGGCTGCCGAGGCGATCATTCTTGCCGGCCTTTCCAGCCGCTATCCGGATATTCCGATCATTGCGGAAGAATCAGTTGCTGCCGGCCGCGTGCCGGAAATCGACGGCGCGCGTTTCTTCCTTGTCGACCCTCTCGACGGCACGAAGGAATTCATCAGCGGGCGGGCGGAATTTACCGTCAATATCGCATTGATCGACAATGCCGTGCCGATCGCCGGCATCGTGCATGCGCCAGCACTTGGCGTCGCCTATGTGGGTGTCGCGCAGCCCGACCAGGAAGGCCAGGCATTTCGGCTTGCCGTGACGGCGGGCGGTGATGTTTCGGAGCGGACAAGGATCCGCGTGCGACCGGCGCAATCGCCTCCTGTCGCGCTTGCCAGCCTGTCGCATGGATCACCGGCAACCGATACATATTGTGCCAGAGCCGGAATATCCGACATCCGCTGCATCGGTTCATCCCTGAAATTCGGGCTGCTGGCCGAGGGCCGCGCCGACGTCTATCCCCGATTCGGGCCGACGATGGAGTGGGACACGGCAGCCGGCGACGCGGTATTGCGAGCGGCAGGCGGAAAAACGCTCGACGGAGAGGGCAACGTTCTGCGCTATGGCAAGCGGCAGCAGAAGAACCTAGCCGATTTTGCCAATGGCGATTTCATCGCGCATGGCGGCGCTTCGGTCTGAACCGGGCGCTTTGCTGCGAATCAGCCATAGGGAGCCATTTTCGCGATACCGCGTCGCCATGCCGATTTTGCGATTCAAGGAAGAACTGGTGCCCCCGGCAGGTTCGAACCCGCGACCCCCTGATTACAAATCAGGTGCGGTGGGGTTTCATGGGGTTCCATTCGGTTCCAATTTACTAAGCGCTAACCCCATGAAAATAAGGGCTTGCAGTCCAAATGAAACCGAATGAAACTGATTTAGGGTTTCATCTGGTTTCACGCCTATTTGTTACCCTAGCGTTACCCCAACGGCCGGGGTAACACAACAGGAGATCAGTATGGCAAAGCGCGTCGCCCTCACCCCGTTGAGCGTAGAGAACTTCAAGCCCGGCAAAAGCCGCCGCGAGATACCGGACGGCGATGTGCTGGGGCTCTACCTCATCATTCAGCCATCGGGTTTCAAAAGCTACGCGGTACGCAGCCGTGTTGACGGGAAGACGCTGAAGGTCACTGTCGGCGACGTCTATTCCATGACGCTACCAGAGGCTCGGGATAAGGCTCGGGCGATACGAGCGCAGACCCATGCGCAGCTCGACCCCCGGGTGGAGAAAAAGAAGGCTGACGAAGCTGCTAGGCTGGCAGAGGTCGTCGAAGAAAAGGCCTCCATGCGTTTCCTCTGGAACGACTACATGGACAAGTTCACCACCAAGAAAAAGAAGAATGGTAAGCGGACAATCGAGGAAAAGGAACGGCTGTGGCGCAAGGAGCTGGAACCTCTCTTCGGAGATAGGGCCGCGAAATCGATTACCCGGCGCGACATCATCGATATGGTCGACGACATCGTAGACAGAGGCGCACCGATCTGGGCCAACCGGGTGCTGTCCATGACCAACACCTATTTCACATGGCTTCTAGGCCGCGACGAAGTCCCGTTCGTGCCTGGGCATAAGGTTCCGATCCCTAGCGAAGAGGAAGACCGCGAGCGGGTTCTCACCACTCAGGAGGTCCGTCTATTCTGGAGGGCCTGCGACAAACTCGGCTATCCGTTCGGGACTATGGGCAAGCTGCTGCTGCTGACCGGCACACGCCTGCGCGAAGCGGCTCAGGCTGAGCGAAATGAATTCACCAGCAACGACATTGACGGCGCTGTATGGAGCATTCCGGGCGGCCGCACCAAGAACAGCGAGCCGCTGGACGTCTTTCTGCCAGCCGTTGCCGTTGAACTGGTCCAGTCTATGCCAGCAATCCAGACCACAGATGATAGCGGCAGGACTCGCGTCTCGAAGTTCCTAATGACCACCACCGGCGACACCCCGATCAGCGGCTTCTCGAAAGCCAAGACGGCGATCAAGCGCGAAATGCTCGCCATCGCGAAGGCTGAGGCTGAGGAGCGCGGCGAGGATGCGAAGGATGTCGTGCTTGCCGACGATTGGCGCTTCCATGACTTGCGGCGGACTGTCAGCACTCGCTTGAATGCCTTGGGTGTCCTGCCCCATGTCGCGGAAGCCGTCCTGAACCACCAGGATATCATCAAAGGCGTGGCTCGAACCTACAACCGGCATGACTACCGCCAGGAGAAGAAAGCCGCGCTGCTGCTGTGGTCCGAACATCTCGCCAGCATCGTCGCCGGTAAGGAAGACGCCAAGGTCGTGCCGCTTCTGGGCAAGAACGTCGTTATGCTCGATGCTGGCACCCGCAAGGGCACGCGAAAGGCAAAGGCGGGTTAATCCTCGCCCTTCTCCTGCGACCTTCTAAGCTCATCCTGCTCATATTCGGCCAAAGCGGCCTCATCCTCGCTTGTCCACGGCTTCGAAGCGATCCGGCCGCTGCTATCTCGATCCTGCTGACCAAGGGTCAACGGTGAGACGTGGTGTGAGACTGGTGGCCAGTCCGGCGGCTGAATTAGGGCGGCAGCAAGCGCGTCCTGCATCGCCTCGCCAGCGGCCCAGAAATTCGTGTCCCGCGTCGCATCGAAGAGGCTGATGAAATGGTCGATGTTCGGCCATAGGATATCGACGTAGTGCGTCAGATATCTCGTTTTGGTCTTATCCGAATAGAAGAACGGCCAATGCTCCTCGGCAAATCTCAGCCGCTGAGCTTCCTCATATGTGGGATAAACGTCCTGGATACGTGCGAGGTTTAGCGCACGTTCGCCCTCGCTGACGCTCCAAAGTGTTCGCCATGTGTCCTTGCCATCGCTTGTCTTGACGCGCGACGCCTCCTCCATAATGGAGCGCTCGACGACCGTCGTAATCGTCTGCCCGCGTAAGCGAGCAACGAATTCGAGCATGAACCGCGTCTGCGGGTCGAGGCGAACTGACAGGATTTCAGTCCGGCCATCGACCTTCTTAGGTCGTCCCATATGGTTGATTCCTTAACTGTATAGTCAAGCCCATACATGTTTTTTGTGTTGGGGCGCAAGATGTGGGTTTTACACGCTTGCGCATCGTTTGTGGTTTTTGTATAAGTTTCACAAGCAAAAACTCTTGTTGGATGCACGAACTATGGAACATAGAGAGAACGAACGGACCGAGCGGATCAACGTGTCAGCGAAGCCAGACTGGCTTCAAAGACTAGACGATTGGCGCTTCGCCAACAGGATCGATTCACGCTCCGAAGCGATCCGCAAGCTCGTCGACCAAGGCATCGGAGCATCAAACAAGGAACGCGCATGACCATGTCTGACACCTATCTGACGGCCCGCGAGGTCAAGGCTCGCTACAAGATTTCGAAGGTGACCCTGCACCGCTGGCAAAACAGCGAGACCATGGCATTCCCGCAGCCGCACTACCTCAACCGCCGCCGCCTGTTTTCGGAAGCGGAGCTGATGGAGTGGGACCGCACCCAAATCCGTAAGGCGACGGGGGCTCGGGCATAATGGAGCGTCCTGTTCACCCCGATCCGGCAGTCGAAAAGGCGGCGATGTGGCTCGCCGATCAGAAGACCCCGCCGCCTATGCTGATTTCTCACCTGCGGGAGGATTTCGCCCTTTCCGCCCTGCAGGCAAGCCAGGCTTGCGGCCTTGCGCAGCGCTTCAGAACCTATCGGAAGGCGCACGGGTGACGCGCCCGAACCTCCATAAATTGGCAGAAACGGTGTTTGCCGGAGCTACATCCGACCAAGACCTTTTCTGCTGCGTGTCGGCACCGGCGTCCAATTTGGGCACTGTCCAGTTTGGACAGGCCGTTGCTACCGCCAGCCGTATTTTGCAAGGATGGCCGAATGAACCCCAAAGATGGCTTCTATTTCATGCCTCTGTTGCCGCGAGACATCGCGGAACGGATCAAGGGCCTCGATCAAAGCAAGTGGCCCAAAGGGCTCGCGCAAGAATACAAAAGCGTCCATGCCGAGTTCACCAAGGCAAAGGGCGAATATCGGATGTGGATTAGGCGCGACCGCGACTCCCGCATGCGCGGCCAGGCGAAGGCGATTGCCAGCTATATCCTCGACTGCCTGAACTGTGACACCGGCCGATGCGACCCGAGCCACCAGACCATTGCCGACGAGCTTGGCATCAGCCTCCGCACCGTCGAACGTACAGTGCCAAAGATCAGGGACAGCGGATGGTTTCAGGTGACCAGGCGTGGGAAGACGACATCGAACTTCTATTCCTTCCGGGTGTCGGTGCAAAAGGTCCATGCAATCCTCGACCTCGTCGATGATCTGCGCACCATCCGGGCCGAGCGCCGGGAAGCTCAAAGGCTCCTTTCCCCACCCCAAAGTGAACCGCCACTATTGGCGGATCACTCGGCAAGTGACCCGACACAAATGCGTAGTCATGAACCGACAGATGTGGCGGCTCATGAACCGACAGAAATGGCGGGTAAATCTATGAAGGGAATATGGGAAGGTGAACCCGTGAACGAGTTATCTTGCTCTGGAGGTAGAGAGGATTCTCCTTATGGGGACACCTATCCTTTCGAGGAAGAGTCCGAGCATCAAGGTTCACGAAACCCATATGCGGATGTCACCCGTGGCGAAGCCCTTCTTGGAGACAATGACCCGTTCCCAATACCGGCCTCCACCATGCAGGCAGAAACCATCATCGATAGCCTCTGCATGGATCGCAATGTCCACGGCATCATTCGGGATAGGATGCTGACCATGCTCCAGCGCGGAATCCTCACCCCGGCAATGGCAGACAACCTTATGGTAAAGAGGAAGGACAACGCGGCATGAAGACGAAGCACGCCGACCAGCTCGACCTTTTCGTGTGGGCAGAAACGAAGCCGAACAACGTCATCGACGCCAAGGCCAAATTTGAGAACCGGACGATGGCGTTCGTTATCGGCATGATGAACGGCCACCTGCCGCCGGTGAAGGACGGCATGTTGATCCAAGCCCAATTCGGCCGGGATATCGACCGGGGGGCAGCATGAGCATACCGACCTCATGTCAGCCGCCCTGACGCCTCCGTAGCCCCGCCCGGCTACTTACCCCCCCCGAGATCAAAACCACCGCTGCCTTGCCGCCTCTGGCGAGCCACAGCCCCCTATTGCCCGAAAGGCTCACATCATGACGACGAACGAAATCACATCTGCACCATCTCCTGAAGACCTCGCATCCGCCGCAGCGTTCGGCCGCGCCATGGTCGAAGATATCCTGTCTGGCGACATGGAGCTGATCGCGCCGAAAGCCGACCCCGTGGATACGGCCACCCGCATCCTGGCCGAGAACCTGCAGAAGTTCGGGGAACATGCCGAGACTCTGACTGCACACGCGAAATCCGCCATGCTGTCCAAATTGAGCGAGACGCAGAAACCGGAGACCGCACCCGAGCTGGGACAGTGCATCAGAAACATGCCGCTCTCTGTCTGGGCCGTCGCCTTTGCCCACGCCGTCGTCGCCCAAGACGACCCGAATTCGCTGCAACCGGTCATGGATCGCGAGATGCAGAAACTGACGCACCGCATGAGGATGTCCGACCTCATCGACGGCGAGATTGCGGACCCGGTTCAGCAGAAAGCATACCTGGCGGAATTCGACGAGCATTTCCGCGCCGAGCTGCAGGAGCTTCCGAAACCGGCCGGTGACTTTGACCCATTCGAAATGTTCGAGCAGGTAATCCGGGGACGCGGCTGATGGCCAAGGCGTTCAAATTGGACACTGCCAAATTCCGCAAAGTCAGAGCGCTGATGGAGCGCGGCAGCACCGACGGCGAACGAGACACGGCACGGCGCAAGGCGACCGAGATTGCCGCAAAAGCCTGTATGACCTTGGATGCGGCGATCCGCGAAGACGACCGCCTGCTGAAGCAGGAGGAAGATACTGGCTTAGCTTACCAGTCTCCAGGACCGGCATCGGATGGCGGCAATTGGAAAGACGCCTTCAGCGACATGTTCAAAGAAGCGGGCGAGCGGAAGCAGGAACGGCAGGAGCGCCGAAAGGCTGAAGCCTTCACCCGCTTCCGAACCATGTTCGAGGTGTTCGAGCCCAACGCCATGGAAAAAGCGCTGCGTAAGGCCGTGCAGCCTTTCTCTGAATTCAGCCCCGGAAACACACCGGCCGGTCATCGGGTTTTGCACACGATCAAGCTCGACAAATGCGTTGGCGAGGTGACGCTGGAAAAGCTTTCGAAACGTGCTCGATCAGCGATTGAGCAGGCCGTTCAAATGCCGCCGGACTTCGCTGGTGCGCTCCGAGAGATCAAGGCATGGGACGAACTGGAGCGGGATCGAGCAGCCTTCACTTGGCACGACGAATGGCGGCACGACATGGAGGTCGAAGCCCGCATTCTCATCCTGGAAGACATCCTGAATAGTCATGCCGTAAAATCATGGGATGACCTTCAGGCCCGCTTCGATTGGAACCTTCATCACTGGAAGCGCCAATGGCTTGAATCAACCGAGCGCGACGATCCGTTTCTGGACCGCATCGAAGAGGATTTCAAAATCCTGAGAGCGATGTCGAACCTCACCACCCTGCAAGGTCGGGACGAAATCCGTACCAAGCCGGAACCAGCGACTGTCCAAAATGGGCATGCTCAACATGGACGCCGCACCAATGCCGACAAAGCCGCTGACGTGCAATCCCTGTTGCGCTCGAACCCGGAGATGTCGAACCGGGCTATCGGCGGCCGTCTGGGGGTATCTCCGCAAACCGTTGCCAACTGGCGGGCAAAGATGGATGCGGAAGGAGCGGCCGCATGAAGGTCTATTATCGCCTCACCGAGAACCGAGACCCGGAAGAGCGCCTGGAGGAAGCAACCCTCTGGAAGGCTCTCCATGACGAGTATGGCGACGACATCGAACTGTGGAGCCCGTCAGAACGAGGTGTCCCGCGCGACGGACTGCTGTTCGGCCGTGTCGGCATTTTTGAGGAGGCAAAGGGCGCGGTGCTGGCGGTATCGAAGGACTTGCCCTATTGGCAAGACCCGGCCTTTACCAGGATGGCGGGCCGCTCCTGCATGTTCTGCACCCTCGACGAGGCGGCAGATGAAGTCCAGCGCCTGCATGGCCTTGGGAATGACGCCTTCGTCAAAGCCTGCTTCATGAAGGCTGTCCGCGTCCATGTCCCGGTTGGCAAGACCCTGTCGGAAGTGCTGGGCATTATGGCATTGAGCTTCTGCGATGCTCCGCGCTGCCTCCTCGTCCAGGATTGGGCAAGCATGAGGTACGAGCGCCGGTTCGTCGTCATCAAGCGGCAGATCATCACTCATTCGCCTATCAGCGCATGGCTGACTCCGCTGGATGGGCAGAAATACATCCACCACCATTTCGCCAGCCCTCTGGACGCGGCACCGGCTTGTAGAGATGAAGCCTTGACGGCCGACTTCGTGGAACGGGCCGAATGGATTGCCGCGAATATGTTGCCGGACAGCGCCGTGATCGACATGGCCAGCATCAACGGCGATATCGGCATTGTCGAGTTCAACCCCGCTCAAATTGGACAGTTTGGCTTATACGGTTGCGACGCTCGGGCGATTGCCGCAGCGAGCCGCATGTTTTCCGGCGGAGATCCAAAATTGTTGACGGATCACGGCCGCGCCTAGCGCTTCGATCCATCCTATTTGCCATCCGAGTATTGCGTTCATGATTGGTGTGCCTCCCCACGACTTCGACCAGAAGCGGTTCACCCACTTCGTCGCCATGCACTTCTCCGGCCCGAGTGACCAGAGGGCGATGCACAAGCATCTTGCAACCCGCCTTGCGGCATCGGCCGGTCTGACTTTCCTGGAAGGCGTCCAGACAATCACCCAGCATGGCAAGAAGGACTTTGCCAGCGCCATCGCCGACTACCTGGACAGTGCCGAATATAAGGTCTTGGCTGATGCTGAAGACAAACGGGCGAAGAAGCGCCAGCGCGAGATTATCAAAGCGTATGGCGGCCGGGACGCTATCATGGAGCCGTCGGCGCTGGAAAGCAGGCTGGCCATTGCGGTCTCGGGTTACCCGGCATTCGGCGGTCTCGACTGGCATTTCCGATACGACGACCTTTCCCCGGAGATTAAGGAACTGTTTGCCGGTATCGAGCCTGTCCACACTTCACCGGCGGCAGCGATGGCAGAGCTGGAGGAATGGTATCGCATTCACCGTGATAGGCAGGAGTTCTTTTCCTACGACACCGAATGGTGGATCGATGGGCGCAAGCGCATCCTCGAACATGCCGTCGATACTTGGCCAGCCGCAACGGTGGATGACGTCACGGCGCGGGTGCGACTATGGCAGATGCGATCAGAGGCGGGCGTGGTCATGGACCTGGCCGAAGAAGCAGAATTCCAGCGTCGCCTAATTCTCGATATCTCCAGGCTGAAAGCTCCCGGCGCTCCCGTAGTCACCCGCACGACCACAGAGCGCTCGAACATGGTGCGCGAAATGCTGGTGAAGGAACCCGGTCTTTCAAACCGGGAAATCGCACGACGTGTCAGTGTGTCGCCTCAAACCGTCGCCAACTTGCGACGTGCCGACCGCACAGGGAAAAAGTAAGCCTACAACCATGCAAACCGGAAAGATCAGTTTGGGCCGCGCCTGAACAGGAGAAACTGCTGCGTCTTTTCTTCCAGAAGCCCAAAGTCCAGATGCTGGTAAAACCAGGTCAGCTTGGGGTTGTTCGGCAATGGTTGGGGGAATAGGTCATTTATATATGCTCGTTCATCCAGCTTGGGATCGATTTCTGCCACGATCCTCATATGGTCCTGTGCTGCCCTCACTACAGGAACAGGGTGGCTGGACAGCGTTACACCCAAACTGCCGTAGCCACCTATAGCTAGTTGCCCCGGCAACGCAGACTGATGCAGACGGTTTGAGTAGACCGACCAAATCCTCTCACGCTCATCGGACATTGTGCCGTCGTCTTCATGCTCGAAGGCAGCGTGATTGAAAAGACCGACAATTTCAAAATTGTCTCGGTCTACCGACGCGAAGATAAGGTCATCTGTTCTTGCCGCGTGACCGGCCGCCTCTGTAGCCATACCCAAGTGAAAATGATGGAGACCCATCACATTCAGGATCATGTCCTTGTCAGCCCACCGATCCGTTCTGTTACCCGGCGCTTCCGCCGCTGGTGAATAGCCTTTTGTTCGAGGCTCTAACGAAAGATATTTTGTTAGATCATCACCCTGCTGGATTGCGGCAATAAAGGCATCGATATTGGGCTTCAACAAACCATACCGCGCATCTGCAGAAATCTTGTCTAAGCCGAGCACCACACGAGGGCGAGCCGCCACATGCCTGAGCCGCCACGCGATGAAAATGATCAGCAGATCAGTCATCTTCTTCGCCTCAAGCGCTACGAGAGAAGCTTTGTCGTTCGGAAATCTCGGTATGCAGGCAACTAAGTTTCGGCGAAATGCCTGAACCCTCTTCGAATTGTCGAGACTGCTAGCCATTGTTGGTTCGGACCCCTTGCACGTTTTACCTGATGATGGCCACAGAGCAGACAGAAGCAAGCAATCAGCCAAAGAAAATAACCGTTCAGTAAACCACCTGATAAGCAATCAGGAGGCCGAATATCATTTTCTACAGCACCTTCAATATGATAGATTGCATCTATTATTTACTCCGGTGATTTGGGGTAACGGCAGGGTAACAAGTCAGCAAAAACGAGGGTGAAATGGTCGATAGGAAGCGCCTGCGGGTCATCGAAGCGGAACTGTCGTTCAACCCGCTCCCGACCGATACCTTGACCTGGCGATACGAACCGGCGATGCGCCTGCTGACCGAAGAAGAAGGCGACAGGCTCGTTCCCCTGTTCGAGCAAATCACCGATCACAACAATCACATAATCACGATGGAGATGACCCGCCTGCCTGAGCAGGATGTGGCTCTCCTCGAAACCTTCATCAGGAAGTCAGCCGACGGCATGCGGGCGATGAAGGATGGAGGCTTTCCTTCCGTCCTGGCTATGAACATGGCATCGAGCATCGCCGCCTGACCGGCACCGGCTGAAAGTGATCTTGTGATTGTTGTGATCGAGGTATGGAAGTGTCAGCGACGACAAAGCCGAAATGCCTTCTGATGAAGCCGGGCGAGACGATCCCGATCAAGAAGGCTGTCGCGCGGACCCAGAGAAACGACAGCACAATTCGCCGGTGGTGCAGCAAGCACGGCATAGCCCGGCAGACATCCCCGAATGCCCCTCTGGAGATTTCCATCCTCGGCTTGGAAATGGTCCTTCACGCCGATCTGGATGCGCTGGAGCTGCTTCGCGCCGGTGACCGATCACATCCCGACGTCCTCCGGTATTTCGACCATCTAGGCCTACAGCCATAACAAACAACAGAAGCGATGAGGAATTAGCTTCCAAAGCCGGGCATTACCTTGCTTCCCGATGTCAGGTTTTGTCAGGTACAGGTGCAAAAACGCTCCGCCACCTTGGCATTTACTAGCAACGAAGCTCCGGTTTCGGTCTATTCGACGTCTACTTTAGACGGTGGCCACCTTGATGAACTGCGACGATTTCATATCCGCTAAGCTTATCGGCAAGCTCTGGCATGTGACCCGGCCGGACCTGTACGACGATATCCTTGCCGACGGCTTCATCCGACCCGAGCCCGACATCCCTGCAGCGGTTCGATATGGTGGCAGCAGAGGGATATCCTTCGTCCGCCTGATCGGCGGCTTCAGCATCTTCGATTTCCCGACAGGGTTCGATATCGCGCAGTATCGCCGGGATTGCCCTATCTCATCCCTGGAAGCATTGATCCCCTACGACCGGGATCGATGTGAAGCTGTGTGGATCGAGATAGATGCCACCGCCTGCGGAGGAGCGATATTGCGGGGTCCGGCAGCTACCGAAAGATGGAAGGTGGAGGAAGCATACCGGCACCGGATCATGCCTTACGTCGAGGGTGCCCATGTCGGCGATATGCCAGTGTCGAATATCGCGGGGGCATATCTCTATCGCTGTGGAGATGCTGACTGGCATCGGATCGGTTAACCAGCACCGCGTTCGTCATTTTTCGTCATTCAGCGACGCTCAATTTGGACAGCCTGGATGTTATCATTTGTCATCATCCACAAGCGCTAAGATGCTGCCATTTACCGACTTCCAGGCCCTTTTAAACACTGGTCAAGAAACTCTTAGGCAAATTGCCTGCGGATGCGGCCTTTTGCAGCCCAAAAAGCCTGCCGAAATGCTTTGATTTGCTCTAGCTTCGCAAGCTCTGGATGATGTCATTTGCTGTCATGCCAGCCCGCTCAAATCCTCTCATTTCTGCCGTCTTATGTTGTCTTTTTGCTGTAATTTCGGTGGCCTCGAATGCTCTCATTTGCATTCATTTTGGCCGACCGGATGTTGACAAATGTTGACATCGGCGACCCGCTCTAGGCGGCATCGGCAAGCTGAACCCGATGATTAATCGGGCTTGGGATGATACCCCGACGAACCGCCTCTGCATGGCCGTCTATGACGCCTCCGAGCCGATAGAACCCTTTTCGGGATGCTTTAGGGATCAGGCCATCCTCAACCAGCGCCCGGAAACGGAACGCGGTGACATTGATGAATCGCGCAGCCTCGTCGGCATTCACCAGATAGTCGCGGAGGCACTTCGTCTTGTGACGGTAGACAGTCATGCTGCTTCCTTTGCTGCTTTCATATAGCGCTGCGCCTGGCTGCGGGTGATGCCAGACTTCTCCTCGACCCATAGCCCGAAATGTCCATGCGGCAGTTCGCCCTTGATGCGGATCAGGTCTCGACCGAGTTGCACGACCTTCGCCTCATCCATCCGCTCATACGGTCGTGGAAGACGCGGCCTTGATGGCTCTGGCGACGCCGGTGCTGCAGCGGCTGGCCCATATAGGAGGTCATGGGCTTTCCAGGCGGCGCGGCGCTGATCATCGGGCAACTGCTTGAACTGGCGAACTGTCATGCCGAGCCCGAACGCGGCGAAAGCGATCTGTTGGTTCTGACGATTGGCCATGCGCTTGATGCGGACCATCTGCCAGCCGTTTACCTGGCGCATGGTGCCGACACCTTCGACTTCAATTTCGGTGATCATGATTTGACCCTTCGGAGGATGACGCCTGCGAGGGGATGGCGGTTGCGAAGGGAAAATACCGCTCAACTTGGACAGCGACCAGAGCGGCCGATCAGGTCAGTTCGATTTCGCGGACGGCCTCCAGCATGGCCATGGTCTCCCGATGCTGCCTGCGCAGTTCGGTCAGGAACTTTCGCGACCTGATGCCTTCGGCGGTGAACTGCCCATGGCGATAAGCTCCGTTTTGCCTCCCCGTCGGCGCTCCGGCTCTGGCCCCGTGGAAGCGGCAGACCTGCTTACCGCGCTCTGCTGGAGCCTGGCACTGGCACCTTGTCCTCTTCGACATGGCTGTGCATCGCGGCGCGGACTGGAACGGATAGATTTTCTTGTTCATGGGATTGCATCACTCCTTTTGTTGAAGGCCTCCCCCCGTGGGTGACATTCCCGACGATAGCCTGACCGCCCTCGTGGACATGGACATGCTCGACAACGACCTTCTGGTTTCCGCCGTTTCGATGCTTCCGGAGAGCTTCCATCTGCGTGGCGAAGGTCCGCATCAGCTTGTTGACGACGCGCTCCTGAAGGTCGAGCTGCTTGATAGTTTCGGTGTGGTTCATCTTCCGCGTGAACGACAGGCTGGCAAAATGGACGGCTACCATCTGAAGCGCCAGCATCGTTTCAAGCTGATCTCTTGGCTCGATGCCTCGAACCATTGCGATGGCGACATTCAGGTCATCCATGCTGGCAACCGGCCCGATGGACACGGCGTTCACCAGTTGCTTGATCGCGCCGTGATAGAACGCTTCATCGGTAATCCCCATCGCCTTCGACACCATAGCCTGCGCATAGGCCTGGCTTGGATGATCGAGATAGACGTTGTGACTGTTTCCAATGCTCCGGAACTGCGGCGTCTTCTCTGACACATAGGCCTTCGCCGCATCCAGGTCTTCCACCGAAACCTGCATCTCGGCTCCGGTGGTCCGGTCTGTCAGCGTCACCATCCCATCTAAGGCCTTCGCCTGCAGGCGCTCGATGTTCTCTTTCTGGGAAACCTGCTTCACCGGCGCGGAAGCCTGCTCCTTCGCCTTCTCCTTAGCCATGCGATGCCTCCTGTATCCTGGCACCAAAGCCGAGCGCCCAATTTAGGCGGCCCGACGTTTGATTATGTTGATTGTTAATCAAGTTTGGGGGGCACCGGATGCTTTGAATTGCTTTAGGTTTGCTTTGCCTGCGGTAGCCCGAATTCACGTTATGCGGCCTTGACGGATGTACGCGTGATCGGCGACGTTCAGCCACTTTCCGGTGCATAGGGGGAATGCCATGCTTATCCGATCTGCTGTCCTGCTGCTCTCGCTGCTGACCGCTGGCATGGCCGCTGCGAACGACTGGCCTGACGCCTACAGCCGCCGCGATTTCAAGCTCGGCATGACGCTGAACGAATTCAAGAAGCAGCCCTATCCCGATTCCGCCAAAGCGCCGAAGGCATATAGCGTCTGCTCGAATGAAAAGCGGGCGCAGAACTCCGGTTATGAGGACTCTAACCTCTACGGCGGTGGCCTGGAAAAGGCTGGGGTTATCAAGTGCTCGTACTACTGGGATGATGCCAGCACGAAGATGGTTTTCACGGCCGGGCTCATGTTGGCCGACCTGTTCTCCCACACCGAGTTCTATTTCCTGTCGACGGACAAGGGCAAGGAGCCGGTCCTGTTCTGGATTGTCACCGGTGGCCCGACGGGATCGTTCGACGGGCTGGTGCCGGTCATGACCAAGGCCTACGGGCAGCCGGAGCACAAGACGGAGCAGGTGCAGAACGGCGTGGGCAACGTCTTCACGAATGACGTCTATACCTGGCGCAACAGCAGCAGCTCCATCGAGTTGAAGCGCTTCGGCAATACGCTCCGGGTGTTTCAGGTCGATCACGTCCTTGAGCCGTTGATGGCAGTGTTCAACAAGCGTCTGGAGGCCATCCAGGGCGAGCAAGCGAAAAAGCTGTAGGGTGGGCGAATAGACCATGACGGCCGCCCTATCGATGGAAGCGGCCGCGAACCTTCGCCTCGGCCGCCTGAACGATCTGTGGCCAACGCTGGATCGCTGCGTGCAAAAATCCATAACCCGACTGATTGAAGAGCCGCCCCGCTGAGTCGGTGCCGACGAAGCCGTATTCCAGCCGCATAGCGTATTCCGCCTGAAATCCCATGAAGATGGTCGATCCCAACGCGGCACCACCGATAACCAAAGAGATATCCGCTTCCGCGAATTCCGTGTCAGCCGCCTTGATGGTCGGCATCGCTGTGCTGGACGCCATGAAGGACCGGCGGAGGTTGCCGGTATCGACCGGGAGGCGTCCGGTGCCGGACCGATTGACCGGCCCCTGCACCTGCTTTCGGTTCTTGCCGCGCCCCTTTGATCCCAGCCCCTTCGCGATGGCACTTTTCGTTGAGGCCACCGATGGACCTGGCTCGGTCACCTCGTGAGCGATCATCTCGGCCGCAGTATGGAAAACAGCTTCAAGGCGCTGTTCTTCCTTCTGTGCCCACTCTGAGACCTGCGCTGCAAATGTTCCCATGGTTATCCAGCCGAAGCCGCCTTTCGCTCTGCTTCAAGCTGCAGGATGCGTTCCGGCAGCCGGGCACCAAGCGATGGATCAATAACCCTGCCGATGGCATCTTCTGGCCAACGCTGTTCAATCCAGGTATCGACCTGATCTTTCGATAGGATCGCAACCTGCAGAAAACCTCCGCAATTGAACGGCCGACCTGATGGCACTTGGTCCGCCCCGCCGCTTCGCGCCCGACTGGCGCATATAAAGCGAATGCATATTTCGTCCGCTTGCATTCCATCGGCATCAGCCAAACCGAATTCTTGTAGAAGGTCGGCTCCCGGATTGAAGGAAGCCCAAGTGCCTTGCACCGGATAGATCGTCCAAGGCTCGGACTTCGTAGTTTCACCGGTATCGCTGGACACGGTTCCCTTCTCATAACTCATCACCCGATAAGCCTCGAACGCCTGTCGAGCCTCTGACCACCCAGCAACCATAACCGTGGTTTCGCTTACCTCGGCCTGCTGTGGCATCTCGATCAGGACACGCTCATGTGTGGCTTTGGCGATATTGCCGAAGTGCTCGACGAGGTGATCGAAGGATATCATGTGCTGGCCCATCATCAGCAACATGCCGATGCCCATCGGAGCCATGCCTGTCCAAGTGAGGACGCAGTTGAGATGCGGCAGAACGTGCATCTTGGACATATAGCCGCTCACAATCCCGCCTTCGCCGTAGCAGATGCCGTCTGCCGCGAGCACAACGCAATTATCTTGGATGCTGACGATTACTGCGCTCATGCTGCCTTCTTCTCCAAAACCAGTTGCAAGCCATCTCCGCATTCGCCGCCGGGAGCCAAGCCGCCCGGTGCGTAGCTCCCGCTGCCGGAGAATAACCCGCCATCTGCGAAACCTGGAAGCCTACCCGAGTTGATGCTGTGGAGAAGCCCAAGATTTTTGCTGGTCGCGTCCGCGTTGACGATGAATTCACCGTTCGAGACCCGAGCGAGCATGCTGTCGGATCGGCCAGTACCAGGTCCTTGAATTTGCCGCCGTCAGCGAAAAGCCCGACGATGGAGCCGGACGCCGCCTTTGCCGCTTGCCCACCAATAGCAGAGAAGTTCGGAGAGAATAGGCTGCCGAGCCAGCCCATAATGCCACCGCCGCCGGTGGGCGCGGATGGAGCAGCCGGGAACGCTGAGGTGAGAGACTGCCCAAGCTTTCCAAGGCCGCCGCCGAATGACGTGAGGTTGGTCGCGGCATCTGTGGAAGCACCCGCAAGCTTGTTGACGGCATCGACAGCGCTTCCCATGCCCTGGCTTTGAATGCCGGGGAACATGGCCATCTGCTGCGCTGTAAGGCCGTTCTGCCACGATCCTCCCGCCATACCAGCGCCGCCAAGGTCGAAGTGCATCTGATCGACCGCGCCGTACTTGCCTTTCGGACCACCGAAATAGCCGCCCCACCGGAACTGGTCGGCAAGTTCGGGATATTTCTCCATCTGCACGGCGCGGGCAGTTTGAGCGAACTTCTCATACTGGCTGAAGCTCGACGCATGCTGATAGTTGCCGAGCAGTTTGCCGTTGGCAAGGTCCGTAAGCTGGACGTCGGTTGCGAGACCTTTTCCATGGAAGCGGGGATCGCCTGCCCGGAAGCCGGACATGGCATCGACTTTATAGCCGGGGAACTTGGTCGCTGCCGTATTCAGGATGTCCGTTAGGCGCGGATCGACGCCGGATTTGTAGTTGCCGACGAAACCAAGGGCCTGACCGACGCCGGATGCCGCCAAGCCGCTGTAGCCACCGGGCGCATTGTTGTTCGCGGCGGCTTTACCCCCGAACGCGGCCGCCGCTACCGAGCCAACAACACCTCCTGCTCCCGCCGACCCTCCCGACCCTTTGGTGCCGGTGATCAGATCGGCGAAGATATTGCCGAGGCTATCAAAGAACTTCTCCCAGAGCTTCGACGCCTCATTCTCAAGTGAAGACTGCAGGCCCTTCAGGAACGCCTTGCCGATGTTGTGGCTGCCGGAAATCAGTTCGTTGCTGAAGGCCGAACCGAAGCCCTTGGCCATGTCCTTCGCCTGCTGCCAGTCGTATTGCTGACCGATGCGCTGCCCGCTGGCACTGTTCACGTCTTCGGTCATGCCATACTGGCGTTGTGTCTGGACGATTTGGCGGCTGCGCGGATCAAGGTGAGCGTCCGACACCTGCCGGTCCATATCGAGCTTGAACTTGGCCTGGCTGATCAGATCGACGTACTTGGCATATTCGGCAGTCTTCTGCTTGATCAGGTCGATTTCCTTCTGATCGACCTCTGTGCCGTTTTTGGCGGCCTCCTGCCGGAGCTGGGAGATCAGCTCGAATTCCTTGCGAAGGCCAGCCGCCGCGCCCCCCGTCTGACCCACAAGGGCAAGCTCTGTTTGCTGATCCTCGATCATCTGCTTCAGGCTGATGGCGCGTTGCTGAGCCGCATCGCGAAGCTCCATCTCCTGCCGGACCCGCTCAAGTTGGACGGCGCGATCCGCACGGGCAGTTGCACCGCCGCCTTCATCCATATTCGCAGGCCGCTGTGCGAGCGATTGAGCCCGCGCTGCTGTCTGGCGTTCTGCGAAGGTCCTGGCACGCATGGAGAGCTGTTCGGCGGCGAACTGTTCATTCACCTGCCTCTCGCCGACAGAGCGTCGGGCCACGTACCCGCGAAGGGCATCACGGTCTCGAAGACCGGCCGGGTATCTTCCAAGGCAATGGCCTCAGGGTTTTATCCAGCAAGGCCGCCTGCTGAGCAGCGGTTACCAGTTTCTCGCCGAGAGCGAGCGCTTCATCAGCCTGCTTCGAGAGGCCTTTGGCATCGCCGATTTCTTTGAGCTTGGTGGAGAATTCGTTGAAGCCGTCAACGCCTTTGACCTTCAACAGATTGAAGGCATCAGCGAAGTCCTTGTATTTCCCGGATGCATCGAAACCAGCCGAAGCTATGGCTTTGACGGCATCTCCAACGGCCATCATGGCTTCGGGGTGATCGGCGGTCTTCGCAAGGTTCCGCGCTAGGTCGTCGACATCCTGATTGAATTTTTCAAGGTCGCCGTGTCCGTTACGGACGCCCTCAAGGAGTTTGAAGACCGGCCCTGCAAAATTTGCTTGGTCGCCGCTCAGGTTCTTCAATCGCTCCACGGACGAGAGCCCGTTGCTGGCAAGATAGTCCTTCGTCCATCCGGCATTCACGGTGCTGCTGAGATAATCGGATAGCTCCGACTTCATCGACTTCCGCAGGTCTTCCCGTTGTTTGTTCGCCTGAGCGAGGATGAAGGTGTTGCCGCCCACGTTGCCGGGGCTCACCTGGACGTCAGCGAGAGCACCGTAGCGCTCCTTCAGCGCGTCCAGCGCCTTGGCATTGTCGGTCAGGACATCGTTCAAGGACTTCGCGGAGCTGGTACTGTTGGCAAAATACTGGATCGCCGAAGCGGCCAAACCAGTCAAAGCGATGGAGGCAATGGAAACCGGGCTCAACAGTGTCTGAGCCGCGCCGACGAGAGCGCCACCGGCTTCCTTTGCGCTCATGCCAGCGAGGGCACCGGCAACCTGCGGACCCTGTTGAAGAGCAACCGTCTTGGCGCTTGCCCCTGTCAACGCCGTGCTGAAGATGTCCTGGCCTTGGAAAGCCAGATTGATCGCCGCCGCTCTGCCGTGCCCGCTGCTGATGCCGCCCGATCCGGACTGCACCTGGCTTTGAGCCTTGCTCAGGCGATCAAGAGCCAAGCGCTCCTTGTCGATAGCGGCAGCGGCCTCGGTAGCGTTGAGAATGTTGAGCTTCTGCAGGCGCTGGATGTTCGTGATGTTGCTGTCGTACTGCTTTTGAGCAGCGTCGAGCGGCTTGTACTGGTTGGTCAGCCGTTCGATCTCGTCTCGGTATGCCCGAACATGAGCGGACTGATCTCCAAATGAACGGGCCCCGTCACCAACACGCTTGAGCTTTTCGTTCAGCGTATCGACCTGTCGGGCGGCTTCGGTGGCAGCGGTACCGATATCCTTTGTCGACGTGGCGGTCTGTGTCGCCTGCTTCGCCATTGATGCAAGCGTGCGGTCGATGGAGTTTGTCGATGTCCCGAGCTTTTCAAGCCCCTGGATGATGCGCTGCAGCTCTGGGGAGATGTCAGCGAAGCCCCGGCTCATCTTTGAGGCCGAGGCGCTGGCACGATCTGCCGCCTGATCAACCTTGTTCGCCGAAGCGGTCAAGCGGTCGAGGTCGCTCGAAGCCCTTACGGCACCGGAAGAGTCTACCTCGAACCCGAGAACTGCTGTGTCTGCCATCGTTACTTACCTTTGGCTTTGCGAGTTGGGCGAGACGGTGCGGCCTCGGAGCGGCAGCTTTCGCGGCAGTCCCCTTTACGAGCTTGGTAGGCTCTCCCTTCTCCGGCGCGAACAGGACGCGGGACGTTGCGTAGAGCCGCACCTGCTCGAAGAAATTCGGGAAGCGCTGCATCAGGGATTTCGCATTGTCGCGATTGCATGGATATGGCTTGCCGCCCTCTTCGATGTTCTTCCAATCGAGGACAGCGGCCGAATACCGAAGGATGTCCAGATCGCGATAGCCTTCATCATCCCGAGTGCTCTTCGGGAGGCCGTCAAAGCCGGGTGCCGTTTCATTGCGGAGGATGGCCTGCACCTCATAGAGCGCAGCCCGCTGGACCGTGGAATCCGGCCCGGCAATTTTCACCTGGATATCGGTCAAATCCCCAAGGGCGTCGAGGATCGGCATGAAGCGACCCTCTTCCTGGATTCTCTGCATGTCTTCGAAATAGGACAGATCGACCACGAGGGTGCTTCCTTCACTGCTTGATGTTGTCATTGTCGGTGGCCAGGTCGCCCGGCTCGAAAATACCCGGGAACTCCCGGCCTGCGGCTTGCAGCTTCTCGGCAGCGGCTTGGAGAACGTATTCGTTGACCGACATGCCGGATCGGTTGGCCGCGTCGAATAGCGCCTTTCGAAAACCGAGACATACCCGTCCGCCGCTCAGCATGAGGGCAACGACTGGTTCACGTCGGGAATGAGTTGCGGTCGCGTTCTGCATCGCTCGATCTCCTTCAACGGCTCGGAGATAATCATGCGAGGAACGGGAGCGGCATTCGGCATACTTGGGCATGTCTGGCCATTCAGCCGCGGCAAATCCGTTGACACCTCGATGTGGCGCCGATCGACGTCAACAGATTTTGGATCTCGCGACAATTCGTCGTGCGGTGTAGGCATCATCTGGGTGATTGCCGACTCGCCGTATTTCGGTCAGCTTTTCCACATGGATGATTTGGAAATTCTCATCGGTGAGCATACGACGCTCGATACACTCCTCGGCCGAAAGGTCATGACGAGCATTGAGGTTGAAGGCGTTCATATCCCTGCAAACTCGTTGCGGTCGCGACTGCATTCTTACGGTCAGCCTCTCGTTCGCTTTCTGCGGAACTCGGATTTTCAATTCCAGCTGATTGGCTCCGCGACTGGTTTGGCCTATCGCGGAAGAAATCTCCTCGTCAGCACAGCTCATCAATTGACGGGCATTCCGGAGAACGAGGTGGGCGTTATCAACGTCGACAGGAACTCCTATATCAGCTCGGCCGGTTTCACCGGATACACATCGACCAAGGGACAAAACGACGGCGACGGCCGAGACCTGGCAGTCTTCGAGTTCACGGAACAAGCCGCGCAGATGGTCAATCTTCAGCGCCGCTTCTTTGCACTAAACGCTGACAAAATGCTGGATGAGGGTGACGACGTGGTCGGGTATCTCGCGTTTGGCTGCCCGTTCGCCGATCAAAACTATGACGTCTACGACAACAACCAGCTCGACACTGTCATAAGATCAATGGTTTGTACGCCGGGCGCTCAGCTGACCGACGTGGCCTTGGGCTCGTGCACCACTGTGGCAACAATGGATTTTGATCCGAACGGTCTTTCTGGCGGTCCTGTTTTCGCGACAATTTTCCGCCGGTCAGAGCTAACCCTGAAATTTGCGGGTGTCATCAACCGCGCGGGCGGCGGCGTCATCCACTTCATCAAGGCGAAGGAAGTCCGAAAACTGCTCGACCTCTCCTTCGAGCTTCCCTGACCCCTTGCCGACTATTGCCAGAGCCCTTCATCGAATTGCTGACGATATGGAAATAATGGGATGAGACAAAGCCGGAAGATAAGCCAGCACGCATAGGCGGAATCCGCGCCGAACGGTGCGCCGTCGCTCATCAAACCATGTGCGACTTCGTGACGGATCGTTGGGCCTGGCTGAGATAGAAAGACGTTTTCGATATCGGTAACGATGTCGTCTCCGAAGACCTCCACCAACTCCGTCCGCATACCATCGAACAGCCGTGAGATGGTCATGTCCTGCTGCGTCTTGTCGGAAGCATCGAAGGTCGAAACATCGTGACCGTGGCCTTTCATGACGTGTCGGATCGAAGCTTCCAGCAGCGGTGTCAAAATATAGAGGCCGCTCACCGGGTCGCCCTGAAAGAACCGTCGAAAACCTCTGCTGTAGGTTCTAACCAACTCTTCTGGGACAAAGCCGCTATATTTCAGCAGTGCCGAAAATGTTTCGTCGGTCAGGTAGTAGCATTCGTTGATCAGGCGGCGGGCAGTCTGGATGTCCCCAGCGGCAAATATCTGTCTTCGGATTCGCTCCGACTGGACAATGGACGGCCGCAAGCTTTCATCCGTGGGCGTAGACATTAAATCGATGCCAGGTGAACGGTATGAGACCTTTCCATCTCGATCATGATAGGAGGCAGTGAAAAGAGACGACAGGGGGTGGTCCTGGATGCTTTTTATCGCCTCGGCGCGAAGCCCATCTGGTGATGGCGACCGCGACATATCCGCGAAACCAAAAGCATGTCACGGAGCGGCAGACCTTCGAATGATGCCTCCCGGTCTCCAACAATATCCGCCAGATTGATCTCGTGGGAAAAGCTTCCCATTTCCTCGGAAATATTGATTTGCACGTCAACGAGACGGTGGCGGAGTTCTCGCCGCTTCTCCTTCACATCTGGTATTCCATGCAGTTCAGAAATGGCGTCGGCAAGAAGGCCTGCGGCCATCATCGCGGAATTGCCCGCCATCCGATCTGCCATCCGCACCTGGGTCTCTGCAGCATCTATTCTGCAACGGTAGTGATCCTGCATCGAACCTGCTTCGCGATAAGCCGACGCGGTCAGTCGCAAAATATCGATCCGATCATGGTCGTCTGCCGCCCCATTCCTTTGGAGCCAGTCTTCGGTCAAATGACCGACGTCTGCTGCGGGCAGAACATCGTACTGCAAGGCAAGCTTGGCCATGCGCTGCACGTTGCGGATGTCGTTGCCGGTCAACGCGCCTTGAAACAGATCGGCTGCCAGTTGCCGCGCCTCCGCAGCCTCAGGCTTCCCGAGCCCCACCGTTCGCATTGCCGCCAAGCTCAGGGCGCGTTTCAATAAATCACGCGCCTGTGCGCTATATGGAGAATTGGACCCCTCGAAGCGGAACTTTCTGGTCTCTGCTGCAACCTCGCGAATAGTCTGGCAGTATGAGAAAATCGCGGCAAGGCCGAGATCGACGCGCCGCCTGTTTAGCAGCCAGGCAACATCCGACAGGCGAGCTTTTAATGTCGTATCCGTGGCGATTTCCGCCATTCTGGCCACGGCATCTCTGGTCGGCCGAAAGTCTTCCGGTATGGCAGAACGCCTTCCATCCATCTGGACCATGGGCCCATAGGGGTCATTGACGTCGTTGGGACGGTAATGAAACCCGCACACAGCTGCAAGCGCTTCATAAACGATGCGAGCGTCCTCTGCTCCTTGACTCGATGCGTCTTCTGCGGCTCTTAGAAAACGCGACTGATAGTCATGACAGTCGGCAATTTCAGCGCTCTCCAGAACCTGTTCGAAAGCGATGCTATCGACCATTTCAATCGTGACGGTAAGATATCGAGGCCCATCATTCCGGTCATCTCGCTCTTGATCGCTTTCTTCAACGGCCATCCTGCCCCCCTCAGCCTGTAGCATTGATACGTGCCGACTCAGCGGGTACCCGCCTCAGGCCCAAAACAAATCACGAACTCGCCATGCCGCTTTTAGCTTATCGAGAATTTCCGTTTCAGAGCGGTGGGGAAAATGCGAATGAAGAGCTGCAGCCATAGCGCCAAGGTCTGCGTTCGAAGTCCCCTCTTTTTGCGCAGTATTCGCAGCGCCATTTATTTGATCCATCAGCAGATTGTCTTCGGCTTCCGTCATGGCAATTCTCCCTTTTGCCAACCACATATGATCTGGACAGCCTCGCTGGCATCGAGAAATTAAGCAATACCGGTTTTCAGCATTTCCATGCTTCGATACCTTGCGGAAAGCACCAATGCATTTTCATGAGGAGCCACAGGGTTCGCTCCACGTTGACATCATATTTACAAACCGGGCTGAAAATGATCTTTGCCCTTCGTGGTGCATGATGGACCAAAATGAGCAAGCGACCCAAAGCGACAATCAAGCCAGCCCTGTTGATCTGGGCAAGAGAGACTGCGGGTTTCGACCTATCGACCGCAGCTGAGAAGCTTGACGTCGACGAAGAAAGGCTTGCAGCCTGGGAAGCAGGCGAAGACCAACCATCGATCCCCCAGTTGCGGAAGGCGGCAGAACTTTACAAGCGTCCGCTTGCTGTCCTGTATCTGCCCGAGCCGCCGCTGACCTTTCAGCCAATGCATGATTTCCGACGTTTGCCGGATATGGGTCTGCGTCGTTTCACGCCAGAATTAACGCTCGAAATCCGTGCGGCTCATCAGCGCCGGGAATTGGCTCTGGAGCTGTTCCAGGATGCGGACGAGGAGCCTGGCGTCTTTGCTCTGACTGCCAGTATAAAGGACAACCCGGAGACGGTCGGCAGCGCCATCCGGAAAGCGCTGAAGATCGACTATCAGCTTCAATCCCGTTGGCGTGACCCTCGGGTGGCGTTCATCGCGTGGCGGTCAAAGATCGAGGAAGCGGGTGCTCTCGTGTTCCAAGCGTCACGAATCGAAGGCGACGAGGCATCGGGGTTCGCAATTTGGGCAGATACTCTGCCGGTCATGGTCGTGAACCGGAAGGATGCCTATCCACGTCGGGTGTTCTCACTCTTGCATGAGCTGGTACACCTGATGTTACGGCAAAGCGGCGTTTCTGACCTTGAAGCGGAAGGACCGCGTCCACAGGATGACGAACGCGTTGAAGCATTTTGCAATCAGGTCGCCGCTGCTACTTTGATCCCGCAGGACTTGTTGCTGGCCGAGCCTATTGTCGCCGCAAGGGGAGCCGGTCGCCATGAATGGAGCGACGCGGAAATTCAGTCTTTGTCATTGATCTTCAGCGTTTCCCGCGAAGCAATTGTTCGCCGTTTGATGAGTTTTCAGCGTGCGACGGACGATTTCTATGGTCGCAAGCGTCGACAGTACGCTGTCGAATTTCAGCAACTGCGGGAGCGCGAGAAGGCCAAGAACGAAGGGAAATCTATTCCGCGAAATATGCCGCGTGAGACGGTGGCAGATTTCGGTAAGCCATTCGTGCGCCGGGTAATTGAGAACTATCATCAGGACCGGATAAGCCTGTCTGAGGTGTCGGGATATCTCGGCGTCAAGGTACGGCATGTCCCTGGGATCGAGCGGCAGTTAGGTATCTGATCGATGGCGGCAGGAAAAGTGACCTACTGCATCGACACGAGTTCCCTGCTCCATGCATGGTTTCGCGCATACCCTCCTAAACGGTTTGGCAGCCTGTGGGCTGCCATCGACAAACTCATTGATGAAGGCCGTTTGGTTGCTTCCATTGAAGTTTATCATGAGCTGAAGAAAAAGGATGACGACGTCTTCGCATGGGCAAAAGACCGCAAGGATGCCATGTTCCGGGAAATCGACGATGACGTCCAAGATGAGGTTGTCCGGATCATGCAGGCCTATCCCAAATTGGTCGACACCGGAAAAGGTAAATCCGGTGGTGACCCCTTTGTCATCGCCCAGGCGCTTGCCGCAAAACCGCGTTTGGTTGTCGTCACGCAAGAAGCCGGTGGGTCAGCCGAGAAGCCGAAAATTCCATTTGTGTGCGACCAGGAAGGCCTTCGATACATCAACCTCCTCACTCTGATCGATGAGGAAGATTGGACTTTCTGACCGGTCGAAATCGCTTCTTAAATACCCTGACGTTACCCCGCTCGCAATTTGCCGCTGCGCATCGAGCGCTAAGCTTCTGAAATGATGGCGGCATATCAATTACGACCCCCTGATAGACCATCAGGCGCTACCGTAAATTTCCCTCCACCATGTCAACACTGTCTCATACCGACGTTTCCCGGCGGCGCGAGCGTTGGCGGATGGGATCGAGCGACCGTTTGTCCCTTTCAGGCCCGCGACCGATCATTTCTCCACGGCGACGGACGCCGTTTGCGGGAGATGGATTTGAAACAGACAAAGGCGGAGCGGTTGGCACGGCAACGGGAGCGTTCGAGGGAGAACCGGAAGCGAAAGCGAGAGGGCCGGATACCAGGACGCGATGATATTGCCCGCGTAGCGCTGTGGTGGATGCTGAAGTCTGCGGTCGCTTTCGGCGACCATCGACGACGGCACCGGCTGGAAGGCATCATCCTCGACGAGCTGACGCGGCAGGGCTTCGACCCTCGGGCCTCTGAGGACGTCCTTGAAGACCTGGTCGAGAAGTATGTGGTCGAGCAATGGGAGTTCTTCCCGAAGCTGCACCTCCGGCAACCACCTGTCCAGAATGGACAGTGTCCAAAATGAGCGGCGTTCTCCCCATTACTCCCTCGCACGCCGTTTGCATTTGAATCACCCGGACGGTTCCTTGACTATCGCCGGGCGTCCTAACACCCTGACGGCATTGTGCCCTCCGATTCTGGAATTGCCTTGAGCGCGACCACGCTTTTCATCACCGAACTTTTCCGCGCTGCCAATGAGGTCACAAAATTGGGGGATGGCGAAGCTCAGGGCCTCCTCGACCGCGCGGTGACAACCATCCGCGACCTTCGGCATGATATCGGCATACCTCCCAGCAACGCGGCAGCGGATGCCGTTCTCGGCCTCCAGCGCACGTCCTCTGCGCTTGTGTACGGCCAAGCGGATGACGCCATGACCCGGTCAGCCCTTTTGGAGGCGGCCGCCATGATCCGCGACCTTCATATCGTGAAGGAGTCGGGAACGCAGATCGTCATCCCTGGGCATGTTCTGTAGCCTCTCGCTTCGGGGCTTCGAACCTTGCGTGGTGACTTCACTTAAATCGGCTCGCCCTTGCGATATGACTTCGGATAAATCGGCTCGCGGTCGCGTAGTGACTTCAGATTGATCGGGACGAGCCTCTCGCGTAGTGACCATAGATTAATCGGATGGCGACCTCGCGTTGTGATGGTGGAAATACCTTCGCGCGTTGCCAAGCCCTGTGGAAAAGTTGGATGAACAACGGGGATATCGGGGATAGCCATCGTCCTGCCTCCCTGTTCGCAAGGTCGGCTTGTCGCCTACACCGGCAAGGAGGTGACCATGGATTTATCCAATCACAGCCGCCACGCGGCAAGTGCCACACGACTCAGGAAACGGATACAGCGCGAGGGCTTCACTATGGACGGGAAAAAGGTCTGGACCATCGAGGAAGACAACATCGTTCGGTCGCTCTTCCCTGACTACAAGGCGATGCTAAAAGAGCTACCGCATCGCTCTTATTCCGGCTTTCGATACCGGGCTCATGTTTTGGACCTGGTGACGCGCCGCCCGCCTTTTACCGCCAAAGAACTTTCCACGATCCGACGTTTCTATCCGACTGCCGAACGTGAAGAATTGCTGTCGCTCTTGCCTGGGCGGAAATGGCACGCCATTGCCAGTGTGGCTGCGCGAAACGGCATTTACCGAGAGCTGAAACCGTTCAAGGTCACCGGCCTTACCGTTCTCGACCAAATACGGCTGCGTTGTCGCGAACTGAATTACACCATGCCCGACTTGGACAAGATGGCACGGACGAAGCACTATTTCGAGAAAGCCGCATGGCTCAACTACACAAGCCATCGCGCCCTCGGTCGAGCCGTGGACGCGCTATTTGGCGATATGAAGGCTGATTGGAAATAGGATTAGAATGGTAGGTTGAGCGCTTTGGCTATCTCCGACAGCGCTGTTCCTCCGAGGGTCGACACCAATTCCTTACCGGAACCCGATGCAGCATCCTTCGCCCAAGATTTTAGGCTGGTCCCCAATGACTGGGCTGGATGAAGAGGATCGGGTTTCTTCAGCACCGACCACGACTTGGCATTGAGTCGGATGTACCCCTGGGACTCGAACAGATAGCCGTTATCGAGCAGGTAACGAACAGTGTTGTCGAACAGGTCCTCCTCATCGTCCGATGGGACCTTATTCCCGTAGAAGCTGGCGGCATTCCACTCAATGTCACCCGGATGAACCGCGTAAAGTTCACCGAGGATCGATACGACCATTTCTTGGAAACGAATGATGTTGTCGGGCTCCGCCATCAGACAAGCCAATCAATTGAAGGAACCAAAGATTGTGGTTCTGTGACACGGAGTCGTTGGATTCCACCGTTCCGTCTGATCACGGTCATATCGATGGGGAAACCAATGCTTGTTGGAAACTCCTTAGACGCTCGGTCCACGGTCTGCAGCGCCCAGGTGTCACACGGCAACGGACGCCCCGGCCCGGTAAACCGTGAGGCAACTTGAGTCGCGATTTGATGTACGCGTTCTGTATTAGTCCCAAGCGCCATGAACTGGCCTGGCTTATCCGCGACAACATATTGATCGAGGCTCGGCGCGTTTCCATGGAAGCAGGGAGCGCCATTTGCTTTCAGACCGGCGACAATGCTGAAAACATCAGGCGGAGTGATGCCTTGTGCAATAGCTGCAGGTCGCATTCGCGCATTGATGAGCTTTGATATTTCAACCACCTTTTTGCTCAGCAATCCAATCGTTCCACGACTTGGCAGCGCTGACTCGATTTCGGTGGATGCGATGGCATACCCGCCGGTAGCCCACGCAATACGATCATTCCAGATGCGGATTTTTTGCGTCGAGCGCGAGGTGATAACACCATCAACAGGTGTATTGGTAACGCAATCGGCTGCAAGAAAAACGGCGTCTTGTCCCACAGCCGCGAGTAAGATGGTCATGATTTATCCTTTGGTTTGGCAAGCCGTGCGCCAGCTCCGCCGCCGTTTTCGTCGATAAATTGAATTCCTGCCTGCTCGAAGGTCATCCGCAATAGTTTCTGGTTGGACTCCCTCATCTCGCCCCCTTTCTCGAAAGCACGGATTGATACCGCGCTGACGGAAACCTTCTCGGCTAGATCGCCCTGTGTCCATTCCAATAGAGCACGCGCGGCCCGGCATTGCTCGGGTGATAGCATTAAACTTTCCTTTTTCGTAAGTTTGGTATTGCAAACGTAAGTTATGTGACTTATGTTTATCGCAAGTTAACAACGCAAAACGAAAGTTACAAGGACTTCCCGATGTTCAACCGCTCTAAGATCATGTCGGACGCTGGATGCTCTATCGCCGCAACTTCACCTCCTACAGCCGCCCGGCCGGTAAGGAAGGCTGCCGCCGCGCCTGGAAGCAGGCTCTCCGCAATGCCTGGATGTGGGCCAAGCAGGAAGTCGCTGAAGCCGCCAAGTCGGCCAAACAGAAGGCTGCTGATCGCCTCGCCATGCTGAAGGCTGAGCTGATGCGCTTCGACGCTCGTCCCTGGGGCATGCGCGAACATCGCGTCGCAAACGAACGCTCGGAACTGGTTTCCCAGATCGACCGCATGTCGCTGGAGCTGGCGTGATGGACACGATCAAGCTTTCGCAAATCGCCCGCAACCCGGCCGTGGCCGCGTTCTTTGCCCGTGGCGAGCGCGACAACGGCGCGGCCTTCGCTGTCCCTGCACCGACCACCCCGAACAAGCCCGGTGGCGCTGAAACCAAGATGGAGATTGCCTGATGGAAATCCTTCTCTCGAACAGCCGTGGCGATGACCGCCTGCTGGCCTTGGGTGCCGACTTCGACCGCGCCTTTGAACGCTATCTCTGGCTCATCTCGGAGACGAACCGCGTCAGAAAGGAATGCGAAGAACGCCTGCCGCTGTTCGGTGTCACTCCCGACGACGCCACCCGGTGGAACCGCGTCATCGATAATGCCTGTGCCGCCTGGCAGGATAATGCTCGCGAAGCTGGCGCGGATGCAGAAGCCATCTCGCGACAGATTGCGGCCATCCCGGCGACGACCGTCGCGGGCATCCTCGTCAAGGCCCGGTGCCTGCCCTTCGATATCGTCGAGCGCTCCGACGAGGACCGCCAGACCGAACTCCTCCATGCCTTTGTCGACGAGGTCGAGGCTGTCGCCTTCGGCCGGTTGGCCACCTGCTGATCGCATCACACAATTCCGGCCGCCCCACCAAATGAGGGTGGTCGCCACCAGAAAATCAGAAAACAGACCGGAGAAATACCAATGCCGAACAGCGTTCCGGCAGCGGGCCATCGTTTGCCTGCTCCTTCCTCCCTCATCTGCTATCAGACCCTTCCGCCGGGCTGCATCGCGTTCCTGGTCAAGGATGATTACAGCGCTCCGTATATCCGTGCAGGCGAATGGGTTGTCGTTGACACGACCGACCGAACAGCCCGCGTCGGTGATGTCTATGTCATCCAGTGGGACAGCGGTGGCCGGAACCTCTGCCAAGCGCGTCACAGCTCGAAGATGTGGCAGTCCGATGGGAAGGCTCCTTGCTGGCATATCGGTTCCCTCAAGACCTCCAGCAAGGAGGAGTTTGAGGCCTGGCTGAAGCAGACCGAAGACACCCGCGCCCGTGGCGGCATTCCGACATGGCGAGGTGGATGGACGGATGGCCCGCTGAACCTCGACCACCTCGAAAGCAAGCTCGTCGGCGCGGTGATCGGCCTCTACCAGCCCCAGTTTGAAGGCCCGCTTCGGGTCGCTGATCTGGGAGACAAGGCATGAAAACTTCACGCCGCCACTTCCTCGGCAGCGTCGCTGTTGTGCCCGTGGTCGCAACGGCACCGGCCATCATGGCATCGCCCGCCAACGCATCGCTCCTTATGGAGCTGATCGACAGATACGAGCATTTCCGCAACCTGTCGAAGCTTGCCTCCGACAAAGTGGATGAGCTGTATCAATCACCGGGAAGACCGGATGAGCCCTCTGTTCGCCTCGGAGAGGTTGATATTGGCGAGCGCGGAATGCTCGGAAACAGGTCGCTGTTTCGTTGGGCCGACGATATCGACGCCTACTATGCGACGGCCGCCGAAAAGCTCGAATGGCTTCATTCTGGCCATGGCTGCAACAGGGCGCACTATGTCAGCGGGAAAGAGCAAATCCCTGCGGCGGCGACTGCGGCGAAATCCCTCCTCGCCAATAGGAAGGCTGCCTGCACGGCTTGGGAGGCGCAGTTCGGCATCTCGGCCGCTCTGGAGGAGTCTGACCGCCTTTGCGAGATCGAGGGCGATTTGCACAACCAGATTTGTGCTTGGCCAATCTCGACGCTGGAAGAAGCGCGGCTGGTCGCGCGGTATCTCCTGCAGTCCCACGGTGAAGACGACCTCGATGGCGATGTCGAACAGTTCCTCAAGAACATCATCGGGGAGACGGCATGATGGACACGACACGCCGTTCATTCCTCGGCGGCCTTGCCGTCGCCTCCGCCCTGACGAGCGCCACTGTGGCGCAGTCTGCTCCGTCCACACCCGAGAACCCGGAATTGCTTCGACTTGGGGAACAGTTCGAAGCTGCCAACGCCCGTTTCTTGGCGGCTGACGAGGCACTGAGCGCACCGCAGGCCGCCTATCTCGCGCAAGCTCCCTCTGGAGAAGGTGTGACGTTTACGCGCGTTCCATACGATCTGCGACACGTCGCGCAGGTGTTTACCGACCCGACCTGCCCGAACTATCGGAAATGGCGCAACAGCGACGGCGACTGCCTCTACGTCGTTGACCCGTACTACCTCGACCGCGAAATCCTTGGCGGAGGCATCACGGCTACCAGGGGCATCAAGCGCCTCCGAAAGCTTGCAGCGCAGTTTCATGCCGACGTTGAAACCGCTCGGAAAGCCTCTGGCTTGGATGACGCCATGACCGCTCGCTATTGGGCGGCTGACGCGCTCCGCAGCATCATCTCGGAAATGTCGCGGCAGCGGGCGCACTCACTCCAAGGGGTCGCAATCAAGGTTCGCGCCACCGCCGCCTATGCTGCCCTTGGCGAAAATGAACGTCTTCACGCCAGCCAGTGGCTCGCGAACGCAATCTGGGATGACCTGGGAGAAGAAGCATGACGTCCATCGTCGAAACCAATCGCCGCCGGTTCCTTCTCGGTCTTGCTGCCGCTTCGACTGCTGCGGCCGCTGTCCCGGCATCTGCGGCACCGGCTGAGAACCCGAAGCTGATAGCTCTTGCAGGTGAACTGCCCGCCGTGGCCGAAGCCTATCACCGCGCCTATGGTGAATACGAAGACGCTCATAAACGTAATCGAGCCGCCACGCCTCTCGCCCCTGACGAGATAACTGAAATCGGCATCGGCTGCCCCCGCACCACGTCACAGCCCGGTCAGGTCGAGATGAACTCGACACTCGGATATCTCTACAGGAAGGGCGAAGAATTCCCACGACGCATCGTTCGCAACTCGTGGGACGTGTGGCGTGACATCAATGAGTTTCGCCGGATCAAGCGGCAAGCAAAGAAGAGCGGGGACGTTGCAGAGTACCTTCGCGCGGAGGAGGAAATCACCCGCCTGAAAAAGTTGGAAGCGAAGATCGACGCCTACCAAACGGCATACAGCGATGCGCGAGCGGCAGCTCATGCCGATCACGAAAGGCTCTATCCCGCCAGGGAAAAGACCCTGCAAGCTTTTGCGGAGCACATGTCGGCAATCATGGCCGAGCCTGATTGGACGATGGAAGGGCTGATCATAAAGGCCGAAGCACTGATCGAGTGGAACCGCCTCGACCGGCAGCAGAAGATTTACGCGCATATTCTTGGCGCGGACTGGCACACCAGCATCGCGTCTTCGATCCTACGCCACGGCGAACGGGGTGCAGCATGAACGACGCACCTCGCATCGACTGCTCAAAGCTGTCTATCAAGCAGCTCTCCCGCCTATATCGCACCCTGGACGCGCTGGAGGAAACCGCCAGCATGGCTCAAGGACATGCGGAGAACGTGAACGACGGCGAAGTCGTGACCGGTTATCTTGCCGAACTGCAGGAATACCTCTTCGAAGAACGGTTCAACATCGTCGAGGCTTTGACCGATAGGCCAAATACCGACGACCGTGACGGTCACGAAAGGCTTGCGGTCATCCTGCAGTACGAAGCCTGGAGCGGACAGTTCAGCAAAACGACTGTCAACGACTTCAACGCCTCTGGCCTGTCTCGGGAGGCCATGTGATGCCGTTGAGTGCGAACCAAACTCTTCGAACCAGCGAAGCCAATGAGGACGCTCAAATTGGGCGGTCATTGATCGATATCGGCACGCGGGAATGCCGGTGGCCGATCAATGATGCGGCAATCGGAAAGTCGCACCTTTTCTGCGGGTCGCGGAAAGAGCGCGGGAAGCCGTACTGCGCCGCGCACTGCCGCCTCGCATATCGCCCAATCGGTGTCGTTAAGGTCAACCACGAGGTCTTGCCATGACGCTTTTGCACGCGATCCGCCTCAATGTGCAGTTGCCGGGCTTTGCCGCAGCCATGTCCAATTTGGGCATCGGCGTCGCTTATGTCGGCTTTCTAGCTTTCGTGTTCGGGTTCCCCATCGTCAGCGCCGCGCTCTCCGGTCCCGGCCTTGTTGTCTGGCGGCTGAGCGAATGGCGGCTGCAGACCATTTCCAGGAGAAGCAAGCGATGATCGAACTGTGCAGCATCCCGGATGACGTCCGGATTACCGTCCTGCGGTTCATCGGAGCCCGTGGATGGCATCTGACCGACGCTCTCGATCTGGCGAGCCTCGTCATGGGGGAACGCGAGCGTTGCGCTGTCGTGGCAAAGGAAGCGACCCTTTATTCCGGATGCCCGTATGAGCCCATCGCAGACGAGATTGCCGACGCCGTGCGCGGCCGTTTCCGTGGGCCTGACCCGGTACCGGCTGATGGCGCTCCTGACCTCGATGACCTGAAACCGTTCTGATGCCCAATTTGGACGCTTCATCCGTTATACCGTTACGAGCCGACAGAGGAGCCGACCGTGGCCGAGACCAAGGTTTTTCCGCTATCACGTCACCGCAATGAGGTGCGGACGCTGGCCGCCGAGCTGCATGGTCTTGATGACGAGCGCGGATGATCCGGTGGCGTTCCTACATGGAGGCCTCCTGCGGCAGGCTTGAGGGCCTTCAGATGAGCGTCGATGAATATCGGCAGCAGGTTTCAAGTTTCGCTGTCGCCGTCCAGGAAGAGTTTCAGCGGCTGACAGCCGTTGCGGCAACCCCGACGATGCGGCGTGAAGATCCAAAATCTGTTGACGGATGACGGCACCACCTGACTTTCCGCAGATTGATGCGGACACGGCAGCGGCCGAACAAGTAGAATTTCAACTCGCAGGGATAGGACGGCCATCCGAACGCCGGTTAGCACCACCGGCTTCCCTGCGCCCCTTCAGGTGCTCCGCAAGGTGCTGCGATGAACGATGTCCTCTATGGCGTCGACTATGTCGACATTCCAAATGATAACTGCCTTTCGTCACCGCTTCAGCGTTTGTCGGGAAGCGCGGCATGAGGGACGGAACGAACACCTTCACGCCGCCTGGCCACGAAACGATGGCGAATGTCCTTGGCAAGGCACTTTCCCATTTGAACCCGTCCATGACCGATGCCGATTTCACCGAGCTGTCGGAGGCAGACGGGAACGCGAAACTGATGGAGTGCCTGCACTTCTTGCGCGGGCTCCTGTTCGAAGGAAAGCTGATTGCACTTTATGTCTCTCCTTTCGGCGGTGGGCTGTCGCCTATCTCGAATGACTTTTGGCTAAAAGACGAGGCAGATCAGGCGTTGGCATTCAACGAGTATTGGCCGTTCGGGCAGACGCCGATGTTCCGGGAGGAACGCCCTCGCTCCGCTATGTACGCAAAGGCTGGGGAGATTGAGGCGGTCCTGAAGGCTTTAACCGAGGGCGAGCCCGGCGAGCCAGAACAGTTGGCATCGGCCGAGCCCGTTCCATCAACGGATGCTCTTCCTGCCTATGTCAGCCCCTACATCAGGATCATGCTGGACATCTCTCGGAAGCTCGACATCAGCCCGACGAACCAGCCGAAGCTTGATGTCATCATCGCCGAAATCGAATCGCGCTGGGGAGAGCTTCCGCAGAGCAAAAGGCTCCTTGAAGCCATGGCAACGATGGTCCGCAGCCCGGAAAGCCAGGGTGGAAGGCGAAAGCCCGAGTAAGTCGTTTTCAACAAATGGGGTAAACCCTAAAAAGCCCTTGCTGCACAGGCACTTTGGCTTGGGGTCACCCCCAATTTTCGACACTCCCGAGCACTTGGGGTAACCCCTTTACCCCATCGTATCCGCACCATGTAGGATGCAGTTTCCTCTTACCGGCCTGTGTTGCCGGATACCGTAAGAGGAAACAAATGCAACAGGTTCACCCCATAGCTCGCCCGGCTTCCCCGCCGCGCCCAAAGCTCCGGACGGACGCTGCCGCAGAATATCTCGGCATCAGCTCTTCCACTCTCGAAAAGTATCGCCGCGTCTCCGGCGGTGGTCCGGTCTATTCCAAGCTGGGAAAGGCCGTTGTCTACGACCCGAATGACCTTGATGATTGGCTCGCCGACAACCGGCGCTCGTCAGTCTCGGCAGCGGCCTAACAGGTGCCGCCATGGAGAAACGAAAGAACCCGGGGCGCGGATGCGCTCACCGGGCTCTGGAAATCGTAGCAACCGCCAAGCCGCTCGATACCCAGAACCCTACCCAACTTCACCCGGAATATCAATCGGAACTGCTGGCCGTCACGTCAGTCATGCGTCGCTTTCGCGTGTCCTTCTGGCACGCCAAGACCATCTGCCAGCTCTCCGGACTCGGAGGTACCTGCTGATGGCCAAGCGCCTAATCATAACCGCCCGCATCCTCCCTGACGGCCGCCCCTTTAAGGTGATCGGCCGAGACGCCTGGGCTCTGAAAAATCTTGTCAGGGCCGGAAAGTCGGGATGCACCCCGATTGATCATCCCGGCCCCCGCTGGAGCCATTACGTCTTTAAACTGCGCGGCCGGGGCATCGTGATCGAAACCGTTGACGAACCACATGGCGGCCAGTTCGCTGGCACACATGCCCGATATGTCCTTCGTTCGGACGTCGAGATTATCGACGATGAAGCCGAAAGGGCTGCCGCATGATGGCTGTGGACCCCGACCTTCAGGCAAAAGGAGCTGCCGCTTATGGCGGCTCCGATCTGCCGTCCCTGCCGCTGCCTGACGGCGATATCATCTATTCCATGATATCCGGCGACGTCCTGGTGTCTCTGACGCGGCTGGGCATCCACCCGCTCACCCTTGCCCGGCTTCTGCCGATCATGACCGCGATGGGCTCGGTCTCCGGCACCGGCTATTTCGATCCTGCCGACAGTGGCGAAATGTGGATTGCCTTTGCCGAGCAAAACGACACGGTCTTCTGGCATCCCTCGACCGACCGTATCTGCACGCTGCAGCGCCGCGCCTTCGCCCTGAACGAAGACCACATCGTCAATGCGGCGACATACTGCTTCGAGGCGAACTTGAACGTGTTCGCAACATGCTCGGATTGGCTTCGAGCCGACTGCGACGGGATTGTGGTTCTGGATTGGTCTCGGGCCTTCGACCGGCTCAGGGATGCTCCCCGGATCGCCTTGGCCGAACGTCTTCTCCCTGTCTATCGCAGATCGATGCAGCCGCGCCGCCTGCCGTCCCTGTCCATCATTCCGGCGAAGGAAAGGCTCGCAGCATGACCGCGACCAACGCGATACCGATTGTTGAGTTCGAGCGGTCCCGCAGCTCGAAAAAGAAGCCTCGCTTCAACCTGACGAACACCAGCGATTTGATGCTGCTGGAATTCGATCCGGTGAAATGGATCGTGCCCGGCTATGTGTCCGAGGGCTTCAGCGTCCTTGCAGGCCGTCAGAAGCTGGGCAAGACCTGGCTTGCCATCGATATGGCCATAGCCGTCGCTACCGGCGGGGCAGCGATGTCCTCGATCTCCTGCGATCAGGGGGACGTGCTCTATATCGACATGGAGAACGGCAGCCGCCGCATCCAGAGCCGTATCAGTATGCTTTTCCCGAACAAGCGGACGATGCCCAATTTGAGCAGTCTCGATTGGGTGACGGATGCGCCGCAGTTGGACAAGGGCTTTATCGATGCCCTCGAAGACTGGCGCTCCACCACAAAGAACCCGCGCCTGGTCGTCATTGACGTGCTCCAGAGGATCAAGCCACCGGCGAAGAACACCGGCACCTCATACGAACAGGATTATTCCGTCTGGGCTCCCCTGCAGAAATGGGCAACCGATCACGGGATAGCCGTCATCGGCCTGCACCACACGAAGAAGGGCGGCGCTGAGGACCCTCTGGAGGCGCTTTCCGGCTCCAACGGTCTATCAGCATGCGCGGACGCCACTCTCGTCCTGGATCGCACCAGCAACGGCATCACGCTCTATGTGCGCGGTCGGGATGTCGAGGAGAAGGAAGCGGCGTTGAACTTCTCCGGCGGCTTCTGGACGCTGCAGGGCGATGCTGCCACCGTCCGCCGCACCGATGAGCGCAGCATCATCCTGGAGGCGTTGCGCGACGCTGATAGCCTGATGAGCCCGACCGACCTATCCGATGCCACAAGGATGTCGAATCAGAACATCCGGCAGATGCTGGTCACGATGCAAAGGCCGGGGAAGTGACGAAGGTTCGCCGTGGCCGGTACGCCCATCCGGATCGGGCAGACCTGATCGCCGCCAAGGGAGCCGATCACAACAATCACAAAGTCACATACGGGGATGACGAAGGCGAGGAATGAAGGCCATTGCGCTTATCTGGCCCTATGAGATTTGTGATTCTGTGATCGATGTGAGGGGGATTTGTGCGCCGATCCCCTCACTTCGGGCAGATTTTCCGGCCCGCCCTCAGATATTTCGCCGACGGATCACGTTACCCCGATTGTTACCCCGCACCGGCCGAGCTAACCAAAACGTGAAAAATATCAGCTAAAGCATTGAATTTAATGGTGCCCCCGGCAGTTCGAACCCGCGACCCCCTGATTACAAATCAGGTGCTCTACCAACTGAGCTACAAGGGCACTTCAGTGGTGTGGGAGTTACCAGATTTGTTCTCGTGTAAAGCGAAAACTGGGTCTCATCCCCATTCACTGCATCAAGAACCGCCTGCGGCAATATCATCGCCAGCAAGACGCTTGTCGCAGCGGCGATCTTTCCTGTACCAAGAACAAGGCCGTTGTGGCGCTCCGGCGCCGCGCGGGCCGCATCGTCAAAAGCTTGCCGCGTTATGCGGCGCTCCGTCATAGGCCCGCATATGTCCGCTATTCCCGCAAAGCTCGCCTTCATCGCATCCACCGCCCCCGAGGCGCAGTCGGCGCTGGAGGAACTGGTGCGGCTCTACGGCAATTGCGCCCCGGCCAAGGCCGATGTCGTGGTGGCGCTCGGCGGTGACGGCTTCATGCTGCAGACCCTGCATGACACGATGAAGACCGGGCAGCGCGTCTATGGCATGAACCGCGGCTCGATCGGCTTCCTGATGAACGATTACCGCAGCGACGCGCTGCATGAGCGAATCGCCGTCGCGATCGAAAACCAGTTTCATCCGCTGAAGATGACGACGCGAAACGAAGACGGCACGACGTCGGTGGCGCTCGCCATCAACGAAGTCTACCTCTTCCGGCAATCCTACCAGGCAGCCAAGCTGCGGGTGGAGGTCGATGGCACGGTCAGGCTTGAAGAACTCATCTGCGATGGCGTGATGATTGCAACGCCCGCGGGCTCCACGGCCTATAATCTTTCCGCCCACGGCCCGATCCTGCCGCTCGAAGCGCCGCTTCTCGCCATGACGCCGGTCAGCGCCTTCAGGCCACGGCGCTGGCGCGGAGCGCTGCTGCCGAACCGCGTCTGCGTGGAAATCGATATTCTCGAGCCGGAAAAGCGTCCGGTCAATGCGGTGGCGGACAATACAGAAGTAAAGTCCGTGCTGCATGTTCAGGTCGAACAGTCGACCGAGGTCAGCGCAAGACTGTTGTCCGATCCGGATCACTCCTGGTCCGACCGCATTCTGGCGGAACAGTTCAACGACTGATCACAGCGGCTGACCGCAGGGATCGGCCAGCAGCCATCCGCTCCGGGCGGGCTCACCTGTTTCGGGCAAAAGCGCGCAGAAAGGTCTTTGTGCCATCGGCAGCCATTCGCTCTATCTCGGCCTCGGGCGTGACCCGGCCGACCTGAAGGTCGATACGCAGGTCCGTTGCAAGCAGTGCCATATACTGCCGCGCCGCGAGCGCCGGATCGTCGATATCGAGATAGCCGGCATGGGCGAGCTGGGCGAGCCTTGCGGCGATGGCCGGATATTTCTTTCCCGGCCCGTATTCCTTCCACGTCTCGAACAGTTCCGGAAAGCGGGGCCCTTCCGTCTCCACCAGCTTGCGCAGCCAGCGCCCGTTCGGATCGCAGACAGCCTTGCGCAGAAGCTGTGAGGAGAAGGCCGTCAGCTCCCCTTCCAGATCGGCGGGAGCGACCGGAAAGGTATCGAGAACCCGGAAAAACCGGCACTCGAGCGCTCGGTGATATCACCGACGACGATCTTGAAGAGATTATCCTTATCGCCGACCTGATTGTAGATCGTCTGGCGCGAGACCCCTGCCCTGACCGCAATCGCATCGATGCTGCGCCCGCAAACCCCTGTTCAGCGAAAATGTCCGCAGCCGCATTCAGGATCGCCTGGCGCTTGCTGGTTGCCGGCGGCCACGGATCGACGACCGTCCCAGCAGGAGCGGCAGCAGCGCCATCGGGCGCCTCGGTGGCAGAACCGGCCATCAGCGAAAGCGGGGCAGACGAAGTTTCATGACATCACCATAAGGCCACTTGACGAATTGGACAATTCTGTCCAAAATATTTTACATGACTGCCGGACGACTTGCAGATCGTTCCTCCGGCTTTCGCCACTCTTCTCATATTCGTCCACCAGCCTGCCGTATATGGCGCTGCTCGGGAATGTTGCTCACAGGTTTCGCACCCTGGCGACACCTGCACCGCGCGCATACGCCTGATAGCACAGATGGGGACGGGAAAGGCTTTTTCACATGCAAAGCAAAGCGCCCAATCACGCCCTCGTGCTCGGCCTTCTTTCCGCCGTCGGGCTTTTCGCGCTCGACATGTATCTGCCGGCCCTGCCGACGATCAGCGAAAACCTCCATGCTGACAGTCATGCCGTGCAGGCCAGCCTGATCTCCTTCTTTGCCGCCATGGCCGTCTCGCAGATCGTCTACGGCCCGCTCTCCGACATGTTCGGCCGCAAGCGTCCACTCTATGCCGGCCTGTGCCTCTACCTGATCGGCGGTATCGGCTGCGCGCTGTCGCCATCGATCGAATGGCTTGTCGCCTTCCGCTTCCTGCAAGGCGTCGGGGCCTGTGCCGGCGTCGTCATCTCGCGCGCCGTCGTGCGTGATCTGCATACCGGTCCGGCCGCCGCCCAGCTGATGTCGCGGCTGATGCTGGTGTTCAGCGTCTCGCCAATCCTCGCGCCGCTTGCCGGCAGTATCGTCACGACGCTCGGCGACTGGCGGCTGATTTTCTGGGTCATGGCCGCGGCCGGCCTCGTCGGCCTTGCGGTGGCACTCTTCGGGCTTGAGGAGACACGTCCGGCGGAAGCCCGCAGCGAAAGCTCGGTCGCAAGCGCGCTGCGTTCCTACTCCATGCTGCTGCGCGATCCCTATTATCTCGGCCTCGTGTTCATCGCATCCTTCGGCATGTCGAGCTACATGATCTATGTCGCCAACTCGTCCTTCATTCTGATCGAGCATTACGGCCTGTCGCCATCCTTCTACAGCGTCGTCTTCTCGATGAATGCCGTCGGCTTCATCGGCATGTCGCAGATGAATGGCTGGCTCTCCCGCAAGATCGGACTGCGCAAGGTGATCCGCGGCGCGGTTCTCGGTTATGCGGGCATGATGGTGGCGCTGGCGCTCGTCATGTCGACCGGCACCGACCGGCTGGAGGTCATGGCCACCTTCCTGTTTGCCGGTTACGCCTTCCTCGGCATGATCGTGCCGACGGCAGCCGTGCTTGCACTCGAACATCACGGCCGTATCGCCGGCACGGCTTCGGCGATGATGGGCACGATCCAGTTCATCACCTCGGCGATCGTGATCGGCCTCGGCGGACTGTTCGTCGATGGCACGGCGCGGCCGATGGTCGTCATCATCGCGCTCTGCGCCAGTGTCGTGTTCGTGCTGTCGCTGTTCGTGCTGCGCAGCCGCGAGCGTATCACAGCCGCTGCGGAATAAGCTGGAAACTTCCGACAGAGACATCGTCGGACGGTACAAAAGGAAACGGCGGGATCTCTCCCGCCGTTTCTTCATTTCATAATGGTGCGTGACGATCAGTCGATATCGCCGACATCGGCATCCGGCTTGCCGCTGATGCGGTGCGCGAGTGCTGCTTCCATGAACTCGTTCAGGTCGCCGTCGAGAACGTCGTCCGGCGCGGTGCTCGACACGCCGGTGCGCAGATCCTTCACCAGCTGATAGGGCTGGAGAACGTAGGAACGGATCTGGTGGCCCCAGCCGATATCGCTTTTCGAGGCGGCTTCGGCATTTGCCGCATCTTCACGCTTCTTCAGCTCTGCCTCGTAGAGACGGGCGCGAAGCATGTCCCACGCCTTGGCGCGGTTCTTGTGCTGCGAACGCTCCTGCTGGCAGGCAACGACGATGCCCGACGGGATATGCGTGATACGCACGGCCGAGTCGGTCGTGTTGACGTGCTGTCCACCGGCACCCGACGAACGGTAGGTATCGATGCGGCAATCGCTCTCGTTCACCTCGATATTGATCGAGTCGTCGATGACCGGATAAACCCAGATCGACGAGAAGGACGTGTGACGACGCGCGTTGCTGTCATAGGGCGAGATACGCACCAGGCGGTGAACGCCCGATTCGGTCTTCAGCCAGCCATAGGCATTGTGGCCCTTGACCAGGATCGTCGCGGACTTGATGCCGGCTTCTTCGCCGTCATGGACTTCCAGAAGCTCGACCTTGAACTTCGAACGCTCAGCCCAGCGGGTGTACATGCGCAGAAGCATGTTCGCCCAGTCCTGGCTTTCGGTGCCGCCGGCGCCCGAATGCACTTCGACATAGGTGTCGTTGCCATCGGCTTCACCCGAGAGCATGGCCTCGACCTGCTGGCGTCCGGCTTCCGCCTTCAGCGCCTTCAGCGTGTCTTCCGCATCCTTGACGATGTCGGCATCGCCTTCTTCCTCACCGAGTTCGATGAGTTCGATATTGTCCTTGAGCTGCTGTTCCAGCGCGCGGACACCATTGATGCTTTCATCCAGCTGCTGGCGCTCGCGCATCAGCTTCTGGGCTTCGGTGGCATCGTTCCAGAGGGTGGGATCCTCTGCCTTGTTATTCAACCAGTCCAGTCGTCTTACCGCCTGATCCCAGTCAAAGATGCCTCCTCAGCAGGCTTATGGCCTGCTTGATTTCGTCGACTACATTGATGATTTCCGCACGCATCGCGCTTGTCTACTCTTTGCTGCTTAGAAGGTGGTCGTATGAGGCTGGACATAGTTCGACCGGCCGGGGATGTAAAGCCCGGGCCGGTCGCAAGGATGACTGTCAGCCGATCAATAGAGGCCGGCGGCGCCGATGTGACGGCCTGCTGCGTCTGCGGCGAGGACTGCAGGATCTGGTCCTGCGTCATATATTCGCCGTCGCCGATGATATGCATGCCGTCGGCCGGGCCGGTGCCGGGCTTGAAGGCCTCGGTGATCGCATCCGGATCGCCGGGCTGGGCCAGCATGCCGGTCTTGCGGTTGACGGCGACGAAGGTCATGCCTTCCGGAACATGGAACTTTTCAGGCGGCGTCAGCTTGGAAGCCGGCTCCATGAAATTGGCGAATACGGGAGCTGCCAGCGAGCCGCCGGTGGCGGTACGGCCAAGCGATGCCGGCGTATCGAAGCCGATATAGAGGCCCGCGACCATGTTCGGCGTGAAGCCGACGAACCATGCGTCCTTTTCGTCGTTGGTCGTGCCGGTCTTGCCGGCGACCGGACGGTCGGAAATGTGGATCTTGCCGGCAGCCGTGCCGCGCTGGACAACGCCTTCCATCATCGAGGTGATCTGGTAGGCGGTCATCGGGTCGAGAACCTGCTCGCGGTTATCCACCAGCGTCGGTTCATCCTGATTGGTCCAGCTGGTCGCGTTGCAGTTGTCGCAGGTGCGTTCCTCGTGGCGGAAGATCGTCTTGCCGTAGCGATCCTGAATGCGGTCGATCAGCGTCGGCTTGATCTGCTTGCCGCCATTGGCGATCACGGCATAGGCCGAGACCATGCGCATCACGGTGGTTTCGCCAGCGCCGAGCGCCATGGGCAGGTAAGGCGCCATCTTGTCGTAGATGCCGAAGCGCTCGGCATATTCAGCGACGAGATCCATGCCCATGTCCTGGGCCAGACGGACGGTCATCTGGTTACGCGAATGCTCGATGCCGAAGCGCAGCGTCGAGGGGCCGTTCGAACCTTCGTTGCCGTAATTGTCCGGGCTCCAGACCTTGTCACCGTTGACGATCTCGATCGGCGCATCAAGGATGACGGAGGCTGGTGTATAGCCGTTGTCGAGTGCGGCCGAATAGACGAAGGGCTTGAAGGACGAACCCGGCTGACGCATCGCCTGGGTGGCGCGGTTGAACTCGGACAGCGAATAGGAGAAGCCGCCGACCATGGCCAGAACGCGGCCGGTCATCGGGTCCATGGCAACGAACCCGCCCTGCACCTTCGGCGGCTGACGCAGGACGAAGGTCTTGGCACCGGGAGCAGTCGGCTCGACATAAACGACGTCGCCGGCTTTCAGAACGCCCTCAGGGGACTTGGCGGTCTTGCCGCCATCCGCGTCGCGATAGGCCCATTTCATGTCATCGGCGGCGATCGTACCGGTTTCCCGGTCGCCGGTCGGACGGCCGGCGCCATCCGTTGCCGGGCGAAGGCCGATTTCCGCAGACTTTGCCGACACGTTCAGGACGACGGCAAGTTCCCATTCGGGAACATCGCGCAGGTCAACGACCTTGCCGGTAGAGATCAATTTCAAAAGGGCAGAGCCCCAATCAGCAGACATGTCGACGGTTGCCAGCGCGCCGCGATAGCCACGACGCTGATCGAACTCGACCAGACCGCGCTGCAGGGCCTTGCGGGCGAGGATCTGCAGGTCCGGATCAAGCGAGGTGCGAACCGAAAGGCCGCCTTCGTAGAGCGCCTTGTCACCATACTTGTCGATCAGCTGGCGACGGACTTCCTCGGAGAAATAGTCGGATGCGACGATGTAGCGGCCATCATTGCGCTGCTTGGCGCCAAGCGGCTGCTTCTTGGCTTCGGTCGCGTCCTCGGCAGTGATGTAGCCATTCTCGGCCATGCGATCGATAACCCAGTTGCGGCGCTCAAGGGCGGCCTGCGCATGGCGGTAGGGATTGTAATTGTTCGGGCCCTTCGGCAGCGCGGCGAGATAGGCTGCCTCAGCCGTCGTCAGTTCCGTCACCGACTTGCCGAAATAGGTCAGCGCCGCCGAGGCGATACCGTAGGAATTCAGGCCGAAGAAGATTTCGTTCAGGTAAAGCTCGAGGATCTTGTCCTTCGAATAGGCCTGTTCGATGCGGAAGGAGAGGATCGCTTCCTTGACCTTGCGGTCGATCGTCTGGTCGCTCGACAGAAGGAAGTTCTTCGCCACCTGCTGGGTGATGGTGGAAGCGCCTTCCGGACGACGGCCGGAGCCGAAATTCTGCAGGTTGTTGACGACCGCGCGGCCGAGGCCGGTGATGTCGATGCCGGGGTGATTGTAGAAGTTCTTGTCTTCAGCCGAGATGAAGGCAGCCTTGACGCGATCCGGAATAGCCTGGATCGGCAGGAACAGGCGACGTTCGCGGGCGTATTCGGCAAGCAGCGCACCGTTGCCGGCGTGAACGCGGGTTTCGACCGGCGGCTCGTAAGAGCTCAGCACTTCGTAATTCGGCAGATCCTTGCTCAGGCCATTGAGATAGATGGCAGCGGCAACCGCGGCGCCCAAAAACAGGACGCAGGCCATTCCAAAGAAATATCCAATCAGTCTGATCATGTCGGAACTACCGTTCACCTTTTCAGTCGGCGCACAGGAATGCGCAGCATGGCATGGTTCGACGCGTTTTGCACGGTGGATGCGCCAGCGCAAGGTACGGGGGCCATCAATCGCCCGTTATCTGCCGCCTGTCACCCCGGAGTAACCGTCCGAATGTGTGGAAAATAGGGCTTCGCCCAAGTATATCAGCAGCCTTTCCGTGCAAAACAGGCATTGCCACCAACCTGTGGCATAGAGGCCACGTCCCCTCTCCCCGCCTCAATCCGGAGGTCGGCGACCGGGCGAAATATGTAGAGGTTCAGCCGCCGTTGGCCATGCCGCGCGTATGATAGCGGGCAACCGCGTCGGCAATCCGGTCCGTGACGGTCTGGCGCCAGCTCTCTTCCATCAGCAGTTTCGAATCATCGGCATTCGACAGGAAGCCGAGTTCGATCAGGATGGAGGGAATGTCCGGCGCCCGCAGAACCTGGAAATTGGCCTGACGGTGCGGATTGTTGATCAGCGTCACCTTGCCGGTGAATGAGGACACGACATTATCCGCAAGTGCCACGGAAAATGCCTGGGTCTCGCGCCGTGTCAGATCGAGAAGAATATCGGCGACTTCCGGCGGGCCGTTCTTGATGCTGAAGCCCGCAAGCTCATCCGACAGGTTTTCGCGCGCGGCCGCCTGCTCGGCCAGCCGGTCCGAGGCCTTGTCCGAAAGCGTGTAGACGGTTGCACCGCGAATATCCTTGTCACGCTGCGACAAGGTATCCGCATGAAGCGAGATAAAGAGATCGGCGCGGTGCTCCCGCGCGACATTGACGCGCTCGGACAGGGTGAGGAACGTGTCGTCGCTGCGGGTCAGGAAGGCCTTGATGCCGGAAATTTTGTTGAGCTTTTCCGCCAGAAGCTTGGCGACGGCAAGCGTGATGACCTTCTCATGGGTATTGGTGACGGCCGAGGTCGCGCCATTGTCGATACCACCATGTCCGGCATCGACGGCGACGGTAAAGACGTGGTCCTTCTCGACCATGCCCATGACATTCGGCGTGGTGTCCTTTTCCTCCGACCAGTCCTGCCCCTTCAGGAGCTTGGCAAAGTCGTCGCGCGAGGTTGGCTCGGCGTCGAGCACGAGCCGGTAACCGCCACCGGATGCGGCCGGGCGCACATCGGCTGCCGCGAGCTTCACCGGTTTGGTGGCGGTGAGCACGATACGGGCGCTGCTTTCGCCCATAGTACCGTATGTGATCTGGCGAAACAGGCCGCGGGCGGAAAGGTCCTTGGCCGGAAAGCCGAAAGCGGTCGCCGACAGATCGATGATGACACGCTCCGGCGACCCCACATAGTGAACCTGAAAACTGGGCTTGCCATCGAAATCGATGATAACGCGGGTGCGCGTCTCGTCACCGGCAATACGGGCGGCAAAGGCGAGAAGAGGCTTCGGTTTCTCCACAGCAAAAGCATCGCCCATGCAGACCGGCAACACAGCTGCGACTGTGAGCAGGATGAGAGCCAGAGACCCGGCGCCGCGTGCGACTCGAGATGAGGTACCGGCGTCCGCCGAGCAACCCGTCCCGCAACCTGTGACAAAAGCCAGGCCGCCTGCCAAGCGCGCCACTAGCGCGCGCATCCTTCCATATAGGGTCAAAATCGCAGTCCCCGCCCCTTCAAAGTCTCGCCGCCAGGTTGAAAACGGCTTACGCGCACCTCAGCTGAAGCCATGCTCCGCCAGTCGATACAGAATCGCCATTCTACCGCCTTCTGCCATAAGTCGCGCAATTCGATCCACAATATGGCGCAGACGGCTTTTCCCTTGCTATTGTGACAGATAAACCATACAACGCCTATGAAGGTTAAAGCGTTGACGGGATAGCTGTCGATAGGCCTGCCAGCTCACGAGGAGCTGCGCCGAAGACCCGACAGTCATCCGTCGTCGCTACGCTTTTTCCTGATACTCGATCCGTCCGGCGGTGGCCGGGAAGTACCGGGCGGCATGCCGCCCATCGCTCACTGGAGCATATTCATCGGGCCTGTCATGGGCTCAAGGTAACGTCATTCTGTTTGGTCTTTAATGTCGCGGCACGTTTTTCAGAACAGGGAAGGATCAAGGAAGCCTGCGGCTCCTCCTTCTTTGCGGTTGCCGCCGCTACACGGAGCAACGGAATACTTTTTATCCGGCGCAACGATCGTTTCGCATGACAGGCCTGTCTCCCGGCATTTCCGGGTGGCAGGCCTTCGTGCAGATGCACGGCGCCGAGGAGCAGAATTTCAATGGCAGACAAAATGCTCATCGACGCGTCTCATGAAGAGGAGACGCGCGTAGTTGTCGTTCGCGGCAATCGCATCGAAGAATTCGATTTCGAATCGCAGCACAAGAAGCAGATCCGCGGCAATATCTACCTTGCCAAGGTGACGCGCGTGGAGCCGTCGCTTCAGGCCGCTTTCGTGGATTACGGTGGCAATCGCCACGGCTTCCTGGCGTTCGCGGAAATCCATCCCGACTATTACCAGATCCCGCTCGCAGACCGTCAGGCGCTGATGCAGCAGGAAGCGGAAGATCAGCGGAAGATCGCTGAAGCCGACGCTGCCGATCCGGTGGTCGACCTCGCCAACGAGGACCAGCCGGATGTCGGCATCGCCGCCAAGCCGGAAGCAGCTGCGGCTGCCCCGGTTGCGGAAGAAGCCGTGGCAGACGCAGCGCCTGCCGCTGAAGCCGCCGCGTCCGAGACCGTGACCGTGACCGAGACTGTCGAAGCCGTCTCTGAAACAGAGGCTGCTGCCGAGACGGAAGAGACGCCGAAGGCAAAGCCGAAGCGCACCCGCTCGCGCAAGAAGGTCGTCGAGGCAGCTGCGGCCGAAGAGGCCGTTGCCGAAGCCGACGCCCCGTCCTCCGACGACAATTCGACGCCGGACAGCATGGCTGCGATGATCGAGACGGACTCGATCTCGGAAGACGTCGATGCCCGCCGTGGCCATAACGACTTCGATGATGACGATGACGATCATCACGAGAAGGAAGAAATCGAATCCGTCGGCGCAGAAGACGCGATGGAAGAGGTTCCGGATCGCGTGCAGCGCAAGCCGCGCAAGCAGTATCGTATCCAGGAAGTCATCAAGCGCCGCCAGATCCTGCTGGTGCAGGTGGCCAAGGAAGAGCGCGGCAACAAGGGTGCAGCACTGACCACCTATCTGTCGCTTGCAGGCCGTTACTCGGTTCTGATGCCGAACACCGCGCGTGGCGGCGGCATTTCCCGCAAGATCACCCAGCCGCAGGACCGCAAGCGCCTCAAGGAAGTCGCTCGCGAACTCGACGTGCCGCAGGGCATGGGCGTCATCCTGCGCACCGCCGGTGCCAACCGCACCCGCGTCGAGATCAAGCGCGACTTCGAATATCTGATGCGCCTGTGGGAAAACGTCCGCACGCTGACGCTCAACTCCACCGCGCCTTGCCTGGTCTATGAGGAAGGTTCGCTGATCAAGCGTTCGATCCGCGACCTTTACAACAAGGACATCAACGAGGTCATCGTGTCGGGCGAAGAAGGCTATCGTGAAGCGAAAGACTTCATGAAGATGCTGATGCCGAGCCATGCCAAGGTGGTTCAGCCCTATCGCGACCTGCATCCGATCTTCTCGCGCTCCGGCATCGAAGCGCAGCTCGACCGCATGCTGCAGCCGCAGGTGACGCTGAAGTCGGGTGGCTATCTGATCATCAACCAGACCGAAGCCCTGGTTGCGATCGACGTCAACTCGGGCCGTTCGACCCGCGAGCACTCGATCGAAGAGACGGCGCTTGCGACGAACCTCGAAGCCGCCGAAGAGGTCGCTCGCCAGCTGCGTCTGCGCGACCTTGCCGGTCTCGTCGTGATCGACTTCATCGACATGGAAGAGAAGCGCAACAATCGCGCTGTCGAGAAGAAGCTGAAGGATTGCCTGAAGAACGACCGCGCCCGCATTCAGGTCGGCCGTATCTCGCATTTCGGCCTTCTGGAAATGTCGCGCCAGCGTATCCGCGCCTCGGTTCTGGAATCGACGACGCAGGTCTGCTCGCATTGCGGCGGTACCGGTCACGTCCGTTCGCAGTCTTCGGTTGCCCTGCATGTGTTGCGCGGCGTCGAGGAATATCTGCTGAAGAACACGACGCATGACATCACGGTTCGCACGACGCCGGATATCGCGCTCTACCTTCTGAACCACAAGCGCCAGACGGTGATGGATTACGAGAACCGCTTCGGCGTTTCTATCTTCATCGAGTCGGACACGAGCATCGGTTCCTCGCATTTTGCCATCGATCGTGGCGAGCCGGTTGAAAACCCGGTCAAGATCGAAAGCCTGATGCAGTTTGCCTCCCTTCCCGTCGAGGAAGAGGATGACGACATCGTCATCGAGATCGACGAGGAAGAAGAAGAGGAAATCATCGCTGCCCAGCCGAAGGCCGGCGAGCGCGGCGAACGCGCTCAGCAGGACGACGACCAGAACGGCCGCAAGCGCAAGCGCCGCCGCCGCCGCCGCAACCGCAATGGTGAGCGTGGCGACGACGCACAGGCCCAGCAGGCCGGTGACGAAGACGGTGCAGACGAAGGCGACGAGGACGAGGCAGATGCTTCGGCCGAAGGCGAACAGGATGCCGTAGTCGTCGCGACTGGCGAAGGCGATGAGGGCAGCCGCCGCAAGCGCCGCCGCCGCGGCAAGCGTGGCGGTCGTCGCAACCGTGATGGTGAAGAGGCTGGTGCGGATGCATCGGCTGAAGGCGCCGACGAAGGCGATGACGCTGCAGAAGAAGGCGATGCGGCAACTGCCGTTGCTGCCGAGGAAGCCGTCATTTCGGAAGCGCTGTCGCGGAGACCGCAGAAGCACCGGCTGAGGCCGTAGCCGCTGAAACGGAAGAGGCACCGAAGGCAAAGCCGCGCCGCTCGCGCCGCGGCAAGGCTGCCGCAACGGCTGCGGCCGAGGACGACGCCAAGGCTGAAACCGTCGCCGAAGCTGCGCCTGCCCCGGCCGCCAGAGTGGAAGCACCGGTCAGCACGCCGGCCGCTGTCGAGCCGGCTCCGGCCGCGCCCGCTGTCGTTGCCGAGCCTGTTGCAGCCGTGGCAACCACCGAGGTTGCCGAAGCGGCTGACGCTTCCGATGACGCCGACAAGCCGGCCCGCGCAAACCGCGCCTCCAACATCTCGTCCTCCAGCGAGGCCGTGGTGAAGAGCTCGGAAGGCAGCGCCGCACCGGAAGGCGATAATGAGCCGACCAAGCCGAAGAAGGCCGGTTGGTGGCAGCGCCGCGGCTTCTTCTGAGCCGAATGACATTCCAACAGACTTGAGGAACGGCCGCGCATGACGCGGCCGTTCTGATTCCGGGGCGTGCTGCACTACCGTTTCGGTGAGGGTCGTCCGCATCGACCGGGTTGCCGCATATGCCGTCTTTCAACGGGACAGACTGAAGCTCACGTCCGGCGGGCAGGCAGGCAGGCGGGGCGCAGAGCCGACCTCCTGACGTGCGCCCTGCCGGGTGGCCCTGACAAACTGATTCAAGTTGCTGTGAAAGTGATTCCGCTTTTCCCCGTATCTGCTTGAAACTTCTTTGCCCTTCGGGCTCCTGCAAGGTGGCGCCAGCCCCTCGTCCGCTGCACAGCGTTTCAATTGCCGCACCCTGGAGGATAATCGCGCCTTTCGCATTTTCCTGTTTTCTGCGGACGCCGGACGGCTTACTTTGGGCGCAAACCACTTTGACAATGGCCGTAATCCATTGCTTCACCCGTCAGCACGATGAGGACTTTCATGACCACTCCCTTCCGGGCCATTGCCGGCTCCTTCACCAAGATGGTCGCCGCCGGCTCGCTGCTGACTGCCATTGGGCTTGCCGCGTTCAGCGCACCGGCCTACGCACTGGATGACACCCAGAAGAAGGAGATGGGCGATTTCATCCGCGAGTATCTGATCCAGAACCCGGAAGTGCTGGTCGAGGCGCAGAATGCGCTCGAAGCAAAGCAGCAGGCCCAGCGGACGGCGCAGTCGAGCCAGGCCGTCGCACAGTACAAGGATGAGATCTTCCATTCGCCGACCGACATCACGCTCGGCAATCCGAAGGGTGACGTGACCATCGTCGAGTTCTTCGATTACAATTGCGGCTACTGCAAGCACGCGCTCACCGACATGAACACGATGCTGAAGACGGACAAGAACATCCGCTTCGTGCTGAAGGAGTTCCCGATCCTCGGGCCGGATTCGGTCGCCGCCCACCGGGTGGCAAATGCCGTGCGCCTCATTGCGCCCGCCAAGTATCCGGAATTCCATCAGCAGCTCCTTGGCGGTCAGGAACATGCCTCGGAAGACACCGCCATGGCCGTTGCCACCTCGCTCGGCATTGACGAAAAGGCGATCCGCAAGTCGATGGCCGACCATCCGATCGACGATCAGGTGCGCAAGACCTACCAGCTTGCCAATGCCATCGGCATCACCGGCACCCCCACTTACGTTGTCGGAAACGAGGCAGTTTTCGGCGCTGTCGGACTTGATTCGCTCGAGGAAAAGGTCGCCAACGTCCGCGCCTGTGGCAAGGCTTCCTGCTCTTAAAGGCTGGATATCCACGGATTGCGCCGCCCAAGCACCGGCTTTCCGTGCTCGGGGGCTTTTCCTTGCGCGCGCACCGGTCTATAGGTGGCCCTGAAATTCTAGGGTTGGAACATAAGATCCGCAGATAATGAGCAAAACTGTATTCGTTCTCAACGGGCCAAACCTCAACATGCTCGGCAAACGCGAGCCCGGCATCTATGGCGGCAATACGCTTGCCGATGTCGAGCGTGAATGCGTTGCCGCCGGCGAAGCTCTCGGCCTGACGGTCGACTTCCGCCAGAGCAATCATGAGGGTGTTCTGATCGACTGGATTCATGAGGCCGGTGAAAAGGCTATCGGCGTTGCGATCAATGCCGGCGCCTACACCCATACCTCCATTGCCCTTCACGACGCGATCAAGGCCATTTCCGTGCCGGTCATCGAGGTTCACATCTCGAATGTCCATGCCCGCGAGGCCTTCCGTCACCATTCGGCGATCGCTCCCGCCGCAAAAGGAGTGATCTGCGGTTTCGGCACGACGAGCTACATCCTCGCTCTCAACGCCTTGAAATCGATAACCGCCTGACGAAATAAACAGAACAATAGGGTTTGCCATGTCTGAGAAGAAAAACGGCATCGACAAGGGACTGATCCGCGATCTCGCGAACATCCTCAACGATACCGACCTCACCGAGATCGAAGTCGAGCAGGACGACCTGCGCATCCGCGTTTCGCGCGCCGGTGCCACGCAGTATGTCCAGGCGCCGATGATGGCCGCTCCGGCCGTTGCCGCCGCACCTGCTGCTGCAGCTGCTGCCGTCGCAGCCCCGGTTGCTGCGGGCCCTGACCTGAAGAACGCCGTTCCGGCCCCGATGGTCGGCACCGTCTACCTCGCTCCGGCTCCGGCGCCCGCGCCTTCATCGAGGTCGGCGCGACGGTCAAGGAAGGCCAGACGCTCCTCATCATCGAAGCCATGAAGACGATGAACCAGATCCCCTCGCCGAAGTCCGGCAAGGTTGTCGAAATCCTGGTCGGCGACGCAGCGCCAGTCGAATACGGCCAGCCGCTCGTCATCATCGAATAAGGCTTCAGCCATGATTTCGAAGATCCTCATAGCCAACCGTGGTGAGATCGCGCTTCGCGTTCTTCGCGCCTGCAAGGAACTCGGCATCGCAACGGTTGCCGTTCACTCGACGGCCGATTCCGATGCGATGCATGTCCGCCTCGCCGACGAGAGCGTCTGCATCGGCCCGCCGCCGTCGCGTGACAGCTACCTCAACATCCACCAGATCGTTGCTGCCTGCGAGATCACCGGTGCGGATGCCGTGCATCCGGGCTATGGCTTCCTGTCGGAAAACGCCAAGTTCGCCGATATCCTCGAAGCGCATGGCATCACCTTTATCGGACCGACGGCGGATCATATCCGCCTGATGGGCGACAAGATCACCGCCAAGCAGACGGCCGTCGAACTCGGCATTCCGGTCGTTCCGGGCTCCGAGGGCGAAGTCACGCCTGAAAACGCCATGGAGATTGCCCGGGGCATCGGTTTCCCGGTTCTCATCAAGGCAACGGCCGGTGGCGGCGGACGCGGCATGAAGGTCGCCAAGACCGAAGCCGATCTGGACGAAGCGTTCAACACTGCCCGTACCGAAGCGCTGAACGCGTTTGGCAACGGCGCCGTCTACATGGAAAAATATCTCGGCAAGCCGCGGCATATCGAGATCCAGGTCGTCGGTGATGGCGAAGGCAATGCGATCCATCTGGGTGAACGCGACTGCTCGCTGCAGCGCCGCCACCAGAAGGTCTGGGAAGAGGCAAACTCCCCTGCCCTGACCGTGGAACAGCGTATGGAAATCGGCCAGATCTGCGCCGATGCCATGAAGAAGATGAAGTATCGCGGTGCCGGTACGATCGAATTCCTCTACGAAAACGGCGAGTTCTATTTCATCGAAATGAACACCCGCCTGCAGGTGGAGCATCCGATCACCGAAGCGATCACCGGCATCGACCTCGTGCACGAGCAGATCCGCGTCGCTTCCGGCGATGGCCTTTCCGTCACGCAGGACGAGATCACCTTCAATGGTCACGCGATCGAGTGCCGCATCAACGCCGAGGACGCACGCACGTTCGTCCCGTCGCCGGGCACGATCACGTATTTCCATGCACCGGGTGCTTGGCGTGCGCGTCGATTCGGGCGCCTATGCCGGCTACAAGATCCCGCCCTATTATGACAGCCTGATCGGCAAGCTGATCGTGCATGGTCGCAACCGCGAAGAGTGCATCAAGCGTCTGCGCCGCGTTCTCGACGAATTCGTCGTGGACGGCATCAAGACGACGCTGCCGCTGTTCCAGGATCTCGTGGACAATCCCGACATCCTCAAGGGCGACTACGACATCCACTGGCTGGAAAACTATCTGGCTTCCGGCGCAGCCCACTAATCTTGTAATATCGGGCCACCCGTCTCATCGCGGGTGGCCTTTTCACTTTCGAACCGTATTTTCTCGCCGCCCAAACCTCTCCGGTCGCGCGCGGAACACTGAAGAAGGGCTCGGATGGCAGGACGACGCGGTCGCTATTACCCGGCAATCACTCCGGAAATCCTGCTGCGCGCCTATTCGATAGGCCTGTTTCCGATGGCCGAATCGGCCGACGATCCCGAGATATTCTGGGTCGAGCCGGAACTGAGGGGCATTATCCCCCTCGATGATTTCCACGTTTCCAAGAGCCTGCGGAAAACCATCCGCCAGAAGCCGTTCGATATCCGCTTCGACACGGCCTTCTGCGACGTGATCGCGCTTTGCGCAGAGCCCGCTGACGACCGGCCGAGTACCTGGATAAACGGTACGATCCGCCAGCTCTATGCCGAGCTGCACCGGCTCGGCCACGCCCATAGCGTCGAAGCCTTCGAGGGAGACGAGCTTGTGGGCGGGCTCTATGGGGTGTCTCTCGGCGCGGCCTTCTTCGGCGAAAGCATGTTTTCACGCCGGACGAATGCCTCGAAGATCTGCCTCGTGCATCTGGTCGAGCATCTGAGGGAGAACGGCTTTACGCTGCTCGACACGCAGTTCACCACCGAACACTTGAAGACGTTCGCGCGATCGACATCCCCAAGGATGACTATGCCAAGCTGCTGCACGAAGCCGTCGAGATGAGCGACAGGCCGTTCTGAGCCAGATCCATGCTGTTGAGGATTTGAGACTTATTGCTTGACGGCTGAGGCCGGTGGCGGCACGTCGGAGCTTGCCTTGCAGCCCGTCAGCCAGACGTCATAGATCGGGTGCTCCACGGCATTGAGACCGGGGCTATCGGCAAACATCCAGCCGGTAAAGATACGGCGGATCTTGCGGTCGAGGGTGATTTCGTCAACTTCAACGAAGCCATCGATCTTCTGCGCTTCCGTGTCGTCACGCGAATAGCAGACCTTCGGTGTCACCTGCAGCGCGCCATACTGCACCGTCTCGTTGACATAGACGTCGAAAGTGGTGATGCGGCCGGTGATCTTGTCGATGCCGGCGAAGACGGCCACCGGATTGGCGATGCGGGCCGCCGATGCATTTCGGCCGAAACAACCGACAGAACCGCCAGCGAGGCGGCAAGGAGGAGGTTCCGGGAAAAAGCGTCATTCGTGTCGGTATCCGTTGCGCCGCGGCGATTGCTCTCACCCGGAGGACTAGAGATCGATTGTGGCCAAAACAGGTAGGTGGCGGCCGCAGGATGCGGCCGGGGAAGGCTCAACCGCGGAAGCGGATCAGGAGCCGGGCGTCCAGGCGTCATAATCGCCGGTGACGCGCGGGCGCTCGCCGGTGGCTGCCAGCGAGCCCTTGGGGCGATAGGCCAGTGCCGAGCCCGTCAGGTTCGGCTGGTGCGGCTTCTGCCATTCGCGCGGCTTGTAGTCTTCCTTCGACGGCGGAACGTCGGTGCGGTAATGCATCCAGCCGTGCCAGCCCGGCGGGATGGCGGAGGCTTCCGCATAACCGTTATAGACGACCCAGCGCTTGGGCTTGCCCCAGGAGGTCATCGGACCTTCGTAATAGATATTGCCCAACTCGTCTTCACCGACTTTGGTGCCGTGTTTCCAGGTGAACAGCCGGGTTCCGACCGTCTGTCCGTTCCACCAGGTAAAGATCTGCGTGAGAAGGTTCTTCATGAGTTTTCCGCCAGCTTGGCATACTTGGGGTCATGTAGGGTGGTATGAAACATACCATCCCGCTTATGCCCCCTGACGCCCGGACTGTCCAGTGATTCCGGTTGCTATATGGTCTGCGCTCACGCGCTATTTGAGCTTCATCTTGAAGCCGGCATGGCTCTTTGCAAAGCCCTGCCGCTCGTAGAAACGGTGAGCATCCGTGCGCTCGGCATTGGAGGTGAGCTGCACAAGCCGGCAATCGCGGCGACGGGCCTCTTCAATGGCGTAATCCATCATTCTGGCCCCAATCCCCTGACCGCGCATGTCTGCTCGGGTCTGCACGGCCTGAATGATCATCGAGGCAGAGCCCCTGCCCGTCAGCGTGCGATTGAAAAGGATCTGGAACGTGCCGACGACCTCGCCCGCCCTTTCGGCGACGAAAGCTGTTCGTGATGCGAGGTATCGATGACATGGAAGGCGCGGAGATAATCCTCGAAGGCGCTTTCGTCGGTGGTGTCGCCATGGCCGCCGACGTCATCGCCGGCGAAGATGCCTATCAGTTCGGGCAGGTCCGTTTCCCGGGCCCTGCGGATGATGACGGCGTCTTCCATGATAACCTCCCTCGACGATATCGGATCACTGCAATTCGATCCGTTTCTCCATGATGATGGCCGGCAGGCCGGAATTGGGGGCGCCCCACTCCTCCATCCGGTCCACTTCGACAAAACCCAATTTCTGGTAAAAACTCATGGCGCGGACATTCTTGAGCGCCACTTCGACGCGCATGATCTCGGCGTCGGGAAAACAGGTCTCCAGCTCGGCGAAGATATCGCGGCCGATGCCCTCGTTCTGGCACGAGGGCTTGACGTAGAGCTGGTGCAGCATGGCGGTCTTCGCCATCTTGGGATACATGGCGGCATAGCCGATGCCGCCGATGTCGCGCCCGCTGTCGGCGACGAGGAACTCGCCGTCGCGCTTGCCGATCCGCGCCTTGATCGCCGCTGCCGAATGCCAGGAAGAGACCATCTGCGCCACCTGATCCGCCCCGTAGAACGGATCGTAGGTGGCGTGGAATGTTTCAGCCAGCACGGCCTGGATCTTTTTCAGATCCGCTTCCCCGGCGGTGCGGACGAAGTAGACCATCCGGCCTACTCCTCGATGCCGAGCTTGGCCTTGACCAGCGCCTGAACCGCCTGCGGGTTGGCCTTGCCGCCGGTCGACTTCATGACCTGACCGACGAACCAGCCGGCAAGCGTCGGCTTGGCCTTGACCTTCTCGACCTGATCCGGGTTGGCGGCGATGATCTCGTCGACGGCCCTTTCGATGGCGCCGGTATCCGTCACCTGCTTCATGCCGCGGCTCTCGACGATCTCCGCCGGGTCGCCGCCTTCGGTGAGCACGATCTCGAAGAGATCCTTGGCGATCTTGCCGGAGATCGTTTCGGCCTTGATGAGGTCGATGATCGCGCCGAGCTGGGCGGGCGAAACCGGAGTCTCTTCAATATCTTTGCCGGTTCTGTTCAAGGCGCCGAGCAGGTCGTTGATGACCCAGTTCGCCGCCATCTTACCATCACGACCTTCGGCAACCGCTTCGAAATAATCGGCAATCGCCTTTTCCGAAACGAGAACCGAGGCGTCATAGATGGAGAGGCCGAGTTCGGAAACGAAACGTGCCTTCTTGTCGTCCGGCAGTTCGGTCAGGCCGGCGCGCATCTTTTCAATGAACGCGTCATCGAATTCGAGCGGCAGCAGGTCCGGGTCGGGGAAGTAGCGATAGTCATGCGCGTCTTCCTTCGAACGCATCGAGCGGGTCTCGCCCTTGTTCGGATCGAAGAGGCGGGTTTCCTGGTCGATCGAGCCGCCGTCTTCCAGAATGGCGATCTGGCGGCGTGCCTCGTATTCGATGGCCTGGCCGATGAAGCGGATCGAGTTGACGTTCTTGATTTCGCAGCGCGTGCCGAAGCTTCGCCCGGACGGCGCACGGAGACGTTGACGTCGGCGCGCATCGAGCCTTCGTCCATGTTGCCGTCGCAGGTGCCGAGGTAGCGCACGATCGAGCGCAGCTTGGTCATATAGGCCTTGGCTTCGTCCGACGAACGCATGTCCGGCTTGGAGACGATTTCCATCAGGCGACGCCCGAACGGTTCAGGTCGACATAGGACATGGTCGGATGCTGGTCGTGCATCGACTTGCCGGCATCCTGTTCCAGATGCAGGCGCTCGATGCCGATCTCGATATCCTCGAACTGGCCCTGACGGTCCGGACCGAGCGAGATGACGATCTGGCCTTCACCGACGATCGGATCCTTGAACTGCGAGATCTGGTAGCCCTGCGGCAGGTCCGGATAGAAATAGTTCTTGCGGTCGAAGATCGAGCGCTTGTTGATCTTCGCCTTCAGGCCAAGACCGGTGCGGACGGCCTGCGCGACGCATTCCTCGTTGATGACGGGCAGCATGCCGGGCATGGCGGCGTCGACGAGCGAAACATTGGCATTGGCAGGCTTGCCGAATTCGGTCGAAGCACCGGAGAAAAGCTTAGAATTGGAGAGAACCTGAGCGTGCACCTCCATGCCGATGATCACTTCCCAGTCGCCGGTGGCGCCGGGGATGAAGCGTTTCGGATCGGGCGTGCGGACGTCGACTAGGGTCATCTGAAGCTCGTATTTGGTCTCGGATTTATGTTTTCTGGAGGTAGAGCAAATGGCCGTCAGGCGCAAGCTTAACCGACAGGAAGGACGCGCGGTAAAAGGCGGGGGTCAGACACCCGGGCCATAGGTTCCGTCGTCGCCGGAGGCGAGCGGCTTGGACATGCCGACGGACTGGACGTCACGATCGATCTTCGGCGCATAGGCCGTGGTGAACCAGTGGATGCGATAATCCTGCTTTTCGAAAAAGCCGATCGCCTCGACATTATTGGCATGGGTTTCGACACGGGCGACATCGAAGCCCTGGCGCAAAATCTCGGCCTCGACTTCGGCCAGAAGCGCCTTGCCGAGCCCCTGCCCCTGAAACGGCGGATCGATCCAGAAATCCGAGATCAGATCATCGAGTTTTCGCGCGCGGCCCAGCCGGCGATCGCGCCGAAATGTTCGATGACGGTCGCAGTCAGCCAGGAATTGACCGCGAAGGTCTGGAAGGCATTGCGGGCATTTTCGCGCATGCCGACCATCTCGCCGATCGACACCATTGCCTTTTCCCAGGCACGGAAGCCGATCTCGGCAATAGTCTCCGCATCATCTTCACGCGCATTGCGAATTGTAGGCATGGGTCCTCGCGTCTCAAGCACCAAGTAGAGCAAAGGTTTTGGGGTTTGGCTAGTAGGTTGGCCGAAAGCTGGCAACTGCACCGAACATGGGTTTCAGCTGCCGCCACGATTACTGCCATGGCGGAAAACGTCGGCGATCATGGACGATTGCCACAACCTCCAGATCAGCAGCACCGATGGCTCGATAGACGGCGAAATAGTGCAGCTCGACGATATGGAGTTCACGCGTTCCCGCTACACGGCCAGGTCTTCCGATCTGAGGGAAATTTTCGAGCATCTGAATAGCCTGGAGGATACGGGCAACGACCCGCCCCGCTGCGGCGAGATCATCAGCTGCGATATAGTCGAAGACTGCCTGCAGGTCGGCTTCCGCACCCGGCGTGAAGCTAATCATCGAGGCCGAATTTCTTCCAGACATCACCGATGGGGATCCGTTTTTCCGGATGGCGGTCGGCCTCTGCCACTGCCGCCTCGATCTTGGCCTTCACCCATTCGTCGTAACCGGCCGCCTCGCCGTTATCGGCCGGCGGCTCGTTCTTAGTGTCATCAGATGCCTTGGCGCCGGGTTTTCTCATGGAGCGAAGATAGCACTGCCGGAGAGGATATCAAAAACGAAATCGCCGGCGCGAGGCCGGCGACTGTGTTCGATCTATTCCAGCTCTCTTACCACCACTTGGCGGGGGTGAACTTGCCGGCGGCCTGTTCGATGACATGGGCGGTGCGGAAGAGGGTTTCTTCCTCGAAGGGCTTGCCGATGAGCTGCAGGCCGAGCGGCAGGCCCTTGCCGTCAAGGCCGGCGGGGACCGAAATGCCCGGCAGGCCAGCCATGTTGACCGTCACCGTGAAGATGTCGTTCAGGTACATGGCGACCGGATCGTTGGCGAGGTTTTCGTCAGCGATGCCGAAGGCGGACGACGGGGTGGCCGGCGTCAGGATCGCGTCGACACCCGCATGGAAGGCCTGCTCGAAATCGCGCTTGATCAGCGTGCGGACCTTCTGCGCCTGCAGGTAATAGGCATCGTAGTAACCGGCCGAAAGAACATAGGTGCCGATCATGATGCGGCGCTTGACCTCGGTGCCGAAGCCGGCCGCGCGGGTCTTTTCGTACATGTCGACGATATCCTTGCCATCGACGCGCAGGCCGTAGCGAACGCCGTCATAACGGGCAAGGTTGGACGAGGCTTCGGCCGGTGCGACGATGTAATAGGCCGGAAGAGCGTATTTGGTGTGCGGCAGCGTGATGTCGACGATCTCGGCACCGGCATCCTTCAGATAGGCAATGCCCTTCTGCCAGAGCTTTTCGATATCTTCAGGCATGCCGTCAACGCGATACTCGCGCGGGATGCCGATCTTCATGCCCTTGACCGACTGGCCGAGCGCCGCTTCGTAATCCGGGATCGGCAGATCGACCGAGGTCGTGTCCTTGGCGTCAACCGAGGCCATGGACTTCAGCATGATCGCCGCATCGCGCACGTCACGGGCGATCGGGCCGGCCTGATCGAGCGAAGATGCGAAGGCAACCGTGCCCCAGCGCGAGCAGCGGCCATAGGTCGGCTTGATGCCGACGGTGCCGGTAAAGGCTGCCGGCTGGCGGATCGAGCGCCGGTATCGGTCGCGGTGCGCCGGCGCAGAGATGCGCGGCAACGGCTGCCGCCGAACCGCCCGACGAGCCGCCCGGAACGAGCTGCTGGTTGGAGCCTTCGGCCTTCCACGGGTTGATGACCGGGCCGTAGAACGAGGTCTCGTTCGACGAGCCCATGGCGAACTCGTCCATGTTGAGCTTGCCGAGCATGACGGCACCATCGTCCCAGAGGTTCTGGGTGACGGTCGATTCGTATTTCGGCTTGAAGCCGTCGAGAATGTGGCTGCAGGCCTGGGTGTGGACGTCCTCGGTGGCAAACAGGTCCTTGATGCCGAGCGGGATGCCTTCGAGCGCGCCGACCTTGCCGGCGGCGCGACGGGCATCCGAAGCCTTGGCCATGTCCAGCGCCTTTTCCGGCGTCACGGTGACATAGGCGTTGAACACGGCATTGGCGGCCTCGATCGCATCCAGATAGGCCTTCGTCAGATCGACGGAGGTGAAATCCTTGGCCTTCAGCTTGTCGCGGGCTTCGGCAATGGTGAGGCTCGTAAGTTCGGTCATGGTCTCTTCAAATCTTTTCGAATGGCTTGATACGGACGGAGGCGGCGCTTTTCTTTAAAAACGCTTACTCGACGACCTTCGGAACCAGGAAGAAATTGCGGTCGGTGGCGGGGGCGTTGGCAACGACGTCGTCGGCCTTGTCGCCGTCGGTCACGTCGTCATGGCGCTTGCGCATGTCCATGGGCGTCACGGACGTCATCGGCTCGACGCCCGTCACATCGACTTCGGACAATTGTTCGACGAAGCCGAGAATGCCATTCAATTCGCCGACCATGCGATTGGCATCTTCTTCCGAGACCGCAAGGCGGGCAAGACGGGCGACACGCTTCACGGTGGCGAGATCGACGGACATGGCTTTACTCCGATGGGAAATTTCCCCTTCGCTATAATGGCCACGTCCGCCGTTCGCAACAGGGTAGCGCGCCTGTTTGTGTGGCGCGCTAACGCTTTATCAGTTGCAGGACGCGATCATTCGTAGCTGAGCGCGGTGCCGATGGTCGGCACTTCGACGAGCGTGCGGTGCCCTTCCATGCCCTTGACGAACTTTTCCGGCGTCTGATCGATGATCGGGAACGTGCCGAAATGGCAGGGAATGGCGTGCTTGAAATCGAAGAAGCGCTGGCAGGCGAGTGCCGCAACGGCGCCGCCCATGGTGAAACGGTCGCCAACCGGCACGATGCCGATATCCGGCTGATGCAGCTCGTTGATCAGGCCCATGTCGGTGAAAATGTCGGTATCACCCATGTGGAAAACCGAGGGCTCGTCTTCGACATGCAGGAGCAGACCGTTGGCGCTGCCGAGCGAATGGGCCACGCCCGTCTCGTCGATCTGGCCCGAGGAATGCAGCGCCTGGGTGAAGGTGACGGTGAAGCCGTCGAAACCGACGGTACCGCCGGTATTGCCCATTTCCAGCTTCTGGACGCCCTTCAGGCCGAGCCAGCTTGCGAGATCCGCATTGGCCAAGACAACGGCGCCGGTTTCTTGGCAATCTCGACCGTATCGCCGACATGGTCGCCATGACCGTGGGTGAGAAGAATGTGGGTGACGCCTTCGGTTGCGGCCTTCACATCCTGGCCGGCAAAGGTCGGGCTATGGGTCAGGAACGGGTCGATAAGAATTTTCGCCTTCGCCGTTTCGATACGAAACGCGGCGTGGCCGAGCCAGATGATCTTCATGAAAAGTCTCCCTTCAGGGCATGTCGAGGGGTTATAATAAGCAGGATGGGGGTGCTAAGGAGATAGCCCCGCACGCCGATCCGTAAAGACGGCGGCGCAGAGTTTCAGCGAGCGAGATGTATACCGAATGACAGTGCTGACGATAGAGGAACTTGCTTCAAGTCTCCAACCGGGCCAACCGGTCGCAGGGCTTGACCTCGGAACGAAGACGATCGGGCTTTCCATGTCCGATCTCGGGCGCCGGTTTGCGAGCCCCCGGCCGGTCATCAAGCGCATCAAGTTCACGCTCGATGCAGAGGTGCTTCTGGCCTTTGCGGAGAAGGAAAAGGTTGCCGGCTTCATCATCGGCCTGCCGATGAACATGGACGGCTCTGCCGGCCCGCGCGTTCAGGCGACCCGCGCCTTCGTGCGCTCGATGTCGGACAAGACCGCCCTTCCCTTCGTCTTCTGGGACGAACGGCTGTCGACGGTCGCGGCCGAGCGGGCGCTTCTCGAAATGGATGTCTCGCGGGCAAAACGCGCCGAACGGATCGATTCGGCAGCGGCAAGCTTCATTCTTCAGGGAGCGCTGGACAGGCTCTTGTCGCTTGCAAGAACAACGGGCGCCGAGACAGGCAGCGAAGAAGACTGACGGCGCGCCCACCAGCTGCGGATCGCGTTGCGCTTGCGGAAGAGCACGATTGCGAAGACGACGAGACTGTCGAAGGCGATCGCACGGGCCACCAGCGGCGGGATCTTTTCCGGCTCGATGCCGAGCACGTTGCCGTAAATCGAGAAGACGAGATCATGCGCCTGACGGGTGAGCATGAAAACGCCGAAGCTCATGTCGTGATACGAGAGTTCGTACCAGCTGAACAGCAACAGAACCGGACCGGCCCAGAGTATCAGAAACCACTTCATGCGGCCTGCCCCTTCCATTCGACCGGACCGAGATCCAGCGTGACCATCCACCGCGACAGCGCCATGGCGCTCAACACCAGTGCAGGCACGGAAATGTCGAGGGCCAGGACCGCGAAGAGCACGGTCGCAACCATCAGCAGTGTAGCATGACTGAGTAATGTTCCCATAGCGCGACCGCTCCGGGCTGGATGTGGTTAACAATACATTAACGCAACATTTAAACCGCAAGAGATGATCTGCAACGCAAACCCGCGGTTATGGTTAATTTCCCATTGCCTGCTGTGCATATCGGCACAGACGAAACGCCCCGTCCGATGGGCAGGGTCGCTATTTGCGATGACGATTTGAAGTCGGAATGGCGGGCAATCAGCCGTAGATGGCGCGGACCAGACGGCTGACGGCAGCGGCAACCTTTTCCCAGTCCTTTTCCGTGCGCAGCGGCATGCCGGAAAACTGACCGCTGACGGTCGCGGAGACGACCACGTGCTGGATCGAGGCGAAGAGAAGCGCGTTGGTCAGAACCGTGTCGACGCCCTTCGGCGGCGTCAGCGAGCCGCGCATCTTGTCGAGCCATTTCTGCAGCGAGCGGGCGCGAGCCTCCGACAGGCGGCGAACCTGCGGCGTGTCTTTGGAAATCTCCCAGGCGACGATCTTGCACATCAGCGGATCTTCGCGCAGCGCATCCATGTAATAGACGGAGAGCTTGTCCATCAGGTCGCCATAGGTCAGCACGAACATGCCGCCGGTATCTTCCGGAATGCGATCCTTGACCCAGGAGCCGAGATCCTCACCGATCGCATCGACGAGCCCATCGAGCCCGCCGTAATAGCGATAGATCAGCTGCTTGTCGCAGCCGGCACGGCGGGCAACAGCGTTGATGCCGAAACCCTGAAAGCCTTCTTCGGCGAGAAGATCACGGGCGGCGAGAAAGATCGTCCGCTCGGTGCTGGCGCGGTTGCGCGGGCGAGCCGCGGTTGCGGTTGCGCCATCCTTCGTCGTCGTTTCAGCCGTCTGCAGCATCGCCAGCCTGATTCCATCAAATTCGGATGTGGTTGTTAAGGCGTTAATAGCCGCTTGTGTGCCCTGCAAGCATCTGCCGGCAGTCATGCACAGGTTAGGTTGCCGGCGAATGACCTGTGCCGCATTGCACACCCGCGGCGACGGGGGTAACGAGAAAGGCTATTGCCTGCCCCATCCCGCCCTTCCCGCATAAAGCAAGCGCCTCACCGTATCCCCATGCTCATTGTCTTCCAAAGCATTTTGCCGATCTTCCTGATCGTTCTCCTCGGTATCGGGCTGAAACGTTCCCCCGTGATCAACCCGACCTTCTGGGACGGGCTCGAACAGTTCAGCTACTGGGTTCTCTTCCCGTCGCTGCTGTTCCAGACGATGGCGCATGCGGATTTCACCAATACGGAGAACCTGTCGGTCAGCTTTGCCGCGATCATCACCGTCTGCGTAATGTCGGGAGCGATCCTCGGCCTGTGGCCGGTGCTTCGGAAAGCCGGCGTGCGGGCGCCGGCCTACAGTTCCCTCTTCCAGACGGCGACGCGCTGGAACGGCTTTGTCGCGCTGGCTATTGCGGCCAAGACCTCGGGCCAGGACGGCCTGACGATGATCGGCATGGTGATGGCGGCGATCATCATTCCGCAGAACCTGACGATCATCATCGTGCTCGTCTGGTTTTCCGGGCGGGCGCGCAGCTACAAGATGATGTTCTACCGGGTGATCACCAATCCGATGATCGTCGCGACCGCTCTCGGCATCGCGGTGAACCTCCTCCATATCCCGATCTACGATCCGGTGATGCAGGCGGTCTATTTCCTTTCGGAAGCGGCGCTCAGCCTCGGGCTGATCACCGTCGGCGCGGGATTGCGGGTCATGGATGCGCTGAAGCCGAGCATGCTTGCGCTGCTGGCCGTCTTCCTGAAACTTGCCGTCTTCCCGGTCGTTGCGGTGGCGATCGGCCTCTCGCTCGGCCTGCACGGCGATGCGCTCACCATGCTGGCACTGAGCGCTGCCGTACCAACGGCAATGAACGGCTATATCATGGCCAAGCAGTTCAATGCCGACGCCGACTTCTACGCCGCCGTCGCTACCATTCAGGTGATCATCTCGTTCTTCACGATCCCGGTCGTGCTGACGCTCGCGCCTTACGTCGCCGGCGGATAAAGCAGGTCGACGATATAGCGGGCGTCGAAACGGGCATCAAGCATACCATAGGTCGAGCGCCAGCCACCGGCGAGACGCGTTTCCATATAGGCATCGGCGATCTTGCCGGCACCAAGCCGCGACAGTTCCGCGGCACCGGCGGCAAGCGCCAGCTGCTCGACCAGAAGACGGGCAGCCCCTTCATCGCTTTCGCAGAGCGCCATGGCGGCACGCAGGACCTCGACGGTCTTCTTGCCGGAATGGCCGAGATCGCGGTCGAAACCGGCGAGAACCATGTCGAAGAGTTCGCGGCCGCGCGAGAGAACGCGCAGCACGTCGAGCGCCATGACATTGCCCGAGCCTTCCCAGATCGCATTGACCGGGGCCTCGCGGTAATGGCGAGCGATCGGACGCTCCTCGATATAGCCGTTGCCGCCGAGGCATTCCATCGCCTCATAGATCAGCGACGGGGCGATCTTGCAGTTCCAGTATTTGACGACCGGCGTCATGACGCGGGCAAAGGCCGCATCGGTCGGATTGTTGGCGGCGCGGTCGAAGGCGTCGGCCAGGCGGAAGGAGAGTGCGGTTGCGGCCGCGACATCCAGCGCCATGTCGGCCAGAACGCGGGTCATCAGCGGCTGGTCGATGAGGTTGCGACCAAAACCTTGCGGCCACGGGTGTGATGGACGGCTTCGGCAACGGAGGCGCGCATGATGCCGGCCGAGGCCAGCGAGCAATCGAGCCGGGTCAGTGTCACCATGTCGAGAATGGTGCGGATACCGGCCGAGGGATCGCCCAAGAGATAACCGAAGGCATCGGTGAACTCGACTTCGGATGAGGCATTCGAACGGTTGCCGAGTTTGTCCTTCAGGCGCTGGAAATGCAGGCCGTTGGCGGAACCGTCTTCCAGCAGGCGCGGCACGAGGAAGCAGCCGATACCGTCACCGGTTTTCGCCAGCATGACGAAGCCGTCGCTCATCGGTGCCGACATGAACCATTTGTGGCCGGAGAGGCGATAGACGCCCTCGCCCACACGCTCGGCCGTCGTGCGGTTGGCGCGCACATCCGTGCCGCCTTGCTTTTCCGTCATGCCCATGCCGAGCGTCACGGCGCTCTTCTGCAGGGCCGGACGATTGGTCGAATCATACTTGCGCGACAGGATCTTTGGCGCCCATTCCTTCTGGACGCGGGGCGAGGCCATCAGGGCGGCAACCGAGGCGCTCGTCATCGTCAGCGGGCAGAGATGGCCGCATTCGAGCTGCGAGGTGAGATAGAAGCGCGTGGCGCGCGCCTTGTGCTCGTGATTGCGGGTTTCCGGCGTGGTTTCCCAGACGGAGGAATGCAGGCCGGTCTGCATCGAACGGCGCATCAGCGCATGCCATGCCGGGTGATATTCGACCGTATCGAGACGTTCGCCGCGCGGACCATGGGTCTTCAGCTTCGGCGGGTTCTCGTTTGCCATGCGCGCCAGTTCCTGCGCTTCCGGCGAGGTAACGTAGCGGCCGAGCTGGTCATATTCCTCGCGCACGCTGCGATGCAGGTCGCCGGTCAGGTCTACGACCAGCGGGTCGGACCGGTAGGCATTGATGCCGGACCAGAGGCTTGGCTGGTTCAGCTCGGCAAATTTTTCTTCGTCGCGGGACATGTCGTTCATGCCCCGCTTCTAGCCGAACTTATGACGGGTGGGAACGGCGCTGGGCGAGGAATTCGAGCGTTCTTCACAAAACCTCGTAGCACGTTGCAATTCATGCTATTGATGACTGCCGTCATATAACAGGATCGCACGCAGGCTCATGGGGCAGCGCAAACTTGATGTCACTCTACCGGACGAGATGATCGAGGCGATCGAGGGACGCGTCGAGGCGGGAGAATTTTCCTCAGCAGACGAATTGATGCGCACGGCAGTCGATGCCCTGCTGCGTGACGATTTCGACGCGGATGCGCAATTGACGGACATCCGGCAGCGTATCAGGCAATCCATCGACGACCCGCGGCCGAGCGTGAGCAGCGCCGAGGTTCGCAAGCATCTGGACGCGCTCTACGATCAACATCGGGATCAGTGATCCATGAGGCGGCTGCCGGTCACGTTCAGACCGAATGCCATTGCCGATATCGATGCGATTTTCCTGTATGTGCTCAGCGTCAGCCGGGATGTTGCGACGTCGGCCGGATTTGTCGATCGGATCTACGCACGCTGCCAGGCGATCGGCACCATCCCGTTCGGCGGCATCGCCCGGCATGACCTCGGAGACGGGATAAGGCTCGTGCCCTTCGAAAAGAGCGCCGTCATTCTTTATCGCGTCCTCGACGACGCCGTGGACATCACGAATGTCTTCTATCGAGGGCGCGATTATGACGCACTCTTGCGAAACAAGACGTGATAACTGCACCCGCCGCTTGCAGCCTCGCCCCCCAGACCGTATAGACCGCCGAACGCAAGCGGAGACACCACTTATGGTCTTCTTCCCCCATCGCCATCTGATTGGCATCAAGGGCCTTACCGAACAGGACATCACCTTTCTTCTCGACAAGGCCGATGAGGCCGTGAAGATTTCCCGCCAGCGGGAAAAGAAGACGTCCACCCTTCGGGGCCTCACCCAGATCAACCTCTTCTTCGAAGCATCGACCAGGACGCAATCCTCGTTCGAGCTTGCCGGCAAACGGCTTGGCGCCGACGTGATGAACATGTCGGTCGGCAATTCGTCGGTGAAGAAAGGCGAAACGCTGATCGACACGGCGATGACGCTGAATGCCATGCGCCCCGACGTGCTGGTGCTGCGCCACTCTTCCGCCGGTGCCGCAGCACTTCTCGCGCAGAAGGTCGCCTGCTCGGTGGTCAATGCCGGCGACGGCCAGCATGAGCATCCGACACAGGCGCTGCTCGATGCGCTCACCATCCGCCGCGCCAAGGGCAAGCTGTCGCGCATCATCGTCGCCATCTGCGGCGACGTGCTGCATTCGCGTGTCGCGCGCTCCAACATCCTGCTTCTGAACGCCATGGGCGCACGGGTGCGGGTGGTTGCGCCTGCAACGCTTCTCCCCTCCGGTATTCGCGACATGGGCGTGGAAGTCTTCCATTCGATGGAAGAGGGTCTGAAAGATGCCGACGTGGTGATGATGCTGCGCCTGCAGCGCGAGCGCATGGCCGGCGCCTTCGTGCCGTCGGTCAGGGAATATTTCCACTTCTACGGCCTCGACGCGGAAAAGCTCAAAGCCGCCAAGGAAGACGCGCTCGTCATGCACCCCGGCCCGATGAACCGCGGCGTCGAAATCGCCTCGGAAGTCGCCGACGGTCCGCAGAGCGTCATCGAACAACAGGTCGAAATGGGCGTTGCCGTGCGCATGGCCGTGATGGAGACGCTTCTCGTCTCGCAGAACAACGGAGAACGCGCATGACTGTCGCAGCAACCGTTCTGAAGAACCTCCGCATCATCGACTCGTCGCGCCGTCTCGACGAGACCGGCACGATCATTATCGGCGAAGACGGCCGCATTCTTGCAGCCGGCGCCGATGCGCAGAACCAGGGCGCGCCCGAGGGTGCGATCGTGCGCGACTGCAACGGCCTCGTTGCGACGCCCGGCCTCGTCGATGCCCGCGCCTATGTGGGCGAACCGGGTGCCGAACATACCGAGACGATCGAATCGGCTGGTCGTGCGGCGGCTGCCGGCGGCATTACCTCCTTCATCATGATGCCCGACACCGATCCGGTGCTCGACGACATCGCGCTGATCGAGTTCGTCAAGAAGACTGCGCGTGACAAGGCCGCCGTCAACATCCATCCGGCAGCGGCGTTGACGCGCGGGCTGGAAGGCAAAGAGATGACCGAGATCGGGCTTCTGCAGGAAGCCGGCGCGGTTGCCTTCACCAATGGCCGGCACGGGCTTTCCGATACGCTTCTCCTGCGCCGCGCGATGACCTATGCGCGCGAGTTCAATGCGGTCATCTCGCTGGAACTGCGCGAAAAATATCTCGGCAACGGAGTGATGAACGAAGGCCTGTTTGCCTCCTGGCTCGGTCTTTCGGGCGTGCCGAAGGAAGCCGAACTCATTCCGCTGGAGCGGGATCTGCGGATCGCCGGGCTTACCAAGGGTCGTTATCACGCGGCGAAGATTTCCGTCGCCGAATCGGCCGATGCGATGCGGGTTGCCCGTTCGCGCGGTGCGGACGTGACCTGCGGCGTGTCGATCAATCACCTGTCGCTCAATGAGAACGACATCGGCGAATACCGCACCTTCTTCAAGCTTTCGCCACCGCTGCGCTCGGAGGAAGACCGGATCTCGATGGCCGATGCCGTTGCCGACGGCACGATCGATATCATCGTCTCCTCGCATGATCCGCAGGATGTCGATACCAAGCGCCTGCCCTTTGCCGATGCCGCCGATGGCGCGATCGGCTTCGAGACGATGCTGTCGGCAGCGCTTCGCCTGCATCACGATGGCCGCGTGCCGCTGATGCGGCTGATCGATGCCATGTCGACCCGCCCAGCGCAGATTTTGGCCTCGATGCGGGCACGCTCAAGGTTGGCGCCAAGGCCGATATCACGCTGATCGATCTCGATTATCCGTGGATCGTGTCGAAGGACGCGCTTCTGTCGCGCTCGAAGAACACGCCGTTCGAGGACGCGCGTTTCTCCGGCCGGGCCGTCGCCACCTATGTGGCCGGCAAATGCGTCTACAAGCTGGACTGACCAGGCGGCGAACGGGGTTTCGGGGGATCGACCATGACTGACATTTTCACCTGGCAGATCACCCTGCCGCTCGCGCTTGCGGCACTCGTCTGCGGCTATCTGCTCGGCTCGATCCCGTTCGGCCTCATCCTCACCCGGGCGGCAGGGCTTGGCGATATTCGTTCCATCGGTTCGGGCAATATCGGCGCCACCAATGTGCTGCGCACCGGCAACAAGAAGATTGCCGCCGCAACACTGCTCCTCGACGCCTTGAAGGCGACGGTGGCGGCGCTGATCGGCTGGTATGCGTTCGGGCCGGAGGGCGGACTGCTTGCGGGCTTTGCGGCTTTCATCGGCCATCTCTTTCCTGTCTGGCTCGGTTTCAAGGGCGGCAAGGGCGTTGCCACCTATATCGGCACGCTTCTCGGCGTCGCCCCCTGGATGGTGCTTGTCTTTGCAGCCGTCTGGCTCGGCTGCGCCAAGATCACCCGCTATTCGTCGCTTTCGGCGCTGGTTGCGACCGTAATCGTGCCGATCGTGCTCTTTGCCCTCGGCCAGCCGAAGATCGGTCTCGTCATGGCAATCATGACGGTGATTTCGTGGTTGAAGCACCACGAGAATATCCGCCGGCTTCTCGCCGGTACGGAAAGCAAGATCGGCCAGAAGGGCTGAAAGCAGAGGTGCGCCGCGCGACGCCCAGGGGCATTACTCGGGGGCACCGCTCAGGCGTAACACCGGCCGGGCCACCTGCCCGGCGCCTTTCCTTCGACATCGCAGTTTCGTCCAAGAATGCTTCACCAAAAGGTGAAAGCCTTGCCCGCACTCGGCCGTTCGCAGGCGGTCGGCATTCGGCTAACTAGCAAGATATTCGTTTGGATATCACGAAGGAATTGCAACATGTCTTTCAACCGGTTCGGATCGGCCAGGGCCTTTGGCCTCGGCTCCGCATTTTTGCTCGCCGGCCTCATGGCGGCAACGGCGGCGGATGCCGCTACTCTCAATGTCACCTATGCGGGCTCGATGGGCGTCGTCATGGACAAGGCGCTCGGCCCGGCCTTCGCCAAGGCTAATGATGTCACCTATCAGGGACAGGGTCGTGGCGCCTATGCGATGGCGCATCTCATCATGACCAAGCAGGTGCCTGCCGACGTCTTCGTGTCGATCACACCCGGCCCGATGGACCTGTTGCAGAAGGCCGGCCTCGTCGAGACCGCCGTGCCGGTTGCATCGACGAGCATGGTCATTGCCTATAATCCGAAGGGCAAGTTCGGCGATGCCTTCAAGGCGGCCGCGGCCGGCACTGCCGGCGCCGAACCCTGGTGGAAGATCCTCGAAACGCCCGGACTGAAATTCGGCCGCACCGATCCGATCGCGACCCGCAGGGCCAGAACATCATCTTCACCATGCTTCTGGCGGAAAAGTTCTACAAGGCGCCGAAGCTCGAAGAGACCGCACTCGGCGACGTGATGAACCATGACCAGGTGTTCATGGAGGGCAATATGCTGGCACGGCTCGAAGCGGGCCAGATCGATGCGTCCTCGGGATACAAGAGCGCCGTGATTTCGGCTCACCTGCCCTTCGTCGAACTGCCGGACGAGATCAACCTCAGCAACCCGACCAAATCCGCCGAATGGTATGACACGGTGAGCTTCAAGGCGACCGGCGCTGATGGCAAGGAACAGACGCTGACACCGCAGCCGCTGGTCTTCTACGCTGCCGTCCTCAAAAATGCGCCCGATCCGGAAGCGGCGAAGAAATTCGTCGCTTTCCTGCAAAGCGCCGATGGCCAGAAGCTGTTTACCGACAACGGTTACGACAAGCCCAAGGGCAATGACCTCTATCACTGATCCCGCCACTGCCAGCCGAGGCCGCTCCGGCAGTCCGGCATTCGAGACGGATCGACCGGTGCGGCCTGCCGCGCCGGTTGGCACTCGCGGCCTGTCCCTGCCGGCGCTGCCGCTCTTCGTCATACCGGCCTGCATTCTCTGTATCCTACCCTTCGCCGCCCTTCTCTGGCAGACCGGTTCCGAGGGGTTTCATCTCGCTTATGGTGATGGCGATGCCGTGCAGGTATCGCTTGGTCTCGGATTGCTGGCGATCGTCATCATCTTCCTGATCGGGACGCCGGTCGCCTTGTGGCTGGCGCGCACCCGTTCGCGCATCAAGCCGCTGATCGAGATGATCGTGCTTGCCGTGCTGCTGACCCCGCCGCTTGCGATGGGCATCCTGCTTCTGTCCGTCTATGGACCCTATGCCAGTGTCGGCGAATTGCTCGGCCGGATCGGTATCGTCTTCAACAACAATGCCGGCGCCTTCGTTCTGGCCCAGGTCTATGGCGGCATCGCCTATTTCATCATGGCAGCGACGGCTGCCTTCGAAAGCGTGCCGACGGATGCGGAAGAGGCCGCGACCGTGCTCGGCGCAACCGGCATGCAGACATTTCTGCGTATCACCATGCCGCTTGCGGCGCGTGGCCTGCTGGCCGGTCTCATCCTTGCCTGGGTGCGGGTCATCGGTGAATTCGGCGTGGTAACGATCTTTGCCTATTTTCCGCAGGGCATTCCGGTGAAGCTCTATGTCAATCTACAGAATGACGGCGTCGATCAGGTCTATGCGCTTCTGTGGCTGATGCTTGCCGTGACCCTGCCGCTGCCGTTGGCGGGCCTGTTTTTCCTGCGCGGCCGAAGCTGATGACCGGTTGCTGCAATACGCATATTTACGATATAATGTCATTTTTATACGAACTGACGTTACGGCAACCACGCCAAAATCCCCTTTCGACAGGACCGTCTTCATGGCGACCGACAGTGCAGGTCGTTCCACCCCACGCGCCACCCCACGCGCTTCAGGGATCGTCCTCAGCGATCGGCAGCGGATCGCGTGGCTGCGGCTGATCCGGTCAGACAATGTCGGCCCGGCGACGTTCCGTGATCTCATCAACCATTGCGGCACAGCCGAAAACGCGCTTGCGGCGCTGCCGGAGCTTTCCGCCCGCGGCGGTGCCCGCCGTGCCATGCGGATCACCTCCGTTGAGGAGGCGGAACGCGAAATGGCGCTGGTGCAGAAATCAGGAGCGCGGCTTGTCGGCATAGGCGAGCCCGACTACCCGCCGGCGCTGCGTCAGATCGATGGCGCGCCGCCGCTTCTGACTATCAAGGGCGACAGCGAAACGGCTGTTCGCCCTTCGACCGGCATTGTCGGCGCCGCAATGCCTCGATCATCGGCGCCAAGCTGGCCGCCATGATCGCTCGGGATTGCGGGCGTGCCGGCTATACGATCACGTCAGGGCTGGCGCGCGGTATCGACACCGCCGCCCATCGGGCGAGCCTGGAGACCGGAACGATCGCCGTCCTTGCCGGTGGTCTCGACAGGCCCTACCCGCCCGAAAATATCCCGTTGCTTGAGGCGATCGTGGATCGTGGCGGTGTCGCCGTCAGCGAAATGCCGTTCGGCTGGGAGCCGCGTGCCCGCGACTTTCCCCGCCGCAACCGGCTCATTGCCGGCATCGCACTCGGCACCGTCGTCATCGAGGCGGCAGAACGGTCCGGCTCGCTGATCACCGCAAGGCTTGCCGCAGAATTCGGACGGCTTGTCTTTGCCGTACCGGGTTCGCCGCTCGATCCGCGCAGCCATGGCACCAACGGCCTCCTCAAACAGGGCGCGATCGTCACAACCTCGGCCAGCGATGTACTGGAGGCGCTTTCGCCATTGACGCAGTTCGATCTGTTTTCCACGCAGGTTCTTGCACGGGAGCCGGAAAAACAGCCCTCCACCCTGCTCTCCCCCGACGAAGACGATCGAGCTGCCATCGTCTCGGCGCTGGGCCCGACCCCGGTGGAGATCGATGACGTGATCCGCCATACCGGGATTGGCGCTGCGGCGGTTTACCTCATCCTGCTCGAACTCGATCTTGCGGGCCGACTTCTACGGCATTCAGGCGGGCGGGTGTCTCTATCTCTGGATATATGACCGCGGCCGACGACCGGCCTGAATATCGCCCGCCTCCACATAGGCCATCTCGATCAGGTAGCAGAGCATGTCAGCACCTTCACCAAGCGCAACCTGCCGTAACTCCCCCAGCATCTGGCGGATATAGGCGATCTTCTGGCGGGTGAGGTCTTCGGGCTGGATGCCAGCTTCACTCGGGCGGCTCATCGTAACGTCCTATCCAAAAAAAGAATGATATCCAGTCCATTTAAATGCGGCTTCCGCTATGGCGGTGAAGATATAATACTTATTCAGAATTGCAATATGGGGTTAAATATCCTTTTGGTTGCATTCAATTGCATACCAGAAATTGACCATCGCCTCTTGACCGGAAGACAAACGCCCTCCATGTCGGGAGGTCAGAATTCCGCCTGGACACGATCTGTTCCGGCCTTCAGCTCTATTACAGAGAAACAAGATGAATGTAGTCGTTGTAGAATCTCCCGCCAAAGCCAAGACGATCAACAAGTATCTGGGCTCGGGCTACAAGGTTCTCGCCTCCTTCGGCCATGTGCGCGACCTGCCTGCAAAGGACGGTTCGGTGCTTCCCGACCAGGATTTCGAAATGTCCTGGGAGGTCGACAGCGCGTCGCAAAAGCGCATGAAGGACATTGCCGATGCCGTGAAGGGCTCCGACGGCCTGTTTCTCGCGACCGACCCTGATCGCGAGGGTGAAGCGATTTCGTGGCATGTGCTCGACCTTCTGAAGAAGAAGCGCGTGCTGGGCGACAAGCCGGTCAAGCGCGTCGTGTTCAACGCCATCACCAAGAAGGCCGTGCTCGATGCGATGGCCAATCCGCGCGATATCGACGTGCCGCTGGTGGATGCCTATCTGGCCCGCCGTGCACTCGACTATCTCGTCGGCTTCAACCTTTCGCCGGTGCTCTGGCGCAAGCTGCCGGGCGCCCGTTCGGCCGGCGCGTGCAGTCGGTGGCGCTGCGCCTCGTCTGCGACCGTGAAAACGAGATCGAGCGCTTCATCTCGGAAGAATACTGGAACATCTCGGCCCTGCTGCGCACACCGCGTGGCGACGAGTTCGAGGCAAAGCTCGTCCATGCGGATGGCAAGCGCCTGCAGGGCAAGTCGATCAAGAACGGCGAGGATGCCAACCGGCTGAAGACGCTTCTCGACGGCGCCGCCTATACGGTCGAAAGCGTCGAGGCAAAGCCGGTCAAGCGCAATCCCGGCCCGCCCTTCACCACGTCGACGCTGCAGCAGGCCGCATCGTCGAATATCGGCTTCAATGCGTCGCGCACCATGCAGGTGGCGCAGAAGCTTTATGAAGGCGTCGATATCGGCGGCGAGACTGTCGGTCTCATTACCTATATGCGTACCGACGGCGTGCAGATGGCGCCGGAAGCTATCGATGCGGCGCGGCGTGCCATCGTCGACCAGTTCGGCGATCGCTACCTGCCGGAAAAGCCGCGCTTCTACTCCACCAAGGCCAAGAACGCCCAGGAAGCGCACGAAGCGATCCGCCCGACCGACTTCAACCGTACGCCTGACAAGGTTCGTCGTTATCTCGACGCCGATCAGGCGCGCCTTTACGAACTGATCTGGAAGCGCGGTATCGCGAGCCAGATGGCCTCCGCCGAAATGGAGCGCACGACCGTCGAGATCCTGGCCGCCAACGGCTCGGACAAGGCAGGCCTGCGCGCCGTCGGCTCCGTCGTCCGCTTCGACGGCTTCCTCGGCGCCTATGTGGATCGCCGTGACGAGGACGACAAGTCAGAGGATGACGACGAGGACGGCCGGCTGCCGGAGATCAATGCCCGCGAGAAGCTGGGCAAGGAAAAGATCAATGCCAGCCAGCACTTCACCGAGCCGCCACCGCGCTATTCGGAAGCCTCGCTGATCAAGAAGATGGAAGAGCTCGGCATCGGCCGTCCTTCCACCTATGCCGCGACGCTGAAGACGCTGTCGGACCGCGAATATGTGATCACCGAGAAGCGCAAGCTGATCCCGCATTCCAAGGGACGGCTGGTGACGGCCTTCCTCGAAAACTTCTTCACCAAATATGTGGAATACGACTTCACGGCCGCGCTTGAGGAAAAGCTCGACCGGATTTCTGCGGGCGAACTGGACTGGAAGCAGGTTCTGCGCGAGTTCTGGCAGGATTTCTTCGGCCAGATCGAAGACACCAAGGAACTGCGCGTCACCAATGTGCTGGATGCGCTCAACGAGGCGCTGGCGCCGCTCGTCTTCCCCAAGCGCGAAGACGGCTCGGATCCGCGTATCTGCCAGGTCTGCGGCACCGGCAACCTGTCGCTTAAGCTCGGCAAGTATGGCGCCTTCGTCGGCTGCTCGAACTATCCGGAATGCAATTTCACGCGCCAGCTTTCTTCAGAAGGCGGCGCGGACGCCGATGCGTCGGGCCTCAACGAGCCGAAGGAACTTGGCGCCGACCCGATGACGGGCGAGCAGATCACCCTCCGCTCGGGCCGTTTCGGACCCTATATCCAGCGCGGTGACGGCAAGGAGGCGAAGCGCTCCTCGCTGCCGAAGGGCTGGAAGCCGGAAGACATCGATCACGAGAAGGCGCTGGCGCTGATCAACCTGCCGCGCGATATCGGCAAGCATCCAGAATCGGGCAAGATGATCTCGGCCGGGCTTGGCCGCTACGGGCCCTTCCTCCTGCATGATGGCGGCTATGCCAATCTGGAAAGCATCGAGGACGTGTTCTCCGTCGGCCTCAACCGTGCCGTGACCGTGCTTGCCGAAAAGGCTGCGAAGGGTCCGGGCGGGCGGACGCGTGGCACGCCGGCAGCGCTGAAGGAACTCGGCGATCATCCGGATGGCGGCTCGATCACCGTCCGCGACGGCCGCTACGGCCCCTATGTCAACTGGGGCAAGGTCAATGCTACCCTGCCGAAGGGCATGGATCCGCAGTCCGTGACGATGGAACAGGCGATGGCACTGATCATCGAAAAGGGCGGCAAGGCATCCTCGTCCAAGTCCAAGGCGAAGCCCAAGAAGGCGGCTGCGACCAAGGCAGACGGCGAGACCAAGACGAAAAAGGCGCCTGCCAAGAAGGCCGCCACCAAGACAGCAACGGCCAAGAAGGCCGCACCGAAGGCAAAGAAGACGGATACGTGAGCGAAGAACAGGACGACGAGATCTCCCACCGCCAGCGCAAGCGGGCAGAACGGGCGGAGCGCGGCATGAATGCCGGCTCGGCCAAGAAGCCGGCGATCGTTCAGGGTGCGGTGCCGCCTCGCGAAGTCCTGCTCGAATTCATTTCCGATAATCCGGACAAGGCGTCGAAGCGCGAGATCGCCAAGGCCTTCGGGCTGAAGGGCGATACGCGCGTCGAGCTGAAGGATCTGTTGCGGGTTCTGGAAGAGGAAGGCCTTCTCAACAAGAGCCGCAAGTCGCTTTCGCGTCCGGGCGCACTGCCGCCCGTGACCGTGCTCGACATCACGACGCGCGACAAGGATGGCGAACTGATCGGCCGGCCGGCGGAATGGCCGGAGGATCTCGGCGCGGCACCTGCCGTGCTGATCCGCCAGTCGTCAGATCATCGCGGCAAGGGCAAGGCACCGGCCGCGGGTCTCAATGACCGGATCCTCGCCAAGATCTTCCCGAACAAGGACCGCTCCGGTCCGGCCTATACGGCGCGCGTCATCAAGGTGATCGACAAGCGGCGCGGGGCGGCTCTCGGGGTTATCCACAGGCTTGCCGATGGCGAGATGCGGCTTTTGCCGATCGAACGTCGCGGCGAGGAAATGGTGATCGAACCCGACGGGCTCGGCGATGCCAAGGACGGAGATCTGGTCGAGAGCGAAACCGTTCGCACCGGTCGATTCGGCCTGCCACGGGCACGTGTTCTTTCGGTCGTCGGTTCGGTCGGCTCGGAAAAGGCGATCTCGATGATCGCCATCTATGCGCATGGCATTCCGCATATCTTCCCGGCCCAAGTCATGGCTGCAGCGGAAGAGGCAAAGCCCGCATCGATGGCAAAGCGCGAGGACTGGCGCTCCCTGCCGCTCGTCACCATCGACCCTGCCGATGCCAAGGACCATGACGACGCCGTCTATGCGGAAGAAGACCCCTCGCCCGACAATCCGGGTGGCGTGATCGTCACCGTCGCGATTGCCGATGTCTCCTGGTATATCCGCACCGGCGGCGCGCTCGACCGCGAGGCGCTGAAGCGCGGCAATTCCGTCTATTTCCCCGACCGTGTCGTGCCGATGCTGCCGGAGCGGATCTCCAACGACCTCTGCTCGCTGCGCGAAGGCGAGGATCGCCCGGCGCTCGCCGTCCGCATGGTCTTCTCCAAGGAAGGCCGCAAGGCGAGCCATACATTCCATCGCATCATGATGAAGAGTGCGGCAAAACTCTCCTATCAGCAGGCGCAGGCCGCAATCGACGGCAAGCCCGACGACAAGGCCGGGCCGCTTCTCGAGCCGATCCTGAAGCCGCTGTGGAACGCCTATGCGATCATGACGCGCGGTCGCGAGCGGCGACAGCCGCTCGAGCTCAACATGCCGGAACGCAAGATCCTCCTCAAGAAGGACGGAACGGTGGACCGCGTATTCGTGCCGGACCGTCTCGACGCCCACAAGCTGATCGAAGAGATGATGATCCAGGCGAATGTCTGCGCCGCGGAGACGCTTGAGAAGAAGAAGCAGTCGCTGATCTACCGCATCCATGACGGCCCCTCGATGGCCAAGCAGGAGACGCTGCGCGAGTTTCTCGCGACGCTCGGCATTCCGATGGCGAAGGGCGGGCAGATGCGCGCCAACTCGTTCAACGGCATTCTCTCCAAGGCCGAGGGCACCGCCCATGAGGTGATGGTCAACGAAATGGTGCTGCGCTCGCAGAGCCAGGCCGTCTACAGCCCGGACAATATCGGCCATTTCGGCCTCAACCTGATGAAATACGCGCATTTCACCTCGCCGATCCGCCGTTATGCCGACCTTATCGTGCATCGCGCGCTGGTCGGGTCGCTCGGCCTTGGCGAAGGCGGCATCACGATCGAGGAAGAGGCGCAGCTCGAGGATATCGCAGCAGAAATCTCGACCTTCGAGCGGCGGGCCATGGCGGCCGAGCGCGACACGATCAACCGGCTGATCGCCCATCACCTGTCGACGCGGATCGGTGAGGAGTTCGAAGGCCGTGTCTCGGGTGTCACCAAGGCCGGCCTGTTCATCTCGCTGCCGACATTCGGTGCCGACGGGTTCATCCCGGTCTCGACGATCGGCAATGACTATTACATCTATGACGAGGCGCATCAGGCGCTTTCGGGCGAGCGCAGCGGGCTTGGATACCAGCTTGGCGATACCGTCGATGTGCGACTGAAGGAGGCGGTTCCGCTTGCCGGATCGCTGCTCTTCGAAATGCTGAGCGAAGGCAAGAAACTGCCGACGGCGACCCGTTCGTTCCACAAGTCGGGCCGGCGCGACCGCTCCGGCGGACGGCCGAAGCAGCCGGGCACGCGCCCGCCGCGCGGTCGTCGGCGCTAAGATAACAACCGGGGCTTTTCGGAGCCCCGGCACAGGCTTTGAACGGGAGGTCGGGCCGGTGGTAAAGACGAATGAAACCGATATCGCCCGCTTCGGCGGGACGACCGGCGGCGAACGCCAGCTCGGCCGCTCCATCCGGCGCGGGCTTTCCTGCCGCTGCCCCGCCTGCGGCAAGGGCCGCCTCTTCCGCGCTTTCCTGAAACCTGTCGATCAATGCGCGCATTGCGGCGAGGATCTTTCCCACCAGCGCGCCGACGATCTTCCCGCCTATATCGTCATCGTCATTGTCGGGCATGTGCTTCTTGGCGGCTATCTGCTGACCGACATGGTGTTCCGCATCTCGCCCTTCCTCCATATGGCGATCTGGGCGCCGATCGCCGTCATCTGCGCCATCGCCGTCATCCAGCCGGTCAAGGGCGGCGTGATCGGGCTGCAATGGGCGCTGCGCATGCATGGTTTCGGCGAGGACGGCATTATCAAGGGCGGAGACGGGCCGGAAAGCGGCCGCGGAGGCCCGGTCTCCTGATGGCAGCACGTCGCTTTGTCACCCGATTCTTACCCTATCGTCACATGTGGACGGGCATCGATATGTCATGGCTCAAGGACGGAAGGGAACTTCATTGGCTTCAATGGCTTGACACGAAGGCGCGTTACAGTCTGAAACTCCCGGCAATCGCGCGTTACATTCCGGAGGACGTGATAAAGCTGATGGCGACCAGAACTGCCCCTTCCGTCGGCGACCATGCCTCCGATCCATTGATGCGTACGGGACGCACCGTCTCCAGCCGACTGTAAGGAAATTTGCATGCCTCAGCCGACGACCGACGCCAACGGCCATGTCGAGACGATCCATTGGCCTTCGCTGATCGCCGCCATTTCCGCCATCAGTGCCGTCGGCCTTGCCATTGGCATGGGCCTGCCGCTGCTCAGCATCATTCTGGAGCGGCGCGGTATCTCCTCGACGCTGATCGGCCTCAATGCCGCCATGGCCGGCGTCGCCTCCATGGTTGCCGCGCCGATCACCACCAAGATCGCCCATCACTGCGGCGTGGCGCAGGCGATGATGCTTGCCGTCGTCGTGGCGGCACTCAGCGCGATCGGCTTCTACTATGCCGATGAATTCTGGATGTGGTTTCCGCTGCGCTTCACCTTCCATGGGGCAACCACCACGCTCTTCATCCTGTCGGAATTCTGGATCAATGATGCGGCGCCACCGCGGCGCCGCGGCCTCGTCCTCGGCATCTATGCAACGGTGCTTGCCATCGGTTTTGCCGTTGGGCCGCTGTTGTTTTCCGCGCTCGGCAGCGAAGGCGTGCTGCCCTTCCTCGTCGGCGCACTGGTCATCATGGCGGCGATCATTCCGATCTATCTTGCGCGCAATGAAAGCCCGGTGCTCGACAGCAAGCCCGATCGGCATTTCTTCCACTATATCCTGCTGGTGCCGACGGCGACCGCTGCCGTCTTCGCCTTCGGTGCGGTTTCGGCAGGCGGGCTTTCGCTATTCCCCATCTATGCGCTGCGCTCGGCGCTTACCGAATCGCAGACCGCGGTTCTGCTGACGATCATGGGGATCGGCAATATGGCGTTCCAGATCCCGCTCGGGATCATCTCCGACAAGATGCATGACAGGCGTCCGCTGCTTGCCGGCATGGCCGTGCTCGGCGTGATCGGTTCGCTCACCCTGCCCTTCCTGATCGGCCAGTGGCAACTAATGGCGGTTGTCCTGTTTTCTGGGGCGGCTGCGTCTCAGGGCTTTATACGGTGGGCCTTGCGCATCTCGGCTCACGCCTCAGCGGCGCGGATCTGGCGGCCGCCAATGCGGCCTTCGTGTTCTGCTATGCGATCGGCACCGTGGCTGGTCCGCAGGGCATTGGCGCCGCCATGGACCTTGCGGGAACCAGTGGTTTTGCCTGGGCGCTGGCCGGTTTCTTCGGCTTTTACGTGCTTGTCGTCGTGTGCCGACCGCTTTTCCCGCGAAACAGAGTTGACTTTTCGGCCGCGATTTGTAATTTCGCGCCAGATTTAGCCGTGGGCCTCCTGCGTCCGCGGCTTCACTTTTCTTAGAGGCAGAACGACCATGGCGAAAGCTACGACTATCAAGATCAAGCTGTTGTCGACGGCTGATACCGGCTTCTTCTACGTCACGACGAAGAACAGCCGCACGATGACCGACAAGATGACCAAGACCAAGTACGACCCGGTCGTCAAGAAGCACGTCGAGTTCAAGGAAACCAAGATCAAGTAATTCTTGATCTTTCGGTTCTGAAGATGGGCGCAGGCCGATAAGGCCATGCGCCCTTTCTTTTGCGCGCGATTCGGCCGCTGCGGCTCTCGACGCCGGCACGTAGGTGCCCGCCCCTACCCCGCAAGCTTCGCGCAAGCCTGATGTGCAACGATCTTCATGTTCGCAGCGGAATGAGTGCAGGCATCGGTCGACGGGGAGCAATCCGGTCGCAATAGCAGCATAAGCAGATTTCCCAGCCTCTGCCTTACGGGCGACTCACTTTTCCGTCAGGCTGGCTTTATCAGGCATTTCGGTCACCAGGGCAGGCCGACAAGGGACAGGCCGGCATCTCGACATTGATGCCCGGAGATGACACGGCCACGCATAAGCAGCAGTCATTACAGTTAAGCGAAATAGCATGCCTAAAATGCGAAACGCCGCTGCTCTGGAGAGCAACGGCGCTTCGAATTGGGGGTCGACCAGCTTGCAATGACGGCACGAGGAACCGTATTTGGCTTGCCTGCCAGTCGACCGACCCCACGACCCAGGAGATGCGGCGGACCTGAGCATCATGGGGTATTCGTTCCCTTTACGGGAAACTGTATTCCTGTGACTTAAAAATTGCTCAAAACGAAAAGAAAATCAACATAATCTTAACAAGCTGCCAGATCTCTCGCGCTTGTTGGTTAAAATTGGCTCACGAAACCTCCGATCGGAGCCATTTTCACCGTTCGTCTTGCCTCTCCTCGCAAGACCCATTGCCGATATAGACTTATTTTTCAAGAAGGCGGCGGTTCCGTCAAGCGGAATCAGATCAAATCCGCATCAAATGCCAGTGAAATCGGCATTATCACCCGGAAATTTCGCTTCAATCAGGCTGCGGCGGCGACGACGCGGTTCCGGCCGCCATTTTTTGCCTCATAAAGTGCACGGTCGGCCTGCTTGAGCAGTTGTTCCGGCGTTTCAGCACCATTGCCTGTCGAGGAAATACCAAGCGAGGCGGTAATGTTCAGCGCGATGCCACTATCCTTGAGGATGAATGGGGTGCGCTCGATCATGCCGCGCAGGCGCTCGGCGATCAGGGCGGCGGTGGCACCATCAGTATCCGGCATGACGACGACGAATTCCTCGCCGCCGAAGCGGCAGGCGAGATCGGCACCGCGCACAGTCGAGCGGATGCGGCTGGCGAATTCGCGCAGCACGGCGTCACCGGCATCATGGCCGTAAGTGTCATTGACCAACTTGAACCGATCGATATCCGTCATGCAGACGGACAGCGGGCGTCCACGCAGAGCAGCACGGTTGAACAGCGCCTTCAGGTGATTGTCGAGATAGCGGCGATTGTGCAGCCCGGTCAGCGGATCGGTGACGGCCAGCTCGATCGTCTGGCGAACGCTGGTGCGCAGACGGTCGTTATAGCGCTTGCGCTTGATCTGGGTGAGCGTGCGGGCGATCAGCTCATTCGGATCGAGCGGGCGGACGATATAATCGTTGATGCCGAGGTCGAGCGCGCGGACGATGACATCCTCGTCGCCCAGTTCCGTCACAAGCAGGATGGGCAGGAAACGCGTGCGCTCCAGCGAGCGAAGCTGCGAGCAGAGCCTGAGCGGATCATAGTCATCAAGATTGGCATTGACGATGACGAGATCGACCGGCGTTTCGGCTGCCTCGAACAGGGCGGCCTGGGCATCCGACATGGCGGTGACTTCGGCAATCGGCTTCAATGCCTTGATGATGCGCTCCTGCGACGAGGCACGGCTATCGACCAGCAGCACGCTGCCAAGCTCCTCGCGGCCATCGGCGCCGCGCAGCAGATCGTCGGTCGGCAGATTGAGGTCGGTCGCGGTATCGGCGCGGATGCGCAATTCGTCGCTCAGCGTCTTCAGGCGCACGAGGCTCTTCACGCGCGCAATGAGCTGGAGGTCGTTGACCGGCTTGGTCAGGAAGTCGTCGGCGCCGGCCTTGAGGCCACGCACACGATCCGAGGGCTGGTCGAGCGCCGTGACCATGACGACGGGGATATGGGCGGTGCGCGGATTGGCTTTCAGCCGTTCGCAGACTTCGAAGCCGTCGATACCGGGCATCATGATATCGAGGAGGATGACGTCGACATGGGTCTGGTCGCATATGGCGAGCGCCTTGTAACCGTCAGAGGCAGTCAGAACGTCGAAATATTCGGCCAGAAGCCGCGCTTCGAGCAGCTTGACGTTGGCGGGAATGTCATCGACCACAAGTATCCGTGCCGTCATGGTCGCCTCTCCTTACGCGTCGCCCAGGTAAGTCTTGATCGTCTCGATGAATTTCGGCACCGAGATCGGCTTGGAGACATAGGCCTCGCAACCGCCCTGGCGGATCCTCTCCTCGTCACCCTTCATGGCAAAGGCGGTGACGGCGATGACCGGGATGACATGCAGTTCGTCATCTTCCTTCAGCCATTTGGTGACTTCGAGCCCGGAGACTTCCGGCAGCTGGATATCCATCAGGATAAGATCCGGACGGTGCTTGCGGGCGAGATCGAGCGCTTCCATGCCGTTGCGGGTCTGGATCGTGTCATATCCCGATGCTTCGATCAGGTCGCGGAAGAGCTTCATGTTCAGCTCGTTGTCCTCGACGATCATCACCCGTTTGGGCATTGCCATTCCAACCCCTAAATCCCGCCTTGCCAGCGGACCTTCAGTCTATAAGCTCGCGCAACAGTCGATTCCACGACGCCTCTCGCGTTCACGCTAAAGCGATTTGGTTGAAAAAAAGGTAACTTCGGACACAATGCGCGTACAAAGCACGAAAGACCATGGCAGCACTGCCGAGGAAACCGCCGCCACGATCCTGACGTGGCTTGCCGGCGAACCGGATATGCTCGGCCGCTTTCTGGCATTATCGGGCGTGCAGCCGGGGCAATTGCGCGCTGCCATCAACGATCCGGGCTTTCTGGCCGGCATGCTCGACTTCCTGATGCAGCACGAACCGACACTTCTGCAATTCTGCGAGGCGACGGACACCAAGCCGGAGGCCGTGATGGCGGCAGCCTATCACTATTCCAAACCCGGCCTCGATTCAGGAGAGATCTGAGATGAGCGAGATCCTCGACCTTTCCCATGTGCGCCTTGCCGACCGGCCGCTGATCGTCTGCGACGTCGATGACGTGGTTCTGGATTTCGCCGCGCCGTTCCAGAGCTTCCTGCATAGCGAGGGCCATGAGTTCCTGCCGCGCTCTTTCCGGCTCACCGGCAATATCATCTCGATGCGCGACAAGGTGGCGATCGAGCCGCTTGCGGTGCGCAAGCTGATCGAGGCATTCTTCGAGGCGCAGGAGCAATGGCAATCGCCGACGCTCAAGGTTGCCGAGACGCTGACCGCCCTTTCCGCCGATGCCGACGTGGTGTTCCTGACCGCCATGCCGCCGCGTTATGCCGAGCAGCGGCGCAGGCTTCTCGACAAGCTCCACCTGCCCTTCCCGCTGATTGCAAGCGAAGAGCCGAAGGGCCCGATCATGCGCCGGCTTCATGCGGAACGGAGCCTGCCGTCGGTGTTCATCGACGACATGGCGCATAACCTGCATTCGGTTCGCGATCACATGGACGATTGCCTGCTGTTGCACATGATGCCCGATTCACCGCTGCACAAGCTCGCCCCCAGGCCGGAAGGCAATGTGCTGCGCGCCAGCGACTGGCGTCATGCAGAAAGCCTGATCCGCGCCCATATCCGCCGCAACAGTGCGCCGCGGGCGCATTGAAGGCTCTACGCTGAATGAGCCGGAACGCGGATCTGGAAGACGCAAAAGGCGGGCTTGAGAAAGGCCCGCTTCCGGCCTATGGTCGCGAGTGTTCAACCTTTGTTCCAAAGCCGACGCCACGCCATGACATCCGCGCCCGACGAGACGCCAGGCTTCTGCCGTGACTGCCTGGCCGCGCAGAAGCCGAGCCAGCGGCGCTGCCGCGCCTGCGGCAGTCCGCGGCTCATCTACCACGCCGAACTCTTCGACCTGACGCTTGCGCATATCGACTGCGATGCCTTCTACGCGACGATCGAGAAGCGCGACAATCCGGAGCTTGCCGACAAGCCGGTGATTATCGGTGGCGGCAAGCGCGGCGTCGTCTCGACGGCCTGCTACATCGCCCGTATCAGCGGCGTGCGCTCGGCCATGCCGATGTTCAAGGCGCTGGAGCTCTGCCCGGATGCCGTCGTCATCTCGCCGAACATGGAGAAATATGTCGGCGTCGGACGGCAGGTGCGGCAGATGATGCAGGAGCTGACGCCGCTCGTTCAGCCGCTTTCGATCGACGAGGCCTTTCTGGAACTCGCCGGCACCGAGCGGCTGCATCACGATCCGCCGTCGCGCATTCTTGCCCGGTTCGCCAAGCGGGTGGAGAGCGAGGTCGGCATCAGCATCTCGATCGGCCTTTCCTACTGCAAGTTTCTCGCCAAGGTCGCCTCCGACCTGCAGAAGCCACGCGGCTTTTCGGTGATCGGTCAGGCCGAGGCGCTGGACTTTCTGGCGCCGCGGCCCGTCAGCACCATCTGGGGCGTCGGCAAGGCCTTCAATGCGACGCTCGAAGCTGACGGCATCCGCACCGTCGGGCAATTGCAGAAGATGGAGGAAAGCGATCTGATGCGCCGCTACGGCTCCATGGGCCAGCGGCTCTACCGGCTGTCGCGCGGGATCGACGACCGTGACGTGCATATCAACGACGAGGCGAAAAGCGTTTCTGCGGAAACGACATTCTTCGACGATATTTCCCGCCATGACGAGCTCGTGCCGATCCTGCGGCGGCTCTCGGAAAAGGTCTCGGCCCGACTGAAGAAAACCGAGACGGCGGGTCATACGGTGGTTCTGAAAATGAAGACCGCCGACTTCAAGAGCCGCACGCGCAACCGGCGGCTGGAAGACCCGACGCAGCTGGCCGACCGGATTTTTCGCACCGGGCTGACGCTGATGGAACGGGAGACGGATGGCACGAAATTCCGCCTGATCGGCATCGGCGTCACCGACCTCTGCGACCCTGCCCGCGCCGACCCGCCGGATCTCGTCGACGAGCAGGCCGGGCGCGGGCGGCGGCGGAAGCTGCGATGGACAAGCTGCGCAACAAATTCGGCAAGGCGGCAGTGGAGACCGGCTATACGTTCGGCGTCGAGCGCAAGCGGCAGGCGCCCTCCGCCCCCGGTTCAGCAACAGAACCGGAGGAAGGCCCAGCGCGCGGATCGAGATCTCCCGTCAATAAATCGTGATGCGATGCGGGACAGTTTATCGTTTTTCAGCGACATCGGAAAAGCTTCATTAAGGCTCCCGCGATAAAGTCCCGACCCGTGTATTGCGTATGAAGGGTGGGGGTATGATGCGTCGCCTCGTTTTTGGTTTGGGTCTTCTCTCGGCGACAATGCTGTCGCATGGAGCATTCGCAGAAGGCGCCCAGACGCTTTCGATCATCGTCTCCAAGAACCAGCAGCAGATGGTCGTCTATGATGGCGACAAGGTCGTCGCGACGACCCGCGTGTCGACCGGCAAGCCCGGCCACGGCACGCCAAGCGGCATCTTTTCCATCATCCAGAAGGAAAAGTACCACGAATCCAATATCTATTCGAATGCGCCCATGCCCTGGATGCAGCGGATCACCTGGTCCGGCATTGCCCTGCATGAAGGCGTCGTGCCGAACCATCCGGCCTCGCATGGCTGTGTTCGCATGCCGGGCGCCTTTGCCCGCTCGCTCTACCAGATGACCGAGAACGGTGCGCATGTGATCATCGCCGACACGTCCATCGTGCCGGAGAAGATCGATGATGCGCTGCTCTTTGCGCCGCGCAAGCCGCTGCCGAGCGGCCCGATGATGACCGATACGGAACTGCGCACCTCCTCGATCAAGAGAACTACCGCCGATGGCAGCAAGCCGGTCGAAGTGGCTATGAATGTTTCTCCGGACAATCCGGTCGCTCACGGCAGTGATGCCCCGTCCGCAACCGTTGCGCCATCGACCGGCATCAGCCCCGATGCAAGCGGCGCCAGCACCACCGATATCAAGCCCGCTGCCCTGCGTATCCTGATCACGCGCCGCGGCGACCGCGAAAACCTGATGGACGCCCAGAAGCTTCTGGAAGACATGGGTTTCGAGACCGGCGGTCAGGACGGCTATATGGGACCGCTGACGCGCAGCGCCATTACCGGTTTCAAGCGTTGGAAGGGCCTTTCGGAGAAAGGCGCGCTGATGTCGGAAGAATTCGTCGCCGCCCTTTATGACGCTGCCGGCAAGCCGCGCCCGCCGGCCGGCCAGATCATGGTTCGCCGCGGCTTCCAGCCGCTCTTCGAAGCCGCCGTCGGCATCAAGGATCCGGACATGGCGCTCGGCACCCATCTTCTCACCGCCGACCATATCGACCGCGATGGCGAGACCGCCGAGTGGCATGCTATGACGCTGCCGAACACGCTCTCCGACGACGCGAAGCGCCGCCTCGGCATCACGATCGACAATGACGCGACCGGCGCGGAAGCAGCACGCGCCGCCTTCGACCGTATCGACGTACCCGCCGATATCCGCGACCGGATCGAAACGATGATGGGCGACGGCACGTCCGTCACCATCAATGATGAAGGCGTCGGCCCGGAGACGGGACAGGGCACGGACTTCATCACCGTCACCAATGACGGCCCGCAAGTGGCGGAAGCCAATATCGAGAATGTCTCCGATACGGTGAGCGACGCCCCGGCCAAGCCGAGGCGGGTGCGCCATGCGCCGAAACTCGGCGTCGGCCTCTACTGATTCTCCAGCTCCAACGATAGACAAGGCCGCCGAAGCAATCGCTTCCGGCGGCCTTTCTTTTTGTCGATCGTCTGTCCGTTACCAAGACACGAGGCGGCGCGAGCCTGCTCCACCTCACGTAAGGTCAGGAGCCTGACGTTGAGTCAGGCTCCGTCTCCATCAGACCAGTTCCACGTCGATGACGCCCGGCGCCGCCTTCAGAGCGGCGGCTATTTCAGGCGAGATCCGATATTTCTCCGTCAGTTCCACCTCGATCTCGCGGCGGCCGTCATCCTTGATGACAACGAATGAGACGAGGCCATCGCCGCGGGCATTGAGATGCCGTGCGACGGTTTTCAACGGACCTGAGTCGCGCACGAAGACGCGCAGGGCCTTCTGCATCCTGACCGACTGCTCTTCCAGCGACTGGGCCGTCTGAATGCGCAGACCGATGCCTTCCGGCCGCTCTTCCGCCTGAACCGTAATGACCAGCGATTTGCCCGGTTCCAGAAGATCGCGATACTGGTTGAGCCCTTCGGAAAAGAGGACAGCTTCGAACTGGCCGGAGGAATCGGAGAAGGCCACGATGCCCATCTTGTTACCGGTGCGGGTCTTGCGTTCCTGACGGCTTGTCACCGTGCCGGCAAGACGGCCGGCGGTCGCGCCCTGGCGCACGGCGGCGGAGAAATCGGCAAATGTCTGGACGCGCATCTTGGCGAGCACGGAGGCATAGGTATCCAGCGGATGGGCCGAGAGGTAGAAGCCGAGAACCTGATATTCCCGCATCAGCTTTTCCGACGGCATCCATGGATTGAAGGTCGGGAAGATCAGCTTTTCCGGGCCGGTGCTTGCCGACATGCCGAAAATATCCGACTGGCCGCTCACCTTTTCCGCATGGGCGCGCTGGGCATAGCCGATGAACCGGTCGAGGCCTGCGATCAGCTGCGCCCTGTCGATCCCGAAGCAATCGAAGGCGCCGGCCGAGATCAGGCTTTCCAGCACGCGGCGGTTCACCTGTTTCGGATCGACGCGCAGGCAGAAATCCTCGATGCTCTTGAACGGCTGATCACCGCGCACCTCGGTGATGTGGTCGACGGCCGCTTCGCCGACGCCCTTGATGGCGGCCAGCGCATAATAGATGCGGTTATCGCCCGTCTCGAAGCGACGGAACGAGGTCTGAACCGAAGGCGGGATGACCTTGATGCCGAGACGACCGGCATCCTCACGGAAATCGTTCAGCTTTTCCGAGTTGGCCATATCGTAGGTCATGGTCGCGGCGAGGAACTCGACCGGATAATGCGCCTTCATATAGGCCGTCTGGTAGGAGACGATGGCGTAGGCCGCCGCGTGGCTCTTGTTGAAGCCGTAGTTAGCGAATTTGGCGAGCAGTTCGAAAATGTTCTTCGCCTGCGGCTTGGAGACACCGTTCTTGACGGCGCCATCGACGAAGCGCTCGCTCTGCTTGTCCATTTCCTCCTTGATCTTCTTGCCCATGGCGCGGCGCAGAAGATCGGCCTCACCGAGCGAATAGCCGGAGAGAACCTGGGCGATCTGCATCACCTGTTCCTGATAGACGATAACGCCCTGCGTCTCCTTCAGCAGGTAATCGATCGACGGGTGGACGGACTCGATTTCCTCCTCGCCGTGCTTGCGGGCGTATAGGTCGGGATGTTTTCCATCGGGCCCGGACGATAGAGGGCCACAAGCGCGATGATATCCTCGATACAGTCGGGCCGCATGCCGATCAGCGCCTTGCGCATGCCGGCACTTTCCACCTGGAAGACGCCGACGGTTTCGCCGCGCGACAGCATTTCATAGGTCAGCGTGTCGTCGAGCGGGATCTTTGCCAGATCAACCTCGATATTGCGCTTGCGGCAGAAATCCACCGCCGTCTTGAGGACGGTCAGCGTCTTCAGGCCGAGGAAGTCGAACTTGACGAGACCCGCCTGCTCCACCCACTTCATGTTGAACTGCGTGACCGGCATGTCGGAGCGCGGATCGCGATACATGGGCACGAGTTTCGACAGCGGGCGGTCGCCGATCACGATACCGGCGGCGTGGGTCGAGGCGTGGCGGTAGAGGCCTTCGATCTTCTGGGCGATATCGAGAAGCCGGGCGACGACCGGCTCGGCATCCGCCTCTTCCTGCAGCTTCGGCTCTTCCTCGATCGCCTTCGAGAGCGGAGTCGGGTTGGCAGGATTGTTCGGCACCAGCTTGCAGATCTTGTCGACCTGACCATAGGGCATTTCGAGCACGCGGCCGACGTCGCGCAATGCTGCGCGCGCCTGGAGCGAACCGAAGGTGATGATCTGCGCCACCTGCTCGCGGCCGTATTTCCGCTGCACATAGCGGATCACCTCTTCGCGGCGATCCTGGCAGAAGTCGATATCGAAGTCGGGCATCGAGACGCGGTCAGGATTGAGGAAGCGTTCGAAGAGCAGCGAGAAGCGCAGCGGATCAACGTCGGTGATCGTCAGCGCATAGGCGACGAGCGAACCTGCACCCGAACCACGCCCCGGACCGACCGGGATATTCTGTATCTTCGCCCATTTGATGAAGTCGGCAACGATGAGGAAGTAGCCGGGGAACTTCATCTTCTCGATGACGCTCAGCTCGAAATCGAGCCGTTCGCGATAATCCTTTTCCGTATAGCCGGGCGTCAGGCCCAATTCCGACATGCGGCTTTCCAGACCCTCGACGGCCTGACGACGCAATTCGTCGGCCTCGGCGCGTTCGGCCTCTTCCGGGTCCGCGGTGGCGCCGGTGAAGCGCGGCAGGATGGGATTGCGGGTCTTCAGGATATAGGAGCAGCGACGGGCGATCTCGATCGTGTTGTCGAGCGCCTCCGGCAGATCGGCAAACAGCTTTGCCATATCCGCCTGGCTTTTCAGGTAATGGTCGGGCGTCAGCCGGAAGCGCGTATCATCCGAGACGATGGCGTTATGGGCAACCGCCATCAGCGCGTCATGCGCCTCGTAATCGGCGCGCGATGGGAAGAATGCCTCGTTGGTGGCGACGAGCGGCACGTCGTGATCGTAAGCGAGGCTCACCATCTTGTGCTCATGGCGCCGGTCATAGGCACCATGGCGCTGCAATTCGATATAGAGACGGTCGCCGAAGAGCTGCTTCAGGGTCAGAAGGCGGCTCTCGGCCAGCGCCGGATTGCCCTCCTTCATGGCTCCATCCACAGGGCCGCCGGAGGCACCGGTCAGAGCGATCAGTCCGCCCGTGCCGATCTCTTCCAGCCAGGAACGGCGGATATGGGTGGCACCGTGCCCCTCGCCGCCGAGATAGGCGCGGCTGACGATATCGACGAGCCGCTCATAGCCTTCGGCATTGGCAGAAAGAAGGACGATGGCCGGCAGCTTGGCGAGCTGCGCCTGGCCGGGGCGGCGTTCTTCCGTCTGGTCTTCCATGTCGATCGACAGCTGGCAGCCGATGATCGGCTGAATGCCATCACCGATCGCCTTCTGGGCAAATTCCAGCGCGACGAAAAGGTTGTTGGTATCGGTAATCGCCAGCGCCGGCTGATTGTCCGACACGGCCTTGCCGAGGATCTTCTTCAGCGGCAAGGCACCTTCGAGCAGCGAATAGGCCGAGTGAACGCGCAGGTGCACGAACTGCGGTGCCGCTCCCAGATTATCCGTTGCCGATGTGTCTTTTGCCTGGTCAGCCATATGCACGCCATACCCATTTCATGAATCGGGCCATTGTCCGGTGCGGGGCGCGGCAAGTCCAGTTCGGAATCTGCCCCTCAACGTCTTTATGGTGGCTTGACGTCTTGTCATGTCCGTTGGGCAACGGCAATTCGAATGCCGTCACGTCGTTTTCGAGACCGGAGGGTCGAACCCAACCGGAAGGCCGCCATTGCGCCTGATGCGTCGCGCATCATCCGTGGCGCAGGGCGCTCGAATTTCACATGGCCATCATCACAATCGAGAGGCCGGCAACAAAAGTAGCGATCGAGGCGAATGCGGCAATGTCACGAAGAAGGTCAGTCATCGTCGTCTCCTGTGTTCGTTATGTTTATATTTGTTCTATTTTTGTACACAGGTCAACATGAGAACAAAAAGAGAATTCAGGGACGGTCCTTATGGTTAAGTCTTTCCCAGACACGGGATCGCAAGCACCGAGCACGCCGTGCCGGTTTTCAAAAATGCCAACGATATCGGGATTTTATAGAGTAAAGGCGCCTGAAGGCCTTGGCATGCGGCAGGGCCGATTGCCCGGCGTACGCCCAGGAAGGGCGACACGCGGGCAGGCGTTTGCCGCCTGCCCGCGCCGTTCCTAGAGTTCCACGACCTTGCCGCCGTCGATCGTCACACGGCGGTCCATGCGGGCCGCGAGTTCGTGGTTATGGGTGGCGATCATCGCGGCGAGACCGGACTGGCGCACCAGGGCCTCAAGAGCGTCGAAGACGTAAGCCGCAGTCTTCGGGTCGAGATTACCGGTCGGCTCGTCGGCAAGAAGCACGCGCGGGGCATTTGCGACGGCGCGGGCGATTGCGACGCGCTGCTGCTCACCGCCGGAGAGTTCGGCCGGGCGATGCTCGGCACGATGGCCGATCCGCATGTAATCCAGAAGCTGGGCTGCCCGCCCCATGGCGTCCTTGCGCGACAGGCCGGCGATCAGCTGCGGCATCATGATGTTTTCCAGCGCGGTGAATTCCGGCAGGAGATGGTGGAACTGGTAGACGAAGCCGATCTCGACACGGCGGATCGCGGTGCGCTGCTCGTCGGACAGGCCGTTGCAATCACGCCCGCCAATCTTCACCTCGCCGCCATCCGGGTGTTCCAGAAGGCCTGCGAGATGCAGGAGGGTCGATTTGCCGGTGCCGGACGGTGCGACGAGCGCGACGATCTCGCCGGTTCTCAATTCGAAATCGGCGCCCTTGAGGATCGACAGTTTGGTATCGCCTTCGCCGTAGTGACGTTCTACGCGCGAGAGCTGCAGGACGGGTTTGCGTGCCATGAAATACTGCCGATCATTCGTAGCGGAGGGCCTGCACGGGGTCGAGCCTTGAGGCCCGCCATGCGGGGAAAATGGTGGCGATGAAGGAGAGGACAAGCGCCATAACGACGACCGAGACGGTCTCGCCCATGCTCATCTGCGCCGGAAGCTCGCTCAGGAAATAGAGTTCCGGGTTGAACAGGATCGTGCCGGTGAGCCAGGAGAAGAACTGGCGGATCGATTCGATGTTCAGACACACGACGACGCCAAGCAGAACGCCGGCAATCGTACCGACGGTACCGATCGCAGCGCCTGTCATGAAGAAGATCCGCATCACCGCGCCCGAGGTCGCGCCCATGGTGCGCAGGATGGCGATATCCGGCCCCTTGTCCTTCACCAGCATGATGAGGCCGGAAATGATGTTGAGCGCCGCGACGATGACGATCAGCGTCAGGATCATGAACATGACGTTGCGCTCCACCTGAAGGGCGGAGAAGAAGGTCTCGTTACGCTGGCGCCAGTCGGTGATGTAGATCTGCCGGCCGGCGGCAGCCTCGATCAGCGGGCGAAGGCCGTCGACATTGTCAGGATTGTCGATGAAGAGCTCGATCGACTGGACGATGCCTTCGGCGTTGAAATAGAGCTGCGCCTGTTCGAGCGGCATATAGATGATCGAGGCGTCGTATTCCGACATGCCGATCTCGAATATGCCGGACACCTTGTAGGACTTGACGCGCGGGTTGACGCCCATCGGCGTCACGTCGCCATCGGGCGAAATCAACGTAATGTCATCGCCCACACTCAAGCCGAGCTGTGCGGCAAGCCGCGAACCGACGAGGACGCCCTTGTTCTCATCGAAGGCCTTCATGTCACCCGACTTGATGTTGGATGAGACTTCGGTGAGCTTTTTCAGGTCTTCCGGGCGCACGCCGCGTACAAGCGCGCCGGACCCCGCACCGCCCTTGCCGGAGGCAAGCGTCTGCCCCTCGACCAGTGGCAACGCCATCTTGACGCCGGGAACGGCCGAGAATTTGCGCGTGAGTTCCGCATAGTCGTTAAGCGGGGTATCGACGGGCTGGACGATCATGTGCCCGTTAATGCCCAGAATTCGGGAAATGAGTTCGGTGCGGAAGCCGTTCATCACGGCCATGACGATAATCAGCGTCGCGACGCCAAGCATGATGCCGATGAAGGAGAAGCCGGCGATGACGGAGATATAGGCTTCCTTGCGCCGCGACCTCAGGTAACGCCAGGCAACCATGCGTTCGAAGGCTGAGAAGGCTCCGGCTTTTGGCGCCTTTGGGGGCTTTGCCGCCTTTTCCGCTTTTTCACTCGCCGCAACGCTCGCCATATACGCTTCCTCAGATGCTGCGATGGCGCCCGTGCGGCGCCATCCTGTCTGTTATGCCTGACGGACCTGTCCTCAGGCTAACCGTGTGCACCGGAGATCAGCCGGTGATGCGGTTCAGCGCTGCTTCCATCGTCATGACGTCGCGGGCGCCAGTCTTGCGGTCCTTGACCTCGACTTCGCCAGCGGCCGCCGAACGCGGTCCGACAATGATCTGCACCGGTACGCCAATCAGATCGGCAGTTGCGAACTTGGTGCCGGCGCGCTCGTCCGTGTCGTCATAGAGCACGTCCTTGCCCGCCTTGCCGAGGCTCGCATACAGGCTTTCCGAAATACGGTCGCAGGCTTCGTCGCCGGGCTTCATGTTGATCACCACGACATCGAACGGTGCGACCGAATCCGGCCAGATGATTCCGTTGTCGTCATGCGATGCTTCGATGATGGCGGGAACAAGGCGGGTCGGCCCGATACCGTAGGAACCCATGTGGACAAAGTGTTCCTTGCCATCCGGTCCCTGCACCTTGGCGCCCATCGGCTCGGAATATTTCGTGCCGAAATAGAAGATGTGGCCGACCTCGATGCCACGCGCGGACAGGCGGTCGCCTTCCGGAATCGCATCGAAGGCTGCTTCGTCGTGCATTTCGGAGGTTGCAGCATAGACCGAGGTCCACTTGTCGAAGATCGCCTGCATGCCGGCGACATCGTCGAAGTCCGTATCGACAGAGGGGATCTCGAAATTGGTGAAGTCGCGGTGCGAGAAGACTTCCGACTCACCCGTATCGGCCAGAATGATGAATTCGTGGCTGTGATTGCCGCCGATCGGGCCGGTATCGGCACGCATCGGGATGGCGCGCAGACCGAGACGGTCGAAGGTGCGCAGGTAGGCGGCGAACATCTTGTTATAGGAGTGAACGGCGGCATCCTTCGTCAGGTCGAAGGAATAGGCATCCTTCATCAGGAATTCGCGCGAACGCATGGTGCCGAAGCGCGGACGGATCTCGTCACGGAACTTCAGCTGGATATGGTAGAGGTTCAGCGGCAGGTTCTTGTAGGACTTGACGTAGGACCGGAAGATATCCGTGACCATTTCCTCATTGGTCGGGCCGTAGAGCATCGGGCGCTCCTGACGGTCCTTGATGCGCAGCATTTCCTTGCCATAGGCATCGTAACGGCCACTCTCCTGCCAAAGCTCGGCAGTCTGCAGCGTCGGCATCAGAAGCTCGACGGCGCCGGCGCGGTTCTGTTCCTCGCGGATGATGTTGTTCACCTTGTCGAGGATGCGCTTGCCGAGCGGCAGCCAGGAATAGATGCCCTGGCTCTGCTGCCGGATCATGCCGGCGCGCAGCATCAGCCGGTGAGAGACGATTTCCGCCTCCTTGGGGTTTTCCTTGAGGATAGGCATGAAATAGCGGGACAGGCGCATCGACGTTTCCGAAGGTTGACGGCCGCACGCGAAGCGGAATCGGCCGCGTCAAGAGTTCAGTGATGCGGCGTACATAGCGGTTTCGACGAGACAAGGAAACCCGCTTGCCGTTTCAAGTGAGGGTCAAGTACCCGTCAAGTGCCGGGAGAGCCCCCTCACCCTGCGCAATTGTCATATTGTGCGCTGCAATGCCTGCAATATAAGGGTTTCGCCGTCCAGCCTGCGACATTTTTGTCAACTGGAAAAATCTACTCAACTGTAGCAAAAATGCAAAAAAGCGGATGACAAAGCCCATGTGTTAAGCTAGGTTCAGCCTACAAAACAGGCAGGGAGTTCAAATTCTTGCCAATTCGCGGTCAAGTCTTGGGAGGATCAGATCTTTGGCGCGCTTCACAGCGCAGCCCCGGTAACGGTGAAGGATCACGCGAACTGAAAAACAAGGCTTCCAGCCTTGTTTTTTTTTGCCTTCTCGACAGCCATGCCAAGATCTGATGCGCTTATCGCCGAAATCCGTGACAGGCGAATGACATAAGCGGGAAAGCTCCCATTTGGATTCAAGATCCGGGCATCAGGGATCGGGCGTCCCGCAGGCCTCAATCGAAGGCTGGAAGGATGTTCGGAAGATCGGCCACACCCACGCCTGCCCATGTGGACAGGGCATAATAGCCGGCATGAATGAGAGCCGCGAGGATGGTGGTCAAAAGCACGACTCGCCAGAAGCGGAACCGGCCCGGTGCGCTCTCCACGGTACCTACCGGCACTTCCCCCTCATCCTGCTGACTGCGATGGCCGAGCGGAAGCACGATGAAAAGTACCGTCCACCAGATGATGAAATAGATGGCGGCTATAGTCAGGAGCGACATTGCAGCCAGCCCCCTGCCCGCTCACCGGACGGCGCATATGCTCCACCGCTCATCGAACCTCTTCCAGTTCGACCAGCGTGCCGTTGAAATCCTTGGGGTGCAGGAAGAGGACCGGGCGACCATGGGCGCCGATCTTCGGCTCGCCATCACCCAGGACACGGGCGCTGACGCCTTCAGCCTGTCGCGGGCCATCAGAATGTCGGCAACCTCGTAGCAGATATGGTGCATGCCGCCGGAGGGGTTCTTGTCGAGGAAGGATGTAATCGGCGAAGTCTCACCGAGCGGCTCCAGAAGCTCGACCTTGGTATTGCCGAGTTCGACGAAGACGACCGTCACGCCATGTTCGGGGAGCGCCTGTTTTTGCGACACCGGCGCACCGAGCGTGTCGCGATAGGTTGCGATCGCCGCATCGAGATCCGGCACGGCAATTGCGATGTGATTGACCTTCTCGATCACGGCTCCTCCTTCGCGCAGGTATCAGCAATCGTTTCGTCCGCCGGCGCCCTCCCGCACCGGCAGACAATGCTGCAGCGTCAGCCGACGCGGGTGACGAAGACGGTAACGATCGGCTTCTTGCCCCAGGTCTGATTGGCGGCGGCGCGGACGGCGCGGCGCACCGATTCGCGCAGCATATCGAGATCCTTGCGGCGGGCACGCGGGACGCTTTCGATGGCGCCGAGAACGGCATCATAGAGCGTGTCTTCCATGTCCTCGCCTTCCTCGTCGAGTTCCGGCAGGCCATAGGGCACGACGTCCGGATCAGCGAGGAAATCATAGCGGCTGTCGAGAAGGACGTTCACCGAGACATGGCCGACATAGGAGAGCTTGCGGCGATCGCCGATGCCGAGTTCCTCGAAATCGCCGATCAGCTTGCCATCCTTGAAGACGCGGCCATGCGGCACGTCGTCGATGACTTCGGCGGGGCCCGGCGCCAGACGCAGGACATTGCCGTTGCGCACACGCGGAATGCTGGCAATGCCGGCGGATGCACCAAGCTCGGCCTGTGCCGTAAGGTGCGCCGCCTCGCCATGGACGGGAACCAGAACCTGCGGACGGGTCCATTCATACATGCGCAGCAGCTCGTTGCGGCGCGGATGGCCCGAGACATGCACGAGTTCGTCGCGATCGGTGACGATCTTGATGCCCTGCTCGATCAGGCCATTCATGATGTCGAGAATGGCCTTCTCGTTGCCGGGAATGGTGCGCGAGGAGAAGACGACCGTGTCACCGGAGGCAAGTGCGACATTGCGCATCTCGTCACGGGAAAGCTTTGCGAGGGCCGCACGCGGCTCGCCCTGGCTGCCGGTCAGGATGACGACGACCTTGTCGCGCGGGATATAGCCGTATTCGTCTTCGGCGATGAAGGGCTTGATGTCGTCCATCAGGCCGACGTCGCGGGCGACGGCGACGACACGCTTCAGCGACGAACCGAGGAGCAGGACTTCGCGGCCGGCTGCTTCAGCGGCGAGCGCGATCGAGCGGATGCGGCCGACATTCGACGAGAAGGTGGTGACGGCAACGCGGCCCTCCGCCCCTTCGATGACGCGGCGCAGGCCTTCGGAGACTTCCTCTTCCGACGGCGACACGCCCTCGCGCATGGCATTGGTGCTATCGCACATCAGCGCCAGCACGCCCTCGTCGCCGATCTGGCGGAAGCGGTTTTCATCGGTGAGCGGCCCGAGCGACGGGGCCTGGTCGATCTTCCAGTCGCCGGTATGGACGACATTGCCGAGCGGCGTGCGGATGACCAGCGACATCGGCTCGGGGATCGAGTGGTTGACGTTGACCGCTTCGACCTCGAAGGGGCCGATATTGACGCGGTCGCCGCCCTTGAAGATGGTGATCGGGATTTCGGCGCGAGTGCCTTCGTAATTGCGCTTGGCTTCCAGCATGCCGGCGGTAAACGGCGAGGCATAGACCGGCACGTTGAGGCCCGGCCACAGCTCGTTCATCGCGCCGTAGTGATCCTCGTGCGCGTGGGTGATGATCATCGCCTTGACGTTGTTGCGCTGGTTGGCGAGGTAACGGATATCGGGAAGCACGAGATCGACGCCCGGAAGATCGGGGCCGGGGAAAGTCACGCCACAGTCGACGATGATCCACTGGCGTTTCTCCGGCGTGCCATAGCCGTAGAGAGCGAGGTTCATACCGATCTCGCCCACGCCGCCGAGCGGCACGAACACCAGTTCTTCCTGTTTGGCCATGTGTCTTTTTATTCCGTTCTTCCAAAGAATACGTCGCCGGCAGCAATGGGCATCAAAGTGCCCGCGCCGGCATCGAGCATAAGCAATCCTCTATCATCGATACCCGCGAATGTTCCAACAAGCGAGCGGTCCGGGAGGTTCACCGTTATTTTTCACCGATTCCGCAGGCAACACTGCGCCATTTCTCGATCACAGCTGCGATACCGCGGCCTTCATCCCATAAGCACAGCACATCCGCCATCTCGCGGAAGAGATGGGCGAAGAGTTCTTCCGGGCCGGCACTCGCGCCATGATCGGTGAGTCGCGTCACGCCATAGGGCGCGCTGTCGGGCATGTGGCGGATGTTGATGCCGATACCGATCACCAGCGCCCGGCGGCCATCTGCAAGCGGCTCGCCTTCCAGAAGGATACCACAGGTCTTCTTGCGACCGATCAGGATATCGTTCGGCCATTTGACTTCGACCGGCTCGCCACCCGTCGGAACAACGGCACGCACGGCAGCATGCACGGCGACGGCGACGGCGAGCGGCAGAGAGCCGAGGCGTTCAGCCGGTGCCGGATCGATCAGGAGAAGCGAGGCGTAGAGATTGCCGGGTTCGAGGTCCAGTTGCGGCCTCTTCGGCCGCGGCCAGCGGTCTGGCGGCCGGCGGTGATCCAGAGATCACCCTCATCGCCCTGTCGGGCGCGGGCAAGACACTCGGTATTGGTAGAGGTGGTTTCGCTTAAGGCATCATGCCGAAGCTTCGATCGACTTCCGGCGCTTTTTTTCAAATTGCATCAAAACAGGGTCGCGGCTGCCAGGTCCACGGCTCCGCCAATCGGGCCGCCTATGAAGATATAGACGATCATGAAGAGGCCGGAAAGGCCGAACACCAGCTTCAGCGAACCCGTCGGCTCGGCAAACTGGCCGACAGGCTTGTCGAACCACATGACCTTGACGACGCGCAGATAGTAATAGCAGCCGACCACGGAGGTCAGGAAGCCGATCACCGCAAGGGCATAGAGCTTGGCATCGACGGCCGCCATGAAGACGAAATATTTGGCGAAGAAGCCTGCAAGCGGCGGGATACCGGCCATGGAGAACATGGTTGCCGTCAGCACCATCGCCATGAACGGGCTCGTCGTCGACATGCCGGCGAGATCGTTGATTTCCTCGACGACGGTGCCATCCTGACGGCGCATGGACATGATGATGGCGAAGGAGCCAAGCGTCATGATGACATAGATCAGCATGTAGAGCATGACGCCCGAGACGCCCTGCTGGTTGCCGGCGGAGAGGCCGACCAGCACATAGCCCATGTTACCGATCGAGGAATAGGCCATCAGCGCTTGATATTGTGCTGGCCGATTGCGGCAAAGGAACCGAGCAGCATCGAGGCAATCGCGATGAAGACGATGATCTGCTGCCAGTCGATCAGCAGCGGCAGGAAGGCGGTGATGACGACGCGCACCAGAAGCGACATCGCAGCAACCTTGGGGGCGCTTGCCAGAAAGGCCGTGACCGCCGTCGGCGCGCCTTCATAGACGTCCGGCGTCCACATGTGGAATGGCACGGCCGAAATCTTGAAGGCGAGGCCCGCAAGGATGAAGACGAGGCCGAAGATAAGGCCGAGCGAACGACCGCCGTCGGCCGCCAGCGCCTGGGCAATATCGGCGAAGTTGGTGTGGCCGGTGAAGCCGTAGACCAGCGACATGCCATAGAGCAGCATGCCCGACGACAGCGCGCCGAGGACGAAATATTTGAGGCCCGCTTCCGTCGACTTCAGGCTGTCGCGGTTGATCGCGGCGATGACATAGATGGCCAGCGACTGCAGTTCGAGGCCGAGATAGAGCGTGATGAGGTCGTTGGCCGAGATCATCACCATGATCCCGAGCGTGCTCAAGACGACGAGAACCGGGAACTCGAACTTGTCGAGCTGGCTCTCCCTCGCATGACCGATCGACATGAAGAGCGCGACGAAGGAACCGAAGAGCGCCAGCAGCTTCATGAAGCGCGCAAAGCCGTCTGCCCGGTAGACGCCGCCCCAGCCGAGGCCTTCGGCGGGAACGAGAAGCAGCCAGAAGAAGGCAATCGCAAAGACGATCATGGCCAGCACGCTGACGAGCTTGCCCGAACGCTCGCCGGAGAAGACGCCGACCATCAGCAGGATAAGCGCGCCGACCGCGAGGATCAGTTCCGGGAAGGAAAGATGGAGGCTTGTGAGAAACAGATCAGAGTTCATGTTCAAAAAGTCCCGTCATCATTTCGCAGCCGGATTGGCGCTGGCGCGGCATGCAATGCCGCCTGGAAGTTGTTGATCAGTTGGTCGACGGAAGCCGTCGAGACGTCGAAGACCGGCGACGGATAGATGCCGAAGAAGATGGTGACGGCGATCAGCGGCCAGACGATGAAGTGTTCGCGCATGGTGATGTCGGTCAGCGCCATCATCTTCGGCTTGTCGGCCGGACCGAAGATCATCCGGCGGTAGAGCCAGAGCATGTAGGCGGCCGAGAGGACGACGCCGGTGGTGGCGAAGACGCCGGTCCAGATGCTCACCTGGAAGATGCCGATCGTTGCGAGGAATTCGCCGACGAAGGCGGATGTGCCCGGCAGGCCGACGTTTGCCATGGTGAAGATCATGAAAGCGGTCGCATAGCGCGGCATGTTGTTCACGAGGCCGCCATACTGCGAGATCTCGCGGGTATGGGTGCGCTCGTAGACGATACCGACGCAGAGGAAGAGCGCGCCGGAGATGACGCCGTGCGACAGCATCTGGAAGATCGCGCCGTGGATACCCTGCTGGTTCACCGCATAGATACCCATGGTCACGTAGCCCATGTGGGCGACGGAGGAATAGGCGATCATCTTCTTGATGTCGGTCTGCATCAGCGCCACCAGCGAGGCGTAGATGATGGCAATGACCGAAAGGACGAGGATGAGCGGCGCGAACTGCTCAGACGCGAGCGGGAACATCGGCAGCGAGAAGCGCAGGAAGCCGTAGCCGCCGAACTTCAGGAGCAGAGCCGCGAGGTCGACCGAGCCTGCGGTCGGCGCTTCGACGTGCGCATCCGGCAGCCAGGTGTGGAAGGGCCACATCGGCACTTTCACCGCGAAGGACACGAAGAAGGCAAGCCAGAGCCAGGTCTGCATTTCCGGCGAGAAGGAATGCTTCAGGAGCTCCGGAATGGAGGTCGTGCCAGCCTCGGAATACATGACGAGGATGCCGACCAGCATGAAGATCGAGCCGAGCAGCGTGTAGAGGAAGAATTTCAGCGACGCATAGATGCGGCGCGGGCCACCCCAGACGCGATGATGAGGAACATCGGGATAAGGCTTGCCTCGAAGAAGACGTAGAAGAGCACCAGATCGAGCGAGGCGAAGACGCCGACGATCAGCGTTTCGAGCACGAGGAAGGCGATCATGTATTCCTTCACACGCACCGTAATCGCGTTCCAGCTGGTCAGAACGCCGAAGGGCATGAGGAAGGCGGCCAGCACGACGAAGAGCATGGAAATGCCATCGACGCCGACATGATAGGTGATGCCGCGGCCGAGCCAGTAATATTGCTCGACCATCTGGAAGTCGGGATTGTTGCCGTCAAAGCCTGCCCAGACGAAGAGCGAGACGAAGAAGGTGATCAGCGTCGTGACGAGCGAGATGATCATCACGTTCTGGCGGCCATGGGCGGTGTCGTCCCGCATGAAGAGCAGGAGCAGCACACCCACCATCGGCAGGAAAATGACCGTTGAAAGAATTGGCCAATCGGTCATCAGATGGAACTCCCGAGCATCATCCAGGTAAAGAAGGCGGCGATGCCGAGCATCATCGCGAAGGCATAGTGATAGAGGTAGCCGGTCTGCCAGCGCACCACGCGGGTGGCGATGTCCATGACGCGGGCGGCAAAGCCGTTGGGTCCGTAGTGGTCGATCACGCCGATATCGACGCGCTTCCACAGCCAGCGACCGAAGGCCTTGGAGGAGCGGACGAAGAGGAAATCGTAAAGCTCGTCAAAGTACCACTTGTTCAACAGGAACTCGTAGAGAACCCGGTGCTGGGCGGCGAGACGCTTGGGCGTTTCCGGCGAGCGGATGTAGAATTGGTAGGCGATCAGGAAGCCGATGACCATGGCGATGAAGGGGCTCAAGGCCACCAAGAACGGCACATGGTGGAATTCCTCGACCAGCGTATTGGCCGGAAGGGTGAAGAGCGCGCCCTTCCAGAATTCCTGATAGCTTCGCCGAAGAAGTGACCTTCGAAGATCACGCCGGCAAGCACGGCGCCGATCGCCAGAATGTAGAGCGGCACGAGCATGACATTCGGCGATTCATGCACATGGTGCATGACCTCGTGGCTGGCACGCGGCGCATTGAAGAAGGTCATGAAGATCAGGCGCCAGGAATAGAAGCTGGTGAAGAGGGCCGCGATCACCAGAAGCGTGAAGGCGAAACCGCTCACCGCCGAATGCGAGGCGAAGGTCGATTCGATGATCACATCCTTGGAGAAGAAGCCGGCAAAGCCGATCGGCGTGAAGGGAATGCCGACGCCGGTAATCGCCAGCGTGCCGATCACCATCATCCAGAAGGTTTTTGGAATATGGGTGCGCAGGCCGCCCATCTTGCGCATGTCCTGTTCGCCATCGACGGCATGGATGACCGAGCCGGCGCATAGGAACAGCAGCGCCTTGAAGAAGGCGTGGGTGAAGAGGTGGAAGACGGCTGCGCCATAGGCGCCGACGCCGAGGGCGACGAACATGTAGCCGAGCTGCGAGCAGGTCGAATAGGCGATGACGCGCTTGATATCGTTCTGCACGAGGCCGACGGTCGCGGCGAAGAAGGCGGTGATGGCGCCGACGATAGTGACGACGGTCAGCGCATCATGCGACAGTTCGAAGACCGGCGACATGCGGGCGACGAGGAAGACGCCGGCCGTGACCATGGTCGCGGCATGGATAAGGGCCGAGACCGGGGTCGGGCCTTCCATGGCGTCCGGAAGCCAGGTGTGCAGCAGGAACTGGGCCGACTTGCCCATGGCGCCCATGAAGAGCAGCAGGCAGACGAGCGTGACTGCCCCGCCGCGGGTCAAGCTGTGACCGGCGAAATTGATCAGCGTGTCGGACGCCTGCGCGCCCTGCCCCGATGCCACCCCTTGGGCCATGCTCTGGGCCGAGGCAAAGATCACGTCGAAATTGATCGAGCCGAAGAGAACGAAGGCACCGGCAATGCCGAGCATGAAGCCGAAGTCACCGACGCGATTGACGACGAAGGCCTTGATGGCGGCCGCATTGGCCGAGGGGCGCGTGTACCAGAAGCCGATCAGGAGATAGGAGGCGAGACCGACGCCTTCCCAGCCGAAGAACATCTGCAGCAGGTTGTCGGAGGTCACCAGCATCAGCATGGCGAAGGTGAAGAAGGAGAGATAGGCGAAGAAGCGCGGCCGATGCGGATCGGTGTGCATATAGCCCATCGAATAGACATGGACGAGCGTCGAGACCGTGTTGACGACGATCAGCATGACGGCCGTCAGCGTGTCGATGCGCAGCGACCAGGAGACATCGACGCCGCCCGACTGCATCCAGCGCAGGATTTCGACCCGGATCGGCAGACGCCCGGATCACCCAGCCCTACCGTGATGAAGACATACCAGGAGAGGACGGCCGCCACGGCCATCAGGCCGGTCGTCACGTATTCCGATGCCTTGGCGCCGATCTGCGGCCGAGGATGCCGGCGATAAGCGCGCCGATCAGCGGCAGGAAGACAATTGCCTTATAAAGAAACATGGCCGCCTCAGCCCTTCATCATGTTGACGTCTTCGACCGAGATCGAACCGCGGTTGCGGTAGAAGACGACGAGAATTGCAAGACCGATCGCCGCTTCGGCTGCTGCGACCGTGAGGATGAAGAGCGCGAAGACCTGACCGGCGATATCGCCCAGGAAGGACGAGAAGGCCACCATGTTGATGTTGACCGCCAAGAGGATCAGCTCGATCGACATCAGGATGCTGATGATGTTCTTGCGATTGATGAAGATGCCGAAGACGCCGAGAACGAAGAGAATGGCGCTGACCGTGAGATAATGAGAAAGTCCGATTTCCATTGTGCCTGTTCCTTATTCTCTGGTCAGAGCCCCTGGCCCGTCTTGACCTTGACCACCTCGATGGCGGTCTTCGGATCGCGGGCGACCTGCTTGGCAATATCCTGCCGCTTGATGTTCTGGCGATGCCGGAGCGTCAGGACGATCGCGCCGATCATGGCGACCAGCAGGATCATGCCGGAGAGCTGGAAGAAGAAGACGTAGTGGGTATAGAGAACGTCGCCGAGGGCCGCCGTGTTGGAGCGCTTGGCCACATCCGGGATCGGCATCGACACCGTCTGCTTGATCGACGGAGACAGCGTGCTGCCGCCGATGACGATGATCAGTTCGGCGGCGACGATCAGGCCGATCAGGACGCTGAGCGGCGTGTATTTCGCCACGCCCGAGCGCAGTTCGGCAAAATCCACATCCAGCATCATCACGACGAAGAGGAAGAGAACCGCGACGGCGCCGATATAGACGACGAGCAGGATCATCGCCAGGAATTCAGCCCCCGTCAGCAGGAAGAGGCCCGCTGCGTTGACGAAGACCAGGATCAGAAAGAGCACCGAGTGAACCGGGTTCTTGGCAAATATGACCATGAACGCCGACGCCACCGCGACGAAGGCGAAGATATAGAAAAAGATAGCCTGAAGACCCATCGTCCGTGCCTTTTCGTCCCTCTCCGAAAACAGCGCCTTGCACGCCATTTTCGCCAGAACCGATGCGACGGGCGCACCGGGAATTTCAATTCAGTCTGATTGACGCCCGGCCGCCTGTGCCGGTGTCGCGATGCTCACTCTGCGCCCTTGCCGCGCCCCCGCCGCCTCAGCGGTAAGGCGCGTCCAGTGCGATATTGCGGGCGATTTCCCGCTCCCAGCGATCGCCGTTGGCCAGCAGTTTCGCCTTGTCGAAATAAAGCTCTTCGCGCGTCTCGGTGGCGAATTCGAAATTCGGTCCCTCGACGATGGCATCCACCGGGCATGCTTCCTGGCAGAAACCGCAATAGATGCACTTCACCATGTCGATATCGTAACGCACCGTGCGGCGGGTGCCGTCATTGCGGCGCGGCCCGGCTTCGATCGTGATCGCCTGAGCTGGACAGATGGCTTCGCACAGCTTGCAGGCGATGCAGCGCTCCTGGCCGTTCGGGTAGCGGCGAAGCGCATGTTCGCCACGGAAGCGCGGCGAGACCGGGCCCTTCTCGAACGGGTAGTTGATCGTCGCCTTCTGCCGGAAGAACAGATATTTGAAGGCGAGGAAGAAGGCGCTGACGAATTCCTTCAGGAACAGCGACGAGACGGCGCGAGACATACTAGCCATCATTATTCTCCAATAAAGCCGGTTGCTGCGACGGACATCAGCCTGCCCATCCCGTCAGCTTCAGAATGAATGCGACCACGATCAGCATGACGAGCGAGAGCGGAAGGAAGACCTTCCAGCCGAGACGCATCAACTGGTCATAGCGGTAGCGGGGAACGATTGCCTTCGCCATGGCGAAGAGGAAGAAGCAGAAGGAGACCTTGAGCAGGAACCAGATGATGCCCGGGACCCAGTTGATCAGCCAGAAATCGAAGGGCGGCAGCCATCCGCCGAGGAACATGATCGTCATCAGCGAGCAGACGAGCATGATCGCGGCATATTCCGAGAGCATCATCATCATGTACGGCGCCGACGAATACTCGACCATGTAACCGGCGACGAGTTCGGATTCCGCTTCGGGAAGATCGAAGGGCGGGCGGTTGGTTTCGGCAAGACCCGAGATGAAGAAGATCACGAACATCGGGAAGAGCGACAGCCAGTGCCAGTCGAGGAAGGAATTCGGCAGGCCGATCATCGTGCCGAGCCCGGTCTTCTGCGAATTGACGATATCGGAAAGGTTCAGCGAGCCGACGCAGAGAAGCACGGTGACGATGACGAAGCCGATCGAGACTTCATAGGAGACCATCTGGGCCGCCGAGCGCAGCGCGCCGAGGAACGGGTATTTCGAGTTCGATGCCCAGCCGGCCATGATCACGCCATAGACCTCGAGCGAGGATATGGCGAAGACATAGAGAATGCCGACATTGATATTGGCGACGACCCAGCCATCGTTGAGCGGAATGACCGCCCAGGTTGCGAGCGCCAGAACGACCGAGACCAGCGGTGCGAGCAGGAAGACAGTCTTGTCGGCGCCGGCCGGGATGATCGGCTCCTTGAAGACGAATTTCAGAAGGTCGGCAAAGGACTGGAACAGGCCGAAGGGACCGACCACGTTCGGGCCGCGGCGCAGCTGGACGTTTGCCCAGACCTTACGGTCGGCCAGAAGGATGAAGGCGATGAAAACCAGAAGGCAGACCAGCAGAAGCAGCGATTCCGCGACCATGATGATCGCCGGCCAGACATAGGTGGAAAAGAACGAATCCATGCTCACATTACTCCGCCGCAGCCTGGAAATTGTTGCGGGCCAAAGCCGAGCACTCGGCCATGACGGCGGAGGCGCGGGCAATCGGGTTGGTCAGGTAGAAATCCTTGATCGGCGAGGCAAAGCCGGTGCGCGTCATCTCGCCCTGCATCTGGCCAAGCTTAGCGACGTCATCGACCGAGCCCGGAACGATATCGTCGATCTCGGCAAAGAGCGGATAGGCGGCATAGAGCGCCTTGCGCAGTGCATAGAGCGAATCGAAGGGCAGCTTGTGGCCGAGAACGTCTGACAGCGCACGCAGGATCGCCCAGTCTTCGCGGGCATCGCCCGGCGCAAAGCCGGCGCGGTTACCCATCTGCACACGGCCTTCGGTATTGACCCAGGTGCCGGACTTTTCGGTATAAGTCGCGGCCGGCAGGATGACATCGGCATGATGTGCACCCTGATCGCCATGGCTGCCGATATAGACGGTGAACTTCGCCGTCTTCTTCGAGAAGTCGAGTTCATCGGCGCCGAGAAGGAAGAGCACATCCATCGACGACAGCATGTCGGCAGCGCCAAGGCCGTTTGCGCCCGGCACGAAGCCGAGATCGAGGCCACCGACGCGGGCAGCTGCGGTGTGGAGAACGCCAAAGCCGTTCCACTCTTCGGTGAGCGCACCGACGGAGCCGGCAAGCTGCGCTGCGGCAGCAAGGATCGCCGCGCCATCCGGACGGAGAGAGCCCCCTGCCCTACGATGATCATCGGGTTCTTTGCGCCGCGCAGCTTTTCGATGAAGCTGTTGGCGCCGGATGCGAGATCGGCCAGCGTTTCGGGGCCGGCGCGAGATAGTCGTAAGCGTAACGCATCTCGGTCTGTTCGCCGATCACGCCGATCGGGAAATTGCCGCGGCGAAGCGCTTCCGGATACGGGCATTGAGGACGGCCGCTTCAAAGCGCGGGTTGGCGCCGATGAGAAGCAGGGCGCCGGCCTGTTCGATGCCTTCGATCGTCGGGTTGAAGAGGTAGGTTGCGCGACCGAGCGACGGATCAAGCGCCGTCCCGTCCTGGCGACAGTCGAGATTTTCCGAGCCGAGCGAGCGGATCAGTTCCTTCAGCGCATACATTTCTTCGACGGAGGCCAGATCACCGGCGATTGCGCCGATCTTGTTGCCGGGCGTCACCGTGACTGCGGTCTTGATGGCGGCGAACGCTTCGCCCCAGCTTGCCGGCTGAAGGCGGCCATCGCGGCGCACATACGGACGGTCGAGACGCTGGGTCTTCAGACCATCCCAGATGAACCTCGTCTTGTCGGAGATCCACTCCTCGTTCACCTGCTCGTTGACGCGCGGCATGACGCGCATGACTTCGCGGCCACGGGTATCGACGCGGATGGCCGAGCCGACGGCGTCCATGACGTCGATCGATTCGGTCTTGCCGAGTTCCCACGGACGGGCGGTGAAGGCGAAGGGACGCGAGGTGAGCGCACCAACGGGGCAAAGGTCGACGACATTGCCCTGAAGCTCCGAGGTCATTGCCTGTTCGAGATAGGTGGTGATCTCGGCATCCTCACCGCGGCCGATGAGGCCGAGTTCGGAAATGCCGCCGACTTCGGTCGTGAAGCGGACGCAACGCGTGCAGTGAATGCAGCGGTTCATCACGGTCTTGACCAGCGGGCCGATATATTTGTCTTCGACGGCGCGCTTGTTTTCCGTGTAGCGCGATCCGGCAATGCCAAAGGCCATCGCCTGGTCCTGCAGGTCGCATTCGCCGCCCTGGTCGCAGATCGGGCAATCGAGCGGATGGTTGATCAGCAGGAATTCCATCACGCCTTCGCGGGCCTTCTTGACCATCGGCGTGTTGGTGAAGATTTCCGCCAGTTCGCCATTCGGGCCGCCGCGGATATCGCGCACGCCCATGGCGCAGGAGGCGGTCGGCTTCGGCGGGCCGCCCTTCACCTCGATGAGGCACATGCGGCAATTGCCGGCGACCGACAGACGCTCGTGGAAACAAAAGCGCGGAATTTCGGCGCCCGCTTCCTCGCACGCCTGCAGCAGCGAGAAGTGGTCGGGGACTTCGATCTCTTTGCCGTCTACCTTCAGCTTTGCCATTGTCTCACTAACGTCCTTAAGTTCCATCCCGCATCCGTCACGGCGCGGAACACACCCTTACTTTTCGGTCCCGGCGGCCTTTGCCGCAGCGCCCGTCTTTTTCGACGCACGCGGCTTGCGTGCCGTCACAGCCTTCGGCGATGCCGCAGGTTCGGCGGGGCTACCCGTCTTCACCAGCGTCTTCGCCTGCCCTACCCAGTCGTCGCGCAGGATCCGGCCATCAAAGCCGAGTTCCTTTTCGAAGCGGGCGACATCCGCCTTTTTCCATCCGGCGATCTCGGAGAACCGGGTCACGCCCATGCCCTTCAGCACCGTCTCGACCTTCGGGCCGATACCCGAGATCAGTTTCAGATCGTCCACGACCACAGCTGCAGCCGGAACGACGTTTTCAGCGGCGCTAGGCTCGGCCTTTACCTTCGGGGCCGCAGCACGCTTTGCCCGTACCGGCTTGGCCTTTTCGGCCTCAACCTTGAAAGCCGTCCGCGCCAGCTCTCCGGAAACGCCTGCCACCTCCTCAGGGGCCTGCTTCTTCCGGGAGCCGGCTGCGGCTTCGCCCTCCTCGGCGTAGCTCTTTTGCTCCGGTGTCACCGAAGCGGAATGTGCATCATTGGCCGCCTGCATGGCGCTCTGAAGCGCGCCGAAGAAGACGCCGGCCATCTGGTTTGCGATCCCGAAGCCGATGGCGCTTGCCGCAGCCATGGCGGCGGCCTGCTGCTTTAAAAACGGGTTCATCGACAGGATCTCGGAAAAATCAGGCAGGCGCGCATAGTCGAAGGCATCGCCTTCCGACGCCTCCCTGCCATGCTGATCGCCCGGTTTGACCATCCGTCTTACTCCGCAGCTTCCATCACGGCGCGTTCGGTGACAGCACCTTCGGCCGTGGCGTTATGGGTGTAGCGATCGATACGTGCCTCGATCTCGTCGCGGAAATTGCGGATCAGGCCCTGAACCGGCCAAGCGGCCGCGTCACCGAGCGCGCAGATCGTGTGGCCTTCGATCTGTTTCGAGACCTGGAACAGCATGTCGATCTCACGCTTCTGCGCATTGCCCTTGACCATGCGTTCCATGACGCGCCACATCCAGCCGGTCCCCTCGCGACAGGGGGTGCACTGGCCGCAGCTCTCATGCTTGAAGAAAGCAGAGAGGCGCGCGATCGCCTTGATGACGTCGGTCGACTTGTCCATGACGATCATGCCGCCGGTGCCGAAGGAGGATTTGACTTCGCGCATGCCGTCGAAGTCCATGATCGCTTCCTTCATGTCGGCGCCCTTGACGATCGGGCAGGATGCGCCGCCGGGGATGACCGCCAGCAGATTGTCCCAGCCGCCGCGAATGCCACCGCCATGCTTTTCAATGATTTCACGGAAGGTGAGACCGAGCTGTTCTTCGACCGTGCAGGGCGTGTTGACGTGGCCCGAGATCATGAACAGCTTGGTGCCGACATTGTTCGGACGGCCCATCGAGGAGAACCAGGCGGCGCCACGGCGCAGGATGGTCGGCGCCACCGAGATGGATTCGACGTTGTTGACCGTCGTCGGGCAGCCATAGAGGCCCATGTTCGCCGGGAATGGCGGCTTCATGCGCGGCTGGCCCTTCTTGCCTTCGAGGCTTTCGAGCAGAGCCGTTTCCTCACCGCAGATATAGCGCCGGCGCATGGTGGACGACGATGTCGAAATCCCAGCCATGCTTGTTGTTCTTGCCGAGAAGACCGGCCTCATAGCACTCGTCGATCGCCGCCTGCAGCGCCTCACGCTCACGCATGTATTCGCCGCGGACATAGATGAAGGCGGTATGGGCGCCCATCGCAAAGGAAGCGATCAGGCAGCCCTCGATCAGCGTATGCGGATCGTTGCGAAGGATTTCGCGGTCCTTGCAGGTACCGGGTTCGGATTCGTCGGCATTGACGACGAGATAATGCGGACGGCCATCGCTCTCCTTCGGCATGAAGGACCATTTGAGGCCCGTCGGGAAGCCGGCGCCGCCACGGCCGCGCAGGCCGGACGCCTTCATCTCGTTGATGATCCAGTCCCGGCCCTTTTCGAGAATGATCTTCGTGCCGTCCCAATGGCCGCGGCTCATCGCGCCCTTCAAGGACTTGTCCTTGAGGCCGTAGATATTGGTGAAGATGCGATCCTGGTCTTTAAGCATTTTTCACCCCTTACCGTGGCTTCTTGCCGAAGACTTTAATGTACTCTTGCTCACCGCCACGGGCGAGAGCATCTGCCTGACGGAGCCAGTCGTCGCGCTCGATGCGGCCCTTGAAGTTCAGGTAGCCGTCCACCCAGTCGCATTCTTCCTTCTTCCACGCGGCAATCTGCGCGAAGGTGAAGATGCCGAGATCGTGCAGCGTGCCCTCTATCTTCGGGCCGACGCCGGAGATCAGCTTCAGGTCGTCGGGCGTCGCCGGCTTGTCGATGCCCTTCGGGCGGCTGGCATCGTCGAGCGACGGTTTTTCAGCCTTGGCCGCGGCATCAGCCTTTGCAGGCGCCGCAGCGGCCTCTTTCTCGGCAGCCTTGTCATTGCTTGCGGAAGCTGCCGGTGCTGTTGCCGGCGTCTTCAGTTTCGGATCGGCTTCCGGTGCCGCATCCTTCGGCTTGGCAGCCTCGGTCGGCGCTGCGGCTGCCTCATCGGCTGGCGGCTCGACCGGCGGTTCGAGATTGGTGCGAACCGGGGTAATCTCTTCCGTCAGCGCGGTTGGACCACCTTCGGCAGACGACAGATGACGGTCGATCTGCGGGCCGGGCTTGATGTCTGCGCCATTGCCGGCACCGAAGGCATCGATGATCTCTTCCAGCCGCTGCGGCGTCAGGTCCTCGTAGGCATCCTTGAAGATGATGACCATCGGAGCGTTGACGCAGGCGCCCTGACACTCGACCTCTTCCCAGGAGAGCGTGCCGTCGGCATTGGTCTCGAAAGGATCGTGATGGATCTTGTGCTGACAGACCTTCATCAGGTCTTCGGCGCCGCGCAGCATGCAGGGCGTCGTGCCGCAGACCTGGATATGGGCGCGGGTGCCGACCGGCTTCAGCTGGAACTGCGTGTAGAAGGTGGCGATTTCGAGCACGCGGATATAGGCCATGCCGAGCATCTGCGCGACATGTTCGATCGAGGCGCGTGTGACCCAGCCATCCTGCTCCTGCGCCCGCATCAGAAGCGGGATGACGGCAGATTGCTGCCGGCCTTCAGGATACTTGCGGATGGTCGCGTCGGCCCATACCGCATTCTCCGCGTTGAACGTGAAGCCCTGGGGCTGGAACTGCTCTTCGGCTAATCGACGAACGGACATTCTTTCAACGCCTTATTATTTAATCTCGCCACACCGCGATCTCGTCATCGAGACGAACTCGCAGGCATAGGCCGACTTGTCTTTCTGCATGAACACGACGATCTGCGTGCCGTTGAGCACCGATGTCTTGATCTCGTAACCAGCCGCCAGAAGCTGCGCCATCGTCTGGCCGCCCGCGGTCTCGACTGCTGTCTGAGAACCGGAGGTCTGGGCCATTGCGGACGGCGCCAGCAGGAGAGCAGCGGTCAGGAAAAGCCATCCGCGCATCAGCGATCCACCTCGCCGAAGACGATATCAAGCGAACCCAACACCGCCGTGACGTCTGCCAGCTGATGGCCCCGGCAGAGGAAATCCATCGCCTGGAGATGGGCAAAGCCCGGTGCGCGCAGCTTGCAGCGATATGGCTTGTTGGAGCCATCGGCGACGAGATAGACGCCGAACTCGCCCTTCGGCGCCTCGACGGCGGCATAAACCTCGCCGGCCGGAACGTGATAGCCTTCGGTATAGAGCTTGAAGTGGTGGATGAGCGCTTCCATCGAACGCTTCATCTCGCCGCGCTTCGGCGGAACCACCTTGCCATCGAGCGAGGAGACCGGCCCGATGCGGGCATCGCCCAACAGACGCTCCACACACTGTTTCATGATGCGGACCGACTGGCGCATCTCGAACATGCGGATGAGGTAACGATCGTAACAGTCGCCGTTCTTGCCGACGGCAATGTCGAAATCCATGTCGGCATAGCATTCATAGGGCTGCGACTTACGCAGATCCCATGCCGCGCCCGAACCGCGGACCATGACGCCGGAAAAACCCCAGTTCCAGGCATCTTCGAGCTTCACCACGCCGATATCGACGTTGCGCTGCTTGAAGATGCGGTTTTCCGTCAAAAGGCCCTCGATATCGTCGAGAACCTTCAGGAAAGGATCGCACCAGGCGCCGATATCCTCGATCAGTTCCGGCGGCAGATCCTGATGCACGCCGCCCGGCCGGAAATAGGCCGCATGCAGGCGCGCGCCACAGGCCCGCTCGTAGAAGATCATCAGCTTTTCGCGCTCTTCGAAGCCCCAGACCGGCGGCGTCATGGCGCCGACGTCCATCGCCTGCGTCGTGACGTTCATCACATGCGAGAGAACGCGGCCGATCTCGGAGAAGAGAACGCGGATCAGCTGGCCGCGGATCGGGATTTCGAGCTTCAGGAGCTTTTCGACGGCCAGCGCATAGGCATGCTCCTGGTTCATCGGGGAGACGTAATCGAGCCGGTCGAGATAGGGCACGGCCTGAAGATAGGTCTTCGTCTCGATCAGCTTTTCGGTGCCGCGGTGTAGCAGGCCGACATGCGGGTCGACGCGCTCGACGATTTCACCGTCGAGTTCCAGCACGAGGCGCAACACGCCGTGCGCCGACGGGTGTTCGGGACCGAAGTTGATCGTGAAGTTACGGACGTTGTGTTCAGTCATCTCAGCGTCTTTCGCCCACGTTCCTCGAAATCGGACTTCGGAATTGGCTGACAGCCTGTTTCGATGCTCATCGTCGTTTCGCTCTTTCCACAAGGGCACGACGTTTTCGCACCCCAACCTACCATCATGCCGTCACCAGCGCCCGCAACCGGGCCGGTGACTTCGGACCCGTTGAAGACCGGATCCGCCGCTTCCTCTCCCCTGCCCCTGCGTTCAATATGTCGCATTGACCGAGGACAAACCTGATCGTTATCAAGTCAACTGCCGAACCAGACCCGTTATTGCCTGCGAAAGACAGCTTTCCGTCAAACGATGCCCTGCAACTTCACGTCATCAATTGGCCTTCTCGTCGCCGGGCAGAACGTATTCGGGTCCTTCCCAGGGCGAGAGGAAGTCAAAGTTGCGGAATTCCTGACGAAGCTTGACGGGCTCGTAGACGACGCGCTTGGCGCTGTCGTCGTAACGAACCTCGACGAAGCCGGTCGTCGGAAAGTCCTTGCGCAGCGGGTGCCCCTCGAAACCGTAATCGGTCAGGAGACGGCGAAGGTCGGCATGGCCATCAAACGGAATGCCGAACAGATCCCAGGTCTCGCGCTCGTACCATTCGGCGCCGCGATAGACCGCGGTCGCAGACGGCACCGCCGCATCTTCCGCTACCTCAAGCTTGATGCGAACACGCAGGTTCCGAGTGGGCGACAGAAGGTGATAGACGACATCGAACCGCTTTTCGCGGGCCGGCCAGTCGACACCGGAAATATCCGTCAGCGCAACGAAGGCGCAGCGCGGATCATCACGCAGGAAAGTCAGAAGCCCGATTACGCTCTCAGGATCGGTCGTCAGCGTCAGTTCGCCATTGGCGATCTCGGACGCCAAGACCTTGCCCGCCACGGCTTCGCCGATGGTCGAAGAAAGCTCAGTAAGCGCTTCACTCATCATATCTTGCCCTTGCCCTCAGCGCTCGATCGTACCGGTGCGCCGGATCTTTTTCTGCAGCAGAAGCACGCCGTAAAGCAGCGCCTCTGCCGTGGGGGGACAGCCCGGCACGTAAATATCCACCGGCACGACGCGGTCACAGCCGCGAACCACCGAGTAGGAATAGTGGTAGTAACCACCACCGTTGGCGCAGGAGCCCATGGAAATCACGTAGCGCGGCTCGGGCATCTGGTCATAGACCTTGCGCAGAGCCGGCGCCATCTTGTTGGTCAGCGTGCCGGCAACGATCAGCACGTCGGATTGGCGCGGCGAAGCACGCGGCGCGACGCCGAAGCGCTCCAGATCGTAACGCGGGCCTGAGACCTGCATCAGCCCCTCGACGGCGCAACAGGCAAGACCGAACTGCATCCACATCAGGAACCGGTACGGGCCCAGGTGATGAGATGCGCGCTCGACGTGACGAGAAAGCCCTTGTCGGCAAGTTCGTTGTCGATCTCACCGAAAAACGCATCGTCGCTGCCGATCGGCTTGCCGGTATTCGGATCGATCAGACCCTTCGGCTGCTGCGCGACCAGGGTGCCGCCGTTATCGACTACTCCCATTCCAGCGCTCCCTTTTTCCATTCGTAAATAAAGCCGACCGTCAGGACACCGAGGAAGACGATCATCGACCAGAAACCGAACCAGCCATGTCACCGAAGGAAACGGCCCAGGGGAAAAGGAAGGCGACTTCAAGATCGAAGACGATGAAGAGGATCGACACCAGATAGAATCGAATGTCGAACTTCATGCGGGCATCGTCGAAAGCGTTGAAACCGCACTCGAATGCGGACAGCTTTTCAGAATCGGGTGCCTTGTAGGCCACGGCAAAAGGCGCAATCAAAAGCGCCAGACCGATCACCAGGGCTATGCCTATAAATATGGCGATCGGGATATAGGAAGCGAGAACTTCACTCATGTTACTCCATCCCTGCCTGCAAAAGCGCCAGGCGACGCTCGGAATCAATGCTCGGCAAGCAACGTGCATTGCAACAATGCCGTGACTAGCGCAGCCAAGAGGCGCGCGCAAGCTTTTTGAGGACAAGTTGACGCACCATTATCGGGCAGCTGCAATCTCCTTTTCACAGGGGTCGAAAAGCGCGCATCAAGCAGGAATGCAGACATATGAATGCGCCACCCTGCCCGAACAGCGCAGGGACAAAACACCAAGGCGCCGCAGTTTAATCACAGAAATTTCATAGATGGGGCAAAGAGGCGCAAAAACCAGCCAAAAAAGCCGGAAAACCGAGAACATCGCCAAAAGCGTAAGGATGCCGAGACGGAGCGGAGACATCCGCTTGGGAGAAAGGAGACACTCACTTAGGGAAGAAGAGTGAATGGCGCGAGTGACGGGGCTCGAACCCGCGACCTCCGGCGTGACAGGCCGGCACTCTAACCGACTGAGCTACACCCGCATCCTTCTTTCTTAAGCCAAGCTCTTGAAGGGCTTGGCCTTACCCGGCGGCCAGTGCCGTTCGGATGAGCGGCTAACTAAGAGGTTCGTTGGCAGGTGTCAAGCAGGTTTCACGACAAAAGAATGACGAGATGCATCTTTCTTTGCGCGCCCCCTTCTCATCCACAGGCTCCGATCGATTTCCCGATTTTTTTCAAAAAAACATCATAAAGGCTCTTGCGGTTTCCCCGCGAACCTCATAGATCACGGCCACCGACGCGGCGGACACAAGAGTTCGCAAACGCGAAGGGCGATTAGCTCAGTTGGTAGAGCGCCTCGTTTACACCGAGGATGTCGGGAGTTCGAGTCTCTCATCGCCCACCACTCCCCCCATTTGAATTACGACAATCTGATTATGGTCCGTTTGCGCGGAATTTCGTGCGTTTTCGGCTAGATCTTCCTCTTGCGACCAGCATTGAAGGCACAAATGCCCCATTTTGGGGCCTTGTGTTCCGCAGTACAGCTTGCGCGCGCCCATTTACGCGATACATTATCACAAAATCGCGGCGCAATGTGGTTTCCTGTCGATGATGTTTCGCCTTCGGCTCTTTCCTCTTCGGCTGTTCAAGCCTCTCCTGCCCTCCCGACTGCTTCCGCCTTTCCGGCATTTTCAGCTTTTCGGGGCGGCCATCGCCGTCGCGGTAATCTTTTTGCCTTTGTCCACAGCCGCACGCTCGGCGGAAATCCACAAACCGACTGTCTTCTGGGCGAGCGATCCGGTCGAGCCCGGTGAGACCGTGCAGGTGAGCGGGATCGATCTCGATGGTATTTCGTCAGTCCTTATAAGCCGGCTCGACGACATGGCGCCGAAACAGGCCGATTCGACCGGCCAAAGTCTGAGGGCGAAATCACCGGAGGTCATCCAGGCGGTCATCGTTTCCCATACAGCGGAAAGCCTGTCATTCACGCTGCCATCGGGCCTTGAGAGCGGCGTGTTTTCTGCCCGGATGGTATCAGGCGGGCCGACTGCGCCCCGCAGAATACCATTGGCGACGACGGTGTTACCGTCATGCTCAATGCGCCGGATATCTACTGGCTTCAGGGCGATCGCGAGCAAAGCGCCACATCCGGCGGATGGCTGCGGGTCTCCGGGCGCAATATCGCCCGCAATGCCAATGCAATCCTGCGACTGACAGACGGTGATTCCCGACGCTTCGACATCAGCGTCGAGGCACCGGACCTCTGGTCGGCGACGTTCAGGCTGCCTTCGACCCTGCCCGCCGGCAAATACAGGGCCGATCTTTTCAACGGCAATGGTGATCAAGGCGCATGGCGCCCAGCCGGAGAGATCATGATCAATGCGCCGGCACCGGCGCCATCCTTAAAGCTGGATCTTTATCCACAGGCCGACGGAACCACGCAGGATGTTGCCGATGCCAACCGGGATGCAGGCCGGATCAACGCCGCGATGGCATCGCTTGCGGCGCGCGGCGGAGGCACGCTTTTCCTGCACGGCGGGATCTATGATCTGACGGGCACGCTGCTCGTGCCCGATGGCGTCAGCCTGAAGGGAGAGGCAACCGATCTCGTGACACTGGCGTGGCGGGACAGCGAAAGCCCGCCACCGGCGCTCATCACCGGGGTCAGCAATTTCACCATCGAGAACCTCAGCATCAGCGCGCAACGTCATCTTGATGTTATCCGTGGCGGCTTCGCCCCTGCCTTGGCCAGCAAAACCGCCGGGGCCTCTGCGGGAGCAGCCCCCTCCGCCCCCGGCAGCATAGCCGTTGGCCCGGCCATCGGCTCCAACATCACGCTTCGCAACCTGACGATCAGGGCCGACGCTTTCATGGGCCATCTCGTCAACGCCGACGCGGAGCAGCGACTGGCGCCAATGCTGGCGGCAATCAAGGACGGCGTGGCGGGCTTGCGGCTCGGCGGACGCAATATCGTGGTCGAGGGTTGCGACCTCCTCTCGTCCGTCCGCCCCTTTCTTCTCTCGGCAGCCGAGGGTGTCAGGATGTCCGGCAATATAATCCGCCTCGGCCGGCGCGGATGGTACGGTATTTCGGGAGCGCAGTCGGTGCTTTTCGAGGACAATCTCATCATCGGCGCGACCTTCAGGCTGCCGGCGGCGGGATCAACACGCTGGAAGGACGTTATGTCAGCCGCGATATCCTGGTTCGCAACAATCAGTTCTCCCAATTCTACGGCTGGGACCGCGAGGCGGTGACATCCGATGGACCGCGCGGCTTCTATTTTGGCGGCCTCACCCTGGAGAATGACGGCAAGGCAGCACGCATGTTGCCGGCGGGACTGGGCAAGCTCGCCGGCAACGACTGGAGAGGCGCAAGCCTCTTCGTCGTCAAGGGCCGTGGACTTGGCCTGAAAGCCGAGATCACCGGACGAGATGGCGAGACCGTTGCTCTCGACAGAGACATAACCGGGCTCATCGATGCCAGTTCGGTTGTGACGATCGTGCCGACGCTTCAGGATTATCTGATCATCGGCAACCGTTTCGAAGACAGTGGCGCCGCCCAGATCTTCGGCGTCGGTTATCGCAGCGTGTTTGCCGGAAATCATGCCATTCGCAGTCAGGGCTTCATCGCGACAGGTCTCGACTACCTTCATCCGCAGTCGAATTTCTACACGCAGTTTCTCGGCAACAGCGTGCAATCCTGGCCACTCGGGCGATTTTCGGGGGTTATCATCACTGGCCGGCAATTCGCGAAGGATGGGCCGGTTCTCAATTACGGCACCGTCATTCGTGGCAACCGGCTGGCCGGTGGACCATCGATCAGGATCAACGGCCGGCCGGATATGCGCCCGCGGTGCGCAACGTGCTGATCGAGGATAATCACATTGCCAACAGTGATATCGGCATACTGATCGGTCCCGGCGTGGACGACGTCACGCTTCGTGACAACAAGACCGAGGCCGTGCGCCTTCCTCTGTCAAGACCGCCGCGGTGAGAAGAGAGCGGCCGAACAGGCGCGGCCGCGCCGGCCGACCACCGGCGTGTCGCGACAAGGTTTCGCCGCCCGATATCGGCGCCATTTGCTCATCATCGAAAAAATCTCTGGCATTTCATCCCCCTCCTTTGCCGCGCCCATAATCTTCTGCGGAGACAAGCGCCGCGGAAGGCTGTGGCGCGCCGATGAAGGAGAACGGGTGCAATGCCGGAACGATCAACGCCTAAGACCCTGCTTACGCGCATACGAGCGCCCCGGGCGGCCCTTCAACAAGGAGAGGCACCATTGCGCTACGAGACGGGCCGTCATCAGAAATGGCCAGACAAGACGGCCGGCGGCTCCATCCACGCAAATGCTCTGCTGCCCGAAACGGGCTGCAAGGCTGCGGTGGGGGCCGGCCACACATGATCCTCTGCCTCAACCTCTCGATCCCCGCCATCGCCGTTCTAACCGCGGGCAGAACCGAGGCCGTGCAGGCCCCCGCCGGTTTCACGCTACTGACAGCCAAGGACGGCCGCCTACTGACAGATGGCGCAACAGCCATGGCGCTGGCTGAACGAAAATCCGGCGGCACGACGGCAAGCTGACAACACAGATCCTGCCTTCCGCCTGCAAGCGCGGGTGGACGCGGCCGACCGCGCCAGTTGCCGCAGGCAGGTAGCTATTCAGCGCCAGGCGGCGTCACCCTGCATTGCCAGGTGGGGGGCCTCGCCGGCTTAAGGCTCGCCGATAGCGGCATCTCCCAAACATCCCTTTTTTGCTCAAACCAAAGGATCGTAACACGATGACAGATACACAGGATTTCAGCACTTCGAACTCCGCCCGCGTTATTGCGCTTCGCCGCCGGGCGGCATCGGCGCGCATTGCCAATCCACGCAAGAGCGGGCTTGCAACGCAATTGCCGACCATAACCGTTGAGGGCACGACATTGCCTGCCGGCCAGACCAACGGTTATCTTCTCAATGCAGCCGCGGGACAGGCGGTGCTGCGAACCTATGGCGGCAGCCCTTATCTTTCAGGCAGTTTTCTCGGGCGCGTGAAAAGCGCCGTGATTGCTGCCAGCGGCGGCAATGTGGGTGCCGCGAATGGCAGCCAGGCGTCGTTCAGCCGGCGCGTGTTTCTGGCCGATGCCATCAAAGTGTCGCTGAGGCTGAAGCGCAGCACTTTGCCCTATCGCTTCCTTGTGGACGGGCAATATCTCGACCTTGCCGGAACGCTGACGACGTCCGCTTCGCCAACCAGTACGGACGAGTATATTTCGCTGGACTTCACCAATGCGGGCGGCCGGCTGCTGCGGGAAATCACGGTCGAATCCCAGGGCGACAACAGCTTCTGGGGCGTCTATGTGGGCCCGACGGAAACCGTGCGGGAGCCAATGGACCCGGATGCCCTCGTTTCCTGCCTGCTCGGCGACAGCTATGTCTATGGAACGGGCGCGACAGCTCTCGGCGATGGCTTCGGCGCCGTGATGGCCGATTGGCTTGGCATCAGGGCCCATACGAATTCCGGCAGCGGCGGGACAGGCTGGGTCAACAACGGTGGCGGGAGCGCCTATACGTTCAACGAACGGATCAGCATGGCGACCTCGGCCTCGGTGGCGCGCCGGGGCTGATCGTGCTGATGGGATCCTATACGACCGCAACCAGCTGGCCGAGACGATTACCGCCAATGCGCTTTCCGGCCTTACCGCTGCGCGGGACCTCTATCCCGATGCCCTGATTGCCGTGCTTGGTGTCTTTCCGGCCAATTCGGGACCGAGCTCGCAGATCATTGCAACGGAAAATGCCGTCGCTGCGGCGGTGACTGCCTTTGATGATGCATGGACACGCTTCATTTCGATCAGCACCCGCCCGGGCGGCAACCTGATCACCGGCACAGGGCGCTCCGGCACGACAAGCGGATCGGGCAATTCCGACCTTTACACGGGGACAGACCAGGTGCACCCCACACCTGCCGGGCACGCATTCATCGGTCGCTTCGTGGCAGACGCCATCCTCAACGCCTTCTCGCAGGATTGACCCCGACTGGTTAGCACGTCTCCATCATGGCCCGGCACCGGCATGGGCCATGATATCTTATCTGCCGACCATCCAGCCACAGACAAAGCGGTATCAGGCAAGAGATCCGAGGGCCGCGTCAGCCCCCCGCGAGAACCGAAGAGCAATCGCACCGGGCCAGACGAAAAGCGGGGGCCCGGCGGAGCACCGTGGTCGGATCCCATAACAATTCCCCGACACAAGCCTTCGTGGCCAAACTAGGCTCCAAGGCTTCTCACGACGCAATATTCATGCTCCCCCGGCTCCGCTTTCATGGCTCGATACTCAGGACTCAGGACTCAGGACTCAGGACTCAGGACTCAGGACTCAGGATGCAATGATCACGACTCAGTTCTCGATGCCACCGTCATCGGGGGCCTCACGCTCTTATTTTTCGACGGCCCCATTTTAGAATGTACCGTCCACGGCACGGCTCACAGCCGCGTTGCCGTGATCGACGCCCTTTTCTCCGCCGCCATCGTCTCTGTGCCTAGAGCTTCAAGCCGGTGAGTTCTGCAAGGGCGAGGCGTTTCTCCTCGGGGGTCGCGAGCCGACCGATCGTTCGCTCATATTCCAGCACCTTGGAACCGACGAGGAAGCGATACCAGTATCCCTGCAGGACATGATAGATAAGCCCCTCCCGGCCATCGAGAAAGCCAAGCTGTATGACATAGCGGAACAGCACATAGCCCAGGGTCGAGAGCGGAAAAGGAATGCGGTTATAGATGTTTTCCTTGATCCGCCGCTTGAAGCTGGCTTGCGCGGGCGCATCGCCAGCTGTCACGCCGTCTTCGGTGGCAAAGAGCCCGTAGCGCTGGTTCAGCACATCGACCGCCTCGCGCGTGGCATATTATTGTGCTTGTCGGTGAAGAAACCGAGATCATTGAGATTGTGATCGCTGAAGGGCTTGTCGAACAACACGGTGCGACCGCCCCAGACGACCACATGCTCATCCATCCACCGGTCTTCCACGCGCCCCTGTCCGCGCCGCCAGATGCGCGTCAGGATAAGGGGGTAGCGGCCGCCATGTCGGATCCAGCGACCGAGAAAGATGTGCTTGCGCTTGAGACTGATGCCCGCGACATCCGGACCAAGGCCGGGCATGCGATCGACAATTTCAGCCGCGAGGTCCGGCTCGATGATTTCATCCGCATCGAGCCGCATGATCCAATCACCGGTGAGCGGCGCATTGTCGAGCGCCCACCGGAACTGCCGGGCCTGATTGATGAACGGGTTTTGCAAGACCTGCGCGCCGAGCCCACGGGCGATTTCGGGCGTCGCATCCCGCGAAAAGGAATCAATGACGACAACCTGTGTGGCGAAAGCTTCACACTCTCTATGGCGCGGGCGATATGCCGCTCTTCATTATAGGCGAGAATGACGACGGAAACGCTCATCGCCGCGCTCCACAATCATCGCGGCCATCAGAAGACTGTCGGCGACCGGAGGGGCGGCCATAGAGGGCGCGGCCAGCCGCTACCGTCCCATCAGGACATCCAAGACCACGCAAACACCCCTCTAAGCGCACCTCTAAACGTCCTCGCAAGCCGCCCGACGAGCCCCGCCGGCAAGCCCCCCCGCAAGCAACCCTGTAGGCAACCCTGCGATCGCCCCTTGTCATATTGGATCGCCGGGCCAGCACCGCCGCCCGCATTGACCTGTGCCGATCTTCGCAGCCGGCCCGCCATTCCGGCGCACCGACCGAATGTCACCAAAGATGCCATCACGATGCCTTCCGCCTCCTGTCCTTGATCCGGCGGGCGGGGTTGCCGACATAGACAGATGCCGGCTCGATCTGCCCGAAGGCGCAGGCCCTGGCGCCAAGTACCGCCTGATCGCCAATCGTCACCCCCGGCCCGACAAAGGCTTCTGCGGCCACCCAGGCATGGTCGCCTATGGTGATCGGGCGGGTGACCAGCTGAAAGTTCCGGTCGCTGATCGAATGCGTGCCGGCGCAGAGCACTGCCCGCTGCGAGATGATGGAATAGGCCCCTATCCTGACCATATCCATGTTGTAGCAATCCACTCCCGGCCCCAGAGAAGCCTTTTCCGCCATGTCCAGATTGGCCGGAAGCCAGATCCTCACCGACGAATAAATCATTGCGCCGCTACCTATGCGGGCCCCGAAGATGCGCAGGAGGAAGACCCGCCACGGGTTCATCGCCGGTGGCGTCCAGCGCGCCAGCACAAGCCACACCGTCATGAAGGCAAGCCGTATCAGGCGGTTCGACAATGAAAAACTCGGTCCGCCTTCGAGCGGCCGGACACTTGCGGCATCAAGCGGCGACATGCCCGGCCCTCCCCTGGACGATCGGCTGGCTGGCGTTGACAAGACGATCGTGCCTTTCGAGCTCATCCGGGGAGAAGCGCATGCGGATCAGCCTCGCTGGATTGCCGCCGACGATGGAAAAGGGTTCGACATCCTTGGTGACAACGCTGCCCGCCGCGACAACCGCACCGCGGCCGAGCCGCACACCCGAGCGCAGTATGGCGCCATGGCCGATCCAGACATCCGTCTCGAAAACGGTGACGCGATGGTTCCAGCGAAAGGCCAGCCGCATCGGCTCTTCCGGATCATCAGGGTCATGATCATTGGCGACGATCGAGACGCCGGTCGAAATCATGCAAAGATCACCAACCGAGATCGGGCTTTCAGCCGAGAACCCGTTGCCGATATAACCATAGCGCCCGAGCCGGCTGCCAGCCGGAACAGCAACCTGCAGGCCGAGCTGGAAACCCTCCCCCATGTCTGCGAGTTTGCGGTAGCGCTTCAGCACAACATTCACATAGTGCCTGACTGCAGCCTTGGCGGCATTATCGATCCCGCTGCGGCATCGATCGATCATCGCCTCGGTGGCACGTGTGGGTTCCGGACGTTCGGGAGTGTGCCACGACGGCTCATGCCATTTTCCTTTTAACAAGCTCGCTGACTGCCCTGTCGATGAGGTCGCGCTGGGTTGCAGGGTTCCAGACATCCTCGACGACGCTGCGGCAGGCGAGCCGCACGGTTGCCCGGTCGCGACCGCTGGACAGCCAGTCATCGATACAGGTGGCAAGTGCCCGCGCGTCATTCTGCCGGAAGAGAGCGCCGGTCACGCCGGGAATGATGGCCTCGACCTCAGGCATTTGCTCATCGAGATTGTCGTGGGTGATGGCGGGCGTGCCATAGGAGAGGCTGTGGATGACCGTGAGGCCGATCTTGCCGGGGGAAACCGTCAGATCGGCACCGTAGATGAGATCCGCCAGAACCGTCTCGTCATAGCAAGCGCCATAGAAATTGACCGAGACACCGAGCTGCCCCGCAAGCGTTTCGAGAGAGGCGCGCTCCGGCCCATCACCGACAAGAAGAATGTCGACCGGCCGGCCCGCCTCCATCAGCAGGCGAGCGGCCTGCAGCAGAAGATCGAAACGGCAGGCGGCAATAAGGCGCGCGGTGCAGATGATCCGTGGCCGTGGTGCCTGTTCGAGGTGGCTCGGAACAGCCGAAGCCCTTTCTTCCTCTGCCCGATCTTGCAATGCGCGATCTTGCAGTGCGCGATGTTGGAGCATTTCAAAGGCCGCCCGGCTGCGATCGAAATCGAGACTATTGTAGATGACCGTGATGCGCTTCTCCGGAAAACCGCTCGCCCGCCCGATTTCGCGCGCCGCGTGCCATAGACCATGACTGTATGCGCGAGGCGGAAATACACGTGACGCAGCAGCCGCTTCGGCAGGGGCTCTCGCTTCAGCCAGCCATGCGCCCAGAAGAGCACTTTCTTTCCCTTCAATCGCGCGACCAGCGCCATTTTCCAGGTGGCCAGCATATTCGGGTTGGCGAGAATGATGACCGCATCGACCGAGTGATCGAGAACCGCCGGCCAGTAGCCCGACAACACCCATCGGCGCCCCCGCGTTGCAAATTGCAGCGGGCGGATGGCCAGGCTCTCATCGCCGCGAAAGGGCTCGATGCCGGCGACGGCCTCATGAGAGCCCCAGAAGCTGTAGTCATGATGCGAACTGGCCGCGAGAGCCTGCAATACCGGCCGGCGATAATGCGGAAAGTGGTGATAGATCACATTGACCCGTGCCATCTGCCCCCGCCTGTTTGAGCCTCGGTTGCGGGCCAACCCGTGGCCCCGACATCTTCTTCCGGGCGAAAAGCCGGACTTGCGGGCGCTGCTGTCCGATGACCTGACGAAGGGCCGAGACGGCTGCGCTTGACGCCAGGCCGCACCCGCCGTGGCGCGGCCGCGCCCGCCGCCGCTTCCCGACTGTCCAGCACGATATCGACGACCTTCAGCACCAAAACAAAGGCTGCGAGCCCGATGAGGGAAATGAAGCCGAAGGCCATATCGAACCGCCAGAGCGCGAAGCCGACGAAAAAACCGGCACCATTGGCAAAGGGAAAGCGACTGGCAAAGGCGCCATAGAGACCATTGAGCAGGAGAAGCATGGCCAGAAGTGGCAAGGGCCAGGCATAGGAAAAATTGCCGACCGCCTCGCCGAACAGCGTTGAATTCAGGGCCAGCCCCGGCACGCCCTGAAGGTTCGAGCCGACTATGAGGCCGAAAACACCGGGCTTGTCCGGCCACAGGGTGGACGGGATGAGAACGGTGAGCGGGCGCAGGAGAAAGGTATAGCCGTTCAGCTGCGGAAAGCGGCCGCCGGTATTTTGCACCAGCCAGTCCAGAACAATGATGTTTTCCGAATCGAAGATGCCATTGGTCGAGCGGCCGATCTCCATCTGGCCGCTGCCGATCGCCGTATTGACCGCCGACATGGCATTGACGAAGCCGGACAGGCTGTAGCCGTCCACAAGCGCAAGCCCGCGAAGGGCCGACCAGACGATGCTGAAATATCCGACAATCGGCAGAAGCGGAATGGCTGCCAGCAGCATCAAGGGCAAGTAACGCCGATAGAGAAGAACGAGCATGATGGCATAATAGGCGGCAGTGATACGATTGAAGGTGATGAAGACGTCGAAGACAACGACCATCAGCCCCACGAGCACCACCATCCTGCGACTGACCAGACCGCGTCCGAAGGCATTGTAAAGAATGCCGAAAATGGCGCCGCGATAGACATTGGCAAAATTGCCTATGATGATCAGCAACACGTTGCTTTGCAGGCTGGTTTCCAGATTGCCCTGCCAATGTCCGCCATCCAGCTTGCCGGACGAGATGAAGCTGTAAATGCTGCAGATCATGTAGGCGGCGACGAACAGCAGGATGACACGAGGGCTGCCATGTAGCGTATGTAGCCTATGCCGGCCTGCGGCGGGCCGAGACTTAGCGGGTCGCGCCTGCACGTCCAGCTGCCCCGCCACCGGCTCGCGCGGCTGCTGCGCAGGCCATCCCTGGCCGATTGACCGTTGCCAACGCCTTCTTCGCAGGAGGTACCGGCCTCCGCCAGCGGATGCTCCACCTGCGGCAAGCCTTGTCTGAACCATTGGCGGGAGCTAGCCGCCTCTCAGCGTGCACACGTGACTGGACGCCCGGTCGCCCGCTATGCCGCCCCCCCTGCCGCCCGCCCATCACCTTACCGCTCAGGCGAGGGATGATGCGGCCGGAGTGGCGGCCCAGCCAATGAAAAAGCATGAGCGTTCCGGCGCCGATGCAGAGCTGCAGCGAGGTCGCCGTATCTCGCAGCGGCCGAAATGGGCCTGCGCGCATGTCTATGCTGGCTATCTCCCCATCGACGAAGGCGATCAGGAGCGGAATGAAAATGAAAAACAGAAGGCCGATAAAGATGCCATCGGCGAAACGCAATTCCCGAAGGTCGAGCCCTGCGGTGTAGATCAGGATAGAGCCGAAGGTCAGGACATAGAGAAGCAGGATCACACCATCCATGCCAACCTCCATCTCCAGGCGGCAGTCGGTGCCGCCTTTGCCGCATCACGGTGCAAGACAGTCGAAAAGCACCGGCCGCCTGTCTGCAGGTTCTGCTGCCCAGCCCCGATCCTGATCTCAACGTCGCCCCTCATGTCCATCGCAGGGCCTGCCTGTAGTGACTGATAAAGATCCTGCCGACGGCAATGGCACAAAGGCATTCACCGAACAGCAAGGCAATGCCGACGCCGCCGAGGCCCGACAGACTTGCCAGGACCGCAACAAGGCCAAGTGTGAGGATGGCGGCACCTAACTGTATCTTGCGAGCGCGACATGATCGTTGGTTGCAACAGCATGTTGGACAGAAAATACCAGCAGCCATGCACAAGGGTCGCCAGTGCGACCGATGCGACGAAGGCGCGATCCGGCAGAATGTGACCGCCGCTCCAGAGAGCAACGAAATCGCGCCCGATGAGGGCGAAGACCAAGGTGCCGGGCAGAAGGACAAGTAAAAGCAGAAGTCCGTTGACCTTCAGGATCCGCCTCAAGTCGTCCGGCCGTTCAGCGGCATGAGCCCGCGAAAGTTCCGGCATTGTCGCCCTATTGACCGTTCCGACAATCTGGATCAGCAGGCGGCTGCAGGTCCGCACCGGACCATAGATGGCAACCGCTGCGGGCGAAAGGAGCGCACCGACGATCAGAACGACACCCTGAAGATTGAGGGCAAGCGCGAGTGGGATCGTCATGGCGGCAAGCGCCGGGCGGGCAAGTGTGCGGACCTCATCGAGGTCGATCGACCTCGCGATGAAAGCGGCGGCATGGAACATCATAACAGCCGGTTTGCCGACGGCAAGGACAGCCTGCGAGATGCCGCCTCTCATCCGCCTTGCCACTATTGCCGGGTTTTCTCTCGCTGATGAGCCGACATCCTGCCAGACAGGCCCTTTGATCGCCTCTCCGGGCCTCTGTACAGGCGGTCGCAGCCAAACCGCTGACCGATATAAGAGGCCGGATAGAAGCATGATCGTTGCCATGCGGATCAACAGAAAGCAAAGTGCCACATCATCAAAGCCACCACCTGCAGCCGCCACCAGAAGCCCGGCAAAGCCCTCGACGGTGCTCATCGCGTCATAGGCAAGCGTGCCTTTGGCGTAATGACCGGTGGCTCGCAGGGCGGCGACGGGAAGACGCGACAGAAGCGACAGGGCGGAAAAGGCCGACAGCGCAAGCAGGACGGAAAGGGTAACACCTTCCGCCTCCGGCAGCATATCGCGAGCCGCAAAGCCAAGGGCGATCAGCGCCGCAAGGAGGAAAACGCCCAAGGCAAGGACGACAATCAGGACCGTGGAACTGAAGAAGACGCGAGCCGCGCGCGCGCGCTCCCCCCGCGCGATCAGCATCGCCATTTCGCTTGTCGTCGCCTGCAGGAAGCCCAGATCGGTCAAGGCGAAATATGTCGGTATGGTGGTCAGCATCACCCAGAGGCCGAAACCATCAGCCCCCCAGGCTGCGACCAGCACAGGCACGGAGACGATCTGCAGCAAGGCGTTCATGGCGATACCGGCGGTATTGGCCACCGTGCCGGAAAAAATACGGCCACCGAGGCTCATGAGGCCCTCACGTCGCGTTTCACGCGATGTCTGATGGAGCATGACGGCATGGCGCTATCTGAGGCGACGGCTCCCGCTGGCCCGACCGGCTCCGCGAGACCGGCTACAGCCGGATGAACCGCCGGCAAAGGCGATGGCAGCCATTTGTGCCACACCATGACCTTGATGCCCAGTGACCTCAGCCAGCCTGCCAGATCCCCCCTCATGGCGCCAGGCTTTCGATCAGCCGGGCAAGCCCCTCATCCTTGGAAAGGCCGCGAACACGGTCCATCTGCGGACCCGGATCACGGCTCTGGCGCTCAGCGATTGCCGCGACGATGGCATCGGCCAAGGCTCCTGCATCGCCCGGCGGGACGACCACGGCAGCACCGGCGACGAATGTGGCAAGCTCGGTTCCGATGTCAGCCGTTACCACGACCGGTCTGCCACTTGCCAGCATGCCGCCAAGCTTGGAAGGCAGGACGAGATCGGCGGCGCCCCTTTCCTGCGGCAGGGCATGGAGATCGGCCAGATTGAGGAACTCGTTCAAACGCTCATACGGCTGGAACGGCAGAAAACGCACAGCCGGAAGATGACCGTAACGCTTTTCGAGATCAGCCTTGACCGGCCCTTCGCCAGCAATGATGACATGCAGATCCGGCCTGTCCTTCAATCGTTCCGCCGCCGCGAGAAGAACATCAAGACCCTGCTTGGCACCGATATTGCCCGAATAGAGGACGACGAAATCCTCCGGGCGCAAGCCTAGCTCGGCGCGATAGGGGTTTTTCCACGCATGGGGAAGATGTGTGCGAGGTCGACCCAGTTGCGAACGACCGACAGCCGTGTGCGCGACACACCCTTTTCGACAAGCCTGTCCGCCATGCGATCGGAAATCGTCACCACCCGGTGAAAACGATGCAGAGTCAGTTTTTCGAAGAGAGTGCCAAGGGCTTTCAGCGACTTTCGAGATCCGAGGTGGCCGACGGCAAAGGCGGCATCGACCTCGAGATCCTGCACATGCAGGACCGTGAAAGCGCCGACCAGACGAGCCGCAGCCTGCGCGACCGGGGCGGCAAACAGCGTCGGCTCGACACACAAGACCGTATGCGGACGGCGGCGCAGGATTTCCCAGAACACGACCGGTGCCGAGGTCAGCGCGAAGGACAGTGGCGCAACCAGCCGCCAGATGCCGTGCATGGGCTGCCTGAGCAAAACCGGTACGCGCCGCATCCGCATCCCCCCCTCGAAGCCGAAGGAATAGCGATTGCGATAGCCCTGTTTCACCCGCCAGCCAGGATAATGCGGTTGGGCCGTGACAACTGTGACATCCAGTCCGGTATCGGCCAGATGCTGTGCTATCTCCCCGGTATAGCGCCCTACCCCGGCGATTTCCGGCGAGAAATTCATCCCGTAGATCAGGATCCTTCGCCGCACGCGCGGCATTGCCACGACTTCCGGCTCGGATGCTTCCGATACGCTTTCGATCGCGACCATCAGGCGGCATCTCCCGTATGACGTTCGCTGTAGCGTCCGGCGAGAAAGGCCTCGTAGACAAGGGAAACACCGGTCTCAAGATCGATCGTCGGCGCCCAGCCCATGCCGCGCAGACGATCCGCACTCATCAGCTTGCGCGGCGTGCCATCCGGCTTGGAGAGATCATGCACGATACGGCCATCGAAGCCGACGATACCACAAACCAGCCGGGTGAGATCAAGGATGGATATATCCTCTCCGGAACCGACATTGACATGCATGTCGCCGGAATAGGTCTTCATCAAATGCACACAGGCATCGGCGCAATCATCCACATGCAGGAACTCACGACGCGGCGTGCCCGTGCCCCAGACGACGACCTCGCGTGCATGCGCGACCTTTGCCTCGTGCGCCTTTCGGATCAGAGCCGGCATGACATGGCTTGAAGCAAGGTCGAAATTGTCGCCCGGCCCATAAAGATTGGTGGGCATCGCCGAGATAAAATCGCAACCATGCTGGCGGCGATAGGCCTGGCAGAGCTTGATGCCGGCAATTTTGGCAATCGCATACCATTCATTGGTCGCTCGAGCGAGCCGGTCAGCAGGGCTTCCTCGACGATCGGCTGGTCCGCATGCTTGGGGTATATGCAGGACGACCCCAGGAACAGAAGCTTTTCCACGCCGCTGCGGCGAGCTGCATGGATGATGTTGGCCTCCATGATGAGGTTATCGTAGAGGAAATCGGCCGGATATCGGTCATTGGCGAGAATGCCGCCGACACGCGCGGCCGCGAGGAAAACCGCGTCCGGTCGCTGTTCCTCCATCCAGGCTTCCACCTCGGATTGGCGGGTGAGATTCAGAAGCGAACGTCCGGCCGTGAGGATCTCGCACCCTTCCGATGCCAGACGGCGGACGATTGCCGAGCCGACCATGCCCCTATGTCCGGCCACGTAAACGCGCTTGCCGGCAAGGTCGTATCTGGCAAGATCCGGACGCGGGCTCTCAGGCATGGGCAAAACTCTTGTGGCCGCTCGCCGTCGGAACATTGCGCGCCATGACCTTGAGATCCTCGCGCACCATTTCGGCAACGAGCTGGTCCAGATTGGTCTCATGCGTCCAGCCGAGCCTAGAATGGGCCTTTGCAGGGTTCCCGATCAACAGATCGACTTCCGTCGGCCGAAAATAGCGCGGATCGATTTCCACCACACACTGGCCCGTGCCCGCATCGAAGCCCTTTTCATCGATACCTTCACCGCGCCATTCGATGGCTATCCCGACCTTGGCGAAGGATTTTTCGACGAAGGAGCGCACCGTGTGCGTCTCACCCGTTGCCAGAACATAATCGTCTGGCTTGTCCTGCTGCAGCATGAGCCACATGCCGCGCACATATTCACGCGCATGGCCCCAATCGCGCTTTGCATCGAGATTGCCAAGAAAGAGCCGTTCCTGAAGTCCGAGATGGATCGCCGCCGCCGCACGGGTGATCTTGCGCGTCACGAAGGTCTCACCGCGGATCGGGCTCTCGTGGTTGAACAGAATGCCGTTGGAGGCATGCATGCCATAGGCTTCACGATAGTTGACGACGATCCAATAGGCATAGAGCTTCGCCGCGGCATAGGGCGAGCGCGGATAGAATGGCGTCGTCTCGCTCTGCGGCACTTCCTGCACCTTGCCGTACAGTTCCGAGGTCGACGCCTGATAGAAGCGCGTCTTCTGCGACAGGCCTAAAAGCCGGATGGCCTCAAGCAGCCGCAGCGTGCCGGTTCCGTCGGCATTGGACGTATATTCCGGTGTTTCGAATGAGACCTGCACATGGCTCTGCGCCGCAAGATTATAGATCTCATCCGGCTGGGTTTCCTGAACCACGCGGATGAGGTTCGTCGAATCGGTCATGTCGCCGAAATGCAGTACAAAGCGCGGATCATCGACATGCGGATCCTCGTAGAGATGCTCGATACGATTGGTATTGAAACTTGAGGACCGGCGCTTGATGCCGTGCACGACATAGCCCTTGGCCAGAAGCAATTCGGCCAGATAGGCACCGTCCTGGCCGGTGACGCCGGTAATAAGAGCGACCTTGCCGGACCGCTTCGCACTCATATCCATGCAGACCTTCCCCATTCATTCAGCCCACGGCGGGGCATGGTCCATCGAAACGACCATCGAAAAACGACAACCAACAACGGCCAACATCATTGGCCAGCCATCATCAGGCACGCCAAGATCATCAGGCACAGCAACAGGCATCCTGCGCCAGAGCCGCGATTTGCTCGACGGCCTGGACGGTGAGTAACGCGGAATCCCTATGACGCGGGCAGCATGGCCCATTAGAAACAGTCGGCGTGAGCAGCGTTCAACGCCGAAGAAAAAGCATTCAAGCTACCGCCAGGCACCATAGCCGCCGACAGCCAAGTTCATACCGTCAAACCAATATCGTCGGATCAAACAGGCACACGAAAAACAACCACCGGTGGCAATACATAACTTCAAATATAGATTTTCAATACTTCACATCAGGATCGAATTGTCGAAACAGAGCATTCGACCGGGGCGAGCAAAGACGCCTAACCTACCCGCCTTGGCAGCACCATCACACAACCAGAGATAAAATGCAATACATAGTCATATTACATTTTATTGTGCTAATTCATGACGATACGAGGATGACATGGGAGAGGCATGCAAATCCAAAGATGGGGAAGAGGTAAAATTACCCGCCTAGATCGCACGCACCGGGGAAAGCACGACAAGGGGATCTTCAAAAATCCACCGCACATTTCCTTACGCGGTTGTTTTACCTAATTTATTCAATTTCATACATTGATAAATCAATATTTACAGAGCAGAAGATGCTTCAAAAACTCTCATTAATATTTTTTTAACTTTACTATAGCGCAACCAGAGAAAGTCATCTATGAATATTGCATTGCGACAACTTGTATTTGCGTTTCACAGGATGGCACCATTGCAGACGGTGGGACTCCAAGTCGACACGACGGCCAAGCCGGCAAAAGATAATCATGAACGCATAGCGCCGCGGATCACATCGGACGCGAGGCCGCTCCAGCCATTTTCGCATCACTTGCGCACCGTGATAGTCGGTCTTCGAGCGACGGCCGGCCTTCCGGCGGCGGGCTTTTTCGGCTTAGGCTTATCCGAGCGTGGTTCTTCGGAACCGGAAATGGCCCAGGCTTCGGCAAAAGGGCGGGCAACGGCCGCGGTAGAGGCAGGGAGAACAAGCCTCTCCATCGGGATTTCACGAGACGGCGACGTCCTGCGTTCGACCGGTCAAGATCGCAACGGCGACTTGGGTGCTACGAGGGTTTGGGCGACATTACCTGGAGAACGACGGAGACTGGCGGGGCATTTTCTGGCCAAGCGGCTTACCGACATCGCGCTCGCCGGCTTGGCGATCGTCGCGCTTATGCCGCTTATCCTGCTCATCGCTCTTCTGATACGGATCGAAAGCCGCGGGCCTGCGATTTTCACGCAGATCCGCTGGGGGCGCGATGGCCGGAAGATCAATGTTTACAAGTTCCGTTCGATGTATATCGACCGTGGCGACCGGTCGGGCATTGCTCAGACCGTCAAAGACGATCCACGCATCACGCGTATCGGGCGCACGATCCGCCGCCTCAATATCGATGAGCTGCCGCAACTTATCAACGTGCTGAAGGGCGACATGTCGCTCGTCGGCCCCCGGTGCCACGCCGTCGGCATGCTGGCAGCCGGCGTCCCTTACGAGACGCTCGTACCTGACTACCACAGGCGCCACGCGATGCGTCCGGGCATGACAGGACTTGCCCAGATGCGCGGCCTTCGCGGCCCTACGGACAGGGCATCTCGGGCTCGCGCCCGCATCGCCTGCGACCTCCATTATGTCGAGCACTTTTCCATATGGCTTGATTTGCGGATCATCATCGGCACGATCATTGCCGAGTTTCGCGGTGGCAAGGGCTTTTGACACTGCGTTCCGATAGAGGCTCTTTGGTGAAATATATTCGCTTCGATCAAAACCGGCGGAGGCAGGACGATCACTCGTCGCCGCGCACACAAAGGATATCGCGACTGACGCTACCTCGATACGTTACGACCTCTCGATCCCTCTTGGCATTTCAGCAGTTTCGACCTCATACTGCCGTTAACCCTGCTCAGCGCATTTCAAGCAGGTTGCCTTGCATTCGGATTACAATCGGTCGGTGGCTGAGGGGAGCATCATGAAGTTCGGAACGAGCGGTCTTCGGGGTCTGGTAGTCGAGCTTGAGGGGCATATCTCTGCCGTCTATGCAACAGCCTTCGCTCGTCACCTGATCGAGAGCGGGGCAACGCGCCCGGGGGACAGAATTGCGGTCGGCCGCGACTTCCGGCCTTCCAGCCCGGCTATCTCCGCCACCTGTATCGGCGCACTGGAAAGGGCCGGTCTTCAGCCGGTGGATTGCGGGCCGCTGCCAACCCCAGCGCTCGCCCTGTTTGCCATGGGCAACGGCATGGCGGCAATCATGGTGACTGGGTCGCATATTCCAGCAGATCGAAACGGTATCAAATTCTACCGCCCGGATGGCGAAATCGACAAGGTCGATGAGGCGCGCATCAGCGCGATCGCCGGCGGAATGGCCGATGGCGCGATCGACATTTCGCCGTCTGAGGCCGCGGATGGCCAGATGCAGGCCGCTCAACTTTTTCTTGCCCGGAATAGAGCACTGTTAGCGCCCGGATCACTTGCCGGGTTGCGGGTCGGTGTCTACGAGCATTCGACTGTGGCGCGTGACATGCTGTCCGATATCCTGACCTTTTACGGTGCTGATGTGATCACGCTCGGCCGTTCGGATGTCTTCATTCCCGTCGATACGGAAGCAGTTTCGGACGAGACCATCGACCTTCTCAAGGGGTGGGCTGTCGAGCACAAGCTCGATGCGATCGTTTCTGCTGACGGCGACGGCGACAGGCCGCTGGTGGCCGACGAGGCCGGTGAGCCATTGCGCGGCGATCTGCTCGGACTGGTCGCCGCGCGTTTCTTGGCGCCAGAACGCTCGTGACACCCGTCACGTCCAATTCCGCGATCGCCGCCAGCGAGACTTTCGGGGTGATCAGAACCCGGGTCGGATCGCCTTTCGTGATCGCCGGCATGAACGAGGCCGAGGCAGCTGACCAAGGGCCGGTCGTCGGGTTCGAGGCCAATGGGGGAACGCTGGTCGGCGCCGGTTTTCAGGCCCTCGACACGCCGATCAGCCCGCTGCCCACCCGCGACAGCTTTCTGCCAATCCTTGCCGTTCTTGCGCTTGCCGCCGAGCGGGGCCACACCTTGAGCGCCGTCGCCTCCAGCTTTTCGCTGGCACATGCGCTGGCTGACCGTCTTGAGGATTTCCCCGTGGCGCTCAGTGGCGCCTGATGACACATCTGCGCGGCTCGCAAGAGGCAATAGCGGAGTTTCTCGCGCCGATCGGAACGGTCGCGAGCGCGAGTGATATCGACGGCCTTCGCATGACGCTGACAGATGGCAAGATCGTTCATCTGCGCCCTTCCGGCAATGCGCCGGAGATGCGTTGCTATGTCGAGGCCGGCACGGAGGCAGAGGCCAAGGCGCTGCTGACCTTCGGCCTGACGCGGATCAAGGACTGGGCGAAAGCGTCCGTCGCACTCACACCCTGATGAAACAGTGATCGGAGCAGGTGCATATGGCTGACAAAATCATTCCCGTGATCATGGCCGGCGGCAAGGAACCCGCCTTTGGCCACTATCGCGGGCAAGCGCGCCCAAGCAGTTCATCCAGTTCATCGGTGACAAGACGTTGTTTCAGGCGACCCTCATCAGGGTTTCGGATGACACGCGCTATGAGCCGCCCATCGTCATCACGAATGAGGATTTTCGCTTTCTCGTGGCGGAACAGGCGCGAGAACTCAATCTCAAACTTTCCGGCATCCTGCTCGAGCCCATGGCACGCAACACCGCGCCGGCGGTTGCGGCAGCGGCCACGATTGCCGCACAGCAATTCGGCGAGGATGCCCTGGTGCAGGTTCTCGCATCCGATCACGAGATCACAGCGGATGAGCGATATTTCGATGCGATAGACACCGCTCGAAACACCGCCAAACTGGGCAAGCTCGTGACATTCGGCATCCGCCCGACTGAGGCTGCGACCGGCTACGGCTATATCGAAATCGGGGAAGCCCTTGCTTCCGGCGCCCATGCGGTGAAGCGCTTTGTGGAAAAGCCGGCGCTGGCGCAGGCCGAGGCAATGCTGGCAGCCCAGAGTTTCGTGTGGAACTCCGGTATTTTTCTCTTCCAGGCAGGCCTTATGCTGGAGGAAATGAAACGCCACGCGCCTGCCCTCCTGAAAGCGGCAACGGCATCGGTCGCGAAGGCCACACAGGATCTCGACTTTACCCGGCTCGAAGCCACGAGCTTTGCCGCCTGCCCGGATATTTCCGTCGACTATGCGATCATGGAAAAGACGAGCAATGCGGCTGTCGTGCCCTCGTCCTTCGCGTGGTCCGACATGGGAAGCTGGGATGCCGTCTGGAAACTCGGCGAACGGGACGAGGCCGGCAATGTCGCTTCCGGCAATGCCACGATCGTCAACACGAAGAATTCGCTTATCATGTCTCGCAACAGCCATCTCGCCGTCCAGGGACTGGATGGCGTAGCGGTGATCGCCAGCGAGGATGCGGTCTATGTCGGGCGACTGGACGAGAGCCAGAATGTCGGCAAGCTGGTTCAGCTTCTCGCGCAGCAAAAAGCCACCGCACCGCTGACACAGACGCATCCGACCTCCTATCGTCCATGGGGCGGCTATACATCCGTGCTCAACGGCGAGCGGTTTCAGGTCAAGCGGCTGTTCGTGACACCCGGCAAAAAGCTCTCGCTGCAGAAGCATCATCACCGGTCGGAACACTGGATCTGCGTCAAGGGCACAGCGGAGGTGACGATCGGCGACAAGGTGCTGACTGTCCGCGAAACGAGTCGGTCTACATTCCACAGGGCGAGGTTCACCGGCTTGCCAATCCCGGCAAGATCCTCCTGGAGATGATCGAGGTGCAGACCGGATCTTATCTCGGCGAAGACGACATTATCCGGATTGTCGACGAGTTTGGCCGGGGATGACGAAAGGCGGCGCCTGCGTCATCGCGCGGGCGCCGGGCATTTTCGCCAAGAGGGAGAAGACTTGCCGCGGCGTCCGATCCGGGTGTTGGCTCGCGTGAGGATATGGCGCTTATCGGTTTTCCCAGATCCGAGATGCGCCGATTGCGGAACGCACCATCTCCTTGATGCGACATCCCCCCCCTGAGAATGCTCTGTTCAGCGGGAGCGGAGCTGTCGACAGGAGATGACAGAGGCCATGCCTGGCACGCCGCGTTGCTGGCTAAAACGGTGCCTGCTTCATCTCAGACGTATCGGCGTCCCGCGGCCACATGAAACGTGGTGTAATTCTTCGGATTGGAATTACTCACTGGAGCCCTTTTGGTCAGCCAGGATCCGGCGGATGTGCTCGGCCCGCTGTCTCGTTGGCGGATGAGGTGCTCGGCGGTTGAAGCGGTGCCTGCTTGTCAGGGGCATTGAAATCGGCGGTGAAGCCGACGTCTGCAAGCTCGGCGCGCCGCGAGCTCGTCAGATAGGACATTTCCTCTGTGACCATCCTTTGCAGATCCGCAGGCAGGTCGGCCAGTATCGACGGCACGCTCCGCTTCGGTGCAAGGTTGAGTGTAATCCGCATGTCGGACCGCAGGGCGGATTGGGCCTGATCCGTTACGGCAGGGCCGACCCGTTTCCAATGGGTGAAACGCAGGGCAATGACATCGAGATCCGCTGGTGCATAGCCTGCGACAATTGCATATCGATCACCTGTGCCTGAACCGGGCCACCGAGAAGCCAGGTCAGGACAGCGCGCTGCTGCCAAAGGCGTCCGCTTGTGGGCAGACAGGCGAGCGCGTGATCCAGAACAGGCGCGAGAGCCCGGACGGATGCTCGCCACAGTTCGTCCTGTCCGGCCGTTTCACTGTCGAGGCGTCGGATTTCTACCTGCCGCATGCGGACGGCAACCTGTGCCTCGACGAGATCGGAACGGCAGGTCTGCGGTCGGTTGCCGATATCCGTGCTGAAGCGCCCGACGGCATCCGCAGAGATCGGTTGGCCGCGCGCCATCAGGCCATTCAGGCGCAGGTAGGGTGCATAGCGCGCCGACAGCCAGGCCTGATTGCCCGCATAGACGGCAATGCACAACGAACCGCCGACCATGATCACCCGGCAACAGAGGCTCCAGCGTGTCTCACGCATCGTCGCGATAATAGGCCGTGTAACGCGAGACGTAATAATCGGAGGAGCCATATTCCCTGTAGAGTTTCATCTTTTCGGCATCGACCTTGTTGAGCACGACACCAAGGCAGCGATTGGCAATCTGCGGCTCGGCAAGAAGCGTGTCGCGCACGACGCGACGGGAGGTTGCCCCCCATTCGACCACCATGACGAAGCCATCCACCTTGCCGGCAATCGCACGGGCATCGACCACTGGCCCCAGCGGAGGCAGGTCGAGAATAATGTAATCGAACTGCCCTGCGACATCCGCAAGCAGCTTTGCCATCTGCGGCGATGCGAGCATTTCGGATGAATGGGGTACGCGGCGCTTGACGACGGCCGGAATGAATTTCAGATCACCGCGCTCTGCCGAGAGCATGACCGAAGCCGGGGCCTGTCCCTCGAGAAGAACCTCCAGCAGGCCGGCTTCTGCATGTTGGCCAAGGGCACGTGTCGCACCGGGATTGCGCAGGTCGGCGTCGATCAGCAGCGTGCGGGCACTCATGGCAAGCGTCTGGGCCAGATTGACGGCAACGGTGGACTTTCCTTCTCCGGGAAGAACGGAAACTACACCGATAATCTTATGCGGCTTGATCACGTGCAGGTCCGCGGCGATCCTGGCGCTGCGCATGGTTTCGGCAAAGGATGACAGCGGATGCTCGGTTGAGAAAAGCGACAGGGCATTCCTGGCGTGAATGGTGCCAGCGGCCGGCTCTGCCGTATCCGTCACCACTGCATTGTCATCGACACGGGGAACGCGCCCAGATATTCCAGATCGAGCACATCGCGCACCTGCTCGCCTGTGCGAAAGAAGCGATCACGGAATTCCCTGTAGGCGCCGCCTGCGGCACCGGCCAGCATGCCGAGAAGAAGGCATGCCGCCAGGACGAGCGCCTTGCGCGGCTCGCTCGGCTCATTCGGTGCGACGGCACGGGTGATGATCCGTGCTTCAGTGATCGGGAAGGATTGCTGCTGGACAGCCTCCTGATAGCGCTGCAGGAAGGTCTGATAGAGGTTCTTGTAAGTCTCGGCGCTGCGCTCGAGCTCGCGCAGCTGGACCTGGGTCTCGCTGGCTGCGACACTCACCCTCGTGGCGCCATCCACGCCATCGAGAACCTGGCGCTCGCGCGAACGGGCCACATCGAGCTCGCTCTGATAGCTTTCGGCAATACGGCCGAGTTCATCGAACATCAGCCGGGTATATTCCGTCATTTCCTGACGCAGGCGGATGGCCTGTATGTGACCATCCCCCAGACGCTTGCTGATCTCGGCTTCGCGCTTCGAGGCGTCGAGATATTTTTCACGCAGGCTGTTGATCACGGAACTGTCCAGCGCGTCGGCAACGATGGCATCGGTCCGGCCGCTGTCGATGATCGAACGGATGCGGTCATATTTGGCCTGCGCCCGCGCGGTCTCCGCCCTTGCAACGATCAGTGCGCTATTCAACTCCGTCAGCTGCTGGTCGGAAACGAGCTTGTCATTGGCAACGACCAGACCATTTGCCGCGCGGAATTTCTGAACTGCCAGATCCGATTCCAGCGAACGCTGGCGAAGTTCCTCGATACGCTGCTGAAGCCACTCGCCGGCGCGCTTGGTGGCATCATATTTCGCGTCCAGCTTGTCGGTGAGATAACCGTCGGCCAGAGCAGAGGCGATCGCCGCCGCCAGCTGTGGCGAGGTGGATGTGACGGAAATATCGAGGACATAGGATCTGCCGACCCGCGTGACGTCCGTGGCATTGACCAGTCGTGCCAGCGCAAGCCGCCGCTTGATCGCCGCCGGATCGACAAGATCCTCATCGTCATCACCCAGCCAGCGCCGGGGATCGACAGCGTTTTTCAGCCAGGACAGCCCATCACGGAAAACATTGGCAGCCCCGCCCATGAATTCCATGTTGTCGACCAGCCCGAGCTTGTCGATGACACCAAGACCTATCGTTTCCGACTTCAGCAGCTCGACCTGGCTGAGGACCGAGGATTCGTCATCGAGCACGCCGCCAATGGTCGACAATTGCTCGACGACCTGGCTGTTGCTGCGATCGATCATCACACTGGTACGGGCTGTATAACGAGGCACTGCCACCAGAAGATAGAAGAGGCCCAGAACGACAAAGACAAGGGTCGTGACAAGCGCGAACCGCCACTGGCGGCGGGCGACCGCCAGCAACCGGTCCAGATCAAGTCGCGGACCATCCGCGACATGTCCCAGGTCGTCCTGATTGGCAATAATCATCGGTCTCGGGTTCATCCGGCAATCCATTCAGCATGCGGTTTCCGGCAATGTCCTGATTGCCATCTCGATAATGCGATGCCCCCTGCCCTCAGGTTCGTGTGATCGGGCTCGTATCGATCGTCGTGCCGGAGCCACTGTCATCATCATTATTGCTGCTGCTGCCGCTTCCCGTCGCGCCAGAGAAGGACCCGCTGCTGCTGGCAATGCCGCTGCTGCTTCCAGACGAAGTGCCGGTGCCGGTGGAGCTGGCGGAACTGCTTCCCGAGCCGCCGCCGGACGTGCTGCCCGCGCCGCCGATGGAGGTCTGCCCGCCGCCGGCAAGACCGCCCGCCGGACCGAGATCCGCCGTGGCGGGCACTTGGGTCTGTGGCGTCGCGGCCGCGGCCAGCGCCTGCTGAGCACCTGACAGTGCGGGATTGCTGGCAACCGCCACCTGGATTGCCCGCTGAGCGGCCAAGTTCTGCGCGGCGGCAAAATCCGCGGCGGCGGCATTGGCACCAGCTACGATCGCTGCAAGCTGCTGTGGCGATATGCCGGGGATGGAACCGACCGTATTGAGCCTGCCAGAACCTCGGTCAGCTGACCATTCTGGGCGGCAACAACGAGAAGCTGCCGGATCCGTTGGGTCAGTTCAGGACCGCTCACCGGCGCGGCGGCGATGAAGGCCGCCGGATTGCTGATGAAGGCCTGAACATCGGCGGCCGTCACAGGCGCCAAGGCGACCGGCGATGCGGCGGGCGTCGATCCACTCGCCGATCCACTCGCTGCACCACCGGTTGCCGGGCTACCTGTTGCCGGGCTACCTGTTACCGGGCCACCCGTTGCCGGGCCGGCGGGGCTCGGAGCCGTCTGGGCATAAGCCGCATAGGCGGTCGGCAAAAGGAGCGCGCCTGCGACAGAAACAATAAGCATCACACGTTTTTGCATGTCTGGCCTCACTCGCCTGAAGGCGTTCACTTGATCGGGTTACACATCTGATCGGCTTACACAGCCGAGGGCCGCACGGTTTGCGGCGCTCGGCCATCATCACATCGGTGGGAGAGCGTTCCCGCTCCCCCTGCTGCTTATCCATCCTGATCGGATGGTCGGCCGCTGCCGGCCTTACCCACGTCCGACTCAATTGTTGCGGAGCGTGTCATGCGTATCGACGATGTCTCGCGTCGACGAGGTGATGGAATTGACGATGGTCAGGAACTTCACCAGTTCCACAGCGTCGGCTGTCGAGACGTAGATGACATCCTTGTTCTGCATCGTGAATTTCTGCACCGCGAAGAAGGCCGCCGGGTCCCGCAGGTTGGCCCGGAAGATCACCGGTATTTCCTTGGATGTGAAATGCGCTGTATCGATACCAAGGCCCGTGAGCAGGGAGCGATCCACCGTACGATAGAGAAGGACCGCACGCGGTTCCGCCTTGTCATCCAGAAGGCCGCCGGCCTTGGCCAGGGCCTCGCCGAGCGACAGATTGGAATCGTCGAAATCGTAGCGGCCGCTCTGCCCCGTCGCGCCGAAGGCGAGGAAGGTTCGCCGATCACGATTGACGAAAATCGTATCCCCCGGCTGGACATAGATGTTTTCACGCGGCGAGCCACTCAGCGTATTATAGGCGACGGTCACGCTTCGGCCGCCTCGCTGCAGCATGACCGTCGTCTCGTCGCCGGGCGACTGAGGCCGCCCGCTTCGGAAATGACGTCAATGATCCGTTCGCCGGCCGGACTGAGTTCGACCTTTTTCGGCTCCTTGACATCCCCGAGGACCGAGGCCTCCATCGAACGGTTGGTCACGGTGGAGATGACCACCTGCGGTTCGATGGCACGGTTTGCCAGCCGTTGCGCAATGTCGGTCTGCACCGTTTCGATCGAGCGGCCGGCCGCCTGTACCTTGCCCGCATAGGGGATGCTCAGGACGCCATCCCGACCAATGGTCTGCGCCGGCAGGGTTATGTAATTGCCGGGCCGCGAGCCTGCATCCTGCGGAATGAAAAGCCCGCCCGCCTGCGCTTCGAAGACAGAGACCTGAACAACATCGCCGACGCCGAGCACGATATTGGGAGGGCCGCCCCGCCCGCCACCGAAGCCACTATGAATACTGGAGGTTGCCTTGTTATCCAAAGCCGCCAGCACCGACTTGTTGATATCCACAAGCGCATAATCCACGCCGACCTTCTTGTCGGCGGAGGCAAGCTTCACCTTGGCATCAGACTCTACCGAATGCGGGTCCGGGCCGATCGAGGAAGAGATGTACAGCTGGCAAGAAATGAAAATGCCGTCATAAGTAAAAAAGATTTTCCTGAAATAGACATGCGCCCCGCCATCTCGTTAGACAACAGAAAGTTACAACTTGTCATATTTTAAACAAACGAAAACGGGCAATTTACAATTTATATAACTAGATATCAGATATAATGTTGCCGATATGCAACGATTCCGGTCTTTTATCCCCGTATTTAAGAATTTTACTTGTTTGCATAGACTTACATTGACAGCGAGAGCCGCGATCAGAACGTAAAGAATCGCAAAACCGGAGATCTGGAGCGAGAAGTCGAACAGCGAATGGATCGCCACGACCACCGTCGCAGCGATCGCTGCGATGACAACCGGGCGTTGGCGACGGCGGGCTGACAGCCCCCGGGCAAGGGCTATGGCCAGCAGCGCGAACACGGCGACGGCGACCAGAATGGCGGCCGGCGCGCCAAGGCCCAGCATCGCGTCCAGATAGACATTATGGGCACGAAACCAGACCCCTGCGATATCGCATCCCGAGGGCCTGTAGGCTGCGAAGGAATAGCGGAACGTGCCGGCCCCGACGCCCTGCAGCCAGTTGGCGCCGATCGCATCGACAATGCCGCGGAAAATGCAGAGCCGGCCTTCATCCGCTGCCTGCCGTTCTGCGCGCAGAAGGCGCGGCCGAGGATGAAAGCGGCGACCAGCGCAAGAGCGACGAAGGCCAGCAGCCCGCAGAGAAGGGGATGACGAAACAGCCATGCACGAAAGAGAGGACGCTCGCTGCGGCCGAAGGCAGGCCCTCGCCGCCGTCCTCCGCGCCCTGCACCGGCATTCGCTCTGCCCCACCCTGCGGCGCCCGCTCTGCCCCCCGCCCTGCCCCCTGCTGTGGCAGTGTCCATTGCGGTTGCGACAACGAAGACGGCGAGCCCGGCAAAGACAGCAAGGGCCCCGCCGCGCGACTGGGTGAGCGCCAGAGCCACCAGCGACGACAAGGCCAAGGCAGCGAATAGAACGGCCCGGTGCGCCGGGGGCGGCAACGCGTCGTCGGAGCGGCCGGTGAAAAGGGCGAGAAGCCGACTTGCGCTGCCTCGCATGGCGCCATTTTCCGCAGCATAAGCGCTGGATGATGCACCGCCATTGCGCCGGCCATCATATGGGGCACCGCCGGCCCGTTGAACACGCAAGGCAAGCACGGCTTCGGAGAGCTGAACGAGGGCCAGGACGCCATAAAAGGTGGCGGCCGTGTTGCGATTGACGAAGGGGGCCGTCAGGCTGCCCAGATAGGCCTCCTTGCGGGCGAACATCAGCATATCCGGAAAAAGCACAGCCTGAACGATCGCGACGATCGCCAGGAGGCCGCCGATCAGGGCGATCGCCCGCCACGCGAGCATTGCATGTCTGTCGGCCGGAAACAGGAGAAGCGCCGCCATGAAGGTGAGAAACGGCAGGCTGATCGGCAGAAGCGAGAAGCGCGTATCGTCCGGTACCACGGAGATGCGCCCCTGAGCCATCGGCGCGGGCACGCCGATATTCTGCCGGAGCACGGACCATGCCGGATTGGACAATATTCCGCCCGGCAGGGGAATGGTCTGAAGCAGCACCCACAAAACGAGCACGCCCCACAGTATCATGCAGGAGACGAGCGGCCACGCCCGGCCCTGCGGCCATGGCCGCAAAGTTGCAGCGGCCGCAAGAACCATGGCCATGATCATCGTCGCCAGAGACTGGGATAGCGGATAGACGCCGCCATCCGTCAAAAGGACGATGGCGAAACAGGCGGCGAAAAGGACGCACATCATTCTATGAAGCATTATTGGTGCCCGGAGGAAGTATTCGTGTTGAAAAGCGTGAGCGATACTGACGGTTGAAAAAGGCTTGCTGGCAATCATCGTCGCCACGCTTGCCGGCTGCGGCCCCATCGGCAACGGCGCCCGGGCGGCATGAGGGGTAAAAGCGGTGCGACTTCGGGCATTCTCCCGCATAATCGGCGGTATCGGCATGCTAGAAGCAGAATATTGCCGACACAATATCATAAATCTGGTCGATCGATAAAATTCTACCGATGCGTTTAAACGGCGCAGAAGAGATGCGCCCTTATGACTAGTCCCGCGCCGATACTTGTCTGCGCCAACAACAACGCGGGATAGTCCAATGAAGAAGAAGAAAATCATTGCCGCATTTGCCACGGCTCTCGCCGGGCTCACCTTTGCCGGCGCGGCGCATGCGGTCGGCCCTTCCGGTCTGGCAGGCCGGGCTCATCCGTTTTCCGAGCATATCGTCGTCAAGGCGCCGACACTTGCCCCCTATGCATTCGTGCGTTTCTGCATCGACAATGCCAGCGACTGCGCGGCAAGCGACGGGCCGGCGACAGCGACCGTCGATACCGTCGCACTGAAGCAATTGCGACAGGTGAACCGGGAGATCAATGGCGAGATCCGGCCTCAATACGATACCGATGGCGACGATGTCTGGCAGGCGGACGTCTCTGCCGGTGACTGCGAGGATTTCGCGCTGACCAAGCGTCGGCGTCTTCTGGAACTGGGCTGGCCGGCCAATGCGCTGCGCATGGCAATCGCCTACACACCGAACAATAACGGGCATGCGGTTCTCGTTGTCAGCACGTCGCGTGGCGACCTCGTTCTCGACAACCGGACAAATGCGGTTCGGAACTGGCATGATACGGATCTGCGCTGGGTGATGATCCAGTCCGCCGCCAATCCGCTCTCTTGGAACCAGATTTAATTTGATATAATGTCACATTCGGCCAGTGCGCCGGATGACTTCCTCCGGCCATGGGTTCCGGAGGACGCATGCCATTCCACACAGAAGCCAAGCAAGGCACTGCCGGGCAGGCCGAGGGCGACATTGCAGAAATGCCACCCGTCAGAAGGCCATTTCACCGGAGGGCGAGGCTTCCGGCCGCGCTGATCGTATTCGTCGTCGGCGCGATAGCGACGACCGTCCTCTCGGCCAATGGCGGGCGGAATATCGAATATTTGAAGCTGGCGGCCGGGCGGACATGGATTGCCCAAGCCGCCGTCACGCTCGGATGGGCCGCAGGGTCGCCTGCACGGCCAATCACCGCGGAAAACTCGGCAGCCCTTGTCGCGGGGTCCGCTCCGACGAAAGGGACCGGGAGGCCCGCAGAGGGGCAAGACCGCACTCCCACAAGCGGCAAGGTCAATGGCGAGGCGCTGGGGAGCCACCCTGGCCTGGTGTCACAGATGCCGGCCGTCGCCAGATGGCAGGCCTGACGACCGAGGCCGCAGCTCAGACATGCCGTCGTCTCGGCGCATCCCGGCAGGAGATACCCATCTTCACCAGCAGCGACGACGGGGCATGGCAATGTGCCCTGCTTCTGACCTATGAGAGCCACCCGCAGATCGAAGGCGATACACCGGCTTCACTCTTCGTGCAGATCACCGGCCGGCGGGACATGCCGTTTTCGACATTCCGCATCAAGTTCAATCCCGGCCGGGCGGGGATGACAGCAGCCCTTGCCGACGAGGCCGCCCGTCTTGCGGGCCTTGCCCTTGCCGGGCTTGCTCTTGCGGGCAATGCTCCTGCAGAGCATGTTCCGGCAAACCCAGTGCCGGCAAACCCGGTTGCGGCGGGCCCAGTTGCGGCGGGCCTTGCTCCTGCTGGCGGCAATCCACTGGCCGGTGGGGCCGAGCTTGCCGCCCGCCTCCAATCAAGGTCGGATTTCGAAATGGCGGTCAATGGTTACAGGGCCGTCTTCAAACGGGAGGGAAGCGACCCGACGCGCGGCAATCTCATCATCCGCAACGTGCCGTCCGGGAACGGGCCGGCCGAAAGGACGACACTTCCCGCTCCTGCCACGACCGGTCCGGCGGCATTGCCGGGGCGGACTGCTCCTGACGACGAACCGCGCAAGCCGGAAGCTGTGATTTCGACGGTGATGGCAGCCGGCGGTGATCTCGTGCCGCTTCCCCAAAGCAAGGCAGCGGACACACTTGTCACACGGGGAAAATCGTCACGGCTTGGCGCGACCTTCTACGATCACCCATAGACCCTGCCGGCACGAGCCGGTGGCTCAGACCAATATTACCCTTCTCCGGCAGAGCCTCTCGACCTCTGCCTTGCAGGCCGGCATCTTGCCATTCCCGTCGTTTCATTCCTTGGGCCCATGGCGATGACGACATGCCGGCCGGGCCGGACGGACACAGCCGTTGCAGACCATCCATCGAGCAGTCGTGTAAGATGCCCCACCATCTCTTTAAGGATACGTTAAGCCGGCCTCACCATTGTGAAGCGGAACCGATACGAGGCGTATAGCAGAGAATATGCAGAAGCTGATCGGGTGGTTTTCCGCCCGCAAGACAGACCAGAACAACCGCCCCCCGCGGCGACGGATAGACCTTGGAGACGCGCTTCCGCCCTACCCGGTCTATGCCATCGGCGATGTGCACGGCTGCCTTGGCCTTCTCAAACAGGCCGAGGAAACCATCGCGCGCGATATCGACGAAAATGGCAAGTCGGGGCTCGTCGTGCTGCTGGGCGATTTCATCGATCGGGGCCCGTCCTCATCGCAGGTCATCGATCATCTCATCAAGCCCAGCCGGCTTGGTCTCAAAAGACTGCCGATCTGCGGCAATCATGACGATTTTTCCTGAAGTTTCTCGAAGACCCCGATCAGCATCGGGAATGGCTGGCGCTCGGCGGCGAGCAGACGCTGATGTCCTACGGCATAGACATCCATCACCTCGGATCACGCCACAAAGGCCGCGGCGCCAATTTGCAGGATCTCCTGACCGAAGCGGTGCCGGCCAGCCACCGTGAGTTTCTGGAAACGCTGCCGGTCTCGCTCCGCATCGGCCAGATGATCTTCGTCCATGCGGGTATCCGGCCGGGTATTTCTCTCGAGCAGCAGACCGACGGGGATCTGATGTGGATCCGCGAGCCCTTCCTGAAGCTCGGACCGAAATTGCCGCGCACCTTCGTCATTCACGGCCATACGCCGCATCCGGAGCCGGATCTCGGGCCGTCGCGGGTCGGCATCGACACGGGCGCCTTCTACACGGGCAAGCTCAGCATATTGAAAATCGACGGGGAACAGACGCGTTTCCTGTGATGCGCCTCGTCAAGCGGCGCATCCGGCACGGCGGTCACTTTCGCGCGTACCACCAGTAAACGACCGGCTTGACCAGCGGTCCGACAAGGCCAAGCGCGGTAATCTCGAAGCCGAAATAGACTTTTGCCGCCCGCCTTTCGACGCCATCGACGATGCGGCCCGCCACTTTGGCCACAGGCCAGGGCGGTGCGGCGCCCATCAGTTTTCGTGCCTGCGGTGAGCGCTTCGGCAGTTCCGCCTGGAATTGCGGCGTCAGCGTATCGGGCGGGAAGCAGATCGAGATCGACACACCATGTTCGCCCGCCTCGCTGCGCAGGGCCTCGGCAAAACCGACCAGCGCGGATTTCGAGGCGCAATAGGCGGTGTAGCCATGGATTCCGATCAGGGCGGCCCCGGACGAGACGATCATGATGCGGCCGGTCCCACGGCGCTTCATATCGGCATAGACGGCACGCACGGCATTGGCGGTGCCGAATACGTTGGTGGAGAACTGCGCCTCGAAGACGTCGCTTGCCTGCTCGTCGAAGGCCGCCGGCTCGACGATGCCGGCCGAAGCAATCAGGATATCGCACGGGCCGTTCGCCGCGAGGCAATCGGCAATCGCGGCATCCAGCGCCTCGGCATTGGACGTATCGGCCGATGCGGTGTGGACGCGGAGCGCGCGGGCGCTGCCCTACCCGTCGCGCCGCTTCCGCCAGCAGCGACTGCCTTGCCGTTTCCAGCCGTGCAGGATCGCGGGCGATCAGCGAAACGTTGGCACCGCGCGAGAGATAGATCCTTGCGACGTCCAGCCCGATGCCGCTCGATCCACCTGTGACGATAACGTGCATGGCCGGCCCGCCCTCAGTCTCAGGAATTGTCGGGTGTCTGCAGCAGCGGCTGGAGCTGCATCATCTTTTCCATGTCGAGCGAGGCCAAGCCGAAATTGCGGGCCTTCAGCGCGCCAAGACGACGGGCGGTCGCTTCCACCGCATGGCGGATCTGCTCTTCCGTATGATCGCAGGTGATGAAGAAGCGCAGGCGGGCGAGACCTTCCGGCACTGCCGGATGGATGATCGGCAGGGCGTTGACGCCTTCTTCGAGCAATTCGTTCGACAGCTGCACGGCTCTCAGCGAATCACCGACCAGAACCGGCACGACCGAATAACCGGTGCTCAGCCCCGTATCGAGGCCGGCCTCGCGGGCAAGCTTCAGGAACAGCGCGCCATTGTCACGCAGCCTTGCGGTGCGCTCCGGTTCGGTGCGGAGAATATCGAGGGCGGCGGTTGCAGAGGCGGCCAGAACCGGTGCGAGACCGACTGAATAGACGAAACCACCGGCTTCGGCCTTCAGGATATCGGCGAGCGCCTGCGAGCCGGCGATATAGCCGCCGCAGCTGGAGCTCGTCTTCGACAGCGTGCCCATCCAGATATCGACCTCGCGCGGGTCGATGCCGTAATGTTCGAATGTACCGCGGCCAGTCTTGCCGAGAACGCCGAGCGCATGGGCCTCGTCGACCATCAGCCAGAAGCCGTAGCGGCTGCGCAGCTCCATCAGTGCCGGCAGGTCGGCGATGTCGCCATCCATCGAATAGACGCCCTCGACGATAACGAGCACGCGGCGGAAATCCGCCTGGACGGTGCGCAGCACGCTTTCGAGGTTTTCAACGTCATTGTGCTTGAAGAGCCGGCGCGTGGCGCCCGACTGCTTGATGCCGGCCAGCGCGCTGTTGTGGATGAACTCGTCATGCACGACGAGATCCTGCGGGCCGACGAGACAGCTGATCGCTGCCACATTGGTGAGATAGCCGCTGACGAAACAGACGGCGGCATCGACGCCGTAAATATCCGCAAGGCTCTGCTCAAGCGCGGTATGAACCGGGCGTTCACCCGCCACGAGGCGGCTGGCTGATGCGGAGATGCCGAAGCGGTCGATGGTTTCCTTGGCGCGTTCCAGCACTTTCGGATCGGTGTTGGTGGCCAGATAATCGTAGGAGGCGAAATTGGCGAACTCGCGCCCGCCCATTTCGGTCGTCGCACCGGCCGCGCGGTCATGCGAGCGATAGAACGGGTTATCGACGCCGAGCATGCCGCTGATCTTACGCTGCATCGATACGCGCTGATATTCCGGCAGGCTGTCGAAGCTCAGCGCTTCGCGCACAACCGGCTGCGGCTGACGGTTCAGCCGCTCTGCCCGGTTGCGGCCCGAGGCCTCACGCGTCTTGCGCATCTGTTCGAGGAAATTTCCCCGGCCGGATGCGTTGTTTTCAGGCGTATCACTATCCGTCACTGAGCCGCTGCTTTCTGTTCGGTGGTCGAATGGCTCTTCACGAGCCGGTCGACGACCTCATCCGTTCCTGCGGCGTCCTCCTCGCCATTGCGTTTGGCGACACGTTCGCGCAGGCGCGCAACCACGTCGCTGACGGTCGTATCCTCGCCGACACCGCTCAAGGGGATGTCGAAACCGGTCTTCTGCTGGAAGCTCATGCCGAGTTCCATCGCCATAAGGCTGTCGAGACCGATATCTTTCAGGATCTTTTCCGGCGTGATGCCATCTTCCGCGATACGCAGGATCGTGGCGATCTCGGCCGCGACCAGCTTGTGCAGAAGCGCATGCGCCTCGTCGGCAGACTTGCCGGCGATCAGTTCTTCAAGATCGATACGGTCGCCGTCGCCCGCAGACTGCTGGTTGCCGGCCGCGCGGATCGCCGTTTCGAAGATCGAGGCCTGCGAGATCGGCAGCATACGAACCGCTGCCCAATCCACTTCGGCGATCATGACTGCGCCGGCTTCGATCGTGCCGGTATCGGCCACCATGTAGCGCTCGACCTGTTCCAGCGCATCGCGGGCCTTCAGCGCCGTCTTGCCGATGCGCTTCGACAGAAGCTCGTTGACCTCGGCATTGCGGGCAAGGAAGCCGGTATCGGCAATGGCGCCGAAGCCGACTGCCAGCGCCGGCTTGCCGGCTGCACGACGATGGCGCGCAAGGCCTTCGAGATAGCCGTTGGCGATGACATAGTTTGCCTGGCCGGGATTGCCGAGCATGGTCGTTGCCGAGGAGAACATCAGGAAGAGTTCCAGATCGTCTCCAGCCGTCAGGCGATCAAGCAGCTCTGCGCCACGCACCTTCACGTCGACGACGGGGCGGTTGCGCTCCGGCGTCAGGTTGGAAAGGAGCGCGTCGTCGAGCACCATGGCCGCATGGATGACACCACGGATCGGCGCGATGCTGCGAAGCTCCGCAAGCAGGCCCGAAAGCGATGCCTCGTCGGTGATATCGCAGGCATGAACCGTGGCGCTTGCGCCCTTGGCACGCCAGCGCTCGATGGCGGCCAGCGTCTCGGCATCGGCCACGCCGCGGCGCGAGCAGAGCGCCACATGGCGTGCACCCTTGGCGACGAGCCAGTCGGCCGCCACGAGGCCGAAGCCACCGATGCCGCCTGCGACGAGGAAGGTGCCGTTGGCATCAAAGCGCAGCGGCTTGCCGGGGGCAGCCGCGACACGATCAACGCCTGCAACCGGCGGCAGGACGACGATCTTGCCGATATGGCCGGCATTCTGCATGAGGCGGAAGGCGCTGCCGATATCGTCGTGATCGAAGGCGCGGTAAGGCAGCGGCGAGAGGTCGCCGGCCGTGAACAGCCTGCCGATCTCGGCAAAGATCTTCTTCGTCACCGCCGGCAGATTGACCAGCAGCTGGTCCGCATCGATGCCGAAATAGCTGACATTGCGACGGAACGGGCGAAGGCCGATCTTGCGGTCGGAATAATAGTCGCGCTTGCCGAGTTCGAGGAAGCGGCCGAAGGGCTTTACCAGCTCGAGGCTGCGTTCCATCGCTTCGGAGAAGAGCGAGTTGAGGACGAGATCGACGCCCTCCCCGCCGGTGACGCCGCGCACGCGCGAAACGAAATCGAGCGAGCGGGAATCAAAGACGTGATCAGCGCCGAGCGCTTCGAGGAAGCGGCGCTTCTCGTCGGTGCCCGCCGTCGCGATGACGACGGCGCCCTTGAGCTTGGCGATCTGGATGGCGGCAAGACCGACACCGCCGGCCGCGCCATGGATGAGGATAGTTTCACCCTCTTCGATATGGCCGAGCTGGACCATCGCATACCATGCGGTGAGGAAGGCGACAGGCACGGTTGCGGCGGCGGCAAAATCCAGCCGCTCGGGGAATTTCGTCACGCCATCGCGACGGACCTTCACATGGGTTGAGAAGGCTGCAGGGCCGATGCCCATGACCCGATCACCGGGCACGAGATCGGTGACGCCCTTGCCGATAGCGGTGATGCGGCCGGAGAGTTCCATGCCGATCGTGGCACCGGCAAAGCCGTCTTCCAGCGCCTCTTCCGGCAGAAGGCCCATGGCCCACATGACGTCACGGAAGTTGAGACCGGCGGCCTCAACGGCAACGATGACTTCGCCATCTGCCGGAACCGGCGTCTCGAAGGCTTCCCAGACGATGCTGTCGACGCGGCCGCTGGTGCGCTGGCGGATCGTCGCTGCGGTGAAATCCTTGCGCATGACGTCACGGGCCGCGAACGGGCCGCTTGCAGCGCGGATTTCGACGAGCTTGTCACCCTGCAGGATCCATTCGCGGTTGGCGCTGTCGGAGCCCATGATCGCCGCAAGCGTCTTGTCGAGCGCGGCAGACCCCGTCTCGATGTCGACCATGTGGATATCGATCGCCTCGTATTCGTTCTGCAGAACGCGGGCAAGGTCCAGAGACCGGCGTTGACCGTATCGCTGTCCGGGCCCGAGAGCGGCGAACCGCCGGGGGCTGCGATCATCAGCTGCGGACGGCCAGCGCCGGTTCCAGCCATTGCATGGCGGGTGAGCGTCTCGGCCAGTTCCTTGAAGCGCTGCAGGCGGAACTGCTCGACTTCGGATGGGGCGCGATCACCAAGGCGTTCGGCCAGATAGATCACCCGAGCGCACTTGTCGGCGAGTTCACCGATCAAAGCGGCAAATTCCGCCTCAGTCAGATCGGCAGCGAAAGTGGGCGCGCCAGCAATCTTCGGAGCCTTCGCCTTTGACGGCTCGGCAAGAAGGATCGGGGCGAATGCTGCCGGGGTCGTTGCGGCAGAGGCCGATGCGGTGGCCCTTGCAACAGCAACCATCAGTGCGCCACCGGACTGGCGGCTTTCCTCGACGCCGTTTTCGGCAAAGCCGAGATCGAGCAGAAGATCCTCGATCTGCTTGACCGTTCCGAGGCGTCCGACCGGGAATTCGGCGGACTGGCTCTGCTCGAACCAGCCGGCAGAAAGGCCGAAGGCGAAATCGTTGAAGGCGGACGGCGCGCGGTCGGCGAAGACTAGTGCTGCACCCGATGCAGAGGCAGCGCGGACACCGGAACGGATCTCGTCGGAGGTCGAAAGCAGCTGCTGGCTTTCGATGCCGGCGGCAACGATCAGGTCAACCGGGCCGATCGAGGCCAGCTTGCGCGGTTCGATGACCGACACATGCACAGCCTCTTCGAAGTGAAGCTCCAGCGTGCGGCGGGCGTTTTCACGCGGCTCGACGATGACGAGCGATGCGCCCTGATCGGCAGCAAGCGCTGCGAGACGGGTGCTGAAGGAGGTCGAGAGCGTGCCGATCTCGACGATCGTCCTGACCGTGCCGGCATTCGATGCACAGACTTCGCCCGCCATCTTCAGCGCCAGTTCGGCGCGCTTGCGGCCAAGCGGCGAATGGACGAGGACGTGATCGAGCGTGGCTTCGCTGCCGCTGCGGCTTTCCACCTGATCGGCGCCACGAAGGGCGGCAACCGACAGCTGTTCCAGCGCGTCGCGATAGGCGTTGTTGATGAGGACGGCCTCGGCGATACGGCCGGAATCCTCGCGGTAGATTTCCTGCAGCAGTTCGCCGACCGGCGGGAAGCCGAATTCGGACGGAACGCGCCATCCCGCACCTTCCGGTGTCGCGATGCCCGCATCCTCGAGCGTGTAGAGGCAGCTGGCCACAAACGAGCGCAGGCCGGCATCACCCGGAACCTTGTCCAGCGAGACCATGCCGTTGCGGGTGGCAAGCGACAGGGCGATCTCGTGAGCGGCACGGTAGATGGCCGCGTCGAGCATCAGCGAGGCGTTGTCGGTGGACTGATCCGCGATCGCGCCGATGAGCTTTGCCGGCTCGACGGCAAGGCTGGTGGTCGCGCCGAGGCGTGCCGGCAGGCTCTCGTAATGGAACGAGACCTGTTCGAGACCGTGGTGACGGCGAAGGGCGGCGCGGCGGAAGCGGCTATCCTCGAAGGAGGCAACCAGCTGGCCATCCGGGCCGAACATGCGGAAATGACCTTGATCGAGAAGCCGCTGAAGCGTTCGATCTCGATCATCGCCTTGGCAATCGGCGTCCCCATGGAGGAGACGCGCACCGAACCGAAGCGGACCGGGATATAGGGTGCGCCCGCCTCGTTGCCCGACAGCTGGCCGAACAGGGCGACCAGACCGTGGAAGACGGCATCGACCGAGAACGGGTTCAGATTGTAGCGGACGAAGGGATGTGCCGGCAGTTCTGCAGGCTTGAGCATCACCGATACGCGGTTATCACCGATGCGGGTGGCTTCCGTCAGCAGCTGGAAGTGCGGGCCGTATTGCAGGCCGAAGCGTTCAGCCGTCTCGTAGACGGCGGCCGCGGTCAGGACTTCGCCGCCGGCACTCGCATCCTGCGGCGTCCAGCGGTGGATCTCGTCCTCGATCGGCTTGCGGCAGCGGGCAACGGCATGGATCGTCCAGTCATCGCTGCTCAGGCGCTCGCGCGAGCGGATTTCCAGATCGCCTGTCTCGCCGGAGATGATCGTCGACAGCTCCAGCATGCGATCCTTGCGCAGCTCGAGCGGGCGAACGATTTCCATATTGGTGATTTCAACGACGGGCGTGCCGAAATGCTGCTGGGCGGCGGTCGTCGCGATATCGACGAAGCCTGCGCCCGGCAGGATGGCGCGGCCATCGACCACATGTTCCGCCAGATCGGGGAAGAGATGCGCGTCGATATGGTTCTTCCAGTGCGATCCGTTCGGATCGGTACGCCAGCCAAGCAGCGTGTAGACGCTCTTGAAGTCGCGGCCGAAGATATCGACCTCGTCCGTCGTGCCGGGCATGCGCAGCACAGTCGGCTCGAAGGGCAGCGGCGGCAGGTTGACGAAGGCATTGCGCGGGGCACTGTGGCGCGACTGGACCGGCGTCGCACCATTGGCGATGGCGCGGGCAAAGGCGCGGGCGACGGGATCGCGGCCTTCGACGGCCGGTTCGCGCTGCAGCGTGCCGATGACGACGGCCGGCTGGGAGACGCTCTTTGCCACTTCCGTGACATAGCCGCCCATGATCGAGCGCGGCGAGATCTCAATGAAGAGATTGCAGCCGAGATCGAGTGCGACTTCGACGGCCGCCTTGAAGAGAACCGGCTCGCGGACGTTGCGCCACCAGTATTCGGCATCGAGCTTGCGGCCATCCTTGATGGCGCCGGTGACGGTCGAGACGAAGGTGCAGGCGGTCGCCGTCGGTTCCATCTCCGGCATATCGGAGAGGAAGGCTTCCTTGGCGCTGTCGATGATCGGGTGGTGGAACGGGTAGTTGATATCGAGAACGTGGGCGACGGTCTGCGCCTTGCGGGCAGCATCACGGAAGGCCTGGATCTCGGCACCGGGGCCGGAAATCGTCACCGAATTCGGCGCATTGATCGCCGCAACGCAGACGTTTCGAGGCCTTGTGCGCGGGCGAAGCTGCGGGCGGCCTCTTCGTTCATCACGACGGCCGCCATCTTGCCCTGACCGGCAAAGAGATCCTGCGCCTTGGAGCGCTTGGCAACGATCGCGACGGCTTCTGCAGCCGTCAGCGCCTTGGCGGCGTAGGCTGCGGCCAGTTCACCGACCGAATGGCCGAAGACGACATCAGGACGGATGCCCTGGGCTGCAAGGCAATCGGACAGCGAGGCCTGCACCGCGAAGAGAAGCGGCTGGGCGATCTTGGTGTCGATCAGGCGTTCGCCGAGATTTTCGGCGAACAGAAGATCGCTCAGCTTCTCGCCGAGGTGATATTCGAAGAGCGCGCTGAAGGACTGGAAGCACTGGCGGAAATGGCGGTTCTCACGGTAGGCCTCAGCCCCCATGCCCGCCCATTGCGCGCCGTTGCCGGCAAAGACGAAAGCCGTCTTGCCCGCATGCGAGGGAGCCTCGCCGCGCTCGCCATCGGTCGTCTCGCCGGCAAGCTGCGCCTTGATGGCGCGCAGCACGCCCTGCTCATCGCGCGCCTCGACGGCGAAGCGGTGACGCATCGGATCGCGGTTGGCGGTGGCGGCCGAAATGATCTGGCGCGCCTTTGCGCCGGAGGCCGGCGTCAGGGCCGACTTGTAGCCTTCGAGAAGCGACGTCAATGCCGACTGGCTGTGGGCGCTGGCGAAGAACAGGATGTTGTCGCTCTTGGCGGGCGTCTCTGCGGCCGGCACATCTTCCGGATCGCCGATGACGACGTGGGCGTTCGTACCGCCGAAGCCGAAGGAGTTGACGCCGGCAAGCCGGGGCTCGCGCGCCGGCAGCAGCTTCAGCGGCGATGTGTTGACCCGAACGTTGAGGCCCGCGAAGTCGATATCCTCGTTGGTCTTTTCGATATGCAGCGTCGGCGGCAGGAGATTGTGCTCCAGCGCCAACATGGCCTTGACGATGCCGAAGAGGCCGGAGACCGGTTCGGTGTGGCCGATATTGGACTTGATCGAGCCGATCGGCAGGGGCGCACGGCGCTTCTGGCCGATAACGCTGCCGATCGCCCAGACTTCCGCCGGGTCGCCGACGCGCGTGCCCGTGCCATGACCTTCGATGAAGGCGACACGGTTCACGTCGATACCGTTGCCGGCATAGATGGAATTCAGCAGATCGGCCTGCGCCTCACGCGAGGGCAGGCTGATGCCGTTGGTGCGGCCCGACGAATTGACGCCGGTCGCATGGATGCGGGCGTGACTGCGATCCTTTTCGCGGCGCGCCTTGTCGCTGCGGCGCAGAACGAACACGACGCCGCCTTCCGAGCGCACATAGCCATGACCATTGGTGTCATAGGCACGGCAGAGGCCTTCCGGCGACAGCATGCGCGCCTGGGCAAAGCCGACGAAGGAAAGCGGGTGGACGAGAATATTGACGCCGCCGACGATCGCGGTGTCGATATCGCCGCGCTCCAGCGCACGCGTCGCCTGATCGAGCGCCACGAGCGAGGAGGAACAGGCCGTATCGATCGTCATGCTCGGACCGTTGAGCCCGAAGACATGCGAGATGCGGTTGGAGACGATCGACAGCGTGTTGCCGGTCATGAAGTAAGGGCTGCCAGAGGCCGGATCTTCCGACGACAGGTTGCCGCTTTCAAGGCTTGAGGCACCGATATAGACGCCGACCTTTTCCTGGCTGAGGGAGGCTGCCGGCAGATTTGCATCTTCCAGCGCCTTCCACACGAGCGTCAGCAGGACGCGCTGCTGCGGGTCCATCTGCATGGCCTCGCGCTGCGACAGACCGAAGACAGCCGGATCGAAATCGTAGATGTTATCGATGATACCGGCGGCAAACGTATACGCCTTGCCGGGGGTACCCGGCACGGGATGCCAGAACCTGGCGAGCTCCCAACGATCGTCCGGCACCTGGGTCACGGTGCAAAGGCCATCCTCAAGAATTGCCTTCAGTTCAAGGATGGAATTTGCGCCTGGGGCTACGCAGGCTCTGCCTATTACTTCAATCGTCATCGTCACTCTGTGTTTGTCACAGCTAAAATGGCGGATAGCGGACTATACCCCAGGACAACCCTAACAACATACCTAAATTCGGTTGTCACGAGAAAAGCGCCCGGCCAGCCGGGCGCTTCCTTGAAATTCACAGTCCTATACAAGCCTTCGAACAGCATCGTCCGGGCGTGTCCGGGATATTTCAATCGTCAATTCAGGGCTGCAGCAGTTGTCGCACCCTGAGTCGCGATGCCCAGCGGCGCCCCGATCATGCTCAAGAACTTCGAAAAATCGACGCTCTTGTGGCGAGCCGCGTAAATAACGTCGCGGTTCTTGATCGGGAATGTCTGACCGACAAGCAAGCTGTCGGGATGCGACATGTCGAAGCGGTAGACGATCGGGTAGCGACCATCCTTGTCCGAGTGCATGCCCTTGCGCAACAATTCGTTGAACCTTGCCTGGCCAACGAGGGCCTGAACGACATCCGGCTCTTCGTAGCGGAAGAGGAAGTAGCCTTCGGTATCGACCGTATTGTCATTGCCGCCACCACCTGCAGCCATCGCTTCCAGCAGGCTCAGGTCGTTGGCGCCGAATTCCTGCCGGCCGCTCGACCTGACGGCACCGAGAAGGACGAAGGTCCGCGGGTCCTTGGTGACAAAAATCTTGTCGCCCGGCTGGACGTAGATGTTTTCCGACGGGTTATCGATGATCGACTTCAGCAGCGCCGTGCCGGTGCGGTGATTGCGCACCAGCGTGACGTAGCTCTCATAAGGCTGCGCAACCGGGCCGCCAGCCTTGGCGATGACGTCGGTCAGCTGCTCGCCCGTCAGGTTGAGCGGAACTTCCGCCGACTTGGCAACGGCACCCGAGACGGTGACGGAGCGCGACGGCGTGTTCAGTGTGTTGACGATCACGTCAGGCTCGACCGCCTTGCTGGCGAGAGCCGAGAGGATTGCCTTGCGCGATTCTTCCAGCGTGCGGCCGGCAAAGCGCACCGATCCGACATAGGGGATTGCCGCCGTGCCATCAGGCTGGACGACGACCTGAAGTGCTGTCTGCTTGCTGTCCTTCGTCGAGAACAGGCCATCTGCGCCTGCCTCGAAAATGGTGATCTGCAACTGATCGCCAACGCCGATCACGGCGCGGCCGCCCGCGCCGGCGCTGCCGAAACCGAATCGGCGCTTCATCGCTGTCGAAACATAATCAGCCACCAGTCTCGCCGAACGGCTGTCGACATCGACAACCTGGAAAACAGCGCTGTTGACGCGGCCCAGTTCCACAGGGGATTTACCGGAATCCTCGTTGATCGCAGAGGCCAAAGGCCCCTCTCCCGGTACGGCATGACATCCAGCCAAAGCCGCACACATCAGGATCGCAGTCAAACGTCGAAGCAAATCAGACACTCCAATTCAGCGTTCCACCAGCACCACCGGAGGGGATCCGGGTCTGCTGACGGTGTTTGCTGCCTCTGAAAAGCATACCGCGTTTGCAACAACAAGTCGGAATGCGTCCAGCACCACAAAAATAAAACCTCGTGCGGTTTTAACGCCATAGTCCCCGATGGAACGACAGCATCGGCGACACGCTATGAAAATTTGAGTTAAATGCCACCTAAGAAGATTGGTTAACGACGCCTTGTCACGGTTTTCCCCATCCGCGTTGCAGCACGATGACAGATTGGTGTGGTCGCACCGTCCCCGCATCAAGGGCAGTTTGAAGGGCCGGAACGATGTGTTATGGCGGATTTCGATCCGCCCATATTCCAGACGGAATGTCCTCAACCGGAATGGACAGCATGCCGAAAGAGGAAAGGCCAGCGCATTTGACACCTGTTGCCTGGCGGCGACGGCGCCGGCGTGGCATCCTGATTTTCCTGATCCTGCTCGCTCTGATCCTCGGAGGCCTCGCCGCTGTCGTCCTGACCGTCAATGATGGTCGAAACTGGCATCGAATCATCCGGCAATTCGGACTTGAGCGTTATTTTGCACGCGTGGCGCAGATACCCATCTGCAGGTGGGCCGTCAGCAGCAAGTTCCACCGGCTGCCCTTTATCCTCTGCGTTTGCTGGATGCGCGTATCGAGCAGCCCGATCTCTTCCGGGCGCAGCCGCATCTGCCGCCCGCCGAAAGCTGCGACCGACTGAAGACAGCGGCCGGCCCTGCCCCGACATTCACCGAGACCAAGGGGGACTGGGAATGCCTTCTTTCCCAGACATTCGGCAGCGCGGCAGATCAGGCCTCGATCTTCGTACAGGTCAAGGGCAATGCCGGCCAGGGCCTGCGCAGTTTCCGTGTCAAGCTGAGCCAGACGGATCCGCAGGAAGAGCGCAATGTATTGCAGAACGCTCTGAATGCCGTCGATCGATTCGATCTCGATCTTACGCCCGAGACGCGGCGTTACATCGCCATGAAGATGGCGGCGAAATCGGGCTTCCGCTCGTTCAGTGCCAATTACGCGCTGAGCTTCCAGCGGGAAATTACCGATGACCGCCGTTTCAACCTGATCATCCTGCCGCGACAGACGGATGCCGATTGCGACGCAGCCCCCACCACAGCGCCATCCGGCCTCCAGCTTGCAATGGTTGCCGTGCCGCTCGGCTGCCTGCCATGGCACGCAGATTTCGGATCGATCTTTCCCGAGGTCGGAAAGCGCTGACGTTATGTGCGCCCGAGCGTGATGATATCGGCCGAGGCACCGAGTTCGCGTTCGGCAATGTCGACAAGGCTCTTCTGGTGGGTGAACAGCAGTGTCTGGAACCGGCTTCCACCCCTGCCTTCTCCAGTCTTGCCTTCTCCAGTCCTGGGGCTAGAAGCCGGCGACGTCGGATTTGCGCCGAGTTGCGCCAAGGCGTGAAGACCTGCGGCCGTGCGCTCGTCATCGAAGGTCTGGAAAATATCGTCGAGCACGAGGGGGGCCGGTTCGTTGCGGCTGCTATAGTCCTCGAGAAAGGCCAGACGCAGTGCCAGATAGAGCTGATCGCCCGTACCTTCGCTGAGGCCTGCCAGTTCGACGCGCTCGCCGCCTGCCCGCTCGGCCGCCAGCCGCAGATCGTCATTGTCGTCATAGACCTGCAGCAGCCGGGCAAAGCGGCCGCCGGTCAATTCGCTGAAGATCACACCTGCGCGCTGCATGACGGGATCCGCCTGTTTCTCGCGATAGGTTTCAAGCGAACTGGCGAGAAGACCGGATGCCAGCTTGAGGACCACCCAGCGACGGGCGAGTTCACGGGCATCCTGCTCGGCGGCATGTTTCTGAAAGGCGGCTCGCTCCGCCCCGATACCGCTCTCCATCTCGCGACGACGGCGGTCGATTTCGGCCTGTGCCGTGCCGAGCGTCTTCATGCGCTCGAACTGGCGGCCGTCCTCGACCTCCAGCGTCTCGATTTCCAATGCCGCGTCGACGGGATCGAAGCCGGCGAGATTGTCGCGAAGAAGAGCCTCATCGGCAGATGCACCCTCCTCTGCCAGTCGGGCAAGGCTGCGCGCAATCTCCTGATCGAGACGAAGCTTCTCCTGCAAATCAACAAGGAGCGGCCGGGCAGCCACAAGAACGGCGGCGCCATGCGGCCCAGTCGGGTCGTCATGTGGGGGCGCATCATCATGTAGGGGCACGTCCTGCGCCAAACCTTCACCGACAAGCGCAGCAAGGGTCTGGATGGCTCCTGCGGCTTCCGCGGCCAGCCGCGCGCTCGAAAGCCTTGCCCTCTCCAGCGCTGCAGACATCGTATCGCGACGGCTATGGGCGGCCTGCGCCTCCGAAGCGCGCCGGTTCAGCATGTCGGCCGCAACATCGGCGGCAATGCCCTCAATATCGGGCGCGACCATACGGCAAAGGCTGGCGATCTCGGCTTCGAAAGCATCATTGTCGCGCGTCATGCCGCGGACCCGGCGAGCCCGGTTTTCACGCTCCTGCATCAGATCCGGCACCGTCTTCCAGACTTCGAGCGCCGCGGCTGCCATATCGGTCGTCGCATCTTCGGCAAGACCGGCCATCATCGCGGCATTGGCAAAGGCATGACGCCAGCGCTCGACGGCGGCCAGCATATCCGCTTCACGCTGGTCGAATGCCTCGACAGCTTCCTGCGCGGCATGGCGCTTGCCTTCGCTGGCCCGGGTTTCCGTCCATCGCTGAGACAGTTCTGCAAGCCGTGTTTCCAATGCGCGGGCGAGCGACATGGCAGGCAGGTCGGTCGCCGCAAGGCCCAGCGCTTCGGCCAGACCTGCAAGAGCCGGTTCAAGCCGCTCCTGTCGCAATGTCAGAATATCCAGTGCGTCCTGCGCATCGTCACGCGCGGCCGCAAGCGCCATCACATCCTGCGCGGCGCGGCGCCATTCGATCATCCGCGCCGGGCCGGCAGGCTTGACCGGAGCCCCGCGAAAAGATCCTCGAACTCGGTCACGGCGTCGGATGATGCAATCTCGGCTTCGCGCGTGGCGCGCTGGGCGATTTCGATCGCGTGGTCGAGCTCGCGGCGGCGAAGGCCAAGCTGGGCATGGCGTGACACGCGCTCGGCATCCGCCAGAACCATGTCGGAAAGACGGTCTGCTTCGGTGATACCGGCGGCCAGAGCATCCAATTTGGCCGCATCCGGCAGGGTGCCGAGATCCTGCAGCTTCTCATCCTGCGGGTTCTTGCGTCTGCAATATCCTCGCGGGATACGAGCCCTGCCCCGCCTCGAGAGCCGCCAGCTGGCCGGCAATGACGGCGGCCTCGTCCTTCAAGGCCAACAGTTTTCGGGACGCGGTGTCATAGTCGCCGCGGGCATTTTCGATCATGCCACGATGCGCCGTCAGCGCGGCGAGATCCGGCAGAGGGGCAGCAAGAAGGTCACTGATCTCGCTGACAGGCGGATCAAGCCTTGAAGCCGCGTCAGTGAGATCCTTTTGGCTGCGGGCGAGCCTCACCCGCGCCGCATCGATGCCCTGAAGCTCGGAAAGGTCGGGGCGAAGAGAAGCCAGCTGATCGTTCCACGGCTTCGGATCGACGAGGCGCCCGGCCGCCGCCTCACCATCAATTCGGCGCAGCGCCTCGCGCGAGGCCTCCATCTGCTGGCGGATCTGCCGCAGATCGCGATCGAGCGACACGCCTTCTTCAAGCAGCGTGCGCAGGCGCGCCAGATCGGCATCCGCCGGCTGGGCGGCGGACAGCGCGTCGAATGCCGGAAAGCCGAGACGGCGGGCGGCCTGGGTCAGGCGCTGGTCGAAGGTATCGACCTCCTGGCTGACACGGGCGATATCCTCGCGCGCGTTCAGATAGGCGCCCTTCTGGGCGAAGGCCGCGAGGATACGGTTGCCTTCTGCCAGACCGCGTCATCCACCGTTATGGCTGCGACATCCTCGTCCAGACGCAGGATATCGGCCTCGGCTGCCCGGTGATTGCGCTGCGTCTCCTCCTGCAGGTTGATCGCCGAAGCCAGCCGCTGTTCGAACTCTCTGGTGAGACCTGCGATGGCGGCATGGGGGACCATAGCCTGCCGCAAGCGGTCCAGTTCGCGAATGACCGGCTCGATCCGCGCCAGCTTGCGCAGATGATCCAGCCGACGCTTGGTCTCATGCCGGCCGGACTGGATGGCGTGGAGCTCTGCCTCGATCTCGGCCTGTTCGGCGAGAAGCTTTTTCCAGTCGCCCGATTTCAGCTCGCTGTCGCGTTCTGCCTTGCGGGCCTCGTCATGGGCATCGAGAACCTGATAGAAAAGCCGGTCCTTGGAGCGGCGCGGCGCATAGATGCCGTCGCCTCGCCATCGAGGTCCTTCTTCAGCCGCGACAGGCCTGTGAGGCCGGAGGCTGCGGCAAAGAGCAGGCCGCCGATCTCGCCGCCGCTTTTCAACATGGTTTCGCCGCCGGCACGAAGCGAGCCCGAATCAAGCCCGAAGGCACGTTCGAAAACATCCCGCGACAGAGTGCCGAGATAGGGTGCAAGCGCATCCTCGGGCAGAGGCTGTTCCGCCTCGGTTGCCGCAAGAAGCGTATTCTTGCGGCCCTTGCGTCGGCGGAAATCAAGACTTGCCCCGTCACTGCCGGAAATCAGCGCGCCGACACGAAGCGCCCCGGCGTCATGGAGAAACGTGTAGTCGGAGCGTTCGGGAAAGCCGAAGAGAAGATCCGAGATCGCCTTCAGCGCAGAAGACTTTCCGGCCTCGTTCGGGCCGTAGATGATGTGGAGACGTGCATCCGGGCGAAACGACAGGACACGGTCGGTGAGCGCGCCGTAGCGCAGGATATCGAGACGATCGAAACGCATCAGAGGCTGCCCGCGACAGGAGAAGATCACGCGCCTCGGAAAGGAGCGACTGGAGATCACCGCCGAGACCGGTCTCGCCGGACGCGGTTGCCTCACCGGCGGGCGTGGCGCCGAGGCCGCCCGGAAGTCTTGCCATGATTTCAGCAAGCCGCGCTTCGGCCTCCGCCAGCATCGCGTCGAAAAGGCGCCATCCGGTATGATGCCGGCCAGGCCGAGCGTATCGGCGGGCGCATCGGCAGCGTCGGGTGCAAGCCGCAGTTCGAGCTTTTCCAGCCAGATATCCTCATGGCAGCGGTGGCAGACGGCCTGGACCTCATCGCGAAAATCGGCAAGCCGGGCGACGATCTCGTGATGCGCGGCAGTGCGTCCCGATAGGCGGATACGCAGAGCGAGCGGACGGTCTTCCATGCCGGCCGATACCGGTTCGAGCCTTTCCTCGATGGTGCGCAGGACGGTGCGCAGGTCAGCCTCGCCATCCAGCATCACGTCGAGCGACAGAAAACGGGCGCTGTCGGTGATCAATCGCTCATGGGTGATGCGGCCATCCTCCACGGATACCAGAACCGCGCCCTTTGCCCCCTGCTCGCGGATCGAGCGGCCCTGAAGATTGCCGGGAAAGATGACGAGCGGATCACTCGCGACCACTTCGAAATCATGGACATGACCGAGCGCCCAGTAATCGTAGCCGCGCGAACGCAGATCCTCGACAGAACAGGGTGCATAGGGCGCATGCGGTTCACGGCCGGTCAGGGACGTGTGCAACACGCCGATATTGAACCAACCGGGAACCGGCTTCGGATAGTTCAGCGCCAGATTCTCATTCGCAGAGCGATCGGCAAAGCCCTGTCCGTGCAGCGCCACCTTCAGATGGTCGAGGCGGAAGGTGCCGGGCTTGTTTACCGGAAACTCGCTGACATTGCGGGGAAGCGTGATCGTCTTGGTGATGACGCTTGCCGCATCGTGATTGCCCTTGAGCAGGAAGACCGGGATGCCGGCCCGTTCCAGCCTTGCGATCTCGCGGTTGAAGAACAGGCCGATCTTGTTGTCCTTCCAGTCGCCATCATAGACGTCGCCGGCAACGAGGAAGAAATCGACTTTCCTGTCGATGGCCGCGTCGATCAGCGTCGTGAAGGCACGGCGGCTTGCCTCGATAAAGAGTTCGGCGACGGCGGCGTCCTTCAATGCGAGGCCCTGGAAGGGACTGCCGAGATGCAGGTCGGCGGCGTGGATGAAGCGGAAGGCGGTCATCTTGGGCGGCTCATCTTGATCGAATCATGCGAACACATCGGGAACGCCAGATCTAATGGAGGAGCGCCCAAGAAAAAAGGCCGGGCGAAACATCACCCGGCCTTTTCCTGTTGATGGTGCAGGATCAGTTTGTCGCCTTCAGATCCACGGGAAGGAACAGGGTCTCACCGGACGAGCCATCGACGCCGTCATTATCCGTGACCATGAAGGCGCGGCCCGACTTGTCGAAAGCGAAGCCTTCCAGCTTGTCGAGGACGTAGCCGTTCGTCGCGCTCTTCAGCTGCGGCAGGAAGTCATGAACCTCCTGCTTGGCGACCACCTGCAACTCCCCGCCGAGCTTGGCCGGCTTCATATCCTTCAGCGCAACACGGAAGAGCTTTTTAAGCCGCGCCGCGTCACCAATCTGATTGTCACGTTCGATGACATAGAGGTAATCACCGTTGGCGGTAATTTCCGAGAGGCCGACCCAACCCTTGTCCGTGCTTTGCAGCGGATAACGGACGGCCGCCCATTCCTTCGACTTCGGCTTGTAGGAGACAAGCTTGACCTGACCCTTCGGGTCGTCCTTCCACTCACGCTGGATGGCCATCCACAGCGTCAGGTCATCGCCGGAGCCGATCGCTGTAATGCCTTCGAGACCATAGCGGGTTTCCCCTGCAAGGAGTTCCGCCGGAAGCGCGATCTCTGCCTTGATCTCACCCTTGGCATTGACGTTATAGAGGCCGTGCGGCACCAGCTTGGCGCTGTCACCTTCAGAAGCCAGCCAGAAGCCGCCCTTGCCGTCCTGCGTGATCCCTTCGAGATCCAGTTTCTGAGCGGGCTGACCATTGCGGGTAATGCGTGTCACACCGGTGATCTCGGCCGGCTTCTTCGCCACGTCGATCGTATAGATAGACGGCTGCATGGCATAGAAGCTGTCGCTCACCGCATAGACGACATCGTTCTTCGCGGCATCCCCGACCATGCCCGACAGTGCGCCCCAGCCCAGCGGCTTGCCATCGACATCCTTCGAGAGGATCGTCGGATAGGCCTTTTCGCCCTCAGCCAGCTCGTAGATCATCACATGCGAGCGCGGGCCGCCGTCCTTGCCGAGATCGGCTTCATTCGCCGAGGCGAGAAGATTTCTGCCGGGAATGGCGACTGCGCCTTCTGGCGAGACGCCCGAAGGCAGAAGCTGCACGAGCTCCGGCGTGCCGCCCGTATCCTTGTAAACCGCAATCATCGAGCCACGCTCGGAGAGAACGAAGAAATATTGCTGACCGCCAAAGACAGCGGCTTCCATACCCTCCGGTTCGACGCCCTTGTTCTTTGCGCGCTTTTCCGGGAAGTGGCCCAGGCGGGCAATCGCATATTCGAGAGACGTCCCGGCATCGTGAAGAACCTTGCCCGAACGATCGAAGATGGTGAAGCCGCGCGAGCCGCCCTTCCAGTCTCCTTCATTGGCGATCACCAGACGGTCGGTCCCCAGCCACTTGACCGCATCCGGCTCACGCGGGATGCCGGCGAGCTTGCCGTTGAAGGCGAGCGCGCCATCAGTTTTGGCATCCACGCCTTCGAGATCCACGGTGCCAGCCGAGAAGTGGCTGATCACCTTGGCGGTCTTGCTGTCAACGATGACGACGTGGTTGTTTTCCTGCAGCGTCACCGCGATTTCGCCATTGGCATTGATGTTGACGAATTCCGGCTCCGGGTCTTCCGGCGCCACGGTGGCAAGACCGGTCAGGTCGACATGGCGGATTGCGGCGCAATCCGGCGCACCGTCCTTCAACGCCAGGATCAGCAGTTCACCGGCCGGCAGCTGCGGCAGGGCGCCGTCATTGACGTCCTCGTCGCGCTGGTTCTCCATGGCGATGGCGGCAAAGCTGCCGTCCGGCGCCACAACGACGGAATCCGGCTGGCCACCGAGATCGCAGGAGTTTCAAGACGCCTCGTGGCGATATCGACGACACCGAGCGAGCCGGCAGGCTTCGTCAGGTCCTTGGTCCGGTCGATGGTGACGAGAACCTTTGAGCCGACGGCCGCGACCGAATTGGGCTCACCGTCGATCGGAACCGACCCGCCGGCCTTCGGCGCCCTGGCATCCGTGATATCGATGAAGCCGATCGTACTGCCCGGGGCGTCGGAATAGATCAGCGTCTTGCCGTCAGCTGTTGCCGTGATGATTTCCGACGACGTCTCCCTGTCCTTGCCCTCGGGCAGGTTGCTGGCGACAGGAAAGACGGCAACTCGATTGAAGACCTGTTCGGCGCCGGCCGGAATGGCAGCGGATGCCAGAAGCGAAGCCGTCAGCGCCAGGCGGATAGAAAATGTCATTGGAAAGCCCTCCGTAAAACCACCGGTTGGCTTTTGCTTCATTTAGGTGACGGAGGGATGACAACTTCAGGATCCTGAGTTGTACTTCTGTGAACAACCGCCGTGTCGCCTGCCGATATTCACCGCAAGCCCGGGCTTCAAACACAAGGCCCGGCAAAAGCCGGGCCTTTCGGATCATGGCGCGAACGCCAGATGCAGCTGCAATTAGCTGTTGACCGCGTCCTTCAGGCCCTTGCCGGCCGAGAACTTCGGCACGTTGCGTGCCGGGATGTCGACTTCAGCGCCGGTCGACGGGTTGCGGCCCTTGGATGCTTCACGACGGGAAACGGAGAAGCTGCCGAAGCCAGCGAGACGGATGTCGCCACCGTTCTTCAGCTCGCCCTGGACAGTTTCGAAAACTGCATCCACGGCAGATGCGGCATCGGCCTTCGACAGACCAGCCTTTTCGGCGACTGCGGATACCAGCTCGTTCTTGTTCATGTTTCCACCCTTTCAACGGTTTTGGAACGACTCATAAATCGGCGCCGAACATAGTTTCGCATCGGCGCTTGGCAACCCAAAAGCTCCGCTATCGCCTGAAAAACAAGGGGGAGAGGCCAGATTTCACAAAAAAGCCGCTTTCGCCGGCTTTTTTCACAGTTCATCGCGGGTCGACCATGCCCGGTATCCCGAGCAGATCGTCAGAGACTCAATGGGCAACCGTAGCTGCACCATCATCGACGCCCTCAACCGTGGCGATAACGGGTGTCTCGACGGTTCCATCCCACTCGATCGGTTCCGGCTGGCGGATGAGGGCGTGCTTGATGACCTCACCCATGCGCGAGACCGGAATGATCTCCATGTTGTTCTTCACGTTATCCGGGATCTCCGCCAGGTCCTTGGCGTTCTCTTCCGGGATCAGAACCTTCTTGATGCCACCGCGCAGAGCCGCGAGCAGCTTTTCCTTCAGGCCACCGATCGGCAGGACGCGACCACGCAGCGTGATCTCACCCGTCATTGCGACATCCTTGGAAACCGGGATGCCGGTCATGACAGAGACGATCGCGGTTGCCATGGCGACACCGGCGGACGGTCCGTCCTTCGGGGTTGCCCCTTCCGGAACGTGGACGTGGATGTCCGACTTGTCGAAACGCGGCGGCTCGATGCCGAAATCGACAGCGCGCGAGCGGACATAGGATGCCGCTGCCGAGATCGATTCCTTCATCACTTCCTTCAGGTTGCCGGTGACGGTCATGCGGCCCTTGCCGGGCATCATGACACCTTCGATCGTCAGAAGCTCGCCGCCGACTTCCGTCCAGGCGAGACCGGTGACGACACCGACCTGATCCTCACCCTCGCTTCGCCGTGACGGTAATGCGGAACACCGAGGTAATCCGAAATATTGGCGGCCGTGATGTCCACCGACTTCGTCTTGCCCTTGATGATTTCCGTTACCGCCTTGCGGGCGAGCTTCATCAGCTCGCGCTCAAAGGAGCGGACACCGGCTTCACGGGTGTAGCGCTGGCTGATGGCCATCAGGGCATCGTCCGAAACCGAGAATTCGTTCGGCTGCAGAGCGTGTTCCTTGATCGCCTTCGGCAGAAGGTGACGCTTGGCGATCTCGCGCTTCTCATCTTCGGTGTAACCGGCGATGCGAATGATCTCCATGCGGTCCATCAGTGGGCCGGGAATGTTGAGCGTGTTGGCCGTGGTGATGAACATCACGTCCGACAGATCGTATTCGACTTCCAGGTAGTGATCCATGAAGGTCGAGTTCTGTGCCGGGTCGAGCACTTCGAGCAGAGCCGAAGACGGATCGCCGCGGAAATCCGAGCCCATCTTGTCGATTTCGTCGAGCAGGAAGAGCGGGTTGGACTTCTTCGCCTTCTTCATCGACTGGATGATCTTGCCGGGCATCGAGCCGATATAGGTGCGGCGATGACCGCGGATCTCGGCCTCGTCACGAACGCCACCGAGGGCCATGCGCACGTATTCGCGGCCGGTCGCCTTGGCGATCGACTGGGCGAGCGAGGTCTTGCCGACGCCCGGAGGGCCGACGAGGCACAGGATCGGACCCTTGATCTTGGTCGCGCGGGCCTGGACCGCCAGATACTCGATGATGCGTTCCTTGACCTTGTCGAGACCGAAATGATCCAGTTCGAGGATCTTTTCGGCGTTGTTGAGGTCGGACTTGATCTTCGACTTCTTGCCCCACGGAATGCCGAGCAGCCAGTCGAGATAGTTGCGCACGACGGTGGCTTCCGCCGACATCGGGCTCATCTGGCGCAGCTTCTTCAGCTCGGCATCCGCCTTTTCGCGGGCCTCCTTGGAGAGCTTCGTCTTGGAGATGCGCTCTTCCAGTTCGGCCATCTCGTCACGGCCTTCCTCGCCGTCGCCGAGTTCCTTCTGGATCGCCTTCATCTGTTCGTTCAGGTAATATTCGCGCTGGGTCTTCTCCATCTGGCGCTTGACGCGCGAGCGGATGCGCTTTTCGACCTGAAGCACGGAGATCTCGCCTTCCATGAAGCCGAGCGCCTTTTCCAGACGCAGCTTGACGGAAACCGTTTCCAGCATTTCCTGCTTTTCGGTGATCTTGATCGACAGGTGCGAGGCGACCGTATCAGCGAGCTTCGAGTAATCCTCGATCTGGCTTGCGGCGCCGACGACTTCCGGCGAGATCTTCTTGTTGAGCTTTACGTAGTTCTCGAACTCGGAGACCACGGAGCGCGACAGGGCTTCGACCTCGACGGCATCCTCATCGGGCTCTTCCAGCACGTGGGCGGAAGCCTCGTAGAATTCCTCGCGGTCGCTGTAGCTCTCGACCTTGGCGCGGGCACGGCCTTCGACCAGAACCTTGACGGTGCCGTCAGGCAGCTTCAGCAGCTGAAGGACATTGGCAACCGTGCCAACGGTGTAGATCGCCGACGGATCCGGATCGTCGTCACTGGCATTGATCTGGGTGACGAGCATGATCTGCTTGTCGGAACCCATCACTTCTTCCAGCGCGCGAATGGACTTTTCGCGTCCGACGAACAGGGGCACGATCATGTGCGGGAACACCACGATGTCGCGCAGTGGGAGGACCGGGTAGGTCTCGACGCCGGGTGCCGCAGACGTTGAATTCGTCATGTCATTTCCTTTCCATCGTCCCGTTTCCGGGAGCGTGCCGGGCAAATCACCCAGCACTCTATTCTTGCCCAAAGTGGAGGTTTCCAAAAGCGTTTTCAAGCCTTCGCCACCCTGCCCGTCGCCAGACGTGACAGTGGTATGACGTAAACGCATAGATAGCCCGGACCGTTCACAAGGGTATGCAGATCACAAGGGAGGGCGGCACCCTTGTTCCGGTCCTTGCCCGTTCAAGCCCGGCCTGGCCACACAAGCGTGGACGCACAGGCGGGCGAAGCGGCGGCGCGTCCGGAACGACGACGATCTTCCCATCGATCTCTTGTAGAGCAAGGGAAAGCGCGTGCAACTCTTCAGGGGCCGAAAATGGTGGACGGGGCCGAAAAAGCAAGGGCATCCCTAACAATCCACCCTGCCCCATGGCTCAACCCTGCGACACTGGCAGAGCCAAAACGAGAAAGGGCCCCGTCAGGAGCCCTTTCAAAATACTTGATCACGAGACGTTACGGATCAGGCCGAAACGTTCGCCTTTTCATCCTGCCGTTCGGCATAGATGTAGAGCGGACGGGCATTGCCGTTGACGACTTCGTCGGAGATGACGACTTCGCGCACGCCTTCCAGCGCCGGCAGTTCGAACATAGTGTCGAGCAGGATCTTTTCCATGATCGAGCGAAGGCGCGGGCGCCGGTCTTGCGGATGATCGCCTTGCGGGCGATTTCGCGAAGAGCGTCCTCGTGGAAGGTCAGTTCCACGTCTTCCATCTCGAACAGGCGCTGGTACTGCTTGACGAGCGCGTTCTTCGGCTCCGACAGGATCTGGATCAGCGCATCCTCATCGAGATCCTCGAGCGTTGCCAGAACCGGCAGACGACCGATGAATTCCGGAATGAGGCCGAACTTGACCAGATCTTCCGGCTCCAGATCGCGCAGGACCGCGCCGACGCGACGATCGTCCGGGTGCGCGACAGTGGCACCGAAGCCGATCGAGGTCTTTTCACCACGGGCCGAAATCAGCTTGTCGAGGCCGGCGAATGCGCCACCGCAGATGAACAGGATGTTCGTCGTATCCACCTGCAGGAATTCCTGCTGCGGATGCTTGCGGCCGCCCTGCGGCGGGACCGAAGCGACGGTGCCTTCCATGATCTTCAGAAGCGCCTGCTGCACGCCTTCGCCCGAGACGTCGCGGGTGATGGACGGGTTGTCCGACTTGCGCGAGATCTTGTCGACTTCGTCGATATAGACGATGCCGCGCTGGGCGCGCTCGACGTTGTAATCGGCAGCCTGAAGCAGCTTCAGGATGATGTTTTCCACGTCCTCACCGACATAGCCGGCTTCCGTCAGCGTCGTCGCGTCTGCCATGGTGAACGGCACGTCGATGATGCGGGCGAGCGTCTGGGCGAGATAAGTCTTGCCGCAGCCGGTCGGGCCGACGAGGAGGATGTTGGACTTTGCGAGCTCGACATCACCGCCCTTAGAGGCGTGTGCGAGGCGCTTGTAATGGTTGTGCACGGCGACCGACAGGATGCGTTTCGCCTGCTGCTGACCGATGACGTACTCGTCGAGAACCTTGATGATGTCCTGCGGCGTCGGAACTCCGTCGCGCGACTTGACCATCGAAGATTTGTTCTCTTCGCGGATGATGTCCATGCACAATTCGACGCATTCATCGCAGATGAAAACGGTCGGTCCGGCAATCAGTTTGCGGACCTCGTGCTGGCTCTTTCCGCAGAAGGAGCAGTACAATGTGTTCTTCGAGTCGCCGCCGTTGCCGCTGCTGACCTTGCTCATATCACTTTCCTTCCAGCACTCCGCCGTCCCGCCTCTTGGGTCGAATGGCGGGCGCGGTCCACTTCACCGCTGTCGGCTGGCTCCGGATCATGTCCGGCGCCGGCCTGTTTCCCCGGGGGTACTATACCGGTCCGACCTTGCAATCCTGACCGGCGGCAACGAAACCCCTAAAGACGAATGCTATGTCACAAAAGTTCAACACAGCCTTAATATCACTAATAGCGTTTTCCGCAGGAGTTGAAACCCCTCATTTTACTCACAACGGGGTGAGAGCCATGAGGGATTCCCCGTAACCTTAAGATGCGGAAGCGCCTTCCACTTCAACGCGCGATGTCAGGACCTTGTCGATGACACCCCAGTTCAGTGCCTCGTCGGCATCCATGAAATGGTCACGGTCGAGGGTCTTTTCAACTTCCTCATAGGTGCGGCCGGTGTGCTTGACATAGACCTCGTTCAGGCGGCGCTTCATCTTGAGGATGTCGCGGGCGTGACGCTCGATGTCGGATGCCTGGCCCTGGAAGCCGCCGGAGGGCTGGTGAACCATGATGCGCGAGTTCGGCGTTGCGAAACGCATGCCCTTCTCGCCGGCTGCCAGAAGCAGCGAGCCCATCGACGCCGCCTGGCCTATGCACAGCGTCGCGACGGCAGGCTTGATGAACTGCATCGTGTCGTAGATCGCCATGCCGGCGGTGACGACGCCACCCGGCGAGTTGATGTAGAGGTAGATTTCCTTCTTCGGGTTTTCGGCCTCGAGGAACAGAAGCTGGGCGCAGACGAGCGACGCCATATAGTCTTCCACCGGACCGGTCAGGAAGATGATCCGCTCTTTGAGAAGGCGCGAATAGATATCGTAGGAGCGCTCACCGCGATTGGTCTGCTCGACGACCATCGGCACGAGTGCCATTGCGGTATCAACTGGATTTCTCATGTCCGTCCTTTGTCAAATGCCTTGCCGAAGGCAGCGTCGTGCCCCGGAATCATTGGAATGGGTCACACCCTACATAGAGTGTCCGGCCCCTCTACTTCAAGACAGGCCAGCCGATATCCTTAATCCGCAGGCAAAGCGCGTTGGTGGCCGTCTTAGCGACCAGATCCCTGCCCGCCAGTTACCGGACACATTCTCCCAACCGTTTTGTCGCGGCATGGTGAAGGAGCGGTGAACAGAGCGGCCAAATTCGGCGCTTTGCGGGCAATCTCGTTCAAACGCGGCGCAATGGCGAAACGAGACCTTAAGCACTGCCTGATAACTGCTTGTTTCAGTTAGCAGGAGAATGCCTTTGGACATCGTTACGGGATTCATGATCTGGGCCGCCGAGGCCTCGACGCTTGGCGTTCTCCTGTGGACCCGCTGGTACTATGAGCGGCAGCCCTATTACCTCAGCTGGGGCGGCGGCTTCCTTCTGCATGGCGCCGGCGTTGCGCTGATCGCGCTTCGCGGCAGCACGCCCGACTTCGTCTCGATCGAGGTCGCCAATACCGCCGCACTTACCGGCATCGGCCTGTGGATAGCGGGGATGCTGCAGTTCGACAACAAGCGCGTCGAGCCCTTCGTCGCCATTCCGGCACTGGTCTGGATCGCGGGCATGTTTCTGACGCCGGTGCGCGAGACGTTTGCCTATCGCGTGGCGCTGTTCAATGTCGCGGCAGCGATCGGCTACGGGATCCTGATCGCTGTCACGCTTTACCGCCAGCCGGGCTCGCGCTTTACCCGCAAGGTCTTTTCCGGCTTCGTCGGCCTGCAGGTCCTGTCGAGCCTTGCCGTGGCCGGCATGGCCCTGATCAGCCAGCCATCCGATTTCGATACCAATGCGCGCGGCCTCTGGCTGCTGATCACCGCTGCCCTCTGCTTCGTCGCCTGCGTGATGAGCTGCGCAAGGCTGATCAATGAACGTTCGGAAGCCAAATTGAAGGCGCTGGCGCTCACCGACCCGCTGACCGGCGTCCTCAACCGGCGCGGCCTGATCGACGAATTTCACCGGCTGCAGAAGAACGACTGCGCCGACAAGCCGCTGATCGCGCTGCTGCAGTTCGATCTCGACAGTTTCAAGCAGATCAACGATCGCTGCGGCCATCAGGCGGGCGATGCGGTTCTCGTGGCATTCTCCAGCGTCGGCCAGATGTCGCTGCGCGGCCGCGGCCAGTTCGGCCGGATGGGCGGCGAGGAATTCGCCTCGATCCTGCGCGTCGCCGACATGGTGGAAGCCGCCAGCATCGCGGAGGCCGTGCGGACGACGCTGAAGCGCCAGCCGATCGATATCGGCAATCATAAGCTCAAGGTCACGGTCAGCACCGGCATCTCGTTTGCGCCGGCAAGTGTCGCCAATCTCGACGTGCTGCTGAGCTCTGCGACCGGGCTCTCTATGCCGCAAAGGCTGCCGGGCGGGACCGTTCGGCGATCGGCGATGACGGCGAGATCACCATCGTGCCGTCGATCGACCGCACCGAACCGGACACGGCCGACCTCGACGGCGAAGCAACCGGCAGGTTGCAGCGCTGAAGCGAATGGCGGCGATCGGCCACCGCTGACTATCTTTCGAAGCCTGGAGCCTGAAGCTCCAGCTCCGAAGGCGTTCACCGATACCCTGTCGCATCATTCTTCACCGGCGACTTCCGCAAGCGAAAAGAATGCGATAGCAATCGGAACATGAACGCTATCCAGTCTCCCCTGCCCGATTTCATCCGCATCGATGCCAGCCGCCGCGTGTCTCTCGACGGGCGCAATGCAGCCTTCTACAGTGATCCGAACCGGATCTATGCGGCGCTTCACCAGCATTGTCCCACCTTCTTCTGGGAGGAACAGCGGCAATGGTTCTTTACCGGCTATGAGCATGTGGGCGCCTTGCTGCGCGACAGGCGTTTCGGTCGACAGATCCTGCATATCGCCAGCCGCGAGGAACTCGGACTTCCCGCACCGCAGCCGCATCTTGAAAACTTCGACCTCGCCGAGCGCCATTCGCTGCTGGAGATCGAGCCGCCGGAACACAGCCGCCTTCGCACCATGGTGAACCGTGCCTTCGTCTCCCGCCAGATCGAAAGATTGCGTCCGGAAATCGCCGAGCTTGCGGAGACGCTGATCGATGGTTTCGAAAAGGACGGAAAGACCGAGCTTCTTTCCTCCTTTGCCGACATCATTCCGGTGACGATGATCGGCCGGATGATCGGCATTCCCGACGAAATGGGGCCGCAGCTTTTGAAATGGTCGCATGACTATGTGGGCATGTACATGTTCAAGCGGACAGAAGAGGACGAGCACGCGGCGGACCGGGCGGCAAAGGAATTTGCCGATTACGTCAAAAGCCTGATCGCAGAGCGGCGCAAAGCGCCGCGCGAAGATCTGCTCAGCCACATGATCCACACCGAGCACAAGGGCCAGTATCTGTCCGACGACGAACTCGTCTCGACGACGATCGTGCTTCTCAATGCCGGACATGAGGCAACCGTCCACCAGATCGGCAATTCGGTGCGGGTCATTCTCGAAAGCGGTCTGCCGGTCGGCGATCTCTTTCGCGACGAGACGACGACTGAGCGGACGGTCGAGGAGACGCTGCGGATCTGCGCGCCCGTCCATATCTTCCAGCGCTGGGCACTGGAGGATGTCGAGGTTGACGGTGTATCCTTCCGGCGCGGTGACAAGGTGAGCCTCATTTTGGCGGCTGCCAATCTCGATCCGGCGAAATTTCCCGATCCGCTCACCTTCAAGCCGGATCGCAACGAAGGCCAGAACCTCTCTTTCGGCGCCGGCATCCATTTCTGCATCGGTGCACCGCTGGCGCGGCTGGAGCTCAATACGGTCCTGCCGATCCTGTTTCGCCGGCTGCCGAAGATGACGATCGCTGCGCCACCCAAGGTGAAGGACGTCTACCATTTTCACGGACTGGAGCGGCTGGATCTGAGGTGGTGACAGGTTTCTGACCGACACATTCCGGTGTAGACTGAGCCCTCGGTTGAGGATGCAAAACGGATACGGCCCATGGACACCGGACCAAAGCAGGAAAAGGCGATCTCTGGCCTGAAAGAGGCCCTGGCAAAGCTACCCAACCGGGAGGAGCTTGAAGCCGTTGCTGCGGCGCTCGAAGCCAATGACCCTGAGGGTGCCCTGCGTATCCTGCGACAACAGGTCGGCGCTCACGAAACAATAGTCGCCAACCGACAGCCAGGGCGCTTCAAAGGCCGGCTGATTGTCGGCCAGGAGTTCTTCGAGCCGCTGTCTGACGATGAGATACGGGATCTCATCGCAGAATGAGGTATCTGCTGGATACCCACGCTCTGCTTTGGTGGCTCAATGACGCCCCTCAACTCTCGGAAACGGCGCGCAGGATCATCGGAGCGCCGTCGAACGAGATCCATGTCAGCGCCGCATCCGCGTGGGAAATCGCGACCAAATTTACCAAAGGACGGCTCCCGACCGCCTCTCTCCTGCTGCCTGACTTCGCCGCGGTGATCAACAACGAGGGGTTTCGCGAGCTTGCAATCAGCAGCGCCCACATGGTGCGCAGCGCGCTGTTGCCCGGCCCTCATCGCGACCCGTTCGACCGCATTCTGGCAGCGCAATCGATCACCGAAGATATGGCCCTGATTTCTCTCGATCGTGACATCCCGCCGCTCGGTGTGATTACCGTCTGGTAGAATTGCTCCAACGCGCACCACCTCTCGAGCCCTGCGAAAACACATGGCTCTCATGCAATGGCTTCCGTTGCTTAGCGCCGGGAGTACCGTATAGTTCGCCATCGGGAGGGTCGTGCAGAAGAGATCGGGCTGAATGTCCAGGCACAACAAGACCGCCTTGTTTTTCCATCGCGCCATCGGGCGCAGCCGTCTGGCGCAGGTCGTTTTCATCGTGGCCGTCTGGCTCATCGGAGAAGGTATCAGCCGAGCAAGCGGCATTCCCGTGCCGGGCGCGGTGCTTGGCATGTTCGCCCTGCTTTTTCTTCTCGCCACCGGCACCATCCGGCTTTCGAGCATGCGGCGCGGCGCCTATCTTCTGCTGGCGGACATGCTGCTCTTCTTCATTCCCGCCGTTCTTGCCGTTCTCGACCACAAGGAATTTCTGGGCGTCGTGGGATTGAAGATCATCGTCGTGATCGTGGCCGGAACGCTCTGCGTCATGTGCATGACGGCGATGGCCGTCGATCTCGGCTACCGGCTGATGCTTGCGCTGGAGCGCCGACGTGCTCACGCTTGAAAATGGCCTGACCACGCTTTTCTGGTCCGCAGCCACCATCTTTTTCTACTACCTTTCGAAACTGATCTATCGCCGCTGGCCGAAGAACCTTCTGTCGCCGCTGATTGTGGCGCCGGCCGTGCTGGTGGTGATCGCGCTCGTGCTGCACACGACCTACCGGGAATATATCGGCGCGACGCACTGGCTGATGGTTGTGCTGGGCCCCGTCACGGTCGCCTTCGCCATCCCGATCTACGAACAGAGAGCGATGATTGCGCGTTACTGGCCCGTGCTTGCCTTCGGGATCGTGGTCGGAAGCTCCACGGCGATCCTCACCGCATGGGCGCTGGCCAGCCTGTTCAGTATCGACGGAACGCTGCGGCTCAGCCTGCTGCCCCGTTCGTTCAGCACGCCGTTTGCGATGGAAGTGTCTGAAAATATCGGCGGCGTGCCGGATCTGACTGCCTTCTTCGTCATCGTCACCGGCGTGCTCGGAGCGATCATGGGCGAGACGCTGCTGCGCCTGCTGCCGCTCAAGTCGACGCTGGCGCGCGGCGCGCTTTTCGGCATGGGCGCGCATGGCGCAGGCGTGGCCAAGGCCAACCAGATCGGCGCCGAGGAAGGCTCGATCGCCGGGCTGGTCATGGTGCTGGTGGGGCTCGTCAACGTGCTGGCCGCGCCGGCTCTCGCCATCCTCCTGCGATAGCGGGTGAAAGCGCCGCCGATTTCACATGTCGGCAGCGGCTGTCAGAACCGCCTTTTCTCATAGGCCATAGCGCGGTGCGGGCCGCTTCAACGACAGATAGGGGCCAAGTGCGCTGCGGGCGCCGATATAGGTGTCGTACAGCGCCTTGTCTGCCAGCGCCGGTATCGTCACCAGTTCGCCCTGATCGAAGCCGGCAAGCGCGGCATCCACCATGTCCTCGACGCCATGACGCGTTCCGGATCAATGGCATCAAGGGAACGGCCGACGCGATCGAAGATCTCGGTGCGGGTAAAGCCCGGAAGAACCGCCTGAACACGGACGCCTTGTCCTTGAGTTCGGTGGCAAGCGATTCCGTCAGCGCCAGAATGAAGGCCTTGCCTGCCGAATAGGTGGCACTGAACAGATGCGGCGCAAGCGCGACGGCCGAAGCGGTGTTGATGATGGCGCCGGTACCGCGTGCGGCAAAAGCCTGTGCTGCCGCGATCGCGAGCCGGTTGGCCGCAAAGACGTTGAGATCCACCATCTTGTCGAGATAATCGGGATCGCTGCCCAAAGCGCCATCGCTCGGGCCGATGCCGGCATTGTTGACGAGCAGTGTGATCGACGCATCTTCACGCAGCCGCTGATCGACCTTGAGGACATCGGCGCGATCGGAAAGGTCGGCGCGCAGCACTTCCACCTTCACGCCATGGACCGCCTGGAGCTTGTCGCCAAGTTCGCCAAGCCTTGCCGCATCGCGGGCGACGAGGATCAGGTCATGGCCCCTCGCGGCCAGTCGGTCGGCATAGATGGCGCCGATCCCCGACGAAGCGCCGGTAACGAGTGCGGTTCCCTTGGATGTCGTCATTGTCATTGTCCTTCTCCTTTGCGTGCATACCGGCCGATGGATCGCGGCTTCGGGTGCCGGGTTGAATTTACTGGTATATGCCACTAAATATGCGGGAGGGATTTTGCAGGTTCAAGACGGCGGTCGCATTTTTTTCGTCGGCGGATTATCAGAGCGATCGAGACGGGGCTTCACGGCGGGCCGAGAGAAGAGACAGGCAATGAGCGACACGGGAACGATCAAGGACATATCAGTGCCGGAGGATGTCGGCGGCATGCCGGCGTCGGCGATCTGGTCCTATTGCAACAGTTCGGCCATGCGTCGGGCGGCGCGGCATCTCGGCCAGCTCTATGACGATGCGATGGGTGAGACCGGGCTCAAGGGCACGCAGTATTCGCTTCTTTCCCAGATCCGGCTTTCCGGCGCACCGACATTGAAGGCACTGGCTGGCGAAATGGTCATGGATCTTTCGGCGCTCGGGCACACGCTGAAGCCGCTGATCCGCGACGGGCTGGTGGAACTGGTGCCGAGCGAAACGGATCGCCGGGTCAAGCATGTGCGCCTGACGGCCGCGGGCGAAGCGAAGCAGGCCGAACTGACGGAGCGCTGGAAGGTGGCGCAGGCGCGTTTCGAGGCGGCGCTCGGGCCGGAACGTTCGAGGGAACTGCGCGGCCTTCTCGGGTTTCTCGGCTCGGAAGACTTTGCAAAGGCCTTCCGGGCAGAAGAAGATGCCGGCGGTTCTTAAGGATCGCGGTGCTTAAGGATCAGTGTCCGGCTCAGAGCCGGATCACGTAATCCTTGCGAGTCGTTTCAATCACTTCCCAGCTTCCCTTGAAGCCGGGTCTGAGGATCATCCTGTCGCCGGGGCGCAGATGAACCGGCTCACCGCCCTCTTCCGTCACCACGGAATGGCCGGAGAGAATGTGGAAATATTCCCACTCGTCGTAGACGATGCACCATTTGCCCGGCGTCGCTTCCCAGACGCCGGCATAGATGCCGCCTTCCGCCTCCTCGATATTCCAGGTGCGGAAAACCGGGTTGCCGGCGATGAGGCGCTCGGGCAGCGGTGCACCCTCTTCCGGTTCGATAGCGGCAAGGTCGAAATCCGTCCAGGTCTTCATGATCCACTCTTCTCCTGTTGATGGGCGAGGCCATCGGCGGCCATGCGGGCCATCAGTCTCAACCGCTCCAGCGGCATGCCGTTGCGGGCGCTGCCCGACAGGCCCGACATCGCCATCATCACGTAGTCGGTGGCTATATCGGCATTTTCGGCATCCAGACGGGCGATCCTCTCATGAATGAAGGCACGGGCGCCGGCAAGCCTTGCCCGTGCCGCATCGCCCGCCTCGGGATCGATCGTTGAGCGCGCGCCCTCGATCACCATGCAGCCGCGGCAATCGCCCCTGCCATAGCTGTCCGCCGCAAGGCGCAAGAGTGCCGCGACGCCGGCCGACAGCGAGCGGCCGGGCGCCAGTGCCGTTTCAACATCCAGTCCTTCACTCTGCTCGTAACGGCTCAGCGCTTCCTTGTAGAGCGCCGCCTTGCTGCCGAAGGCCGAATAGAAGCTGGGCGGATTGATGCCGAGTGCGGCCGTCAGCTCGGCAAGGCTCACGGCATCATAGCCGCGGGCGTGGAACAGATCCTGCGCCTTTGCCAAGGCCTGCTCCCTATCAAAGCGACGGGGCCTGCCACGCGCTGCAATTATTTTTGTATCAGACACTACATAATCCCTTGACCAATGCCTGGGTCTGCATTTATGTATCGCCCATTACATAAATATTCAACCTCAATCCACATGAAGGACAGTGCCATGACAGACTTCAAGGGTAAGACGGTACTCATCATCGGCGGTAGCCGCGGCATCGGCGCCTCGATCGTCCGCCGCTTTTCGGCCGACGGCGCAAGGTGATCTTCACCTATGGCGGATCGAAAGAAGCCTCCGAGGCTCTCGCCAAGGAAACCGGTGCGACGGCAATCCAATCGGATGCCGGCAATCGCGAGGCGGTGATCGGCGTCGTGCGCGACAGCGGGCCGCTGGACGTTCTCGTCGTCAATGCCGGAACGCTTGCGCTTGGCGATCCGCTGACGATCGACCCGGATGCCGTCGACAAGATGATCGACATCAATGTGCGCGCACCCTATCACGCCTCGGTGGAAGCGGCCCGCACGATGCCTGACGGCGGCCGGATCATCATCATCGGTTCGGTCAATGGCGATCGCATGCCGTTTGCCGGCGGTGCCGCCTATGCGCTGTCGAAATCCGCCCTGCAGGGCATGGCCCGCGGACTGGCGCGCGATTTCGGCGAACGTCAGATCACCGTCAACGTCATCCAGCCCGGCCCGACATCCACCGACATGAACCCGGCAGACGGGCCGATGGCCTCGATGATGCACGGTTTCATGGCGCTCAAGCGCCACGGCAAGCCGGAGGAGATTGCGGGGCTTGCCGCCTATCTCGCCGGCCCGGAAGCGGGCTTCATCACCGGCGCGATGCACACGATCGATGGCGGTTTTGGTGCCTGAGTGTCAGGCATGATGGCCGGCGCCCTCGCCTGCCAGTCAATAATCAGGCGCGCCAATGATCAAGCGCGCTGGTGGAACTGCCGGCGCGCATCGTCGCAACGGCCGCTTTCGGCCATGACTTCATCCACCATGGCCAGCATCGTGGCGGCGTGCCGGGCTTGGGCAGGTAGCGGGCAGCTGCCGGCAATTCGGGAAGATCCGGCAAGCGCCGCGCCGACGAGACGATGATGCCGATATGCGGCGCGCATTCGGCAACCATGCGGGCGAGATCGACACCGTTCAGGCCACCCGGCATATCGACATCGGTGAGCACGAGGGCGATATCTTCGCGCAGGCCAAGCTGGCCGACGGCTTCGAGCACATTGCCCGCCTCCAGAACCCTGTGCCCTGCATCTTCCAGCGCATCGGCGATTGCAAAGCGCACCAGCGTTTCGTCCTCGACCACAAGGATCGTCTGCCGAAAAGTGTTCATGTCCGGTCTCCCATGTTGAACAACCCGCAGATGAACGCACGGGGATGAGAAAGGATTGCGGCGTGTCCCCAATTCGATGCGAACATATTTAATAAAGTACGAATGAAATGAAATTCGACTGTTCGCCGCCTGCCCTCAGATCTTTTCGAGCGCCTGGCGCAAATCCTCGATCAGATCCTCCGGGTCTTCGATGCCGATCGACAGGCGCACGACCTCGGGACTGGCGCCGGCGGCGGTCTTCTGCTCGTCGGTCAGTTGCCGGTGGGTGGTGGACGCCGGATGGGTGACGAGCGAGCGGGTGTCGCCGATATTGGCGAGATGCGAGAAAAGCTGCAGGGCCTCGACGAAAAGCCTTCCGGCGATAATAGCGGGCGTCGTCTCCTCCTCCGCGATGGCCGCCATATCGGTCGCGAGACCGTTGGTGGCCTGTAGCCCGAAGGTGAAGACGGCACCGGCTCCCTTGGGCGAATAACGTCGCTGCAGCGCATGGTTCGGGTGATCGTTGAGGCCGGAATAGTTGACCCAGGCCACCTGACGCTGCCGCCTCAGCCATGTCGCAACAGCAAGCGCATTGTCGGAATGGCGCTGCATTCGCAAGGGCAGCGTCTCGATGCCGGTCAATATCTGGAAGGCATTGAAGGGTGAGATGGAGGGGCCGAGATCACGCAGGCCGAGCGCCCGCGCGCCGACCGCGAAGGCCGTATTGCCGAAGACCTGATGCAGGACGAGGCCATCATATTCCGGCCGCGGCTCGCTCAGCATCGGGTAATTGCCGGAGCGGGACCAGTCGAACGTGCCGCCATCGACGAGGACACCGCCGACGGAATTGCCGTGTCCGCCGAGGAATTTGGTCAGCGAATGCACCACGATATCGGCGCCATGTTCGAGCGGGCGCAGCAGGTATGGCGTGGCGAGGGTGTTGTCGACGATGAACGGCAGGCCATGGCGGCGGGCAATCGCGGCAATTGCCGCGATATCGACGAAGAGGCCGGCAGGGTTGGTCAGGCTCTCGACGAAGATGGCGCGGGTGCGTCCGTCGATCTGCGCCTCGAAACTTTGCGGGTCAGCGGCATCGGCCCAACGGACATCCCAGCCGAAATTGCTGAAGGCATGGCCGAACTGGTTGATCGAACCGCCATAAAGCTGATGGGCTGCAATGAAATTGTCACCGGGGCTCATCAATATGTGAAAGACGAGCATCTGCGCCGCCTGACCGGAGGCGACCGCAAGAGCCGCCGTGCCGCCCTCCAGGGCTGCGAGGCGTTCTTCCAGCACGGCCTGGGTGGGGTTGGTGATGCGCGTATAGACGTTGCCGAATTCCCGAAGGCCGAACAGGGCTGCGGCATGATCGGCATCGGCAAAAACGAAGGAAGCAGTCTGGTAAATAGGCGTCGCGCGGGCACCGGTCGTCGCGTCAGGCGCCGCCCCGGCGTGCACCGCCAGCGTCGAAAAACCAGGCTGTCTGCTCGGCATTACATCTCCCCGGTTTCCATCGCCGGTTGTCAGCAAAGCGCGCCTGTTGATCCCGATCAAGGACCGCAGTCACTCCGAAGGCAAATAGTTGAGACAATTCAGGCGGGCAAAGTGCCTGCCGATGCTTTTGGGGAGCGCTGCAGCATGACGGCAACATTCCAATCAACGACCGATACACTTCCGGCGCGATTTCTGCGCTGGTGCGCGGATGCCTTTGCCGCCGAGGCGGATTACACCAAGGCGCTCGGATCACTCGACGAAGATGCCGCCCGGCGGATTGCCGCCGAGCATTCCATGCCGCTTGATGAACTGGTGCGTATCGCACGGCTTGGACCTGCGGCGGCCGAGGAAATGCTTGCTCTCATGCAGGCCATCAACATCGATCCGGTCGAGGCGCAGCTCATCCATCCGGCGCTGTTTGCAGACATGGAGGCAACCTGCGCCCGCTGCAGCGGCAAGGCGCGCTGTCGGGCCGACATTGCCAGCGGCAAGCTCGAAAAGGAATTTACCCGCTATTGCGGCAATGCCACCGCGCTCAACACTTTGCGCGCCGAACCGGACATGCTGCGAGACTGATCCTGCCCCTCACCCCGGTTCCCCCGCCAGCCAAGCCCGTCAGCCAAGCAGGCGCGGGATCTCGATCGCGGGGCAGCGGTTCATGACGACCTTGATGCCGACCGCCTCGGCGCGGCGCCAGCGGCATCGTCGCGCACGCCAAGCTGCGCCCAGATGACGCTTGGCAGTTGCGGCAGCGCAAGCACCTCATCCACCACGCCTTCCAGATATTCCGAGGCGCGGAATACATCCACCAGATCCACCGGCTGCGGGACATCTGCAAGCCGTGCATAGACGGTGCGGCCGTGTATCTCCTTGCCGGCCTGCCCCGGATTGACGGGAAATACCTCATAACCGCGCGACAGGAGGAAGCGCATCACCCCATTGCTCGGCCGCTCGGGATTGGGAGAGCCTCCAAGAAGGGCGATGGTTTTCGCTGACTTCAGAATATCTGCCAGATAATCGGGCTCATATCGGTCATGGTTTGTTGCAGAATTCATCGCGGGCTCCCGGCTTGCGCAGGTGAAGAGTGACGTCGTGTGATTCCGATGTAGTGACTGTGAGGCGCAAGCGCGAGGGGCCGCCCAAGATCGGATGCGAATCAGCGGCGGGCTTACAGCGGAAGGCCTCTCCTCGCGCCAACCGTGAAGATCTCGCAGCCGCACAAAAAGCCATCCCGTCACCGCGCGAGAAGACGGTTTCGAGACGCTCTCACTCGCTCCAGCGGCTGTCATCCGGATAGCGGAATACGCCCGCCTCGCGGCAATAAATTCCCCTTATGTTCTTTTTTTGTTTCCATTGGCGCAGAAGGTAAATTAGCGCGCACTAATGGTTGAATTAGCGACACCTACTACTTTTCATTAGTCAGATCTAATATCACGGAGACGTTATCCTATTCTAATCGGCGGCCTGCAGCGCAGCATTACTGAGAAAAATCGTTCGCTACGGTGGCAAAAATCGCTTATGGACCCCCAAAATCTAGGGATGCGTTACGAAGGCGAATATGACTCAACATTTATAAATTCTACTTTAGATAGTATTTCTGAATGTTGCTCGACTTTTCCGCCGTTCCTGTTTCCATGCAACGCCGGAGGCCGCCTGTCGATGCCGTCCTCCCATGGCTCCGAGGGCGATGATAGAGGGTTCCCTGACGCGCAGATTGCCCGTTGATCGGCGCAGAGGCAGCGCGCGGCCCGAGCCGAGACCACCGCCATCCCGGAGGCCGCCCGGGGCCAAGGTCATCGCCGTTGCTCTCTCATGGCCCCGACATTCAATCGGCACGGCCCTGCCCCACCCGATCCATCGAGCCGATTACGGCACTCGATTTGAGCAAGCGGAGCAAGGTTCTGCCCGACGACAGCCTTCCAAACACCCGGTCGGCCGCAATATTTATTGTGGTATTAAATTACCCCATCCATAAACCATTGAAATATATAGGTCTATTTTCAGGCCGCCAAATCTGCCGTTCTTGACGCTCATGGGCCCTGCCAGTATAAGCCGCCACAGATCGCGGACCTCACGAGGCCCGCTTTCTTTTTGTCGCCTCGGCCCATCAGCCAAGCCGACAAATCCAAGCAACAAGAAACGCCCCGGTAAACGGCTTGTCCGCGATCCGAGGGACCAACGAAAGAGAAAACCATGTCGACCTTCGTTCAGAAGCCTGCAGAGGTTGAGAAGAAGTGGATCATCATCGACGCCGAAGGGCTCGTTGTCGGCCGCCTCGCCACCCTCGTTGCCAACCGCCTGCGCGGCAAGCACAAGGCAACCTACACCCCCCACGTTGACGATGGCGATAACGTCATCATCATCAACGCGGAAAAGTGCGTCCTCACGGGCAAGAAGTATTCCGACAAGAAGTACTACTGGCACACCGGCTACCCGGGTGGCATCAAGGAGCGCACCGCACGCGCCATCATCGAAGGCCGCTTCCCGGAGCGCGTCATCGAGAAGGCCATCGAGCGCATGATCCCGCGCGGCCCGCTCGGCCGTCGCCAGCTGAAGAACCTGCGCGTTTACGCTGGTTCCAATCACCCCCATGAAGCACAGCAGCCGGTCGCTCTCGACGTGGCTTCGCTGAACTCGAAGAACGTAAGGAGCGCCTGATCATGGCCGATCTCTCCTCTCTGAAGGACCTCGCGTCGGCTGAAGGCCAGGCACCGGTTCACGTCCGCAAGGTCGACAGCCTCGGCCGTTCCTACGCAACCGGCAAGCGCAAGAACGCTGTCGCCCGCGTATGGGTCAAGGCTGGCTCCGGCAAGATCATCGTCAACGGCAAGGACTTCACGGCTTACTTCGCCCGTCCGGTCCTCCAGATGATCCTGCAGCAGCCGATCGTCACTGCCGCTCGCGCGGGCCAGTTCGACATCATCGCTACCGTTGCTGGCGGCGGTCTCTCCGGTCAGGCCGGCGCTGTGCGCCACGGTCTGTCGAAGGCCCTCACCTACTTCGAGCCGGGCCTGCGTCCGGTCCTCAAGAAGGGTGGCTTCCTGACCCGCGACAGCCGCGTCGTCGAGCGTAAGAAGTACGGTAAGGCCAAGGCTCGCCGTTCCTTCCAGTTCTCGAAGCGCTAATCGCTTCCGGTTCTACGAAAATGCGAAAGGCGGGGCTTCGGCTCCGCCTTTTTTCGTTGGCGAATGGCATCGATCAAGATTTCGAATTTGCGCATCATTCCCCGATGGAAAACGATGGCTGCAAATCAGGTTCAGACAGAGTTTCCCCATGTCTTCGTCTTCAATGTCGTCTCTTTCCATGCCATCAAGTGACGCTTCCCCTTTCGCCACATTGCCGGCGCCACCCTATTATGTCGTGGCTTTCTCCTCCTGTCGCACCGAAGGCGATCATGGCTATGGCGCGATGGCCGATGCCATGGTCAAACTGGCAAGCGAGCAGCCGGGTTTTCTCGGTGTCGAAAGCGCTCGAGGCGAAGACGGGTTCGGCATCACCAATTCCTACTGGGCCGACGAGGCGAGTATCCGCGCCTGGAAGAGCGTGGTGTCGCATGAAGCTGCCCAAAGGCTCGGGCGGGAACGCTGGTATGACATCTACCGGGTGCGGATCGCAAAGGTCGAACGCGCCTACGGTTTCGGAGGGGAATGACGCAATGCCGGCAAAGACCATCGACCACGCCTTTACCGCCACAGCACCGCGATCGGCAGCGACCGACCCCACCTATGCGGGTGCGCTATCCTTCATGCGGCGGCGCTATAGCAAGGATATCGCAGGCGCAGATACGATCGTCTGGGGCATTCCCTTCGATGCGGCAACCTCCAACCGGCCGGGCGCGCGTTTCGGGCCGCAGGCGATCCGCCGCGCCTCGGCGATCTTCGACAATGATCCGCAATATCCGTTCTCGCGAGATCTCTTCGAAGACATGACGGTGATCGATTATGGCGACTGCCTTCTCGACTACGGCAATCATCAGGAGACGCCTGCGACCATCGAGGCAGAAGCGTCGAAACTCATCGGCGGCGGGGCCTTTCTTCTCACGCTCGGCGGCGATCACTTCGTCACATGGCCGCTTCTGAAGGCGCATGCAGCCAGACACGGGCCACTGGCGCTGGTGCAGTTCGATGCGCATCAGGACACATGGTTCGATGACGGCAAAAGGATCGACCATGGCTCCTTCGTGGCGCGGGCGGTGCGCGACGGGATCATCGATCCGGCCCATTCGATCCAGACAGGCATCCGCACCCATGCGCCGGACGATTTCGGCATCCGCCTTCTCTTCGGCCATCAGGTGGAAGAGATGAGCGCCAAGGAGATTGCCGAGACGATCCTCGCGCATGTGGGCGGAAGGCCCGCCTACCTGACCTTCGATATCGACTGCCTCGACCCCGCCTATGCGCCCGGCACCGGCACGCCTGTCGCCGGCGGGCCGTCGAGCGCCAAGATCCTCTCGGTGCTGCGCCATCTGGCGCCGCTCGATATCCGCGGCGCCGATGTCGTGGAGGTGGCGCCGGCCTATGACCATGCCGATATCACCGCCATTGCCGGGGCGACGGTCGCCATGTATATGCTCGGGCTCAGAGCCGAGCGCCTCGCCCTTTCGACGGGCGCCTGACCTCGACAAAGACACCAGCGTTTAAGAAACTGATTCAAGACGCTGGCAGAATGATTCCGAAAATTCACCCAGGGCACTGATCTTACAGGATAAAGACAATGGCAGCGAAAATCTTCATCGATGGCGAACACGGCACGACGGGGCTGCAGATCCGCAGCCGCATGGCCGAGCGCCGCGATGTCGAGCTCTTGTCGATCCCGGAAGCCGAGCGCCGCAATGCCGCAATGCGCGAGGATCTTCTCAACAGCGCCGATATTGCCATCCTCTGCCTGCCCGACGACGCTTCGCGCGAAGCCGTCGGCATGCTGGCCGGCAATAACAATGTCCGCATCATCGACACGTCGACCGCCTACCGTATCGATGCGGACTGGGCCTATGGCTTTGCCGAGATGGACAAGGCACAGGGCGACAAGATCCGTTCGGCACGCTATGTCGCCAATCCGGGCTGCTATCCGACCGCGCGATCGCGCTGATCCGGCCGCTTACCGCTGCCGGCATTCTGCCTGCCGCCTACCCCGTCTCGGTCAATGCCGTTTCGGGCTATACGGGCGGTGGCAAGCAGATGATCGGCCAGATGGAAGACCAGAGCCGCGAAGATGCGATCAGCGCCAACAACTTCCTTTATGGCCTGACGCTGAAGCACAAGCATGTGCCGGAAATGAAGATCCATGGCGGGCTCTCGCGCGCGCCGCTCTTCTCGCCGTCGGTCGGCCGCTTCCCGCAGGGGATGATCGTGCAGGTGCCGCTGTTCCTCGATGATCTTGCATCGGGCGCAAGCGTCGAGGGCATCCACAAGGCCTTGACCGAGCACTATGCCGGTCAGGATATCGTCACCGTCGTGCCGTTTGCCGAAGGCAAGGCGCTGCCGCGCATCGACGCGGAAGAGCTTGCCGGCAAGGACACGATGAAGCTTTTCGTCTTCGGCAATTCCGAGACCGGTCAGGTGAACCTCGTGGCGCTTCTCGACAATCTCGGCAAGGGCGCTTCCGGCGCTGCCGTACAGAACATGGACCTGATGCTTTCGGCCTGAGCCGGCATTTCCAAGGCCAAACAAAAAAGAGCGCGAAGGGCACTGCCATTCGCGCTCTTTTTGTTTGTTACGCCTGCAGCCGTTACCGGCTGACGGCAGGCCTTGCGTCTTCGGCCGGATAGGAGCCGACGAAGGCACGCCAGTGAGCAATCGCAAAGCCGAGCACGATCAACGCGCCGGCCTGATGCGACAGGGCAAGATCGATCGGGACTTCGAAAATCAGCGTCGAAATGCCGAGCACGGCCTGGGCGCTGACGAGCACGAAAAGGATCAGCGCACGGCGCGCATGCGAGGATTGCGGCGCGCGGATGATGGCGATCAGCATATGCAGGAAGGTGCCGGCCCACAGGACATAGGCGCCGCAGCGGTGGACGAACTGCACCGTCTTCGGGTTTCGAAGAGGTTGATCCACCAGGGGTTCTGGACGAAGAGATCACCCGGCACGAGCGAGCCGTCCATCAGCGGCCATGTATTATAGGTGAGGCCCGCATGCAGGCCGGCCACCAGCGCGCCGAGATAGATCTGGAAGATCGCCATGCAGGCAATCGCGCCGGCGGCATACTTCGACCAGGCGGTCGGCGGCGCGTCGGTCGGCTGTTTTGCAAGGCCGCGCATGATCCAGACCGAGGCGGAGAAGATCAGACAGGCAATCGTCAGGTGGGTGGCCAAACGATATTGCGAGACGCTTGTCAGCTTTTCGAGGCCCGACGATACCATCCACCAGCCGATGAAGCCCTGAAAGCCGCCAAGCGCCAGAAGGCCGACCAGCGGCCAGCGCAGGCGCCTCTCGATGCGGCCAGTCGCCCAGAAGAAGATCAGCGGCAGCGCGAAGACCATGCCGATAGAACGCGCCAGAAGCCGGTGCGACCACTCCCACCAGAAGATCGACTTGAAGCCCTCGACCGTCATGTCGCTGTTCAGCTGCTCATATTGCGGAATGCGCTTGTAGAGGTCGAATTCCTCCTGCCATTCGGCGGCGCCAATCGGCGGGATGACGCCGTGGATCGGCTTCCATTCGGTGATCGACAGGCCGGAGCCCGTCAGTCGCGTGGCGCCACCGACGAGAACGAGGCAGAAAAGGATGAAGACGACCAGACCCAGCCAGATGCGAACGGCCTTGCGGTTGCGCTCGCGACGCTCGCTCGCCTGGGTGAAGTCAAAGGTGGATGCATCGGTCGCCGACATATTCGGGCACTCCTGTCGAGGCGCATGTCATTTCAAGGCGCATGTCGCTTGGCATGTTCGCGGGCGGACGACAAACGGCATCTCGACAATGCCGGGCCGGGCGCGGGCACGGGCGCAAGAGGTTGCGCCATCATGGGCCTTTTCTCCCCGTTGCTTTGCCCCATCGGGGCGTGCAAAACAAGCGGTGAAATTCGCGGCAAGCAGTCGCGCCGAGGTTTGACCTGCGTCATGGCGCGCCGGAAGCGGCACGCGGATGGCAAGACAATGGGAGGATTGGATGGTTCCCGGTTGGAAGAGTTTTGTCGGCACGATCCTCATCATCGTGCTCGTCATCGTCTATGCGCTGGCGGCGACGACGATCGCAAGCCTCCTGCTCGGCACTGCCCCCTGGTGGGTGCATCTTCTCTATTTCTTCCTGACCGGGCTTCTCTGGGTGCTGCCGGCCATGGTGATCATCAAATGGATGGCCGGTCAGCGCAAGGCTTCCGGCCCCAAGGGATAGGGCAGGATCATCACTCGTCCGACATGCGCCGATGACAGGGCCGCGACCGCCGGGTTTACCGGCCATTCACCAGACAGCGCAGATTCTTCACCCCGCCTTGCCGCGTAAACCGATTGATCAGGCCTCATGCCTATCTTCTCGCCAAGCCCACAAAGGGCAAGGAGAGGACGTCATGCTGACCCAGCCGATTTGCGAGCCGGATCGCGAGCAGGACATGGCTGCTGCCGACGCGAGCAGCGCCGGCCCGACGGAAACGATCGGGCTCGATGCGCTTGCGCTGGATTTCGTCTTCGATGGCGGCGCGCTTGCGAGCGAATGGCGGGCGCTCGAACGGACCGACCAGATATCACTGCATCAGGGCTTCGACTGGTGCCAGGCGTGGGCGCAGGCGCATGGCAAGCCGCTGATGGTCTTGCGCGGGATGTTCGAGGGCCGCACGCTGATGCTGCTACCGCTCGATATCGTCCATGCACGTGCCTCGGCATAGCCCGGTTTCCCGGTGGCGGCTTCAACAATATGAATACTGGCCTTTTCGACCCGTCGATCGCAGCACCGGACAAGGCCCGGATGCAGGCCTTCCGGCACAAGCTGCGGCAGGCACTCTCGGGCCATGCGGATCTCCTGCATCTGGACCGGGTGCCGCTCGCCTGGCGCGGAATGCAAAGCCCGCTGCGTGGCATTCAAAATATCGAGAGCCAGAACCACGCCTTCCAGCTGAACCTGCGCGAGAGTTTCGACGCGACGCTCTCGCAGCTCAACGCCAAGAGCCGCAAGCGCAAGTTCCGCATCCAGACCCGCAGGCTGTCCGAACTCGGCGGGTTCGAGCATGTGATTGCCGCTACAGCCGAGGACGGCCACGCCCTGCTCGAAACCTTTTTCCGGCAGAAGGGCCAGAGACTGCAGGCCTTCGGGCTGCCTGACGTGTTTGCACCGGAAGACGTGCGCAAGTTTCTGCACTGCCTCGTGGACGTGCCGCCGCGCGGCGCCGACCATCCGCTGTCGCTCCATGCCATCAAGCTGAAGGGCGAGCATGACGGGCATGTGCTGGCCGTTGCAGCGCTGTCGCGCAAGGGCGATCATGTGATCTGCCAGTTCTCGTCGATCGACGACACGCTCTGCCCGGAGGCAAGCCCGGGCGAGCTTCTGTTCTGGCTGATGATCGAGGAAGCCTGCCGCAGCAAGGCTGCGATCTTCGATTTCGGCATCGGGGATCAGGCCTACAAGCGCAGCTGGTGCAATCAGGAAACCGTGCAGCACGACCTCGTCCTGCCGATCTCCACATTCGGGCGCATCATGGTGCCGGCAACGATTGCCATGACCCGCGCAAAGGCCGCCATCAAACGCCATCCCGCCGTCTATAAGGCGGTTCAGAAATGGCGTTCAAGACACCCGGCCGCATAACCGGAGCCATAGCCCGATCACGCCAGCCGGAGATGCGATCTCAGCCGGCGCGATCTCAGGCGGCGCGTGGGCGACCGTTCAGCGGCGTGCCTGCATCACCCGTTTCGGAAATGACGAGGATGTTGGAGTAACCGGCCGCTTCGAAGGCGAGGATCTGGCTTGCCAGCTGTTCGTCGCTATAGCCCGGTGCCGAGAGCACGATATCGGCATCGCCACTCGGTATCAGGCGTTTCAGGCCGGAAATCTCGGCCGCACCGCATTCGACCAGAACCAGATCATAGGCATCGACCAGCGCATCGAGGATCATCGTCAGACGGTCGATGCCGCGCATGGCGGTGGCCGGATCAGATGCGCCCTGCGGAATGATATGAGCATCGGACAGACGGTCGCGATGGATGGCATCGCCAAAGGCCGCCTCGCCGCAGAGAAGATCGGTAATCCCCGGCAGGCGGGCATCCTCGGCCATCAGGCGGCTCGGGCAGGCGGTTCCAGTCAGATCGACGAGAACCACCGAACGGCCCTCTTCGGCAACGGTGCGGGCAAGCATGACGGTGGTCGTTGAGCCCTGGTCACCAGCCGGAGACATAGCCACTGCGAGCGGCACAGCATGGCGTTGGAGATAGTGAGCAACGGAAGCGACGGTAAAGGCCGCATCATCGCCCGCTTCGGCAGGCTTTGCGGTCTCGGCCGTCACTACGACCGGCTCCGCGACGACTGCAGCAGTTTCCACATCCGTGGCCGGCGCGACTGCCGGAGCGGACTTTTGCACCAGCCGTGCTGCGGGGACAACGCCAGCGGCCGGCTCCCGGAAACGGCCGGCCTCGGCCTGCATGCGATGAACCGGCAAGGGCTTGTGGACAAACTGTTGGCCCGTCTCTGTTTTGGCCTCGGTTTCGGTATCCGCCGTCACCGGCGACACGCCTTCGGCGGGCTTGGCCGCGGTTGCAGGTCCGGCTTTGGGCGCGTCTGCGGCGACAGCGGGCGTCACCGGCTGTTCGATCACAGGTTCCCTGACAGCGACCGGCTGGATTGCCGGTGCGGTCATCGCGACGACGGCCGGCTCTCCCGGAATGTCATCGTCTGCCTCACGGCGGCGGCCGACGGGGCGCATGGCGCGGCCGCTGAAAAGCTCGGCGGCAATGATCCCGAGGCAGAAGAGCAGGAAGGTTGCCAGCGTCACGACGATGACGATCGGCACAACCTCGGGAAGAAGGGTTCGGACGGCTCGACCGCATTCGAGACGATACGGGCATCCGCCGGGCTCGAATTGGTATCGAGGCGCGAGGTCGCTTCGCGGTAACGCGCAAGATAGGTTTCGAGAAGCTGGCGCTGGGCGGCCGCCTCACGCTCCAGCGAACGCAGGCCAACCTCGTCCTCGCCGGCCTTGGCGGCATCGGCCTTCAACCCGTTCATCTGCTGGGTCAGCTGGCGCTCGCGCAGTCTTGCCATCTCGGCATCATTGTCGAGGCTGGCGAGGATCTTCTTCGTTTCGCTGTCGATCTGCTGGCGGATCGCCGCAAGCTGGGCGCGAAGCCCGCGAAGCCGCGGATGGTTGTCCATCAGCACGGTCGAAAGATCGTTGATCTGCGCCTGAAGATTGGCCTCGGTTTCCTTCAGCCGCTGGATGACCTGCGAGCCGACGACATCGGCAAGCGTGTCGAGCGAGCGCCCTGCCCGCAGGGCGGCGCGGACGTTTTCGACACGGGCCTCGGCATTGGCTCGATCGGTGCGGGCGCGCGCCAGATCGGCCGTCATGTCATTCAGCTGCCGCGACGGAAGGCTGGCATTGTCGCCCGACTGGAAGAGACCGTTCTTCGCACGATAATCGGCAATCTTGCTTTCGGCGTCCTTGACCTTCTGGGTCAGGCTGGCGATTTCCGGCTGAAGCCATTTCGCCGTGTCCTGATGATTGTCGAGCTTGGCACCGCTCTGGATCTGCAGATAGATCTGCGCCATCTTGTTCGGGATGTCGGCCGCCAGCTTCGGATCACGCGAGGAGAACTCGATGGCGATGACGCGCGAATTCTCGACCGGGTAGACGTTCAGCTTGCCGCGAAACTCCTGGATGACACGATCTTCCGGATCAAGCTTCATCGGATCCTGGCGAAGACCGAGCAGAACCAGCGGGTCGGGCAGCATGGATTGCGCCGCCGGATCGAATTCCTTGCGATCCTGCAGTTTGAACTCGCGGGCAACGCGCTTGATGAGATCGGTCGACTGGAGAACCTGCGCCTGGCTGGTGACGTTGAGCGGATCGAGGATCGGGTCGTTGCCGGATGGCGGGGCATCGCCGCCATTGAGGTTCTGCGAGCGTGCCTCGATCAGCAGCCTCGCCTCCCCCTTGTAACTGGGCTTGATGAGCGTCGCGCCGACGAAGGAGAGTGCCGCTGCCGCGACCGTGGCTGCAAGGATGCGCTTGCGGCGCTTCCACACCGCAGAGAAGACCTGCTTCAGGTCAATATCCACATCCTGATGATTGCCGCCCAAGCTCGACATAGTTCACTCCGAGTGCTCGATTTCCCCGGATCGTAAGGGGTTATGGTAACGCGACGGTTAATGAGGAGGCTGTGATGCTCCCGGCGATCCGCCGGCTGCGCGGGCGGGCGACGGCTCGAACATAAGAATTTCATGAAATACGCCGGATCTTTACCCGCCATTAACCCTAACGGTTCGATAACGGCTCAACACCCAACGACAGCCGGAGCCGTGTCGTCAGATGCAACTCGCCCGCCTCAAACATGTTCTGGCGCTTGCCCTTGCCGGCAGCTCGCTGATGATTGCCGGCTGCACGACGCAATCCGCGCCGGCGCCGGAAAGCTTCAAGCAGGCGGCATTGCAGCCCTACCATCTGGATAGCGGCGACAGGCTGCGCATCAACGTCTTCGAGCAGACGGCGCTCAGCAATACCTATACGGTCGACCAGGCCGGCTATATCGCCTTCCCGCTGATCGGTCAGGTCGCCGCCCGCGGCCAGACCCTGACAGGCCTGGAAGCGCGATTGCCGCTCGTCTCAAGCGCGGCTATCTGCGCGATCCGGACGTGACGATCGAGGTCGATCGCTACCGCCCCGTCTTCGTCATGGGTGAAGTCGGTCGTCCGGGCCAGTATTCCTATGTTCCGGGCATGACGGCGCAGACCGCGGTCGCCATCGCAGGCGGCTTCACCTCGCGCGCCGCGCAGAGCGATGTCGACCTCACCCGCAAGATCAACGGTGAGGTGATCACCGGCCGGACCACGGTCGTGAGCCCGGTTCTGGCAGGCGATACGATCTACGTTCGCGAACGCCTGTTCTGATCTCCCATGTCGGACGGCGTCCCCTTCGCATCCTGCACTGCTTCAGATCGCCGGTTGGCGGCATCTTCCGGCATGTGCGCGATCTGGTGGAGGAGCACCGCGCCGCCGGCCATGAGGTGGGTATTCTCTGCGACAGCTCTACGGGCGGGGCGCATGAGGACAGACTTTTCGACCAGATCAGGCCGCAGCTTTCGCTCGGCCTGACACGGCTGCCGATGCGCCGGGCGATCTCGCCCTCGGATATGGCGGCACTTTATAGAAGCTACAAGCACATCAAGAGCTTGCAGCCGGACGTTCTGCACGGACACGGCGCCAAGGGCGGCGTGATCGCGCGGGTGATCGGCTCAGCCCTGCGGGTCAACAGGTATCGCGTAGCCCGCCTTTATTCGCCGCATGGCGGCAGCCTGCACTTCGACCGGTCCACGCTTTCGGGACAGGCGGTGCTGAGGCTCGAGCGCTTTCAGGAGCGCTTTACCGACAGTCTCGTCTTCGTCTGCAATTACGAGCAGCGGGCCTATGAGGCCAAGGTCGGGATACCGCGGACGGCTTCGCGGGTCGTCTATAACGGCATTCAGGATGCCGAATTCGAACCGGTTGCGCTGGCCGGCGACGCGGTGGACTTTCTCTACATAGGCATGCTGCGCGATCTCAAGGGACCGGATGTCTTCATCGATGCTTTCGGGCGCGCCGAAAGGGCGGTCGGCCGGCCGCTGACAGGCCTTCTCATCGGCGACGGGCCGGATCGCGACAAGTATGAGGGAATGCTTGCCGAGCGCGGATTATCGCGCCGGGTGCGGATGATGGCGGCGATGCCGGCGCGCAAGGCCTTCGGGATGACGAAATTCGTCGTGGTTCCTTCCCGCGCCGAAGCCATGCCCTATATCGTTCTGGAAGCTCTTGCAGCCGAAAAGCCGCTGATCGCCTCACAGGTCGGCGGCATTCCGGAAGTGCTTGGGGCCGACAGCGCGGCGCTGGCGCGCCCGGGTGATGCAGCGGATCTCGCGCGCATCATGACGGAGGCAGCCACCACGCCGGACTGGCAGGAAACGGTGATGCCGCGGCCGGAGGATTTCCGTGCCGTTTTCTCCGCTTCCGTGATGGCCCGCTCCATGCTTGAGCTTTATGTCGACCTGCTGCCCGCACTGCGCACGGGGCAGCGTGCCGATCTGATACAGCGCGCAGACGCCTGATCCTCCACACAGATCATGCTTCAAAGTTCCTTAGCATCTTCAAGGTATCGTGACCGCGATGCCCTTCCCTCCCTATGAGACGGACGCCAAGGTAGCCAGGCATGAACCAGCGCAGAAAGCCAGAAGAGTTCGACGTAGAGGAACTGCGCCGCAAGGTGGCGGAGATCCGCGCGCGCGACAATGACGACGAGGCGCTTGCGACGCTCAATCCGCTCGCACGCCAGATTGCCGAGCAGTATCGCGATACGAATTACTCGCCCGCCATGCTGATCGGCACGTTCCGCATTTTCGAATATTGCGCGCTGGTCGCGATCGGCGTGGTTGCCGCCCTGCTTCTGACGCAGCCGGGCGATGGCGACATGCTGGCGCGGCTTGCCATCATCGTGGTCGGCATGGGCTTGGCCGTGCTCCTGATGCAGCTTGCCGATACCTACCAGATCCCCTCGCTGCGGGCTGCGACACGCACGTCGCGACGCGTGATCGGCAGTTTTGCGATTGCCTTTGCGCTGACGGCAGGCGCGATCGAGATCCTCGAAGGCGGAAGCCATTCGTTCCTGACAATGATGGCATGGTTCGTCTGCGGCGCCGTCTATCTCTTCGTCGAGCGCTGGTTTACCGGCTATGCCATCCGCAACTGGGCGCGCAACGGCGTGATGGAACGCCGCGCGGTGATCGTCGGCGGCGGCGAGCCTGCAAAACAGTTCGTTCGTGAACTGGAGCGCCAGCCTGATAACGACATCCGCATCTGCGGTATTTTCGACGACCGCGGCAGCGACCGCTCCCCGACCGTCGTTGCCGGCTATCCAAAGCTCGGCACCTTTGCCGAACTGGTCGAATTTGCCCGGCTGGCCCGTATCGACATGCTGATCATCGCGCTGCCGGCAAGCGCCGAACAGCGCATCCTGCAGCTGATGCGCAAGCTCTGGGTTCTGCCTGTCGATATTCGTCTGGCCGCGCATGCAAGCCGCCTTCGGTTCCGCCCGCGCTCCTATTCGCATGTCGGCACGGTGCCGATGTTCGACCTTTTCGACAAGCCGATCCGCGACTGGGATTCGGTTGCCAAGCGGCTGTTCGACATCGTCTTTGCGCTCGGCTCGATCCTCGTTCTGTGGCCGGTGATGCTGGTTGCGGCGGCGGCCGTAAAATTCACCTCGCAAGGGCCGATCCTCTTCAAGCAGAAGCGCCACGGCTTCAACAACGAGATCATCGAGGTTTTGAAGTTCCGCTCGATGTTCACCAATATGAGCGACCAGAGCGCCATCAAGGCCGTGACCAAGGGCGATCCGCGCGTCACCCCCGTCGGCCGCTTCCTGCGCAAATCCTCGATCGATGAACTGCCGCAGCTCTTCAACGTTTTGCGCGGCGAGCTGTCGCTGGTCGGGCCGCGCCCGCATGCGATCAGCGCGCAGACCGGTGAGCGCAAGTATGTCGATGTGGTCGACGGCTATTTCGCCCGCCACCGGGTAAAGCCCGGCGTGACGGGCTGGGCACAGATCAACGGCTTGCGCGGCGAACTCGACAGCGACGACAAGATCCGCGCCCGTACCCGCTACGATCTCGACTATATCGAGAACTGGTCGCTGTTCTTCGACCTGAAGATCCTGTTCCTGACACCGGTGCGACTGCTTAACACGGACAACGCCTATTGAGCGCGCTTGCCGGCCATGACGGAATGGAGACGGCGCCGTTCAACCGGCGCCTTGCGGGCCTGCGGCTCCTGGCAACCAGCCTGTTCGGCTTCGGCGTGTTTCTGTCGGGTTTCGTGATCTCGGAGCCGGCACCTTACGAACTGATGATGGTGGTGCAGATCGCCCTCTGGTTCACGCTCGGCCTCAAGATCTCGCGCACCGTTGCGCCGCTGATGATCCTGCTTCTCGTCTTCAACATCAGCGGGCTTTTCTCCATGCTGGTGATGAACGATACGAGCGGTGCGCCGATCTATTATGCCGTCTCGACCTTTCTGGCACTGAGCGCCGTCTTCTACGCGGCGGTGATCGAGGAAGATTACCGCCGCCTGACGCTGATGTTCCGCGTCTGGGTGACGGCCGCGATCATCACCGCGATTCTCGGCATATTGGGGTATTTCAGCGCCTTTCCGGGCGCCCATGTGTTTACCCGCTATGACCGGGCCATGGGCGCGTTTCAGGATCCGAACGTCTTCGGCCCCTATCTCGTGGCGCCGGTTCTCTATCTGCTCTACCGGCTGTTGACCGGGCCGGCGATCCGCGCGCCGCTTCTGACACTCGGCATTCTCGTCCTGACCTTCGGGATATTCCTGTCGTTTTCACGCGCCGCCTGGGGGCTGCTCGTCTTCGGTTGCCTCGCCATGGTGGTGGTCATGGTGCTGAACGAGCGCAGCACGGCGTTCCGGCTAAAGATCCTGCTGCTTGCGGTGGGCGCCGGCTTTCTCCTTCTCCTTGCGCTTGGCATCGCCCTTCAGTTCCCGAAGATTTCCGACCTGTTCTTCAACCGGGCAAAACTGGTGCAATCCTATGACGGGGCACGGCTCGGGCGGTTCGAACGGCACAAGATCGGTTTCCTGATGGCGCTGGAGCGGCCGCTCGGGCTCGGCCCCCTTGTGTTCGGCAAGATCTATGGCGAGGATGAACACAATATCTGGCTGAAATGCCTGACGACCTATGGCTGGGCGGGCTTCGTCACCTACCTTGTGATGCTCTGGACCTCGCTCTGGCTCGGCTTCCGCTATTTGCTGCGCGAGCGGCCCTGGCAGCCGTTCCTGATCATTTCCTGGGTTCTGATCTTCGGCCACGCGTTGATCGGCAATGTCATCGACACCGATCACTGGCGGCATTTCTACATGCTGCTCGGGGTTCTGTGGGGCTGTTTTGCACTCGAGCACCGCCATCAGCGGCAAGCCTTGCAGCGCGCTTGACTTAGGCGCGCCGCACGCCACATTTCCCTTATGATCACGACCTCACAACTGCGTGCCGGCCGCGCCCTTGCCGGTATTTCGATCGAGGATCTTGCCGCCGCATCCGGCGTCAATACAGGCGATATCGCCAAGGCCGAAGCTATTCAGCCCTTTGCCGATCCGGAACTGACCGGGCGGCTGAAAACCGCGCTCGAAAGCAAGGGCGTGGTCTTCATAGCCGCCGGCGAAGGCGACACTGCGGCCGGCCCCGGCGTGCGGCTCCGATCCGCGGGCCATGACGAGGGCCATGACGAGGGCATAAGGCCCGAGGATCTCAATTCCAGCAATGACGACTGACCGGCAGCACTCGACCTCAGTCGGGGCCATGGCACATCCATGACGTGCCGCTATCCCGTTCAAACCGTTCAAAAAAATCGACGGGGACGGGAACAATTTCGCTACACACGCATTTCCCCCGCGCAATTCAACATCGGGGTTACGCATGACTAGCACCAGCAACGGTCTCTATCTTCTCATCGGCGCGCTTCTCGTCGTGGTCATCGGCCTTGGCGGCTATATCTACCACGAGCAGACCAAGCCAAGGGCGTCGAGCTCAGCATCGGCCAGGATGGCGTCAAGGTGCAGGAAAAATAGTGTCTTTTTAATATAAGAATGTTAGAAAATACCTTCTTATATTGTTGATACGCATTCACCTTAGAAGCCGACGAAGCCTATGCAGGGGAACAGCATGACGTCGCATTCCAATATCGGTGAAATACAGAGCAATGACCTGAAGAAAGTCTGGAGCGTCGCGGATTTCTCCCGTCGCTACCGGCTCGACAGGGAGGAAGAGTCGCGGTTGCTCAAGCTTCTGGGGCCATTTGCTTCCGAGCAGGAACTGCTGATGAATGCCAGCAGGGCGCCGCGCTTCCGCTGATCCCTTCCCTCTTCCCATCCATCGCCTTGAATGTGTCGATACCGTCGGCCATGACCATCCGTATGTCCGGGCGGTCTTCGGCCTGAACAAGGCCGGGTGCGGAACCTTTTGCGCACCAGACGGTTCATACTTCATCCAGTTGAAGCGTTATCGGACCCACCGTGACGCAGAAGGAGGAGTAGATGATTACGACACTTGCCAAAGCCGGCGTTGCGCTGACGCTGTCGGTCGGGGCCATCTGTGCATCGGTCCTGCCTGCCTCGGCTCAGGATATGGAATTGCGGATCGGCCCCAATGGTATTCGCCCCGTCATCCGCGACAATGAAGATTATCGCGACCGTGACAGCCGCCGGAATGGCTGCAGCCCGAGTGAAGCCCGCGCGGCTGCCATGGACGAAGGTTTCCGCCGACCGCAGGTGACACGCGTGACCACGCGCAGCGTCACCGTCGAAGGCGTGACCCGCGACGGGGTCGATCGGATCGTGTTTGCCAATCGTCCCGGCTGCCCGGAAATCTGATCGGCATCATCGGATGCCAGCAACATCGATAAATGGATGAGCCTCGCATTGCGGGGCTTTTCCTTATTTGGCATCCGACGATGACTTCTGGACTTCTTGGACTTCTTGCGGAAATTCGGATTTTTCCCTTGCGCGGCGCATGACCTGTCAGTATGGAGAGCATGCTTCCTATGAAGCTGGTCGGAGCGTAGCGCAGCCCGGTAGCGCACTTGACTGGGGGTCAAGGGGTCGTGGGTTCGAATCCCGCCGCTCCGACCATTGAAATCCTCTTTCTGAGGTATCGTTCTCTCCCCCGACGGTCATTGACCGAGAAGAGAACGAAGAGGATGAGATTTCATCCAACTCTGGCGTTCCTCAGTTCCGTATCTTGCGCGCCTACCCTTCTTCCTCAGAATTGCTCAACGCAAAAAAGCCCCGTCGCTATCAACGGGGCTTCGAGCAGATCCTGCCGATCGGCTTGCTGCGATCAGGGCGAAACGCATTGTCGACGTGGGCCACCATAGGGCTGATAGGTGTTGTCCGATGCCCTGTATGACCGGTAACGGGAATAGCACCAGGACGTATGCGAATTGCTGCCGCGATAGACCGTTCTCGGCTGGGCGAGCGCACCGCCGATAATCGCGCCCGCAGCCAGACCGCCGATGATGGCGCCAGCATTCGAGCCGTGGTGGTGGCGGCGGCGATCGTAATGGCGACGATCCCAATCACGACGGCGATCCCAGCCGCGGCGGTCATCCCATCGGCCATGGCGGCCGTAGAAGGCGCGGTCGCTCTGGTTGCCCTTGGGCCGCCAATACTGGACCTGCTGGATAGCGGACGGATTGCCCGCCTCGACCCTGGACTGCTCGCCCCTCGACTGCTCGATATTGGGCTGATTGACCAGTGGGAAGGCATTTGCCGGAACAACGCCGGTCAGAGCCGTCAGCAGGGCAATCGCTGTAATCGTGAGCTTTTTCATGTTTCCTCACCTCATTCTTGATGAAGAGATAAGGCGATAGACGTCCGATTGTTCCACCTGCGCGCGCAAAGTCCGGCGAAACAAGCGGTAACATTTGCGCGATCACAGCTGCAAAAGTGCAAAGATCCCGTGATGGCGGTCAGCGCACCTGATCAAGCAGGCGCTTGCATTCCAGAAGATCGAACAGGGCCTCCTGCAGGAGCGCCCTATCCTCCTTGCCGACACTGGATTTGCCGATCGAGACATCCGGCATGTCATCGTCGCCGGATCCGCCAAAGCCGAAGAAACGGCCGCTCGGCTTGACCTTGGGGCGCCCGACAACCTGATCCTCGTCGCGGCCACGGCTTTCGGCTCGACATGACGTTCCGTCTGGCGCTCGTTATTTGCCGCCATGATGCTTCCATGGTCGCGACGTCGCCGGAGGCAATCGCCGCCACGAACTTGTTGCCATTCGACTTCAGGAGCTTCTGGACGCCTTGATCGTGTAGCCATGGTCATAGAGGAGATGGCGGATGCCCTTCAGCAGGTCGACATCCTCGGGCCGATAGTAACGACGGCCACCGCCGCGCTTCATCGGCTTGATCTGCGGAAAACGCGTCTCCCAGAAGCGCAACACATGCTGCGGCAGGTCGAGATCGTCGGCGACTTCGCTGATCGTGCGGAACGCGTCCGGGCTCTTGTCCAAGGGTCTTGTCTCCAAACAACGGCACCGACGATCGCCACAAGACGCACCGACGGGACACACATGCCGACGATGAGGCGGCAGAATTAAATTATGCGCCGAGTCGCACATATCTCAACGGCTTGCGCCGCCAGATTCATGTATTTTCACAGGTTTGCGAAATCATGGCAGCCGGCAGACGGCGCATTGCTACCGTTTGACACAGCCGGTCGGAGAAAAGCATAGCCCGCGCCCTAAAAGGGCGCAGAGGCTTCGACAGCAGGCCACAGATTGCAGAAGGAGCCAAACCGCGCCCGGCCGAAATCAGCCGACAGTGGCGGCCGGCTTCTGCTTGGCCTTGCGGGCCGTGTGGGCCTTCAAGATGCGCTGTTTCAGGACGTTGGACGCCTTGAAGGTCATCACCTTGCGCGGCGAAATCGGCACTTCCTCACCCGTCTTCGGGTTGCGGCCGATACGCTCGTTCTTGGCGCGCACCTGAAAGGTGGCGAACGAGGACAGCTTGACGACCTCGCCCCGCACGATGGCGTTGCAGATCTCGTCGATCACGGTTTCCACCAACTCGGCCGATTCGGTCCGAGAGAGCCCAACCTTGCGAAAAACCGATTCCGCCAAGTCCGCCCGAGTAACTGTCTTGCCGACCATGATCCCCGCCCGATTTCAGATTGAAGTTATCAAAGCGAGGTGAGAGTATTTGGCTTAGGCGCAAGGGTCAAGCGTCTGTCCGCAATCGGTTATTTCCGCCGGGCGGAGATTGTGCCGGTAGTCTTGCGACTACCAGCGAACCAGAAGCGCGCCCCAGGTGAAACCGCCACCCATGGCTTCAAGCATGACGAGATCGCCCTTCTTGATGCGACCATCGGCGCAGGCGACCGAGAGCGCCAGCGGAATGGAGGCGGCAGAGGTGTTGCCGTGCAGATCGACCGTGACGACGACCTTTTCCGAGGGAATGCCAAGCTTCTTGGCCGAGCCGTCGATGATGCGGCGATTGGCCTGATGCGGCACCAGCCAGTCGAGATCGTCAGCCGTCGTGCCGGTCGCCTCGAAAGCGCCCTCGATGACGTCGGTAATCATGCCGACCGCGTGCTTGAAGACTTCGCGGCCTTCCATGCGCAGATGGCCGACGGTGCCGGTGGAGGACGGACCGCCATCGACGAAGAGCTTTTCCTTGTGCGAACCGTCCGAACGCAGGCGCGAGGTCAGGATGCCGCGATCGGCAATAGTGCCCTCGCCTTCCTGCGCTTCCAGCACGAGCGCGCCGGCGCCATCGCCAAAGAGCACGCAGGTGGTGCGGTCATTCCAGTCGAGGATGCGCGAGAAGGTCTCGGCACCGATGACCAGCGCGCGCTTGGCCAAGCCGCCGCGAATATGCAGGTCAGCCGTCGCCATGGCATAGACGAAGCCGGTACAGACGGCCTGCATGTCGAAGGCATAGCCATGGGTCATGCCAAGGCGGTTCTGGATGTCCACCGCCGTTGCCGGGAACGTGTTGTCCGGCGTCGAGGTGGCGACGAGAACCAGATCGATGTCGTCAGCCGTGAGGCCGGCATTTTCGAGTGCAGCCTTGGCAGCCGCCGTGCCGAGCGTAACGGTGGTTTCGCCTTCGCCGGCGATATAACGCTGGTGGATGCCGGTGCGCTGGACGATCCACTCGTCCGTCGTATCGACGACTTCCTCCATCTCGCGGTTGGTCATTACCCGCTTGGGCAGCGCTGCCCCGAAACCGCGAACAACTGAACGGATCATTTCACTTCTATCCCGTGGATCACGCCGCTTCCGGGCCGGCAGGCGGCTGGTGCTTGGCGTGATAAATTGTCAAATCCTGAGCGATCTTCGCATTCAGGTCATTGCGGGCCATATCATACCCGACGTCGATGGCGGCGGCGAAGCCTTCCGGATTGGCGCTGCCATGGCTCTTGATGACGATGCCGTTCAGGCCGAGGAAGACGCCACCATTGACCTTGTTCGGATCCATCTTCTCGCGCAGACGGTCGAATGCGGGCTTGGCCAGCAGGTAGCCGATCCGGGCGAGGATCGTGCGCGACATGGATTCGCGCAGCAGCGTGGCAATCTGCCGCGCCGTGCCCTCGGCCGCTTTCAGCGCGATATTGCCGGTAAAGCCCTCGGTGACGACGACGTCGACCGTGCCCTTGCCGATATCGTCACCTTCGACAAAGCCGTGATAGGAAATCGTCGGCAGGCTTGCCTCGCGGATCAGGCGACCGGCTTCCTTCACCTCTTCCTGACCCTTGACCTCTTCGACGCCGACATTGAGCAGGCCGACCGTCGGGCGATCTATTTCGAAGAGCGCGCGCGCATGGCGCCACCCATAAGAGCGAAGTCGAGAAGCTGCTGGGCATCGGCGCCGATCGTTGCGCCGATATCGAGAACGATGCTTTCGCCGCGCAGCGTCGGCCAGATGCCGGCGATTGCCGGACGCTCGATGCTGGCCATGGTGCGCAGGCAGAATTTAGCCATCGCCATCAACGCGCCGGTATTGCCGGCGGAGACGCAAACATCCGCTTCACCGCGCTTCACAGCCTCGATCGAGCGCCACATGGTCGAGACATAACGGCCGCGGCGCAGTGCTGCGCTCGGCTTCTCATCCATGCCGACGGCAAGCTCGCATTCATGGAAGACCGAACGTTCGGCAAGCTTCGGGTATTTCGCGAGATAGGGCTCGCACTGGGCCTTCAGGCCATAGATGATGAAGGTGCGTCCGGGTGCCTCTCAAGCGCCTTGGCGGCACCCGGAATGACGACCTCGGGACCATAATCGCCACCCATCGCATCAAGAGAAATTCTGACCACGCGTCCCTGATCCTTATCTTCGCCGCGGCATGACCTTCAATTTGGCCGTGCACCTATTCTCGCGTTCATCACGGCGCTGCCTATGCAGCGCCCTGCCGGCGAAATCGTGGCCAAAATATAGTTTTTGTCGCCGGGCACAACAGCCCTCAGTCCTTTTTCCAGTCTTTGAGCGCAGCGAACGGGTTGGGGCGCCCACTCGGTTCATCCGGGCTGGTCTCGATATGATCGGCAAATTCGACGCCGGCCTTGCGCGGATAAGGGTCGATGGCAAGGGCTGCGAACTCGGCAACCACGGCGCCGGCATCGATCGTGTCGCCAACGAACTGTTCCGGAAGGTCCGGACCTTCCGGATCCAGCACCATCTCTGCCTGCTCATTGGTGACGATCCGCGCAAGCTTGGAGCCTTCCGGCACGAAGATCTGTTCGAAAGGCTCGTCGATCGTCGATTCGACCGGTTCCGTGGTGACGACGCATTCCTGCACCAGCGCGCCCTGAACGCGGCCCTTGATGCGGATGCCATCCTTCTTCCAGCGAGCAATCTGCAGCTCGGCCTTCAGGGACTTGACCTCCAGAACATCCCAGAGCTCCGCCAGCCCCTTCAGCTCCTTCGGATCAGCCTCGACATGAACCGTAACGGCATTGGCCGAGATATGGCCTACTTTGACGGGATAGGAGAAGGGCGGCTTTTCCGCTTCGATATGCGTCGTCTTCATCAGTCCTCACTTCGCGGCGGCGGCAGATGCGCCTGCCCGCGGGAAATTTCATCTTCTGTCTGCGCCGACAAGCCTGCCTCGGCAGCAACCATCCAGTCCGCCAGCGCACTCATATCGGGTGCCGCCGGGGCGTCGGGATGGATATTGCGCCGAAGCGCCGAGCTTAGCGCTGCGGTATCTGCCGCATCCATGGCACCAGCATACGCTTCAAGCCGCCCATAGAACATGCCCGCCAGTTTCTTCATCCGTTTCGGCACGCCCTGATCGCCAATACCGAGTTCGCGAATCGAATGATCGAGATCCTGAAAGAAGAGATCGACGATCGATTGTGCCAGTTCCTGACCGCTCACGGGCGACTGCCGGGTGCGCCTGAAAAACAGGATCATCACCACCGACAGCATCTCAAAGCGGCCCATGACCGTGTCCGGAACATCCATATCGCTATAGAAGACCGGCATGCGCGCCGCTTGTGTCAGCGCTGCATACTGGCGATCGACGATCGCGCGATTATGGCTTTTCTTCCCGAACAGGCCGAAGAACATCGATAATTCCGTGTTGACGATCCCGGTCAAAGGCAAAGACCTGCGACAGCTGATGTTGCATGCAGACGAAAGCTGGTTTACCGAAGCAGGCGCGAATTGCAATGCCGTTCCGCCGAGCGTGTTTCGGGAGTTGGCCGATAGAGGGACAGTTTTCCTTCTGCCAAGGCTCGCCTCCCCGGAATAGCCACAATGCCATGAATAGCAGGTAGCCGACATCGGCGGCGAATTGATACGTGGGGGTACCGTTGAACAAGCGGGTTTTCGGATACGAAATGAGATTGGTGAACAAGACCGCAGTTGCGATGGTTCTCGCGTCACTTGCGGTGACGGGTTGCACCTCCATGAACATCGGCGACACGATCTATAACGGATATGTGCTCGATGAGCAGTCGCTGAACCTCATCCCGGTGGGATCGAGCCGCGAGCAGGTGCTCCTCACCATGGGCACGCCGTCGACGACGGCGACCTTCGACAATGAAGTGTTTTATTACATCTCGCAGAAGCGCGAGCGGCCTGTGGCTTTCATGAAGCCGCATATCGTGAGCCAGTCCGTCCTCGCCGTCTATTTCGACAAGGACGGTGTCGTCACCAAGCGCGCCAACTACACGCTGCAGGACGGCAAGGTGTTCGACACGATCAGCCGCACGACGCCGACCGGCGGCCGCGACCTGACCTTCCTCCAGCAGCTTCTCGCCGGCGGTTCCGGTGCAGCGAGCGCCGGTGCGAACGCGGTCAAGAACATGTTCCAGAACATGAAGTAAGCGCGGACCACGCGATACAAACAAAAGCCTCGCGAAGCTCAGCTTCGCGGGGTTTTTTTATTGCATCCGGCTATCGCACGAAAAACAAGATCATGTATCATCTTTTATTGATGATGGTGAAAGCAGACGTGTTCTGCCAGACACACCGGGGATTGATGGCCACCCCGGCCTTGGCGAAGGCCCCGCTATCATTCTGGAGGTGATCTATGTGGTTCTTGCCATTTAGCATCACTCTTACGATACGGAAAACCCGCACGAGCTGGCAGGCTACCGTGCGGGTCAATTTCTATATCTAAGAGCCGGGAGGCAGGGTTTCGGCCCTGTCTCCTGCTCCAGTAATGTAACCATCTCTCGGGAAATTATCAAGTGGAGGCCACGGCCACCCTCACCCCGCCAGCACGGCAAGCAGCAGCAGGGCCACGATATTGGTGATCTTGATCGCCGGATTGACGGCAGGGCCTGCGGTGTCCTTGTAGGGATCACCCACAGTATCCCCCGTGACGGAGGCCTTGTGGGCTTCCGACCCCTTCATGTGGCGATGGCCGTCCTTGTCGACGAAACCGTCTTCGAAGCTCTTCTTGGCATTGTCCCAGGCGCCGCCGCCCGAGGTCATCGAGATGGCAACAAAGAGGCCGTTGATGATGACGCCGAGGAGAGAGCGCCGAGAGCCGCGAAGGCAGATGCCTTATCGCCACCGGAGACGAAGAGAACCCCGAAATAGACGACGATCGGCGCCAGAACCGGGAGAAGCGAGGGGATGATCATCTCGCGGATGGCGGCTTTGGTCAGCATGTCGACGGCACGGCCGTAATCCGGCCTGTCGGTGCCCTGCATGATGCCGGGCTTTTCGCGGAACTGGCGGCGCACTTCCTCGACCACGGCGCCACCGGCCTTGCCGACTGCGGTCATCGCAATGCCGCCGAAGAGATAAGGGATGAGGCCGCCGAAGAGGAGGCCTGCCACCACATAGGGGTTGGAAAGGCTGAAGGAGATGGCGCCGACGCCTTCGAAATACGGATATTGCTGCGGGTTGGAGGTGAAATAATTGAGGTCGTTGGCATAGGCCGCAAAGAGGACGAGTGCCCCGAGGCCGGCCGAGCCGATGGCATAGCCCTTGGTGACGGCCTTGGTCGTATTGCCGACCGCATCGAGCGCGTCGGTCGCTTGCGGACTTCCGGCGGCAGGTGGGACATTTCGGCTATGCCGCCGGCATTGTCGGTAACGGGGCCGAAAGCATCGAGCGCGACGATCATGCCCGCGAGGCCGAGCATGGCGGTGACGGCAATGCCGGTGCCGAAGAGGCCGCCGAACTGATAGGTGGCGATGATCCCGCCGACGATGACGATCGCCGGCAGAGCGGTCGATTCGAGCGAGACGGCAAGGCCCTGGATGACATTGGTGCCATGGCCGGTGACGGAGGCCTGGGCGATGGAATTGACCGGCCGCTTGTTGGTGCCGGTATAATATTCGGTGATGACGACGATCAGCGCCGTCACGACGAGGCCGATCAGGCCGCAGACGAAGAGATTGCCGCCGGTAATCTCCTTGCCGGCAACCGTGCCGATCGCGCCCCAGCCGATGGTCATCGACGTGGCGAGCGCCAGCCCCAAGATCGACAGGAGACCGGTGACGATGAGGCCCTTGTAGAGCGCGCCCATGATCGAGCTGTTGCTGCCCAGCCGGACGAAGAATGTGCCGACGATCGAGGTGAGGATGCAGGTGCCGCAGATGGCGAGCGGATAAATCATCGCCGTTTCAAGCACAGGCGCACCGGCAAAGAAGATGGCTGCGAGAACCATGGTGGCGACGACCGAGACGGCATAGGTTTCGAAGAGGTCGGCCGCCATGCCGGCGCAATCGCCGACATTGTCGCCGACATTATCGGCAATGGTCGCGGGATTGCGCGGATCGTCTTCGGGAATGCCGGCCTCCACCTTGCCGACGAGATCACCACCGACATCGGCGCCCTTGGTAAAGATGCCGCCGCCCAGACGCGCGAAGATCGAGATCAGCGAGGCGCCGAAGCCGAGCGAGACGAGCGCATCGATGACCTCGCGCGAGCCTGACGGATGGCCGAGACCGGCGGTCAGGATCAGGTAGTAGATGGAGACGCCGAGAAGGGCGAGGCCGGCCACCAGCATGCCGGTGATGGCGCCAGACTTGAAGGCGATATCGAGCCCTGCCCCGAGGCTGATCGACGAGGCCTGTGCGGTGCGGACATTGGCGCGCACCGAGACATGCATGCCGATAAAGCCGGCAACACCCGACAGAACGGCGCCGATGACGAAGCCGATCGCCGCCGTCAGCGACAGGAGCCATGCGGCAATGATCGCCACCACGACGCCGACAATGGCAATGGTCAGATACTGGCGCGACAGATAGGCCTGCGCGCCCTCGCGAATATAGCCGGCAATTTCCTGCATACGGGCATTGCCCTGATCGGCGGCCATGACGGATCGCGTTGCCCATATGGCATAGACGATCGACGCGAGGCCGCAGACGATCACACCCAGAATTACGGTCATGCGCTTTTCCTCTCCCAGTTGACCTTTCGAAGCAGACCGGGCGCGCACGCCGATCCCGGCCGTTCGCATCGTTTGACGACCAATCCCCTCCCAAGGATCAGAGTTTCGTCATGCAAGGGAAGATTGCGGTGGCGCGTGGAACACGTCAAGATCCGCAAATGCCGCAACCCAACAAACTCCGCTTTTGCCAACCGGAAAAGCAAAGGCCCGCAGACCGTCTCCGGTCAGCGGGCCTTTCAACTCATCAAGGACTGCTTTCGTGTCAGGCCTTTTTGGCGTCGCCGCGAACCTGCTTGGCGATGCGGTCGAGAACGGCGTTGACGATGCGCGGCTCGTCTTCCTCGAAGAAGGCGCGGGCAATCTCGACATATTCGGTGACGATGACCGGAACGGGGACGTCCTTGCGCTCGACGATTTCGAACGTGCCGGCGCGCAGGATGGCGCGGAGCGTCGAATCAAGGCGCGACAGCGGCCAGTCTTCCTGCAGCGAGGCGCGGATAACCGGGTCGATCTTGGTCTGGTCGCGGACGACGCCTGCGACGATCGAGCGGAACCAGGAAGGATCGGCCTTCAGATAAGTATCGCCATCGAGTTCCTGGCCAAGGCGATGAGCCTCGTATTCGGCCACGACCTCAAGCACACCGGTGCCGCCGATATCCATCTGGTAGAGTGCCTGCACGGCCGCAAGGCGGGCGGCGCCGCGCTGGTTGACCGGTTTGATCGGCTGTCCGTCTTCGCGGGTCATCGTCTCAACCACCATTCAGCTTGGCGCGGAGCGCGATCATGGTCAGCGCTGCGCGGGCAGCAAAGCCGCCCTTGTCCTTGTCGGACCGGCGGGCGCGTGCCCAGGCCTGATCCTCGTTCTCGACGGTCATGATGCCGTTGCCGATCGCAAGCGATTCCGACACGGCCATGTCCATCAGCGCACGCGAGGATTCATTGGCAACGATATCGAAATGGTAGGTCTCGCCACGGATGACCATGCCGAGCGCGACGAAACCGTCATATTCCGTGCCACCCTGATCGCCGGCGTCGAGCGCCATGGCAATTGCCGGCGGGATTTCAAGCGCGCCCATGACGGTGATGACGTCATAGGTTGCACCGGCTTCTTCGATTGCCTTGGTTGCACCTTCGAGAAGGGCATCGGCCATATCGTCGTAGAAGCGCGCCTCGACGATGAGAAGATGAGGCTTTTGAGTGTCGGACATGGGGTTTCCTGATCGTTTGCAGCCATTAGCAACATGTGGGCTGACATTTGGACGGGTCAAACCACGCCGCAGGGTCGTTGGCAAGTTTTTTTCACGCAGGGCTGGGCTGCACCGACAATCTGAACGGGAGTGGCAGCGCGATCAGCGCTGCGGAAACTCCGCCAAACGCGCCGCATAACGGGCCATCGTGTCGATCTCGAAATTGATGCTGTCGCCCGGCTTGCGGTCGCCCCAGGTCGTGACCTGCAGCGTGTGACGGATGAGGAGAATGTCGAAATCCGTGCCATCGACGGCGTTGACCGTCAGCGACGTGCCGTCGAGCGCAACCGAACCCTTCGGTGCCACGAAACGGGCAAAGGCTTCGGGCACGCGCAGGCGGATGCGAACCGCCTCGCCTTCCGGCTCGATCGAGAGAATTTCCGCTGTGCCATCGACGTGGCCGGAAACGATATGGCCACCGAGTTCGTCGCCGATCTTCAGCGCACGCTCAAGATTGATGCGGGTACCCTCGCCCCAGGAGGCGATCGTCGTCAGGCGCAGCGCCTCTTCCCAGGCTTCCACTTCGTACCAGCGCTCGTTGCTTCCCTCTTCGGGCAGCTTCGTTACGGTGAGACAGACACCGCCATGGGCGATCGAGGCGCCCATATCGATGGTCGCCGGATCGTAATTGGTGGCGATGCGCAGCTTGACGCCCTCGTCCATCGGGGTCTTTGCAGCAACAGTGCCGACATCGGTGACGATACCCGTGAACATCAAAAACCTCTTTCGTATTCGAAACAACGGTCGCGGCCGATACGTTCGGCGCGGACCCCATGAAATCCGGATGGGATATCGGATGGCGAGACGGGCGATTCAAGACCGCCCTCGCCGATCACCAGATCGGATTCGAATATCGTCAGGCGATCGACCAGACCCGCATCGAGAAAGGCCTTGGCCACATGCGCCCCGCCCTCGACCATCAGCGATGAAATGCCGCGTGTCGCAAGGTTTTGAAGCAGATCGGCAAGGGTCGCCGCCTGCAGGATCTCGACGCGGCCGACAGAAGCGCACGCAGCTTTTCGCCGTCGCCGGCATGGGCCTCGCAGAACGGGTCAGTGACTGCGACGACCGGCACGGTGCCAGCGGTCATCACCAGTTTGGAGGTCAACGGCAGATCCAGACGACGGTCGAGCACGATGCGCAGTGGTGAACGATCCTCAAGGCCGGCCAGTCGCACGGTCAGTTCCGGGTCATCGGCAAAGACGGTGCCGATACCGACGAGGATCGCGTCGCTTTCAGCGCGCATGCGGTGAACGATGGTGCGGGTGTTTTCGCCGGTGATCTTCACTTCCTCGCCGCGACGGCCGAGCATGCCATCTGAGGAAACGGCAAGTTTGAGAGTCACATAGGGACGTCCCCTCACCTGCCGCGAGAGGTAAGCGGCGAGCGCCCGGCGTCCCTCATCGGCCATCAGGCCGGTCTCGACCGAAATGCCGGCCTCACGCAAAATGGCCAGGCCGCGGCCGGCGACACGCGGATCGGGATCATCGAGGCAGACGACGACGCGGGCAACGCCTGCTGCAACCAGCGCATTGGCGCAGGGCGGCGTCTTGCCGTAATGCGAGCAGGGTTCGAGCGTGACATAGGCCGTGGCGCCGCGGGCCTTTCGCCGGCAATTGCCAGCGCCTGGGTTTCCGCATGCGGCCGACCGCCGACGCGGTCACAGCCTCGCCGACGATATCGCCATCCTTGACGATGACGCAGCCGACGGACGGATTGGTGCCGGTGAGACCTGTATGCGTGCGCGAGAGGCTGAGGGCAGCCGCCATGAAGCGCCGGTCTTCCGCCTCGCGCGCGTCAGGCTCATCGCTTTACAACTCCCCGCCGGGATCGCGGGCGATCTTGGCGTTGATGTCGGAGATCACCTTTTCGAAATCCTCCGCATGGGAGAAGTCGCGGTAAACGGAGGCGTAGCGGACGAAGGCCACGTCATCGAGCTCTTCAGGGCCTCAAGCACCTGCAGGCCGATCTCTTCCGAGGAGATTTCCGTCTCGCCGGAGCTTTCCAGCCGGCGCACGATGCCGGAAACGGCCCGTTCGATGCGATCTGCATCGACGGGACGCTTGCGAAGGGCGATCTGGAAGGAGCGAACCAGCTTGTTGCGGTCGAAGGGCGCCTTGCGGCCGGTCTTCTTCAGCACCATCAGTTCGCGCAATTGCACGCGTTCGAAGGTGGTGAAACGACCGCCGCAATCCGGGCAGATACGCCGCCGGCGGATGGAGGTGTAATCCTCCGCCGGGCGCGAATCCTTCACCTGGGTGTCTTCAGAGCCGCAATAGGGGCAGCGCATGCCAGATCCTTAGTCTTCTTACATATAGGGGTACATCGGGAAGCGGCCCGTCAGAGCCACGACCTTTTCACGCACCGCTGCCTCGACGGCGGCATTGCCCTCGTCGGAATTGGCAGCCTTCAAGCCATCGAGAACCTCGACGATGAGGTTGCCGATTTCCTTGAACTCGGCTTCCTTGAAGCCGCGGGTCGTGCCGGCCGGGGTGCCGAGACGGACGCCCGAGGTGACGAAGGGCTTTTCCGGGTCGAAGGGAATGCCATTCTTGTTGCAGGTGATGTAGGCGCGGCCGAGGGCTGCTTCCGCACGCTTGCCGGTGGCGTTCTTCTTGCGAAGGTCGACCAGCATCAGGTGGTTGTCCGTACCGCCGGAGACGATGTCGAGACCACCGGCCTTCAGCGTTTCCGAAAGCGTCTTGGCGTTCTTGACGATCTGGGCTGCGTAATCCTTGAAATCAGGCTGCAGCGCTTCGCCGAAGGCAACGGCCTTGGCGGCGATGATGTGCATCAGCGGGCCGCCCTGGAGACCGGGGAAAACGGCCGAGTTGATCTTCTTGGCGATCGCCTCGTCATTGGTCAGAACAACGCCGCCGCGCGGGCCGCGGAGCGACTTGTGGGTCGTGGTCGTGGCAACATGGCAGTGCGGGAACGGCGACGGGTGCTGGCCACCGGCAACGAGACCGGCGATATGGGCCATGTCGACCATCAGGTAGGCGCCGACTTCATCGGCGATCTCGCGGAACTTCTGCCAGTCCCAGATGCGCGAATAGGCGGTGCCGCCGGCAATGATGAGCTTCGGCTTGTGTTCGCGGGCCTTCTTGGCGACATCTTCCATGTCGAGGAGGTGGTCTTCTTCGCGAACGCCATAGGATACGACGTTGAACCACTTGCCGGACATGTTGACCGGCGAACCGTGCGTCAGGTGGCCACCTGAATTGAGGTCGAGGCCCATGAACGTATCGCCCGGCTGAAGCAGCGCGAGGAAGACGGCCTGGTTCATCTGCGAACCGGAGTTCGGCTGGACGTTGGCGAATTCGACACCGAAGAGCTTCTTGGCGCGTTCGATCGCCAGTTCTTCAGCGATATCGACAAACTGGCAGCCGCCGTAATAGCGCTTGCCCGGATAGCCTTCCGCATACTTGTTGGTCATGATCGAGCCCTGGGCTTCGAGCACGGCGCGCGAGACGATGTTTTCCGAAGCGATCAGTTCGATCTCGTGGCGCTGGCGACCCAGTTCCTTCTCGATTGCACCGAAGATATCCGGATCGACTTCGGCAAGCGGGCGGGAGAAGAAAGCGTCTGTATTCGACATGGGCAAGGCTCCTCGAAAGGGTGGGCAGCAGATGGATGGCGTCTTAGCCTTCCCACCGGGCAAGGGCAATACGCAGAGCGACATTTGCAGGCCGGAAGACGCGGGAGCCCGCCCGTCACCCAGAGAAATCACGTCGCCAAACGAAAATGCCCTCCCCGCGGCAGCGGAAGAGGGCATTCTCAATGCAGGACGGTGCGCTTACTGCTGCACGGTGTCTGTCATGGCCGGCTGGGTCTTCTCGATGCCGGTCGTCGTCTGCAGCGCCAGTTCCTGATCGCCGTCGCGCTCATAGATATCGTCGCGGAACTGCACGACGCCATCCTTGGCCGACCATGCGGTGATGTAGGCGAAATAGACCGGCACTTCGTCAGCGATCTTGATCGGCGTATTGACGCGGCTTGCGATGACGCTCTCGATACGCTGGCGCGGCCAGTCCGGCGTTTCGGACAGAAGCCAGACGATCAGATCGCGGACATTCTGCACGCGCACGCAACCGGACGAATCGAAGCGCATCAGCTGGTTGAACAGGCCCTGCTCGGGCGTGTCATGCATGTATTCGTCGTTCGGATTGTAGAAGTTGATCTTCGCCGAGGCCATGGCATTCATCTTGCCCGGATCCTGGCGGAACATCAGGTTCGGCACCTTGTCGGAGCTCCAGTCGACGGTCTCCGGCGCAACCTCGTTACCCTTCGGGTCGAAGAGGCGAATGTTGCTGCGCGTCAGATAGGTCGGGTCCTTGCGCATCAGCGGCATGATATCCTTCTGGATGATCGAGCGCGGCGCAGTCCAGTACGGGTTGAGCGTGACGTTGTAGATCTTGGAATTGATGATGTGCGTCTGACGGCTGATGCGGCCGACGATGGCGCTGTGGCGCAGCGTCACCTGCCCGTCCTGTACGGCCTCAACATAGGTCGCCGGGATGTTGACCATCACGTGGCGGCGACCGAGATCACCCTGATAGGTCTGCAGACGAATGAGGTTGGTGTTCAGCTGCTGCAGGCGAACGTCGGCCGGGATGTTCATCGCCTTCAGCGTGAAATCGCCCATGACGCCATCGGCCGGCAGGCCATGGCGGGCCTGGAAGCGCTTTACCGCACCATCGACGTAACTGTCAAAGGCGTTGGACATGCCGGCCTCACGCGGCAGGTCGCCGACGATCATCAGGCGCTGGCGGAGAGCCTGCACGGTCGGATCGACGACGCCGAGGCGCAGGCGCTGCTGACCGGGATTGACCTGCGGCCAGCCGCCGGCAGAGGCGATCTGCTGATACTGGCCAATGGCCATCTGGATATTCGGCACCGACTGGGGGCTGATGATCGGCGTGTTCGACAGGGTGCCGGTGGCGGTGCGGGACACCTGCGCGTCGAACTGGTCATCCCAGCTGCCGCGGCCGCGGGCGTTGATGACGGAGTCAAGCGTCGATTGCTGGGCCAGGCCGGTGCGGCAATAGCCGCTGCTCCAGCCGTGAGGGCCGAACGCAACAGCGTCCGGCGCGACAGATTTTCAGATCCGATCTTCTTCGACATGTCCTTACCCGTTCAGCCCCTTTGAGCCTTTACGCCTTCTCCTTCGAAGGCAGAAACGCTCGATATCCTTGTTTGCCGCAATTGCGCGCGCAAAGCCGGTTCCCGTCTTTGCCGCAATCGCTTCAAGGCGAGCAGAGAAGCTATCGGGATATGGTTAAAAAACCCCGCGCTGCATTCTCGAACCACCTCGCGCCAGCCCACCGAAGAGAGGCTTCCGAGGCGTTGCTTGCCGGCAATTTTCCTAGAATTGCGGTCCCATACCAATATGGCCAATTCGTGTCAGTTGCATTCCGGTCACAGACGCGTGTTGTTGCGTTATTTTCGGCCCGGATGGCCGGAATGTCGCACATTTTGCATGGTTGCAAAATCGGCGAGCGGGCGGGCGCCGATGCGAGAGGGCGATGCGCGAAAACCGGAGGCGCAGGGACGCTTCCGGTTTCGATCGCTCGTGGAGGTCTTGTCACATCCCTGCCCGCCCCGGTGGATCAGGACGAACGGGCGGTCATCATCATTACAGGCGATAGAGGATCTGGTCGTTCCAGAAACGGTCGAGGCGCTGGAGCAGCTTGTTCATCTGCGAGAACTCGCCTTCGCCGATGCCGCCGACCTTTTCGATCGAGCCGATATGGCGCTCGTAGAGCTTGGCGACGGTCTCGGCGACGGCCTGGCCTTCCGGCGTCAGGCTGATGCGGACCGAGCGGCGGTCGATGCGCGACCGGGCATGGTTGATGAAGCCGAGGTCGACGAGCTTCTTGACGTTATACGAAACGTTAGAACCGAGGTAGTAACCACGCGAGCGCAGCTCGCCGGCGGTCAGCTCGGAATTGCCGATGTTGAACAGAAGGAGTGCCTGCACGGCGTTGACATCATCGCGACCCTGACGGTCGAACTCGTCCTTGATGACATCGAGAAGGCGGCGGTGAAGACGTTCAACCAGGTGCAGCGACTCCATGTAGAGCGAGCGGATGGTGTCTTCATGCTGGTCTGCGATTACGGGAGCCTGCGGCTTCAGCTTCGTGTTCATGGTAACTGCCTCACTGTTTGTTTGGCGGTGTGTTTGTTTGTTCCCGCCTTGAGACAGACCCTATCGAATGCACTTAAAATTCGACTTAAAACACTGGGTTAACGAAAGCCTACCGCAACAATTCGAATCCCACCCCCTGTGGATACTCCGTGACAGGCATGCGGAGCACTTTATATATTTCAATGACTTAAAGCCGAAAAAGCCGTCAAAATCCGGCTTCAAAGCTTTAACCTCAGGGTAAATCAATCCTTACCTGCTCGGCTTTCCGGCGCTCTTCCAGCCAGAAAGCGATGCGGAAGAAGGCGTAAAGAGCGGCGACGACGAGGTGCAGGAGAGGCACGAGCATGTTCGCGCCGAAGATCTGCGGCCAGACCATATACATGGAAATCTGCACCGCGGCGGCGATCGTCCAGAGCACGGCGCCCCAGGAGACGGCAAGCCAGAGGCCAAGCGAGGCGACAGGAAAGAGGACGGCCAGCGAGGCGGCCGCAACCTTCCATGGAAGGTTCAGCAGATCGAAGCGGGCGGCGCCATTCAGGGAATAGCCGACGAGCATCGCCCAGTATTGCAGGCCGAACCAGAAACAGGAGACGGCAATCATCCTGAGAAAGACGACGAACAGGATTTCGGTCAGCGTACGCTTGGGCGCGGAAAGTGAATCGGTGTCCATTCTGATATGATACATGGCAAGATCAGCCGAAGCGAGCCGCCATCAGAGCGCAGGGCTGGTTTGGTCACAGCGCGATACTGAAACCGACCAGCACATGATAATGCATCGGCAAAAGACCACGAACGGAGACACCGTAATGGACAAGACCCACCTCGTCGACGAGATCACAGGCCACAGCGCATGCGCGCAACCGCAAGGCCGACTGGACCCGTCGAATGGTGCAGGAGAACCGCCTCACCGTCGACGACCTCATCTGGCCGATCTTCATCACCCACGGCACCGGCGTCAACGAGCCGCTGGCGGCCATGCCGGGCGTCAACCGGATGAGCATCGACGTGGCGGTGGAAGCGGTGAAGGAAGCGGCCGATCTCGGCATTCCGGCAATCGCTCCCTTCCCCGATATCGAGATGGAACTGCGTGATCCAACCGGATCGGCGATCCTCAATCCCGACAACCTGATGAACCAGTTCATCCGCTCGGTGAAGAAGTCGGTCTCCAATATCGGCCTCATCACCGACGTGGCGCTCGACCCGTTCACCAGCCACGGCCATGACGGCATCCTGCGCGATGGCGAAATCATCAATGACGAGACGGTGGAACAGGTGGTCAAGGCCGCCGTCCTGCAGGCCGATGCCGGTTCGGACATTATCTCGCCGTCGGAAATGATGGATGGCCGCATCGGCGCCATTCGCCGCGGGCTTGACGCCGCCGGGCATCAGGATGTCGGCATCATGTCCTATGCGACGAAATTCTCCTCGGGCTTCTATGGTCCCTACCGGGAAGCGATCAATACCGGCGGGCTCCTGAAAGGCGACAAGAACAGCTATTACATCTCGCCGGCCAATGGCACGGAAGCGATGCGCGACGCTGCCCTCGATGTGGAGGAAGGCGCCGACATGATGATGATCAAGCCCGGCCTGCCCTATCTCGATATCTGTTGGCGCGTGAAGGAAGCCTTCGGGCTTCCGACCTATGCCTATCAGGTGTCGGGCGAATATGCGCAGATCAAGGCTGCGGCGATGAACGGCTGGATCGACGGCGACCGGGTGATGATGGAAACGCTTCTCTGTTTCAAGCGCGCCGGCTGTGACGGCATTCTCACCTATTTCGCAGTGGATGTGGCCAAGAAGCTCGCCAAGGGCTGACCTGTCGCCTCTTAACCTCCATACTTGTGAAGAACGCGTTTCTCCCCATATGATTGGGGAGAAACAGGAGACCAGACATCGATGAGCCTCGAACGCAATCCGACCTATGCCGCACCGGACGATTGGCGCGCCTATAGCGGCGTTCTTTCCCGGCGTGTCTTCGCCTTCCTGATCGACTACGTGATCGTGCTGCTGCTGTGCATTCCGGCAGCGGTCATCGTATTCTTTCTCGGCATCATCACGCTCGGCCTCGGCTTCATGCTCTATCCGGCGCTGTTCGTGATCGTGGCGCTTCTCTATTTCGGCATGACGCTTGGCGGTCCGTCGCAGGCCTCGCCCGGCATGCGGGCGATGGGGATCGCGATGCGCCGCGTCGATGGGCGGCGGATGGATTTCCTCACCGCCATGGTTCACACCGTCTTGTTCTGGATCATCAATTCGGTGCTGACGCCGCTCATTCTTCTCGCCGGCCTGTTCATCGAGCGCTCGCGCCTCGTGCATGACCTGCTGCTCGGCACGGTGATCGTCCGCACGACCTGAAGCAAGCCAATCCGGCCCCGCGCGGCGGCGAACAGCATGCCGCGCGAAACGGGCGGTCGCATCCGTGCGACAGGTGACGCGTTTTTCGATACGGACCTTGTGCCCCTAGCAAAATCACGGAGTTGACGTTTCGTGTTTATGCGCCATGGTATGAGCTTTATGGCAATCATTTTGGGACCCGCCGCGACCCCATGAATACCCAGACGACGCCCTCACCGCAGTTCTATCTGACGGCACCGGCAGTTTGTCCCTATCTCCCCGGGGAGATGGAGCGAAAGGTCTTTACCCATCTCGTGGGGCCGCGCGCCGCCGAGATGAACGATCTTCTGACGCAAGGCGGCTTTCGACGCTCGCAGAACATTGCCTACCGGCCGGCCTGCGAAGCCTGCCGTGCCTGTGTTTCCGTGCGGATCCTTGCGAACGAATTCACCCCTACCCGCTCGATGAAGCGCGTGAGCGGCGCCAATGGCGACATCGTCGCCTCGGTCGGACCGGCACAGCCATCCACCGAGCAGTTTTCGCTGTTTCGCCGCTATCTCGACAGTCGCCATCAGCGCGGTGGCATGTCGGACATGTCGGCACTCGATTATGCGATCATGGTCGAGGATACGCATGTGAACACCCGCGTGATCGAATACCGCATCCGCGCCCCGGGCGCGGGCATCAGCGCCGAGCCGAAGGGCGAGCTGATCGGCGTGGCGCTGACCGACATGATGAGCGACGGGCTTTCGATGGTCTATTCGTTCTTCAATCCCGATCTGGAAAAACGCTCGCTCGGGACATTCATGATCCTCGACCATATCGCCCGCACCCAGACACTCGGCCTGCCGCATGTCTATCTCGGCTATTGGGTGAAGGGATCGCAGAAGATGGGCTACAAGACCCGCTACCAGCCGCAGGAACACCTGACCGCCCGTGGATGGGAGCTGGTGCCCGCAGAGGCGGAGTAGCTGGCAGACCACGCCCACTCCGCAGCCCGATCAACATTTCATAGAAAACGCCGAAAAACATGTCATCATGTTACTTTTCGGATGAGGGCAGGATGAAGACGACCGTAACAATACAGCATATGAATGCAGGCTCAGAGACCGGCATCGGCGTTTTATTCCCGCAGATGTCCTGATGCATCTCGGCTGGGAACCCGGCAGCGCGATCGAACTCCATGCCGATGAAACCGGGGTAGATCTGTTTCTCCCTAAGGCTTTTCCGGAGGACTTCAATCGGCAAGTCCTCGCCGCCAAAAAGGCGATGAGGAAATATCACGTAGCGCTCAGCGCACTTGGAAAGACCTGAATTACCCGGCAAACCGTCCGCTGCGGGGGAAGCCCTTCGGTACGGTGCGGCCGGCGGTGGCACGGTCGGCCATCCATTCGGCCAGTTCGTCGCCCTTGCGGTTGAACGAGCGGCCGGCGCTGTCTTCCCATGAGAGGCCATCTGCGGCGGCAAAGCACTTGATGTCGGAAATACCGCCATCCTTGTAGCGCTGCAGGCGCACGCCCTTGCCGCGGGTCATTTCCGGCAGCTGCGAGAGCGGGAAGACCAGCATCTTGCGGTTCTCGCCCACCACGGCAACATGGTCTCCCGTCACCGGCACGACGAGCTTTGCCTCGTCCGGCATCGCGACATTCATCACCTGCTTGCCCTTGCGGGTATTGGCGACCAGTTCCGTCTCGGCGACGATGAAACCGAAGCCGGCTGTCGACGACAGGATGAGTTTTCGCGATGCATCGTGGACGAAGGCGGTCAGGATGTCCTGATCGTTCTCCATGTCGACCATAATGCGGATCGGCTCGCCATGGCCGCGGCCGCCGGGCAGCTTGTCGGCGCCGAGCGTGTAGGCCTTGCCGCCGGTCGTGACCAGAAGCAGCTTGTCGGTGGTCTGCGCCGGGAAGGCGATCTTCGGCCCGTCGCCTTCCTTGAACGAGAGGCCGGACGTATCGGCCACATGGCCCTTCAGCGCGCGGATCCAGCCCTTCTGCGAGATGATGACGGTGATCGGTTCCTTCTCGATCATCGCCTGCTGGATGGCTTCGAGATCGGCTTCCGGCGCATCGGCAAACTGGGTGCGGCGGCGGCCGAGTTCGGTCGCCTTGGCATAGGTCTTCTTGACGTCCTGGATCTCGACTTCGATCATCCGCCACTGCTTGTCGTCGGAGGCGAGCAGCGCTTCGATATCCGCCTTCTCCTTCGTCAGCTTGTCGTTCTCAGTGCGGATCTCGAATTCCTCGAGCTTGCGCAGAGACCGCAGACGCATGTTGAGAATGGCTTCGGCCTGGATATCGGTGAGCGACCAGCGCGCCACCATGACCGGCTTCGGCTCATCCTCTTCGCGGATGATGCGGATGACCTCATCGATATTGAGGTAGGCGATCAGGAGACCGCCGAGGATTTCGAGGCGCCGGTCGATCGCCGCCAGACGATGGCGCGAACGGCGGATCAGCACGTCCTTGCGGTGCGCCAGCCATTCGGTCAGCACTTCGCCCATGCCCATGACCTTGGGCACACGGCCCATGGACAGCACGTTCATGTTGAGCGGCAGGCGGCTTTCAAGCTCGGAGAGCTTGAACAGCGATTCCATCAGCAGTGTCGCATCGACCGTGCGGTTCTTCGGCACGAGCACGACGCGAACATCTTCGGCCGACTCGTCGCGAACGTCGTCGAGCAGCGGCAGCTTGCGGGCGAGAAGCAGTTCGGCGATCTTTTCGATCAGTCGCGACTTCTGTACCTGGAAGGGAATTTCGGTGACGACGATCTGGTAGCCGCCGCGGCCGAGATCCTCGATCTCCCACTTGGCGCGGACGCGAAAACCGCCGCGGCCGGTGCGATAGGCCTCGATGATCGATTCGCGGCTGTCGATGATGACGCCGCCCGTCGCAGGTCCGGGCCGGGGACGAATTCGACCAGTTTCTCGATCGTCGCATCGGGATGCTTGATGAGATGCAGGGCCGCATCGCAGAGTTCGTGCGCATTGTGCGGCGGGATCGAGGTCGCCATGCCGACCGCGATGCCCGAGGCGCCGTTGGCCAGAAGGTTCGGGAAGGCGCCCGGCAGGACGACCGGTTCCGAGTTCGACTCATCGTAGGTATCGCGGAAATCGACGGCGTCCTGATCGATGCCTTCGAGAAGCAGTTCCGCCACCGGCGTCATCTTGCTCTCGGTGTAACGCATCGCGGCGGGGCTATCGCCATCGATATTGCCGAAATTGCCCTGCCCGTTGACGAGCGGATAACGCAGCGAGAAATCCTGCGCCAGTCGCGCCAGCGCATCGTAGATCGCCTGGTCGCCATGCGGGTGATAGTTACCCATCACTTCGCCGACGATCTTGGCGCATTTGCGGAAGGCGGTGTTGGGGCGCAGCCCCATTTCGCTCATCGCATAGACGATGCGGCGATGCACGGGTTTCAACCCGTCGCGCACATCCGGCAAGGCACGATGCATGATGGTGGAAAGCGCATAGGCGAGGTAGCGCTCTTCAAGCGCTGCCTTCAAATCCACCGGCTGGATATTATCGCCGCCCTCGCCGGGCGGATCTACCTTCTGTCCCATGAAACCTTGCTACCGGAAAGCCCGTTTCTCGGCAAGAAAGCCCGGAAATCTGGCTGTGGATGACTGCTGCACCGCACCCTTTCCAATGGCCGGCGTAAGCCCGTTTCCAGCAAATTAGACAAAGAAGCTAGACGTTTATGCCACCCTCTCTATAACTGCCTGCCAAGACCGACATTACGGGTGGCGCAAGCCTCAAGGACGCCCCCGGCACGGAGGAAAGACGAGATGTACCATTCCACCAAGGCCCGCCTCCTTTTCACCGGCGCCGCCCTTTCGATCATCGCCACGCCGATCTTTGCGACGTCCGCCTTCGCACTCGACGGCAATGACCTCGTGGCCAAGATCAATGCGGCACTCGCCGTGCAGGGCGGCTCGATCAAGGCGCAGTCGATCGATATCAACGGCACGACCGTGACGCTGAAGGGTGCAAGCTTCAAGGCCGAGAGCAATCCGCAGCAGTTCAACATCGGCACAGTGACGATGGACGGCGTGGCGGAGGCCAATGGCGGCTATACGATCGACAAGGTGACGTTCCCCAATATCAGTGCCGCGGAAGAGCAGACCTCCGTCAGCGTCAGCGATATCACGATGAGCGGCGTCAAGGTTCCGGCCGACGTCAACAAGGGCACGATCGACTCGCTGCTTCTCTATGACGAGGCACATGCAGGCCCCCTCACCGTCTCGGTTGCCGGCAAGGAGCTGTTCTCGGTTGCCGAGACCGATGTCTCGACCGCCGTTGCCGACGACAATGCCGGCATCGATTTCGATCTCAAGATGGACAAGATCAAGGCCGATCTCAGCACCGTGGACGATCCCGGTTCGCGCGAGACGATCGATGCGCTCGGCCTCAACACGATCGACGGCAACATGACGCTGAGCGGCAGCTGGACGCAGAATGACGGCACGGTGGATATCAGCGAATATGCGCTGGATGTCGCCAATGTCGGCAAGCTCGACCTTGCCTTGAGCTTTTCCGGTTATACGCTCGATTCATGAAATCGGCCCGCGAGACGGCAAAGGCGATGGAAGCCAATGCCAACAAGCAGGAAGCACAGCAGGCGGCAAGCCTTGCCATGCTCGGCCTGATGCAGCGCCTGACCTTCAACAGTGCACAGATCCGCTTTGACGACGCCGGTATTACCAAGCGGGCGCTCGACTATGCCGGCAAGCAGCAGAACACGACCGGCGACCAGATGGCGCAGATGCTGAAGGCCATGACACCGATCGTGCTGGCGCAGTACAATATTCCGGAACTGCAGAACATGCTGAGCCAGGCCGTCAACACGTTCCTCGACAAGCCGCAGAGCCTGACCGTCGATGCCGAGCCGGCCAACCCGGTGCCGCTGCCGATGATCATGGGGGCTGCAATGGGCGCGCCGAACACGCTGCCGAAGGTTCTCGGCCTCAAGGTTTCGGCCAACGACTGATGTCTTCGGCTTTCCAGCCTGATTCAAAAAGCCCCGGCAAGCGATTGCCGGGGCTTTTGTTTTATCACCGTCAGGGAGCCGGCGCGCCATCCATGGAAGCGTGCGGCTTGTCGTGAAGTGCGAAGCGATCGAGCATCGCAGCGCTTGCCTGATTGACGCCGCACACCTCCACCTCGACACCCTCTCTGCGGTATCGCATCACGATCTTGTCCAGCGCATCGACGGCGGTGATATCCCAGAGATGGGCATTGCCGACATCGATCACGACCCTCTTCACGGGCGCATTGAAATCGAATGCGTTGATGAAGGCATCTGCCGAGGCGAAGAAGACCTGGCCCTCCACCTCATACAGGCGCTCGCCCGCCTCGCCATCGAGCTGACGTACCCGGAAGAGCTTTGCCACCTTGCCGGCAAAGAAGACGCCGGAGAGAAGCACGCCTACCGTGACACCAAGCGCGAGGTTTGAGGTAAAGACGGTGACGACGACAGTTGCCAGCATGACGAGGCTGGAGGCGCGCGGATGGACGACGAGCTTGCCGAGCGACGACCAGTCGAACGTGTCGACCGATACCATGACCATGATGGCGACGAGGGCTGCCACCGGCACCTCGGACACCCAGGGCTTGAGGAAGACCATCAGGATGAGCAGGAAGGCGCCGGCAAAGAGCGTCGAGAGACGGCCCCTGCCGCCGTATTTCACATTGCTCACCGTCTGGCCGATCATCCCGCAGCCGGCAATGCCGCCAAACAGGCTCGATGCGGCATTGGCAATGCCAAGCCCGGTGCATTCGCGGTTCTGGAGCTTTGCGTGTCCGTCTCATCGTCGACCACGCTTGCCGTCATCATCGATTCCAGCAGGCCGACCATGGCGATCGCGATCGCCGGGCCGGCGATGATCTTCAGCGTTTCGAGCGACAGAGGAACGGCGGGCCAGGCGAAGAGGGGCAAGGCATCCGGCAGCTTGCCGAGATCGGCGACCGTCTCGACGGGAAGATCGAGGCCGACGCTGACGATGGTCAGCAAAAGGATGCAGATCAGCGGCGACGGGATGGCCGTCGTGATGCGCGGTGCCAGATAGATGATGGCAAGGCCTGCGGCAAGCACGGCAAAGGTTGCGGCATTGGCGCCGAAAATATGCGGCGTCTGCGCCCAGAAGATGAGGATCGCCAGTGCGTTGACGAAGCCGGTGCGTACCGATTTCGAGACGAAACGCATGAGCACGCCGAGTTTCAACAGGCCGAAGACGATCTGGATGATACCCGCCAGCAGGCCTGCTGCCAGAAGATAGGGAAGCCCATGGGCATGGACGAGCGGCGCTGCGACAAGCGCAACGGAGCCTGCCGCAGCCGAAATCACGCGGCCGCGCCGGTAAAGGCAATGACGATGCCGATGACGAAGGAGGCGAAGAGGCCGACCTCGGGATCGACACCAGCGACGAAGGAAAAGGCAATGACTTCGGGAATGAGGGCGAAAGTGGCAACGCGCCCGCCAGCATTTCACGGACAGGATTGGCGGACCAATCCCGACGAAGGGCAGATAAAGTCGACATGGGAGAAATTCTCGCAAAGCTTTCTGAAACGCAGCTTGGGGAAAAGCGGTCTCGGATATTGCAGGTTTGCGGTTGTCCGGCGGATCGGCGGCCGGAAGAGCCACCCGGGAGTCTCACCCGGGTCCTTGCGATGGATCAGCTATAGCGGGGGAATGGGTGTGCGGCAAGGCGATGTGGGGGGATAGAGTGGCGCGGAAATCCGCACTTGCCGATGAAGACAAAATACGACACTATATCGTAAAAAAAGAGGTTGTCGTTTTGGACGATGGCGAACTGCGCAAACTCGTGAATAATGAGCGGCTGAAGCTGCTTGCGACATTTGTGAATAGTGCGGGTGTCGCCATGTTTGCAGTGGGCGGCATAGCGCCGGTCATTTCGGGTCTCTACGGCCCTACACGCATTACAGCACCTCTGCTTGTCGTAAGCCTTGTTTGCTTTGCCGGAGCTTGCTGTCTACATGTTGCAGGAAGCACAATTCTGAGAGGCCTGCGCTGATGACCACATTGCAGATTATCTCTTTGTTCATCATGCCTATTGGTGGGCTGCTGATCGGTCTCGCAGCGCTTTTCTATGCCAAGTCCATTACAAGAGAAAGCCGGCACCGCTGAACGGCACCGGCTGCATCTGTTTGTCAAACGTCGTCAGGCATCATTCGATAATCTGGATCACCCTGCGCGTCTCAGGATCAACGATGACGCGGTGTTCGTTGACGACCGTGTAGCCATATTGCGTATAACCTTCCACCGGGCGAACCTCGACGGTGCCGGGAAGCACACGGCCGACGAGCACGTCGCCGTCATAGGGAACGGAATCGATCGGCTGTTCCATCACATAGGTGCGGACTTCACCGGGCATGACCACGGTCGAATTCGTCACCATCGGATCCTGGGTGATGACCATGGTCTGGGCATAGGCACCGCCCGTGAAAGCCATCAGGCCGCGCCCGCGGCCAGGAGTGTCTTGCGCATATTCCTTCTCCTCAAAGTGAATGCTGGGTGGTTAACACAATCCAGAGAGGATGGTTCCGCCATAAGCAACCGTGGGCAACTGAACCACCAGCCGCCGATGGACATCCTGACAGCTTGACGGAAACCCGGCTGCGCGCGATGAGTGGCAAAACCTGCTTGATGCAGGACGGGGTTTTCGATGGCGCGCGGGGGCGCTGCCGTCGCGTGTCATAAGACTGTAGGACGGGCAATGCTTTCCTTGTTCAATCCGCCGATCGATACGGTCGAGCGGCTCGATACCGCATCACGCGTCTTCGAACCGGCGCGTACCGATTACTATCAGGGCCGCTCGGGCGGCCAGTTGCAGCGGCTGATGACGGCCCGCAAGGACTTTCTCGCCGTCTGGCGGCAGGGCGATTATCGCGACAAGGTTTCGGACCTGAAGATGTTCGGCCGGCAGGTCGTCATCGTCAATTCGCCGGAAGCGATCAAATATGTCGTTGCCACACGGCACGAGAATTTCGAGCGCAAGACGCCACAGATGCGCCGGGCGCTGGAATATCTGCTCGGCGACGGGCTGTTCATTTCCGATGGCGAGACGTGGAAGCAGCGCCGGCCGCTGGTCTCCGACATCGTCCACAAGAACCGCGTGCCGGCCTTCGGGCCGATCATGACCGATACGTCGCTCGAACTGGTCCGGCGCTGGGAGGAGCTCGGTGATGGCGCGACCGTCAACGCCCTGCACGAAATGGCGGGGCTGACAGCCGAGATCATCTCGCGCAGCGTGTTCGGCAACGATCTCGGCGAGGATGCGGCAGCCGCCGTCACTGAAGGGTTTACCAGCTACCAGTCGCTGATCGACAGTATCAATCTCGGCTATTTCCTCGGCTTCGACGAAGGCCTTCCGCAGCGGCGCACGCCGTCGCTGCGCCGCTCGGTCAAGCGCATCCATACGATCATCGACCGGGTGATCGAGGATCATCTCGCCGGCAAGGGTGACCATAATTCGATGGTCGATCTTCTGATCCGCCGGCAGAGCCGCAATCCCGAACTGAAGCTCGATGTGGTGGCGCTGCGCAACGAGGCGGCGACCATCTTCATGGCCGGCCACGAGACGACGGCTGCGACACTGACCTGGGCCTGGTATCTCCTCTCCCGCGCGCCGTGGATCGAGGAACTTGTGCATCAGGAAATCGATGCGGTCTGCGGCGGCAATGCGCCAACGGTTGCCGATGTGCCGAAGCTCAAATGGTGCTCGGCGGTGATCGAGGAAACGCTTCGGCTCTATCCGCCGGTGCCGATCCTGGCGCGGCAGAACAAGCAGGCCGACCGGATCGGTTCGATCGACGTGAAGAAGTCTTCACTGATCATGATCGTGCCATGGATCCTGCATCGTACCCCTTCCCTCTTCGACAGGCCGAACGAGTTTCTGCCGGAACGGTTTGCCGAGGGAAAACGGCCGGTGCCCTATAGCTACATCCCGTTTGCCAGCGGGCCGCGCGTCTGCCCCGGCCTGCAATTCGGCCTGACGGAGTCGATCCTCTGCCTTGCCGTCATCGCCCAGCGCTTCCATGTGCGGGTGAAGGAAGGCCACAAGGTGGAACCCGCCTGCCGGCTGACTCTGCGGCCAAAGGGCGGCCTGCCGGTGACGCTGCACAAGCGGCGCGGTCTCTGAGATACTGGCGGCGGGAGGACGGGATGGTTCTGACGAAGCGCAAGGCGTGGCGATATGTCGAAGGTGAAGCGCCTCCGATTTCGGCCGTCCTTGCGGGCGGTGCCAAGGGCAAGCAGTCGCGGCGCTACTGGCTGAAGGACAATCTCGTCAACGGCATCGATCTTGCGGTGCATTTCGGCCTTCGCATGGTGCCGATGGATACGTGTTCGAATGCCGGTGCGTGGATCGGCCGGTTCGCCATCCCGCGCTTTCATAAAGTGGCGGTCAAGCGCGGGCGGGCAACGCTTTCCCGCATCCTGCCGGAGAAGACGGAAGACCGGCGGCAGGCACTGCTCGAACGGAACTGGGAAGCGCAGGGCCGGCTGATGACGGAATTTTCCGCGCTCGCCCGTCGCGATGCGGCGCTGTCGCGGATCACCGTCCATGACCTGCACAACCTGACGGAGGCTGCAGCGCGCGGGCCGGTCATTCTTGTTGGCATGCATCTCGGCAATTGGGAGATCGGCTCGCTGATCCTCGCGGACGCCGGCATCCGGCCGCATATCAATTACACGCCGCCGAAAGGCCGCGCCAAGGCTTGGATCTCGCGCCGCATCCGTGCCCGCGCCGGCGTCGCCTTCCTGCCGCCGGGGGCGCAGGGAACGCGGAGTGCGGTGAAGGTGCTGCGCGACGGCAAGCTCGTCTCGATGTTCTGCGATGAGGGCGTGTCGGGGCAGATCCGCGGGCCGCTTTTCGGCCGCGAGCCGCATCAGGAGGGCAATCTCGCGGTGGCCGTGCGGCTGGCGCGGCTCACCGGTGCCACGATCTGCCCGTGGTACAATCTGCGCCGCGACGGCTTTCGCTTCGACGCCTTCTTTCTGCCGCCGCTGGTATTGCCGGGCAAGGATGAGGCCGATCTGGCCGGGGATATCGCGCGGCTCAATGCGGTGATCGAGCCGGTGATCCGGGCCAATCTCGAGCAGTGGTATTTTCTCGATAACGCTCTGCCGGAAGGCTGAGAGACCGGGATGGGCGCTCTCCACGGGTAGAGATTGAACGCCCCCTCCGTCATCCTCGGGACGAGCCAGATTATGGCGAAATCTTGCGGCGGAGAATGTGCAGAAATGCAAAAAGGCCCGGATAAACCGGGCCTTTTCATTTGATCTTTCAAAAACCTGTCAGTCTTTCTTGACCGGCGGGATCGGGCGGATCGCCAATTCGCGCAGCTGGGTCGGGGTTGCTTCCGAGGGCGCACCCATCAGGAGGTCCTGTGCCTGCTGGTTCATCGGGAAGAGCGTGATTTCGCGCAGGTTCTTCGCACCGGTCAGGAGCATGACGACGCGGTCGACGCCGGCTGCCATGCCGCCGTGCGGAGGTGCACCATACTGGAAGGCGCGGTAGAGGCCGCCGAAGCGATCTTCCACGTCCTGCTGGCTCAGCCCCACCATTTCGAAGGCCTTGACCATGACTTCCGGCAGCTGGTTACGGATCGAGCCCGAGGCGATTTCGAAGCCGTTGCAGACCATGTCGTACTGGTAGGCCTTGATCGTCAGCGGATCCTGGTTCTCCAGCGCGTCGAGGCCACCCTGCGGCATCGAGAACGGGTTGTGGGCGAAGTCGATCTTCTTGTCTTCCTCGTTATATTCGAAGAACGGGAAGTCGACGATCCAGCACAGGGCGAACTGGTCCTTGTTGGACAGGTTCAGTTCGTCGGCAGCGCGGTTACGGGCTTCGCCGGCAAACTTGTAGAACTTGTCCGGATCGCCGGCGACGAAGAAGCAGGCATCGCCCGCTTCGAGGCCCAGCTGGGTGCGGACGGCTTCGGTGCGCTCTTCGCCGATGTTCTTGGCAAGCGGGCCGGAACCGGCAACCTTGCCCTCTTCTTCCTTCCAGAAGATATAGCCGAGGCCCGGCTGGCCCTGGCTCTGCGCCCAGGCGTTCATGCGGTCGCAGAATGCGCGCGAGCCACCGGTCTTGGCCGGGATCGCCCAGACTTCAACCTTCGGGTTGGAGGCGATCATGTTGGCGAAGACCTTGAAGCCGGAGCCGGCGAAATGCTCGGTGACGGCTTCCATCTCGATCGGGTTACGCAGGTCCGGCTTGTCGGAACCGTATTTGCGGATCGCGACGTCATAGGGGATGCGCGGGAACTGCTGCGTCACCGGCTTGCCTTCGGCAAACTCTTCGAAGATGCCGCGCATGACCGGCTCCATCGTTTCCCAGACTTCTTCCTGGGTGACGAAGCTCATTTCGAGGTCGAGCTGATAGAATTCGCCCGGCAGGCGGTCGGCGCGCGGGTCTTCGTCGCGGAAGCAGGGCGCGATCTGGAAGTAGCGGTCGAAACCGGCAACCATCATCAGCTGCTTGTACTGCTGCGGCGCCTGCGGCAGCGCGAAGAACTTGCCGGGGTGGATACGCGACGGGACGAGGAAGTCGCGCGCGCCTTCCGGCGAGGAGGCCGTCAGGATCGGCGTCGAATATTCGGTGAAGCCACCAGCCGTCATCTCGCGGCGCATGGCGGCGATGATCTGGGTGCGCTTGACGATGTTCTTGTGCAGGGTTTCGCGGCGCAGATCGAGGAAGCGGTACTTGAGGCGCACATCTTCCGGGTATTCAGGCTCGCCGAAGACCGGCAGCGGCAGTTCCTTGGCAGCCGAGAGAACCTCGATCTCGCGGGCGTAGAGTTCGATCTCGCCGGTCGCCATGGTCTTGTTGGTGGTCTCTTCCGAGCGGGCCTTGACGGTGCCGTCAATGCGGATCACCCATTCGCCGCGGACCAGTTCGGCCGCCTTGAACGCCGGAGAATCCGGATCGCAGACGACCTGGGTCATGCCGTAATGGTCGCGCAGGTCGATGAAGAGAACGCCGCCATGATCTCGCACGCGATGAACCCAGCCGGAAATGCGGACATTGGAGCCGACATCCGACTTGCGGAGGGCTGCACAGGTGTGGCTGCGGTAACGATGCATTGTCTTTTATCCTGGACTGATGCGGGCGCCGGCAATCTGAACCCTGTCAAACAGGAGGGCCGGACGCATTGAAAATCGGCGCGAAAAGCGCATGGCCACTCCGATTTGTCAAGGCTTGGCGGGTTTTCTGCCCGGCTTTCGACGGCCCTGCCCGCAGCTCAACCGCATAGAACCACAGGCGCGCCTTTCATTCCATGCAATAAAAGCAGCATTGTCTGTCGCGCGTGTCGTTTCTGCGCTGTCACTGCTGCGGCGGTAGGGCTAAAGCTCATATCAGCGTCCAAGCGATTCCCCATTCGGTTGCAGATGAGCCATATCCGTCCGCTGATCCCCCTTCTCGTCACCGCCGGCCTGCTGATCGGCGGCAACGGCCTGCAGGGTACGTTCATCGCGCTGCGCGGCTCGGCCGAAGGTTTTTCAACAGCAACCATCGGGCTGATCGGTGCCGGCTACAGTATCGGCTTTGCGATCGGCTGCCTCTACGTGACGCGCATGTTGCGGCAGATCGGCCATATCCGCACCTTTGCCGCGATGGCGGCAATCGGCGCCTCCTGCTCGATCGCGCTGGCGCAGGTCACGGACCCGACCTTCTGGTTCGCGATGCGCTTCCTGATCGGCATTTCGGTGGCCAGCCTTTTTGCGACCGTCGAGAGCTGGATCAATTCGAAGGTGACGAATGCCAACCGGGCGCGCACGCTTTCGATCTACCGCTTCGTCGATCTCGGCTCCGTCACGCTTGCGCAATATATCATCCCGACTGTCGGGATCGAGGGACAGGGCGTCTTTGCCATTATCTCGATTGTGCTGACCCTGTCGCTCGTGCCGATCTCGATTGCCGACCGGTCCGGCCCTGCGGTTCCGGATGCCATCCGCTTCGACCTTCTGGCCGTCTGGCGCATCTCGCCGCTTTCCGTCGTCGGTGTCGTTGCGGTGGGCCTCAGCATGGCGGCCTTCCGCAATATCGGGCCGATCTATGCACAGGAACTCGGCATGAGCATTACCTCGATTGCCACGTTCATGAGTGCGGGCATTATCGGCGGCGTGGTGCTGCAATATCCGCTCGGGCTTTATTCGGACCGGCTCGACCGGCGGCGGGTGATCGTCTGGACGACCGTGGGCTCGATCATTACCGGCGCCTACCTCTCTTTCGGCGCGGGCACGAACGAGACGGCCAATATCATCGGCGTCTTCCTGTTCGGGGCGTTTTCCATGCCGCTCTATTCGCTCTGCTCGGCGCATGCCAACGACTTTGCCAAGCAGGGCCAGTATGCGCTGGTGGCGGCCGGGCTTCTATTCTTCTGGTCGGCCGGCGCAACGGTCGGGCCGCTTCTTGCCTCGCTGCTGCTGGAATATTTCGGGCCGCGGGCCTCTTCCTCTATACGTCCTTCATCTTTGCCGGCTTCCTCGTCTTCACGCTGAAACGCATGCAGGTGCGCGCCGCCGTGCCACCGGAAGAACGGCGCTCGCGTTTCCATGCGCTGCTTCGGACATCGGCATATTTCAACAAACTTGCCGCTTCGGGCGACAAAGACGCCAAGAAGTAAACTGCTGGCATGCCACATGTATTGACATGCGGCGGCTAAAGGGAAAGGAAGGTTGATAACCTTCAATTGATTGAGACGATGATCCAGACAACAGCAGCACTCAAGGAAGCCTGCGCCGAGCTCGCGCAATCGGACTTCATCACCATCGATACGGAATTCCTGCGCGAGACGACCTTCTGGCCGGAACTCTGCCTGATCCAGATGGCGAGCCCGACCCTTGAAGTGCTGGTCGATCCTCTCGCGAAGGGGCTGGATCTTGCGCCCTTCTTCGAGCTGATGGCGAACCCTGCCGTCACCAAGGTCTTCCATGCCGCCCGGCAGGATATCGAGATCGTCTATCATCTCGGCAATCTCGTGCCGCATCCGATCTTCGACACGCAGGTTGCGGCGATGGTCTGCGGTTTCGGCGACAGCATTTCCTACGACCAGCTGGTGAGCCGCATCAAGGGCGTGCATATCGACAAGTCGTCACGCTTCACCGACTGGAGCCGCCGGCCGCTTTCCGAAAAGCAGCTCGATTACGCGCTGGCCGACGTCACCCATCTGCGCGACGTCTATCTGGCGCTGAAGGAGCAGCTGGAACGCGAGGGCCGCGCGCTGTGGCTGACGGAAGAAATGGCCATTCTGGAATCGCGCGACACCTATGACATGCATCCGGACGATGCGTGGCTGAGGCTGAAGTCGCGCCTTCGCAAGCCGACCGAGCTTGCCATCCTGAAATTCGTCGCCGCATGGCGCGAACGCGAGGCCCGCAGCCGCAATGTGCCGCGCTCGCGTGTTCTGAAGGACGACGCCATCTACGAAATCGCCCAGCAGCAGCCGAAGGATACCGAAGCCCTGTCGCGCCTGCGCACCATTCCGAAGGGCTGGGAACGGTCGTCTTCCGGCACCGCCATCATCGAGAGCGTCAATGCGGCGCTTGCCCTGCCGAAGACCGAGATGCCGCAGCCGCCGAAGCACGCGCATGTGCCGGAGGGCACTGCCGCTGCCGTGGAACTGCTGAAGGTTCTCCTGAAGCTCATTTCCGACAAGCAGGGCGTGGCGGCCAAGGTCATCGCCAATACGGACGATCTGGAAAAGATCGCGGCCGAAGGCGAGAATGCCGAGGTTGCCGCCCTTTCCGGCTGGCGCCGCGAGCTTTTCGGCGATACGGCGCTGAAGCTGATCGATGGCGGCGTGGCGCTGCGCTTCGTCAACAAGAAGGTCGAGGCGGTCGAGCTTTAAGCTCCGCCCCGACATTCTACCTCCAGCCACCTCTGCTCACCCCAGATCCCCGGCCATCATGCGCGATGCGAAGCCTCACGCATGCATTTGGCGCCCTTGACGATCTTGTCGACAATCTTCTTCTCGGCACGCAGGCGATGCCGACGAGCTTGGCATTCTCGGGCGTGAATTCGGCGAAGACGGCTCGATTGGCCGCATCGTGGCCGGTCGCAAACATTTCCTCGATATAGGCCGAGCTGACGACGCCGCGCTCCAGAGAACGGCGGTGGATGGTCCGCATCAGCTCCGCATCCGCACTCAGGACGACAATCGGTTGGATGCTCAGGGGATTGTAGACATGGCCGGCGGCATCCCGGTATGGTTCGCCGATAATATCGGAAAACTGGGCGGCGATGCCGGTCGAAAGAAAGGCCGTCACGTTCAGCTCCTGCCAGGGTGCTAACCCTTCGCGCAGCACGATCGCGATCTTGGTGTCGAACATGTCGGGAAACTCCATAGAAGGTTATGCCAGAGACGCCGCCACGCAGGCGGGTGATCCGCTGCACCTAGCCGCCCACGGTCCCGATGGTCTTGAACGTTCGTGCAAGGCGGAGCCGATCTCGGACGGCATCCGGCAGCGCCCGAGGCCGAAGGCATCGAGCGGATCGAGGCACGCTTTCGCGGCAACGGCTTCTCACCGCATCGGCACGATACCTATGCGCTGGGGATCACGCTTTCCGGCGTGCAGACCTTTCGCTATCGCGGCGTGGAGCGGGCGAGCCTTCCCGGCAATATCATCGTGCTCCATCCCGACGAAGTGCATGACGGCGCCGCGGGTACAGAGGATGGGCTGACCTATCGCATGCTCTATCTGCCGCCCGAGCGGCTGGCGGATCTCGCGGATTTTTCCGGAAGCGGCCGGGCCCTGCCCTTCGTTGCCGATCCGGTCATCTGCGACGACACGCTGAGGCTCTGCCTTGCAGAGGCGCTCGACGATCTGTCGGCCGAGCCGGAGGCGCTTCTCATCGATGATCTCACCATGCGGATCGGAGCTGGTCTCTGGCGGCATGCGGATGACAGGCGCGAGGCCACGCCGCCAAGAATTGCGCGGGAAAAGCTTGCGGCCTGCCGCGAGTTTCTGCGCGAGAATGCGGAGAGGACCGTCGCGTCGGAAGAACTTGAGGCTCTCTGCGGGCTCGACCGTTATCAGATCGCCCGGCAGTTTCGCGCGCAATACGGGACAAGCCCGCATCGCTATCTCGTCATGCGGTGTCTCGACAATGCCAAGCGGCTGATCGGCCGCGGAGAAAGCCTTGCGGCCTCTGCGATCGAGGCGGGCTTTGCCGATCAGGCACATTTCACCCGGCAGTTCAAGAAGGCTTTCGGCATGACGCCGGGCCGCTGGCAGGGGTTGACCCGCACCGGCTGAGCAAAGGTCCGCATCAGTCGTTCGGGATGCTGACGAGAACCCGGTCGACAAGCTTCAGGGTCCGGTCAGGCTGGATGATATAGGTCTCGTGATAGCGCTGGCCGCCGGAAAAGAAGTCGTTGTAGACAGGGCTTCCGACCGGCGCCTTCATCAGTTTGGTGCGCGGCTGGCCGTGATAGGTGATGCTGCCCGGAATGGGGTCAAGGGCGAATGCCGCAGGTGCGCCGAGAAGAAGCGCGGCAACCATGCCCGCCAGAACCTTTTTCATCGGATGTTTCCTTCGTATCTTCGAAATCTGCATCTGAAAATGGTGATGCGGGCCGCCGTTCTCAACCTGCGGAACGGCCGGCGGCCGTCACGAAGTCGCGACGGCGGCAGGATCAGACAAAACCGGACGGGATGCCCGATCCTATTCGAAGCGGAAAGCGATGCGCTTTCCGGTCAGCTTCGACAATTGCTGCAGGCGTCCGTCGAGACGCTCGCCCTCGAAATTGCGATAGGCCGGCGGCACGACGAATTCCAGATCGAGATCCGGATTGTCGGAGCGGCGGAATGTCAGGTGATCGACCAGCCCCGGCATGGAGGCCGAAAAGAGATAGACGACACGCAGCAGACCGCCGAGCAACTTTGCCAGTTCCAGAAGGCGTGGCGTGGCGATGGCGGCAAGCGGGCTTGTCGCACCATTATCGTTCAAGCCTTCGAAACGGTAATAGTTGGCAAGTGCCAGATAGGCGCGGCCGCATGGGTAATGCCGACGAAGGAAGAATGTGCGATGACGTTCAGCGCCTGAAGTCCGCGATAATCGGGATGGGCGCGCCAGCTGATATCGGCGAGAAGGCAGGCGGCCTGACGGTAGCGGCTCTCTTCCTCGGTTTCCTCGATATCGAAGAATTTCACCATGCGGCCGGTCCATTCGGCAAGCTCGCGGGCATGTTCCGGCGAGCGGGCCCGCAGGATGGCCAGCTGATCGGCAGCCACCAGCAGCGGATCGGCATCGCGCTCCTCATCCGGCAGAAGCGAATAGAGATAGCCTTCGCGCACGCCTTGCGCCGAGAAGATGATGCGCGCCGGCTTCATCACGTTCAGCACTTCCTGCATGGCGATCGCGCCATAGGGCAGAAGTGCGCGGCGGCTTTTCGACACGGCCTGCCAGGCGGGATCCTTGCTGTCCTTCGCCGCGATGACGTCTTCCAGAAGCTTCTGCATCTCGGCAAGCGACAGCTCATAGCCCTGCATCATGTGCAGCGGATATTGCGTCTGCTCCATATGCAGCTTGGCGAGGCTTCGCCATGTGCCGCCGACGGCGTAGAAATCGCGCCCCTCCCCCTTTTCAAGGAAACGGGCGGTGTTGACCTGCTTGCGGGCGAAGGTGCGGGCCTTGGAAAGCGAATTGCCGGAGGATTCAGACAGGCGCAGGCCGCCGAGCGGCAGGGTAATGCCGCGGCCGAATTCCTTGCCCTTGATGTCGATCAGTTCCAGCGATCCGCCGCCGAGATCGCCGGCAACGCCATCGACCTCATGGAAACCGCTGATGACGCCAAGCGCGGAATAGCGCGCCTCGTCCTCGCCCGACAGGACATGGATTTCCTGGCCGAGGATCTCATGGGCCTTTTCGGTGAAATCGGGGCCGTTGGTGGCTTCGCGGGCGGCGGCTGTCGCGAGAACATAGATCTCGGTCGCCTTGGCCTGATCGGAGAGCGCCTTGAAGCGTTTCAGCGCGGCCAGCGCACGGGCGACGCCTTCGTCGTCCATGCGGCCGTTCGAGCCGAGGCCCTTGCCAAGGCCGCACAGCACCTTCTCGTTGAAGAGCACGGCGGGGGCTCGCGAGAGCCCTCGTAGATCACCACGCGCACCGAGTTGGAGCCAATGTCGATGACGGAAACGGGGGCAATGCCCGGGAGCCGCCCCTGACCTTCAGATCGTACCATGCTGCCTTAACTTCTTGACCGACTTTACGTCTTCCGGCCCGACATCAGGCCGGCGATCAGTTTGGGCGCACTGGATTTCAAGGCTTCACCGCGACCGGACAGGCTGGGATTGGTCATGAAATAGTGCTGCGCGTTGAACGGTTCCTCGCCCTTGCGCACCTCCATGCGCCTTGACGTACCGTCGGGCAATATCTCGTAGCTCTGCTGATTGTCAATGAGATTGCCCAGCATAATCTGCGAAAGCACCTGTTCATGCACGGTCGGGTTGAGCAGCGGCACCAGCGTCTCGACGCGGCGATCGAGGTTGCGCGGCATCATGTCGGCAGAGCCGATATAGACGAGCGCCTTGTCGGACGGCAGGCCCTGGCCATTGCCGAAGCAGAAGATGCGGCTATGCTCGAGGAAGCGGCCGACGATCGACTTGACGCGGATATTGTCGGAAAGGCCCGGCACCTGCGGACGCAGGCAGCAGATGCCGCGCACGACGAGATCAATCTCTACGCCGGCGGCACTTGCCCGATAGAGCGCATCGATGATCTCGGGATCGACCAGCGAGTTCATCTTCATCCAGATCGCCGCCGGCTTGCCGGCCTTGGCATGGGCGATTTCCTCATCGATGTGGCGGAGGATGCGCGGGCGCAGCGTATAGGGCGAAACGGCCAGCTTCATGCTTTCCGTCGGCTCGCCATAGCCGGTGATGAAGTTGAAGATATTCGCCATGTCATGGGCGATCTTCGGGTTGCAGGTAAAGAAGGACAGGTCGGTGTAGATCTTCGCCGTGATCGGGTGATAATTGCCGGTGCCGAGGTGGCAATAGGTCCTGAGCTTGCCGTCTTCGCGGCGCACGACCATCGACATTTTCGCATGGGTCTTCAGTTCGATGAAGCCGAACACGACCTGCACGCCGGCGCGCTCAAGGTCGCGGGCCCAGCGGATATTGGCTTCCTCGTCGAAACGCGCCTTCAGCTCGACCAGCGCCGTGACCGATTTGCCGGCTTCGGCGGCATCGATCAGGGCTCGGACGATGGGGCTGTCGTTGGAGGTTCTGTAGAGGGTCTGCTTGATGGCAAGGACGTCGGGGTCGCGGGCCGCCTGCAGAAGGAACTGCACCACCACGTCGAAGCTCTCATACGGATGGTGGACCACCATGTCCTTTTCGCGGATGGCGGCGAGGCAGTCTCCGGCGTGTTCGCGGACGCGCTCGGGAAATCGGGCGTATAGCTCTCGAAGCGGAGATCGGCGCGCGGCGCTTGGTGATTTCCGACATCGTGTTGAGGGCAAGGAGGCCCGGCAGAACGGCGACGCGATTATCCGGCACGCCGAGTTCGTGAACGACGAACTGGCGCAGCGAGGCCGGCATTTCACTGTCGGTCTCGATGCGGATGACCTTGCCGCGGCGGCGGCGCTTCAGCGCCGTCTCGAAGAAGCGCACGAGGTCTTCGGCTTCTTCTTCGACTTCGATATCGCTGTCGCGGATGATGCGGAACGTGCCGGCACCCCTCACCTCATAGCCGGGGAAAAGCCGGTGGGTGAACATGCCCACGACGTCTTCGAGCGTGATGTAGCGGATGGCGGACCCCTGGTCCGGCAGGCGAATGAAGCGGTCGAGCGTCGTCGGCAGGCGCAGAAGGCCCGTCATCGGCTCCTTGCCGTGCTTGCTGTGCAGCTGCAGGCCCATGGAGAAGCCGAGGTTCGGAATGAACGGGAACGGATGCGCCGGATCGATGGAGAGCGGCGTCATGACCGGGAAGATCTCGTCGTCGAACGTCGTCGACAGCCAGTCCTTGTCTTCCTTTGCAAGCGCTGCCGGGCGGACGATCAGGATGTCTTCCTGCGCCAGATACTGCTGGAGGACGGCGAGCGAGGCCTGCTGTTCCATCTGCAGGTTGTCGATCTCGTGCAGGATGGCGTCGAGCTGTTCGGCAGGCGTCTTGCCGTCCGGGCTCAGGACGACGATACCCTGGCGCACCTGACCCTCAAGGCCCGCGACGCGGACCATGAAGAATTCATCGAGGTTGGCAGCCGAAATCGACAGGAAGCGCACACGCTCCAGAAGCGGATGGGCGGTATTGAGGGTTTCTTCGAGAACACGACGGTTGAACTGCAACCACGAGAATTCGCGGTTGATGAACCGGGCCGGGCTTGCCAGCAGTTCTTCCAGGTTCGGGGCGGCAACCGGCTCGGGCTGCTGCGCTTCCGTCGTCATCGAATCCATTTTGTCTCCTCTGCAGGCCTGTCTCGGCCGTGCCAATCAGTTTGACGCCGGAGCGGCCACAGTCAATGCTTCACAGCAGAGACTGCCGGCCGCCTACTCGCTCCCCCCGGCATTTCCGACATCATTCAAGACTTCGGCCGCAAGAGGGCGCGTGATGCGGGTTCCGCGCGCGAGTGCAAGCCGGTCCAGCCGGTCGACAATCGTCTGCGCGGCGCCAAGCGACCGCTCCATTCTCGTGACGATATAGCCGACAATTTTGTCATCAATGTAAAGCTGCCTGTCAGCAAACAATTTTACGATGACCTGGGCCAGAAGTTCCTCATCCGGCTCACCGATTTCCACGACGGTGGCGGCCTTCAGGCGCGATTTCAGGTCCGGCAGCACCACCGGCCAAGACATGGGCCAGAGGCGCGAGGTCATCAGCAGCGTATGACCGTGCTGACGCACTGCATTGATGACATGGAAGAGTTCCGTCTCGTCGAAACCCTGCCGCTCGGCATCCTCGAAGAGGACGGGGCCGGCGGCGGCGATCTTCGACGCGTCGGAGCCGGCAAGCGGATGGATCTCGGTCGCCCCTGCCCTTTCGCGCCAGATATGGGCGAGATGGGATTTTCCCGAGCCAACGGGGCCCGCGAGGATGACGACGGGGGCCGGCCATGCCGGCCAGTCGTCAACGATGGCAACGGCCGCAGCCAGTCGTTCGGACACGAGGAGGTCATCGCGGCCGCGGGCGGAATCATGGGTGAATTGCAGCGGCAGTTGTTCGCTTCTGCGCTGCTCGCGTTCTGTAATCTCAGTCATTTGTCTTTCGGAGCGCCGATCTTGGCCTGGCTCGCGCCGTCTTCCAGCACGTGCGGATGGTCCTCTTCCCAGGGGAGGTCTACGGACCGTCCGTAATAGATATCGCTATCAAGATACCGCGACAGCGCGAAACGGACAAGCACGCCGACGACCGCTGCGGCGGGAACCGCAACAAGAAGCCCGACGAAACCGAACATGGCGCCGAAGGCAAAGAGCGCGAACATCAGCCAGACCGGGTGGATGCCCACAGAACTGCCGACCAGTTTCGGCTGAAGAATATTGCCCTCGACGAACTGGCCGAAGAAGAAGACGCAGGCGGTGGCGATGATCCAGCCGTAATCCGGCCAGAACTGCACGAAGGCAAGCCCGACCGAGAGAACGAGGCCGATCATCGAGCCGATATAGGGGATGAAGCTGATCATGCCGGTGACGAAGCCGATCAGCAGGCCGAAATTCAGGCCGACGACGGAAAGGCCGATCGCATAATAGATGCCGAGGATGAGGCAGAGCGAGCCCTGGCCGCGGATGAAGCCGGCAACCGAGCGATCCATGGCGCGGGCAAGCTCGCGCACGACCGTCACCTGATCGCGCGGGATCCAGCTGTCGACCTTGGCGACCATGCGGTCCCAGTCAAGCAGCAGGTAGAAGGCGACGACGGGGGTGACGATCAGAAGCGAGACGACATCGACGATGGCCTTGCCGGAATTCCACACCTGGGTGAGCAGCGTGCCGAGGAAGCCTGCGCCCTGGCTGAGGACTTCGGAGAAATTCTGCTTCAGCGTGTCGATCTGGCTCGATACCCAGCTCGGCAGGAAGGAATGATCCGGGCTCGAGATGATCTGCTGCAATGTCGAGACGTAGCCCGGCAATGCTGCGGCAAACTGGGTGAACTGATTGACGACGATCGGGATGACCAGCATCAGCGACAGGGCAAACACAAGTACGAATGAGACGAGGATGACCACCGTCGCCATCATGCGGCTCAGCCGCCGGCGCTCCAGCCAGTCGGCCACCGGATCAAGGAAATAGGCGAGCGCCATGCCCGCGACGAAGGGCAGGAGAATGGAGCGGAAGAACCACAGGAAAAGCGCGCAGACGACGACGACGCCCACCCAGAAGAAGACGTGGCGGCGCAGACTGCTGCCGCTGATATGATATGGCATCTGGGGTCCTTTGAATGCTGAGGTTCGACATGAGCCATATGAGCGCCCATGCCGCAAGGTCAAGACCGGCGCCGAAACGCCGCATCAGCCTGTGAAAAGCCGTCAAAAACCACGCTTCTGCTTGCATCCTGCGCCCCTTCGTGCCATGGCGGGCCGCTATTGGACACAACGGAGAGTGACGATGAGCGAGAACGGCAAGAACGGTCTCACCTATAGCGATGCAGGCGTCGATATCGATGCGGGCAACCTGATGGTGGAAAAGATCAAGCCTGCCGTGCGTTCGACGCGCCGCCCCGGCGCCGATGGCGAGATCGGCGGCTTCGGCGGCCTCTTCGACCTGAAGGCCGCAGGCTTTACCGATCCGGTTCTGGTTGCCGCCAATGACGGCGTCGGCACCAAGCTGAAGATCGCCATCGACGCGGATTTCCACGACACGGTCGGCATCGACCTCGTTGCCATGTGCGTCAACGACCTCGTGGTGCAGGGCGCAGAGCCGCTGTTCTTCCTCGATTATTTCGCCACCGGCAAGCTCGACCCCGATCAGGGTGCGGCGATCGTCAAGGGTATTGCGGCGGGCTGCGTCGAATCCGGCTGTGCGCTGATCGGCGGCGAGACCGCCGAAATGCCCGGCATGTATTCGGATGGCGACTATGACCTTGCCGGCTTTGCCGTGGGTGCCGCCGAACGCGGCCAGCTTCTGCCGGCCGGCGACATCAAGGCGGGCGACGTCATTCTCGGCCTCACCTCGTCGGGCGTGCATTCCAACGGTTTCTCGCTGGTGCGCAAGATCGTGACGCTCTCGGGCCTTTCCTGGGATGCGCCTGCCCCGTTCGCCGAGGGCAAGAAGCTCGGCGAAGCGCTGCTTACCCCTACCCGCATCTATGTGAAGCCGCTTTTGAAGGCGATCCGTGAAACCGGTGCATTGAAGGCGCTGGCGCATATCACCGGCGGCGGTTTCCCGGAAAACATTCCGCGCGTTCTGCCGAAGACGCTCTCGGCCGAAGTCGATCTCGCATCGATCCCGGTTCCGGCGGTGTTCTCGTGGCTTGCCAAGACCGGCGGCGTCGAGCCGACCGAAATGCTGCGCACCTTCAACTGCGGCGTCGGCATGATCGTCGTCGTTGCCGAAGAAAATGCCAAGACTGTCACCGAGGCGCTTGCCGCCGAAGGTGAAACGGTCGTTGCACTCGGCCGGATGATCGATCGTCCGGAAGGTGGCGCCGGCGTCATCTACAAGGGCACGCTCGGCCTATGAGCGCGATTTCCGCGGGTAACAGCATGAAAAAGCGCGTCGTCGTCTTCATTTCCGGCGGCGGCTCCAACATGGTGTCGCTTGCGGATGCGGCCGCAAATGCCGATTTTCCGGCCGAGATCGTTGGCGTCATTTCCGACAAGCCGACGGCCGGCGGGCTTGCGAAGGCGCAAGCGCGGGGCATCCCGACCTTCGTCTTCGAACGCAAGGCTTATGCCGACAAGGCCGCTCATGAGGCGGCCATTCTGGCAGCACTCGAAGGACTTTCCCCCGATATCATTTGCCTTGCCGGTTATATGCGGCTGATCTCCGGCGAGTTCATCCGCCCCTATGAGGGCCGGATCATCAATATTCATCCGTCGCTTCTGCCGCTGTTTCCCGGCCTCCACACCCATGACCGGGCGCTCGAGGCCGGCGTGAAGGTTGCCGGCTGCACCGTGCATTTCGTCACCGAAGGCATGGATGAAGGCCCGATCATCGGCCAGGCCGTCGTGCCGGTCATTGCCGGCGATACGGCCGAGACGCTTGCCGCACGGGTGCTCACCGTCGAACACCGGCTCTATCCGTCGGCGCTGAAATTGATGGCCGAAGGCAAAGTGCGGATGGAAGACGGCAAGACCGTGTTCGACGGAATTTCGTCCGCAGACGATGCGACGCTGCTCTCCCCTTCGATCTGATCCCCTGCCGACTTGATCCCCTGCCGATCTGATCCGGATCGCTGCCGGCCTTGTCGCCCTTACGCTACCAGCGCACGGGCGCGATGCAGTGTGCCATCGCTATAGACGAAGCGGCCACCACGGAATGTCGCGCGGATCCGATGGACATTGCCCGGCTCGACAACGACGAGATCGGCGCGCTTGCCAATGGCGATCTCGCCGCGATCGCCAAGACCTGCCGCCCGTGCTGCATTGAGCGTTGCCATGGCGACCGCCTCCGGCAGGCCGCCCGATGCGACCTCGGCCAGTTTGAACATGCCCGGCACGAAGGCCGCCGGATGATAATCGGCGGCGATCACCGTCAGGAGCCCGGCGCGGGCTGCATCCGTCGCACTCAGATTGCCCGACATGGACTGGCCGCGCAGCGCATTCGGCGCGCCCATCAGCGTCCAGAGACCACGGCGGCGCGCCTCTTCGGCAGCCGGCAGCGTCACCGGAAATTCGCTCAGCGTGACGCCAAGCGCGTGCATCTCGGCAACTTTCTCGGCGCTGTCATCATCATGCGAGGCAAGGCAGAGGCCGCGCTTCAGCGACAGGGCGACGATATCCTTGAGCTTGGCCTCGATCTGCGGATCGTCGCGCATGGCGATGCGCTTGCGAACTATTTCGGCGGCGGTCGCCTCGGAAATGGCCCGGCGTTCGGACATGCTGAGGATATAGGCCTCGATATTGTTATACTGCCCCTGCCCCGGCGTGTGATCGGTGAGCGAGACCATGTCGATCTCGCCCGCCTCGAGCAGGCGCTCCAGCGTGGCAGCGGCGCCGATATTGGTGATCTCGTAGCGGGCATGGACGCGGTGATCGACGAGCAGATCGTCCCGCAGGCGGTTGATGCCCTCGATGACCGCCGATGTGGTTTCGAGCGAACGGACATGGCCATAGACGCTTTCGGTAGCAAAGGAGACGGCGGCATAGGCCGTCGTCACGCCATGAGCGGCAAGCTTCTTGTCGAGTTCGTGGATGCCGAAATCGATCGGCATCGTGGCATTCGGGCGTGGGGAAATCTCGCGCTCGATCATGTCCCCGTGCAGATCGACGAAACCCGGCATCAGGTAGCGGCCCTCGCCGTCGATGTCGGCACCGGCAACAGGTTCGGGGCGTATTTCGGCAATCGCGCCATCCTCGATACGCAGCGAGCCGACGACCGTCTCATGCGGCAGGACGAGGGTGAAATTGCTGAGCCACATGGATCCCGTCACGGGCCTTCTCCTAGAATCGTGTGATGACTGACGAAGCGCAGCCGATAGTGCTGCTTCGTGACAGGGATGTGAAGCGCTCCGGGCATCTTTGCGGCTGCTGCGGCGGCGCCATCGGCTCCGGCAATTGACGGGCATGATGGCCGGGCGCAAGATGGCAGGGTCCGATGGAGCAAAGCGATGACCATCACCGTCAACATCACCGAGGCCGACCTCGCCGATCTCCTCGCCCGCGTCGAAGCCGGCGAAGAGGTCATCCTTGCGCGCGATGACGTGCCCGTGGCGCGGATGATGCCGGTTGAGGGGGGCAAGACGCTGACGAAGCAGGAGCTTTACGACACGATCCTGCGCGAGCGGACAGGCCGCGAGCCGGTGACGCAGGCCGAGATCGCCGAATGGAAGCAGATCGGGCGCCGCTGATGACGCTGGTCATCGACGCTTCGATCGCACTCGTCTGGTTCCTGCCCGATGAAGATAGCGCGGCGGCGGATGCCACTTTGCACCGCGTCATCGAAACGCAGGCTTTCGTTCCCGATCTCTTCTGGCACGAGATGCGCAATGTCCTGCTGCTGTCATACCGGCGGAAGCGCATCGGCCGGCATGATATCTGGCAATCGATGCTGCGCCTGAGCCAACTTGCGATCACCACTATCGCGCCATCCAACACCGATCTCGTGCTCACCCTCGCCGACCGTCACGGCCTGACCGCCTATGATGCGGCCTATCTGGCTCTGGCGATCGAGCGGCAGCTGCCATTGGCGACGCTCGACAGGCAGCTGATTGCCGCTGCCCCGGCCGAGGGCGTCGTGCTTATCGCCTGAACGCCCGACGCACTGCCGAAGTCATTCTCTGTGCAGCGTATCGCGGTTCAGAGCGGCCCATTGCAGGAGCATGATCGTCTTGCCGTCGATGATCCCGCCGGTCTCGATCATCGCGAGCGCTTGCCCAAGGGGGATCTCGACGACTTCGATATCCTCGTGTTCCTCATCAAGCCCACCGCCCTCCTCGATCCGGTCGGCAGCGTCGATGCGGGCGAAGAAGCAGTGGATGATCTCGGTGATAGAGCCGGGCGACATCATCGTCCGGAACAGGAAGCGCAGTTCGCCGATGCGATAGCCGGTTTCCTCCATTGCCTCGCGGCGGATCGCCTCTTCCGGATGATCGCCATCCAGCAGTCCGGCCGGCACTTCCAGCATGAAGGGCTGTTCGCCGATCAGATGCGCCGGCAGGCGGAACTGTCTGACGAGAACCACGCTGTCGCGCTTCGGATCGTAGAGAAGGATGCAGGCGGCCGGCGTGCGGTGATAGATCTCCCGCGCCAGCCGGTTCGTCTCGCCCTTGCGGTTGGTATAGTCAAGATCATAGCTCGACAGACGCGTCCAACCCTTCGACAGCGTGGTTTCGCCGACGATCCTTACCCGGTCATCGTTATCGCTCATGCAGCAGCCTCTTCGGGCTCTTGTGGCTCTTGGGGCTCAAGACGCAGCCAGACCTTGTTGTCATGGACAGCTGCCCCGCCGAAGGGGGCGACGGGATCGGCGCCGGTCAGAACATTGATCCCCTCGCCATCGAGATGCGCGTCATTCGGCCAGAGGCCTTCGGCGATCAGCACGCCGGGCTTGGCGCCGGCCACGAGCCTGGCATGAAGGCGGATTTCGCCGCGTCGATTGCCGAGCCGCACGATATCGCCGTCGGCAACACCGAGGCGTTCGGCATCGGACGGATCGATCATCACTTCCGGGCGGCCTTCCTTCTGCACCGAGCTTTTCGTCTCGGCAAAGGAAGAATTGAGGAAGCTGCGCGACGGCGAGGTGGCGAGCCGGAACGGATGTTCGGCATCGGCCGTCTCGATGACGGGCACGTAATCGGGGAATTCCGGCAGTTGCGCGTGGGGGCCGAGAGGGCCGACGCTATCGGGCGTGCGGTCCGGCGACGGGCCGTTCAGCCAGTCCGGCGAGAAGCGGAACTTGCCATCCGCATAGCCGAAGCCGTCGATGTAATGCGCGGTGTCGAAATCCGGCTGGGCGTCGATCCACTTGTCGGCCTTGAGGTCTTCGTAGGAACCCCAGCCGCTATCGCCGAGAATGCGGTCGATATGGGCGCGCTCGTCCATTCCGAAGCCTGGGAAATGATCGATGCCGAGGCGCTTTGCCAGTTCCTCGATGACGAAGAGGTTGGTGCGGACCGTCTGCGGCGGCTCGACCAGTTTTGGCCCGAGCAGGATATGCTGCTGGCCGCCGGCGCGATAGAGATCGTCATGTTCGAGGAACATCGTGGCGGGAAGCACGATATCGGCCACCTTGGCCGTATCGGTCATGAACTGTTCGTGGACCGCGGTGAACAGGTCGTTGCGCAGAAAGCCCTCGCGGACGAGGCGCTGTTCCGGCGCGATATTCATCGGGTTGGTGTTCTGGATGAGAAGCGCCGTCACCGGGCCACGATTTCGCAGCGCCTCGGCGTCGCCGGTCAGCACCCGGCCGATCTGCGACTGGTCGAGCATGCGGATCTCGGGATCGCGATAGGCGGTGCCCATCAGCTCGGCCTTGTTCAGGCGGAAGATCTCACCGTTGTTGTGGAAGGCGCCGCCGCCTTCATATTGCCAGGAGCCGAGCACGGTCGCGACCGAAAGGGCCGCGTGCATCGAGGCCGTGCCGTTACGCTGGCGGGAAAAGCCGTAGCCGAGGCGGAAGAAGGTCTTTTTCGTGTTCCCGACGAGCTTTCCGAAAGCTTCGATCTCGTCGACCGAAAGGCCGGTGATGGCGGAGGCCCATTCCGGCGTGCGGGTTTCAGATGCGCCTCGAGGCCTGCAGGGTCGTCGGCATATTTCGCCATATAGGCGCGGTCGGCATAGCCGTCGCGGAAGGCGATGTGCATGACGGCGCAGGCGAGTGCGGCGTCGGTGCCGGGACGCAGCACGAGCTTGACGTCGGCCTGTTTCATCGTCGGGTTGTCGTAGATGTCGATGACGACGAGCTTTGCGCCGCGGTCCTTGCGCGCTTTTACCGCGTGGGTCATGACATTGACCTGGGTTGCCACCGCATTGGTGCCCCAGATGACGACGCAATCGGACTTCGCCATCTCGCGCGGATCGGGACCACGAAGCGCGCCGGTACCCATCACATAGCCGGTCCAGGCCATGTTGGTGCAGATCGTGCCCATGAAGCCCGAATATTTCTTGGCATGGCGCAGGCGCTCGATGCTGTCGCGCTGCACCTGCCCCATCGTACCGGCATAGAAATAGGGCCAGATCGCTTCCGATCCGTGGCTCGCCTGGGCCTTGACGAAGGCATTGGCGATCTCGTCGAGTGCGGCCTCCCAGGAGAGTTCCTGCCAGTTGCCCTCGCCTTTTTCACCCTTGCGACGCTGCGGCACCATCAACCGGCCCGGATGATAGATGCGCTCCGAATACCGGGCGACCTTGGCGCAGATGACACCGGCCGTATAGGTGTTGTCGGCAGAGCCGCGCACGCGGCCGATCCTGCCGTCTTCCGTCAGGTCGACGTCCAGCGCGCAGGCGCTCGGACAGTCATGCGGACAGACGGTATGGCCGACAGAATTGTGGCCCGGCTTGTTTTTGGCGGAGATGGGGGTCGCGATGTTCATCACTTTTCTATATTGCAAGCCGATGGCCGCAAAAAGCAGGATTTGCGGCGCATCAATTTAATTCATCCGGAACGACAGAACCCATGAACTATCGGCACATCTACCACGCGGGCAATTTTGCCGATGTTCTCAAGCACGCAGTGCTGGCGCGGCTCGTTCGCTACCAGCAGAACAAGGACAAGGCGTTTCGCGTGCTCGATACCCATGCGGGCATCGGGCTCTACGACCTCTCCTCCGAGGAAGCGCAGAAGACCGGCGAATGGGTCGACGGCATCGGCAAGCTGATGGAGGCGGAGCTTCCGGCAGACGTGGCGGAGATCCTTTCGCCCTATCTCGATGCGGTGCGCGCGTTAAACCCCAAGGGTGGCATCAAGCTCTATCCCGGCTCGCCGAAACTGGCGCGCATGCTGTTTCGTCCGCAGGACCGGCTATCGGCCATGGAACTGCATCCGGAAGATTATACCCGCCTCGCACGCCTGTTCGAAAGCGATTACCAGGCGCGCGTCACCGAGCTTGACGGCTGGTTGGCGCTTGGCGCGCATCTGCCGCCGAAGGAAAAGCGCGGCATCGTTCTCGTCGATCCGCCCTTCGAGGAAGGCGGCGAATATGACCGGCTCGTTTCCGGTTTCGCCAATGCCTATAAGCGGTTTTCCGGCGGCACGTTCTGCCTCTGGTATCCGATCAAGAAAGGCGCGCCGATCAAGGATTTCCACGAGAAACTTCAGGCGCTCGATATTCCAAAGATCCTTTGCGCCGAGCTTTCGGTAAAGAGCGACCGGGACGCGACCGGGCTTTCCGGCTCCGGCGTCATCGTGGTCAATCCGCCCTTCACGCTGAAGGACGAGCTGCACACGGTTCTGCCGGTCATCAAGACCATTCTGGCGCAGGACCGTTACGCCTCGCAGCGCTGCTTCTGGATAAGGGGTGAACAGACCGACCGGGAGACTTGACCGGTCCGGCCTTCCCTTTCATGGTGCCGCCCAATCGGAGGGCCGCCGGCATGAGAAACACGTTTGCCGCATTGATCTTTTCGGCGGTTTTCGCCGCCATTTTCTCGACGGCCCTGTGGCCCGCGGATGCCGGTGCGCAATCCTTCTTTGGCCGCGACACGGCCAAGCGCCGGGATGTCGCCGGCCAGTTCGACTTCTATGTCCTGTCGCTCTCCTGGTCGCCGACCTTTTGCGGCGCCAAGGGCAATGACAGCCGCAACGACCAGCAATGCGGCGTGACGAAACCCTATCGTTTCATCGTGCACGGGCTCTGGCCGCAATATGAAAAGGGTTTTCCGGATTTCTGCCGCTCGTCGGAGCCGGACCGGGTGTCGAACGGCGTCGGACGGCCGATGTTCGATATCATGCCGTCCATGGGCCTGATCGGCCATGAGTGGCGCAAGCATGGCGTTTGCAGCGGTCTTTCGCAGAAGAACTATTTCGACACGGTCCGCGCCGCCTATCAGAAGGTCCAGATCCCGGCCGATCTTGCTGCCGGCACGCGCGACCTGACGCTCTCTCCCGACGCTATCGAACAGGCCTTCATCGCCGCCAATCCGGGCATGACGCAGGCCGGCATCGCGACCGCCTGCGAGGGGCCGAAGCTCGAAGAGATCCGCATCTGCATGACGAAGGATCTCGCCTTCCGGGATTGCCCGGAAGTCGATCGCAGCGGCTGCAAGCTTCGCCAGATCGACGTGCCGCCTGCGAAATAGCGGAAACCTCACCTATTGCCGGCTGCCCCTCCCTGCGGCGGCCGCCTGACCGAAAAATCATCCAGAAGGGAATATCATGAAAATCCTCTATTCGCCGGCGTCACCTTATTCCGCCAAGGTGCGGATGGCCGCCCGCCATCTCGACATTCCGATCGAGGAAGTGAAGACCGACACGGCTGCGGTTCCGGCCGAACTTACCGACAACAACCCGCTCGGCAAGATCCCCGTCCTCATCCGCGATGGCGAGGCGCCGATCTATGACAGCGTGGCGATCATGCATTTCCTCGACCGCAAGTCGGGCGGCAAGCTCTATCCGAAGAAGGACGAGAAGCGCACCGAGGCCGAGGTTCTGGAAGCCCTTTGTGATGGCGTGATGGATTGCCTGCTCGCCATCGTCTACGAACGCCGCTCCCGCGACGAGGAAAAAGTGCATCAGCCGTGGATCGACAAGCAGTGGTCCAAGGTAGTGCGCGCGCTCGACTATCTGGAAACCAACCTGCCGAAGACGGGCAAGAAGCTGCATGGCGGCCATTTCGCGCTGGCCGCGATGATCGGCTATCTCGACCTGCGGTTCGACGGCCTGTGGGCAGAAGGCCGGCCCGAGCTTGCGTCCTGGCCGGATACGTTCGGCAAGCGGTTTGCCGCCTATGCGGAGATGAAGGCGCCGGCCTGATCGATCGGTTCAGGGCCGGTCATCGCAGGTCGTAGCCGGTGCTTTTCGGTTCTGGCCGATGCTGGCCGGTCTTTGGCTGCCCGGACCTGCTGGCCCCTTTCGTCGCGATCCGGCCCATCGGCCCGATCGCCTGCCTCACCCGGCCCGCAGCGCTGAACGCGCTTCGGGCCGCTCTCGTTTTCCGCATCCGCAAAACATGGCCGGTGCACAACTCTGCAAGGCATCTCCCATCACAAGCTGCAGCGCAGGAGCGCGGCATACTTGCCCTTGCACTCACCTCCGCTACTATAGCGCGAGCGGCGGGAGGCCGCGATGGAGGAGAAGAGATGAGACAGACTGCGTTCACGCGGCGGGTCATGCTGGCGTTTGCGGGCACAACCCTTTCCCTGATGCCCCTATCCCTGACGACACTATCCCCGACGACATGGGGTCAGCCGGCCCGCGCAGCCGGTTTCCCGACCAGACGATCACGCTTGTCGTGCCCTTGCCGCCGGCGGCTCCACGGATGTGGTTGCCCGGGTCATCGCGCAGAAGATGGGGAGCCTGCTCGGGCAGCAGATCGTGGTCGAGAACGTCGCCGGTGCCGGCGGCAATCTCGGTGCCGACCGCGTGGCGCGTGCCGAACCCGACGGCTATACGATCCTCATGGGAACGGTTGCCACCCATGCGCTCAACCCGCTGATCCTGAAGACGAAACCCTATGATCCGGAGAAGGATTTCGCACCCGTCTCGCTGCTCGTCGTGGTGCCGAACGTGCTGGTGGTCAATCCGCAATTGCCGGTGAAGAGCGTTGCCGAACTGATCGAGCTTCTGAAGAAGGAGCCCGACAAATATTCCTATGCGTCATCCGGCAATGGCACGCCACTGCATCTGTCCGGCGAACTGTTCAAGGCGATGACCGGCGTGAAGATGCAGCATGTGCCCTATAAGGGGGCCGGGCCGGCGCTGAACGACCTGATCGGCAACCAGATCTCGATCATGTTCGACAACCTGCCCTCTTCCTCCGGCCATATGAGGCCGGCACGCTTCGGGCGCTCGGGGTGACGACGGCCAAGCGTGCGCCTTCCTTCCCCGACGTGCCGACGGTGGCCGAAACCGTGCCCGGCTACGAGACCTATACATGGAACGCGCTGTTTGCGCCGGCCGGCACGCCGCCGGACGTCGTTGCCAAGCTCAATGGCGCGGCCAACGAAGCGTTGAAAGACCCGGCGGTCGTTGCCCGCATGAATGATTTCAGCGCCACGATCGTCGGCTCGACGCCGGAAGAGCTCGGCAAGCATGTGACCGCCGAACTCGCCAAATGGGGACCGGTGGTGAAGGACGCGCATATCCAGATGGATTGAGCGGCGGATCCCGAGAGAGCCGCAAACGAAAAAGGCCGGGCAAAAGCCCGGCCAATTTTCTTGCAGTCTCAGGTTCTTGATTATCAGAACTTGACGCCGATACCGACCTTGACGCTGTGGTCGTCGAAGCCCTTCGACACGCGACCGGAGTCGAGCTGGTAGCTGTCCTTGCCGAAATCGGTGTAGTCGTATTCGAGACGCGCGGTGATGTTGTTCGTCACCATCGCTTCTGCACCGACGCCGACCGTGTAGCCAACAGCGGTCTTGCTGTCGGAGGACGTGCCGTCAGACATCTTGTTGTGGCCGAGAGCCAGACCACCCGTACCGTAGATCAGGAAGGGGTTCAGGTCGTAACCGACGCGACCGCGAACGGTGCCGTTCCAGTCCTGCTTGGCCGTGTTGCCTTCGATCGTGGTGTTCTTGTTGCCGTTATAGCCAACCGAACCTTCGATACCGTAGACGATGTTGCCGGACTGCCAGTTGTAACCGGTATAGGCACCGCCACCCAGCTTGCCGTCACGATCGCCATAGCCGCCGAAGCGACCCCAATCGTAGTTGCCGTAACCACCGAGGTAGTAGCCGGACCAGTTGGAAACCGGAGCAGGCTGGTCGACAGCGACCGGCGGAGCTTCCGGCGGAGCCGAGACAGCGTCAGCCGCGTTGGCGGCGGAAATTGCGAAAACGCTGGCGGCCGAAACGACCAGGCTTGCTACGAGGATACGCATACATTTTCTCCTTCTACTGCTGTGCAGGACAGCGCGCCACATCAACTGTGATGGCGTCAGCTTTGTTCCCTGCCCGCTGAGAAGGAATTTGGAGGTCAATTGCGGAATTGCGAGAGCCGAATTGTGAATTGATTGTGGCGCTCGAAGGGCTAAATTTCGATGTTGCTTCGCCGCAACATGTATATCATTAACCTTAAGAAGACTTTAATTTCAATATTAATGCTTTTACATTCGTTAATTACTACTTACCCCGACACCATATCCCAGTCAATACATTTACAAACGGTGATGACGGCACCTCCCAAGGGCCCATTTAGATTTACTGCGCTAGAATAGAGCGCATTCGTTGCTGGCCGAGACACCGGGATATGTCGCGAAAGACCATGGGTCACGGCTCCGTGATGGCGTTAGAAATCGATCACGGCGCAATGCCGCCACAATCGGCGGCGCGATGTTCGAGGCAGTCTTGCCGCGTTTTCAGGGAGTGGCGAAAGCGGCCCTTCCGTTGCGGTGGGAGACTCAACGACTGGAGCAATACTGACGACGGATCGGGGAGAACCGATCAGGAACGCTTTCATTCGCGCCATCGAGACACTATCTCTCGGGTCAATCGCGTTTCTGCGAGTCGCGCCCAGGTGTTGCGCCTCGCCGAGAAACCACCGGATGCCGGAGACAGGACGAATGAACGGAGCGAAGCTGCCGGAAGGCGGCGTTCTCTACGACGAGACGGAAGAGGACGATGACGACGCTTTCGGCGGCGAAGGTGCGGATGGCGATGTTTCCGCCGACGCGCCGGCGCTGGATAGCGCTGCCGCCTCCATCGACTGGAACGAGGGCCTGAAGAATGACAGCGGCCTGAAAGGCGCCGAGCTGATCGCCGAATTCGTCAAGCACCTGCCGAATGCGCCGGGCGTCTACCGCATGTTCAACGAGGCCGGCGACGTTATGTATGTCGGCAAGGCGCGCAGCCTGAAGAAGCGTGTCGGCAATTATGCGCAGGGCCGCGTTCATTCCAACCGTCTCACCCGCATGGTGCGCGAGACGACGCATATGGAATTCGTCACGACGCGGACGGAAACCGAGGCGCTGCTGCTCGAAGCCAATCTCATCAAGCGCCTGCGGCCGCGCTTCAACGTGCTTCTGCGCGATGATAAGTCGTTTCCCTATATCACGATCACCGGCGACCACCGGGCACCGGCAATCTTCAAGCATCGCGGCGCGCGCGCCCGCAAGGGCGATTATTTCGGCCCCTTCGCCTCGGCCGCCGCCGTCGGCCGGACGATCAATTCGCTGCAGCGGGCGTTTCTCTTGCGCACCTGTACCGACAGCGTGTTCGAAACGCGCACGCGGCCCTGTCTTCTCTACCAGATCAAGCGCTGTTCGGGGCCGTGCACGCATGAGATCAGCGATGCCGGCTATGCGGAACTGGTGAGTGAGGCGAAGGACTTTCTCTCCGGCAAGAGCCAGGCGGTGAAGGCGACGATCGCCGGGCAGATGGCGGAAGCTTCCGAAGATCTCGATTTCGAGCGTGCTGCGATCTATCGCGACCGGCTGGCCGCACTTTCGCATGTGCAGAGCCATCAGGGGATCAACCCGGCGGGCGTCGAGGAGGCGGATGTCTTTTCGATCCATAACGAGGGCGGGCTTTCCTGTATCCAGGTGTTCTTCTTCCGCACCGGGCAGAACTGGGGCAACCGCGCCTATTTCCCCAAGGCCGACCCGCAAATGTCGGGCGCGGAAATCCTCAATGCGTTTCTGGCGCAGTTCTATGACGACAAGCCGGTGCCGCGACAGATCCTTCTCTCCGAGACCGTCGAGGAACAGGAGCTGCTGGCGCTCGCCTTTTCCGAAAAGGCCGGTCACAAGGTGCAGATCCTAGTGCCGCAGCGCGGCGAGAAGAAGGATCTGGTCGAGCATGTGACGGCCAATGCCCGCGAGGCGCATGGCCGCAAGCTGGCGGAAACGTCGTCGCAGGCGCGGCTGCTCAAGGGGCTGGCCGAAACCTTCGCCCTTCCCTATGTGCCGCGTCGTATCGAGATCTACGATAACTCGCATATCATGGGCACGAATGCGGTGGGCGGCATGGTGGTGGCCGGGCCGGAAGGCTTCGTGAAGGGCCAGTATCGCAAGTTCAACATCAAATCGACCGACATCACCCCCGGCGACGATTTTGGGATGATGAAGGAAGTGATGACCCGGCGCTTCTCGCGACTTTGAAGGAGGAAGGCCTGCCGGATCGTTCTGCTGCGGGCGTTGCTGCAGCGAACGCGGAAAACGGTTCCGACGATATCAATGACGCGGCCTTCCCGGCATGGCCGGACCTGATCCTGATCGATGGCGGCCAGGGGCAGATGACGGCGGTGCGCGCCATTCTTGACGAACTCGGCATTCGCGACGTGGTGACGGCAATCGGCGTCGCCAAGGGCGTCGACCGCGATGCGGGACGCGAGCGGTTCTTTGCCGATGGCAAGAGCGATTTCTCGCTGCCGCCGCGCGATCCGGTTCTCTACTTCATCCAGCGGATGCGCGACGAGGCGCATCGGTTCGCGATCGGCTCGCACCGGGCACGACGCAAGAAGGAGATGGTGAAGAACCCGCTCGACGAAATCGCTGGCATCGGGCCGGGCCGCAAGCGCAAGCTCCTGCAGCATTTCGGCACTGCCAAGGCCGTTTCCCGCGCCGGCCTCAACGACCTGATGGCCGTCGAGGGGATTTCGGAGGCCGTCGCCAAGCTCGTCTACAATCATTTTCACGAGACCCGGCAGGGGTAAGGGGCGAGGATATGACGACATTGGCAGGGATGATGCCGCAGCAGTGCATTTCGCCAGAAAAAAGCCGCCTCTCCATGTTGACGCTCGGCCTTCGAGCCTTCAACTAGAGGCAAATAGAAGACCTATCCGCTCCACACCGATCACCCGATACAGGTTCACCATGGCATCGCGCGCATACAATATCCCGAACCTCCTCACTTACGCGCGTATCCTCGCCGTGCCGCTGATCGTCGGCTGCTTCTTCATCGAGGGACAGCTGGAAAGCTCGGACTTCGCCCGCTGGACGGCGCTGACGCTGTTCATCATCGCCTCGCTCACCGATTATCTCGACGGCTATCTGGCGCGGATCTGGAACCAGACGTCGAATATCGGCCGGATGCTCGATCCGATTGCAGACAAGCTTTTGATCGCCGCCGTGCTCCTGCTGCTTGCCGCCGATCAGACGATTGCCGACTGGTCTGTCTGGGCCGCGATCACCATTCTGTGCCGCGAGATCCTCGTCTCGGGCCTGCGCGAATATCTCGCCGGGCTCAAGGTCTCGGTGCCGGTCACGCGCATTGCCAAGTGGAAGACGACGATCCAGATGGTGGCGATCGCCTTCCTTCTCGCAGGGCCTGCCGGCGATCAGGTTCTGCCGCATACGACGCAGATCGGCATCGTGCTGCTCTGGCTTGCCGCCATCCTCACCTTCTACACCGGCTACGACTATTTCCGCGCCGGCCTCAAGCATCTGATCGAGGATGACGAATGACGAAACTCGTCTATTTCGCCTGGGTGCGCGAGCGGATCGGCAAGCCTGAAGAGGATCTCGATCTTCCGGGCAATATCGTCACCGTCAGCGATCTACTGGCCCATCTGGCCACGCTCGGCGAAGAATACGAGACGGCGCTGCAATTTCCCGACGTGATCCGTGTGGCGATCAATCAGGAACATGTGGAGCATGACGAACCGATTGCCGGCGCCCGAGAAATCGGCATCTTTCCACCGATGACGGGTGGGTGAGAGGCGACGGCGATAGCCGGCAAAACGCTCCAGTGGAGCGTTTTGCGCCTCGAACGCCCTTAAGCCAAAGCGAAGGGCCGGGATACGGCCCGGCATACACCGCCCCTGCCCGTCCCAAACTCGGAGACCACTGATGCAGCCGATAGCCCCGACGATCCGCGTCCAATCCGCCGATTTCGACCTTCAGGCGGAAATCGACGCGCTGACGGCGGGCCGTACGGATATCGGCGCGGTCGTCTCGTTTTCCGGTCTCTGCCGTGGTGAGAAGGGTACGCTTTCAGCGCTTGAGCTCGAACATTATCCCGGCATGGCGGAAGCAGAAATGACGCGGATCGCCGGGCTTGCGATCGAGCGTTTTTCGCTGATGGGACTGACGGCCATTCACCGTTTCGGCAAGATCGAGCCGGGCGAGAATATCGTACTCGTCATCGCCTGCTCGCCGCATCGTCAGGCCGCCTTCGACGGCGCCAATTTCGTCATGGATTTCCTGAAGACGTCGGCGCCCTTCTGGAAGAAGGAACATGCCGCAGACGGCAGCCCGCGAGACTGGGTGTCGGCCAAGGATGCCGATGACAAGGCGCAGGAGAAGTGGCGGTAGCCTTACACGAGCTCATACCACCACCCTCTCCCGTCGGCTGACCACGAGGATGAGGACGAGGCCGGAGACAACGGCGAAATCGCGCCAGGCGGCGGGGCCGTAGCCGGTCCACACGGTCTCGGCAATACCGATGACGGCAGCGCCTGCGGCGGCGCGCAGCGGATTGAGCGGGCCGCCCGCGGCTGCGATCAGCACGACCTTGAAGCCGAAGAGAAGACCATCGCTGAAATCCATCGTGCCGTAGCGCGAGGTGGCGATGAGGCCGCAGAGCGCGGCATAGAGGCTCGCCGCCGCATAGGCGCAGACGAAGACGAGGCCCGTATCGACGGCGCAGAGAGCGGCCGCCTTCGGATCTTCGGCAACCGCCTTCCACAACCGGCCGAAACGGCTGCGGGCGAGAACCAGCCAGCCAAGCGCGACCATGGCGGCCGCGGCTGAGATATCGAGAAGCTGGATCACCGTCAGCGTCACCGGGAAATCCCCGCCATCCCAGAGTGTGACCGAGCGGGACAGGATCGGCGGCAGCCAGAGCTGGCGCGTGCGGGCGGCAAGCCTTGCCCCCTCCATCAGCACCATCAGAAGACCAAGCGAGGCGACAATCACCGCATTGGGCGAGATATGCGCGAGCGGACGCATGACGAAGCGGCCGATCGCAGCCCCGGTTCCGACAGAGAGAAGCAGCGCGGCCGAGGCTCCGAAGGCGAGCGCGGCCGGAAGGACAAGCCAGAGCCTGTCCCAGCCGATCGCGGTGAAGATCAGGAACATCTGGCCGGAAAAGGCAAACAGCACGCCATAGGTCATGTCGGCGCGGTGCGTCACGGCAAAGGCGATCGCATAGCCGAAGGCGAGTGTCGCATAGAGCGCTGCGATCGGCGCCGCATTGGCAAGCAGCTGCAGGAAATAGGCCATCGGCGGCTCCGGGTGATCCCGACATAATTATAACTGGTGAAACGCCTTTTACCAGTTATATTGAAGCCATGGACTTTGCCTGGACCCCTCACCGTTTTTCCGGCGGCGCGCTGGCGCTCGATGTCGCCAACAGCGTCGTCCTGCGCTTCGACGCCTCGCGCAGTATCGACCGGTTTGCCGATAGGGCGCAGATGGACGGGTTTGCCGTTGCTGCAGCCTCGTTCAGCGCCGAGAGGGCCCTGTTCGGTGCGCTTGCGCCCGTCGAAGTGGGACATCGGGCGGGTTTTCTTGCTCTTCGCGAGGCGATCGACGGCTATTTCCGGTTTCGCATCCGGTCAGGCGGGGATGACGAGGCATCAAGCGCGCGGCTGGCGGATCTGCTGGAGGCGGCAGCGGCGATATTGCGGGTCGGGGTCAAGGCGTCGCTGGAGGCGCAGACGGCTCATTCGGCGCTGCGGCTTCTCTCCGGCGAGGCTCTTGAGCGAATGAAGATCTGCGGCCATTGCGGCTGGCTCTTCATCGATAAAAGCCGCAATCGCAGCCGCCTTTGGTGCGACATGGCCGTCTGCGGCAACCGGGTGAAGGCCAGCCGGCATTATCGCCGCAGCCGAGGCGGATCGGTAGCGGACGGAGCGGTGGAAGGCGGAGTGGCAGAAACCGGAGCGGCGAAAGGCGGAGCGGCTGAAGGCGGAGCGGCTGAAGGCGGAGCGGAGCGGCGGGGATGAGGCTGGCCACCGGAAAGATCGCCGCCAGCCTCGCCAGGCGTCTGGTTGCCCGATTATTGCCTCTCAGATTTTTGCCTCCCAGATTTCCGCTGGCCAGATTTCCGCTTAGCAGATTTCCGATTGCCAGATCCCTGATTGCCAAGGTCCCTCTTGCCGGGTCGCTACTGGCCGGATCGCTACCGATCGGGCCGCTACTGGGCGGGGCTCTGATGGTTGGGCTGCTGCTTGCGGGATGCCAGCGGCCGTCGGAGGGCATCTTTCTGGAACTGACCGGGCGGATTTTCGTGTTCAACTACCGGGTTGCGACGGCAAATTATCTGCTGACCTTCAAGAAGGTCTCAGCGATCCCGGCGGGCAGCAGCATCGAGGTGCTGTTCGACAATCCGCGCGGCGGGGATCGTCTTATCACCCGTCAGGCCGTTTTTGCAGCCGATGAGACGGTTGCGATTTCGAGCCCGCATCTTTCCTGCGTGAAGAAGGACCATGCCTACGCTGTCGATGTGCGGCTGGTGGATGGGCAGGGAAAGCAGTTGCAGGAGATTGCCACGAGCGTCACCTCGGATGTCGATCAGTCGGTCATGCTGCCGTCGAAGCCGCTGGTGGTCGGGCCGGTCTATACGCCCAATCCCGATGTGTTCAAGGCGGATGGGACGACGGATTTTTCCGGTGAGGCTGACTGTCCGATGTGACGTGCTCTATAGGCCCGAGAGTGTGGCACCTCCCTCTCCTTCGTCATGTTCGGGACAAGCCCGAGGATGACGCAAGAGGTCCTGGGCGATGTCCCCCAAAACGAAAAAGGCCGGCGCTTTCGCAACCGGCCTTTCTTCAATAATGTCAATCTCTTGAGGTCAGGCCTCTGAGATTTTGATTCAGCCGACGATTTCGGTTTCAGCGAACCAGTAGGCGATTTCCTGGGCAGCGGTTTCCGGAGCGTCCGAACCGTGAACCGAGTTTTCGCCGATCGACAGGGCGAACTGCTTGCGGATCGTGCCTTCGTCGCGTTTGCCGGGTTGGTCGCGCCCATGATTTCGCGGTTCTTCAGGATGGCGCCTTCGCCTTCGAGAACCTGAACGATGGTCGGGCCGGAGGTCATGCCTTCAACCAGTTCGCCGAAGAACGGACGGTCCTTGTGAACGGCGTAGAAGCCTTCAGCTTCGCGCTTGCTCATCCAGACGCGCTTGGATGCGATGATGCGCAGGCCGTTGTCTTCAAACACCTTGGTGATGGCGCCGGTCAGGTTGCGCTTGGTTGCGTCCGGCTTGATCATCGAAAACGTGCGTTCAATCGCCATTGGTCTTGTCCCTTTTTTCCACTGGAAAGTGGGCGGTGTTTACCCGCCCCTTTGACCGGAAACAAGGGGGTTTGACCAATTTCACGCCGCTGTCACAAGCCGGCCCACCCCGTCATGGAGGTCGAGGCAGCGCTCGAACCAGTGAGCGACCGGGTCATCCGGCGCAAATACCTCGGCTCCGGCGGTGATCCGCAACCATTGCAGGGCGCCGAAAAGGATATAGTCGGCAAACAGCGGCGTTTCGCCGCCGAAGAAGGGCTGGTAGCCGAGCATCTGGCGCACCGGCTCCAGCTTGGCCGCAAAGGCTGCGATGGCGGCCGGGCTTGCGGCGCGCAGTTCTTCCATCGTGCGGCCGAGCAAGGCTTCGCGGGTGCGGCGGAAATAGGCGCGGTCGGTCTCGCCCAGCATGTCGTGGATATCGGCAACCGCAATGCCGGTGACGGCCGGATGGATGATCGACTGCGAGAAACGCTCGACGAAACGCGAGAGCGCCTTGCCGCCCTCGCCACCGAACAGCGTTGGCGCGTCGGGATATTTCTCCTCCAGATAGAGCGCGATATCAAAGCTGTCGCGGATCAGTTCCTGGCCATCGCGCAGGATCGGCACGGTCTTGGAGAAACCGTCTTCGAGATCGGGAACCTGCGTGAACGGCGTCGGCCTTTCCTCGAAATCCAGCCCCTTGTGCTTCAAGGCCAGAACCACTTTCCAGCAATGCGGCGAAAACGGCCGGTCCATATCGGCGCCGCACAGGGTGTAGAGGATACGCGTCATCAAAAAGCTCCGTCATCATCAGTCTGCTTCGCCCATCCTGTCCCGGAAAGGCGGCATTAATCCAGTCAGGAAAACTGATCGATGGCATTTCCTTCTGTGAAGCGAGGCTTCCTTAACCCTGAAACCAAGCGCCGCTGGCCGTTTAGCGGATGTTAAACCGCAGACGGGGCACAGTCGCCGCGATATCGGACAGTTGGCCTCGAAAAGCAGGCTCAAGGGATCGCGAGGGCGCAGATGGCAGGCAGCGCAGCCAAGGATAATGGTGGCCGGGACAATGGCAGCAGGAACACCGTCGTGAAGAGTGTTTCTTCAGGAGGTCGGCCGGAGCGTGGGCAGCCGGATCGCAGCCTTCAGGTGATCGGCCAGCATATGGCGCGGCTTGGCGTCAGCGGCCTGCCGCGCAATTACGAGCTGTTCCACGAAGCGGTTTCCGGCACAGACAGCGGCCTTTCGCGCGAGATGATGGCGCTCACCACCCGCCCTTCGCAGGCGGAACTGGACGAGATCGGCCTGCGCTACCAGCTGCCGGGCTTCGTGGCGCTGGCCGCCCAGCGTGGCCGCCAACAGGAAATCCGCGCGCTTGCCGAGCTTCGCGAACAGATGTCGAACGGCGCGACACAGCGGCAGAGCTTTGCGCGTGCGCTCGAGACCGTCGCCCGCAGCCTGCGCGAGGAGAATTCCTCCGGGCATTACGCAAGCCCCGCCGATATTCTGGCCGAGATCGAATATCTGAGCGTGACGCTCTCCGATACGGTCGTTGCCGAGACCGAGCTTTCGGATGCGCTGCGCGCCTGCGTGACGCGGCTTTCCGAGGCGGAACGCGACAATGCGACGGCGAGAGCCGCCACCGTGCGCGACCGGCTGACCTCGCTTCCCAACCATGCGGCACTGATGGAGAAGCTCGAGGCGCTTTACGGCTCCGATGGCAAGCCGCGCGGCACGGCCCTCTTCATCGTCTCGATCGCCGATCTTACCGACATTGCCCAGACCTATGGCGAAGCGGCGGCAACCCGGATCGTCCGCAAGGCCGGGTCGATCTTCCGCAAGGCGATCAAGAAGAACGATTTTCTCGCCCGCACCGGCAAGGACGAGTTCGCCTTTCTCCTCTCCAATGTCGAGCGCGACAGCATCCAGCCAATCGCCGACCGGCTGACGGCGCAGGTGGCCGATCATCTCGTCTTCGCCACGTCGAACGGTGTCGGCAAGGCGAGCGTCGAGATTGCCATCGGGGTGGCTCTTGGAGGCGAGGCGTTCTCGCCGCAGCAATTGCGCCTTCAGGCGGCAACGGCGCTGGAAGTTTCTCGCGCACGCGGGCGGATCGCCATCTATTCGCCGGAAATCGGCAACCGCGCCGCTTCCTAGTTCGGGGAGACGAAGAGAAGCCGCCGATCCTTGTCGGCGCTCTCTTGCGTCGGATCGCGGTTTCGGCCAAAACCGCCGCATGATCCAGATTTCCGACCTTTCCGCCCGTATCGCAGGCCGCCTGCTTCTCGACAATGCCAGCGTGACGCTTCCGGCGGGCACCAAGGCCGGCCTTGTCGGCCGCAATGGCGCGGGAAAATCGACGCTGTTCAAGATCATCACCGGCGATATGGCCGCCGAAAGCGGCACGGTGATCATCCCCAAACAGGCGCGGATCGGCCAGGTGGCGCAGGAAGCGCCGGGCACGGAAGACAGTCTCATCACCATCGTCATGGCCGCCGACAAGGAGCGCACGGCGCTTCTCGCCGAGGCCGAAACGGCGACAGATCCGAACCGTATTGCCGAAATCCAGATGCGGCTCGTCGATATCGACGCGCATTCGGCCGAGGCGCGGGCCGGCAGCATTCTGGCCGGTCTCGGCTTCGATGCGGCGGCGCAGCTTCGCCCGGCCTCGTCTTTTTCCGGCGGCTGGCGGATGCGCGTGGCGCTGGCCGCCGTGCTCTTTGCCGAGCCGGATCTTCTGCTGCTCGACGAGCCGACCAACTATCTCGATCTCGAAGGCACGATGTGGCTGGAAGACTATGTGCGGCGCTATCCGCACACCGTCATCGTCATCTCGCATGATCGCGACATGCTCAACAATGCCGTCAACTCGATCGTCCATCTCGACCAGAAGAAACTGACCTTCTATCGCGGCGGCTACGACCAGTTCGAGCGACAGAAAGCCGAGAACGACGAATTGCAGATGAAGGCGAAGGCGAAGAACGACGCCGCGCGCAAGCATCTGCAGAGCTTCATCGACCGTTTTCGCGCCAAGGCCACCAAGGCGCGCCAGGCGCAGAGCCGCATCAAGGCGCTGGAGCGGATGGGAACCGTCGCGGCCGTGGTCGAGGACCATGTACAGCCGATTACCTTCCCCGCGCCTGAAAAGCAGCCGGCCTCGCCGATCGTGTCGATCTCCAAGGGCGGCGTCGGCTATACGCCCGGCCAGCCGATCCTGAAGAACATCACGCTTCGCATCGACAATGACGATCGCATCGCGCTGCTCGGCTCGAACGGCAACGGCAAGTCGACCTTTGCCAAGCTGATCTCCGGCCGGCTCGGGATCGATGGCGGCGAGATGAAGCTTGCGCCGTCGCTTTCCATCGGCTTCTTCGCCCAGCACCAGCTCGACGATCTCATTCCCAACGAGACGCCGGTCGATCACGTCCGCCGGCTGATGCCGACGGCGGGTGAAGCGCAGGTGCGCGCCCGCGTCGCCCAGATGGGGCTTGCGACAGAGAAGATGGCGACCGCCGCCAAGGATCTCTCCGGTGGCGAGAAGGCGCGTCTGCTGATGGGGCTTGCGGCCTTTCATGCGCCCAATCTGCTGATCCTCGACGAACCGACTAACCATCTGGATATCGACAGCCGCCGGGCGCTGATCGAGGCGCTCAACGACTATGACGGCGCCGTCATCCTGATCTCCCACGACCGCCATCTGATCGAGGCGACCGTCGACCGGCTGTGGCTGGTCAACGAGGGCACGGTGAAGCCGTTCGAGGGCGATCTCGAGGAATATCGCGACCTGATCGTGGCGGCCGGCCGCAAGAAGGACGAGAAGCCGGCGGCCGCGCGGCGATGACAGTGTGTCGAAGGCCGACCAGCGCAAGGCGAATGCGGAAAAGCGCGCCTCGCTGGCACCCTTGAAGAAAAAGATCAATGAAATCGAATCCCTGACGGCAAAGCTTGAGAAGCTGATTCAGGGACTTGATAAGGAACTTGCAGACCCGGCGCTCTACGAAAAGGCGCCTGCCAAGGCCGCCCAGAAAGCCAAGGAACGCGGCGAGGCAGCCGCCAAGCTCTCCAATGCGGAAGAGGAATGGCTGATGCTGTCGGCCGAATATGAAGAGGGAATGGCGGGGTAAGCCAACCTCCCCTCTGCCATTCTTCTCGTCCTCTCCCCGGCGTCCGCTCCATAAAACTTTCCGTCATCCGGTCAGTAACGACGGTGGCGTGGTTGCCTGTCGCGCGCTTCGTACATAGGTAGGTCTCCAACAGACGGAGGCTCTCATGGATACGGATCTTTTCCTCGAAAACGACGGCGACGCGAAGACGCTCGATTTCGTCGCGGCGCGCAATCAGGCGTCGGAGCAGACGCTGAAGACGCCCGAATTCGAGGCCGACCGGGACAAAATCCAGGCGATGATCGAGCGGGAGGACCGGCTGATCATCCCGACCCGCCGCGGCAAGTGGCTGTTCGATTTCAAGCGCAGCAAGGACAATCCGCTCGGCCTCTGGCTCAGGCTTCCCGCCGATCAGGTGCCGACGACCGACGCGGCCTGGGAACCGGTTCTCGATTTCGATGCCTTCTGCGAGAAGGAAGGCAAGCGCTGGATCTATTCGGGCGCCATTACCAGCCCTATGAGCCGACGCGGGTTCTGCTCATCCTTTCCGATGGCGGTTCCGATCTTCTGCGGCTCATGGAATTCGACACCGAAAAGAAGGAGGTTGTCGAAGGCGGTTTCGATACGCCGGCCGTGCGCGCCCATGCCAGCTGCTGTCGCCGGATGAGATCGGCTATTTCGGCTCGATCGACGAGGATTCCGCTACACGTTCCGGCTGGCCGCGCGTCGGCCGGCGGCTGAAGCGCGGGCAGAAGATCGAGGATGCCGAGGTCTTCTTTGCAGCCGACATGGATGACGTCTATGGCGCCGCCTATACGATCGATCCGCTCTACTGGGGCGGCGAGGCCCAAGAGCGGCCGATCGAGATCTTTCTTCAGGGCCTTGAGATCGGCAAGGTCGGGATCAGCGTGCGCAATGGTGCAGGCCAGATCGTCAAGCTCGATCTGCCGCGCGAGATCGACTATTCGATCAATCACAAGCATCTGCTCTGGCGCGCCAAGACCGATGAAAAATTTGCCACGGGCAGCCTGATCCTGCAGGATTTCTCCCCGTTCTCCGAGGCGCCGCTCGGCCAGACCCGTGTGCTGTTTGCGCCGAAGGACGGGCAGTCCGTCGCGCAATTCTCGCTTCTGAAAAGCTGGGCGGTGTTCGTCGTCAGCGACCGGATGGTGCCAAAACTCTATCTGCTCGACCTCACCGATCCGAAAGCCGAACCGCAGGCGCTCGATCTGCCCGACGGGCTGCAGACCATTCGCTTCCGCGGGCTCGATGCCGATCTGACGCTGGGCGAGGAAATCCTCACCGTTACCGGCGAAGGCTTTCTGACGCCGCCCAGCGCCTACCGGCTCGACCTTCGCGACCATGCAAAGACGCCACAGCTGGAACTGACCGGCACGGCACCCCGCTATTTCGATGCGGAGGGCATGGTGTCGGAACTCTTCGAGGCGACCTCGGAAGACGGGACGAAAGTGCCCTATCATATCGTCCTGCCGAAAAGCTGGACCAAGGGCGAGTTGCCGGTGCTGATCTATGGCTATGGCGGGTTCGAAGTGTCGCTGTCGCCTTCCTACTCGGGCACGACCGGGCTCTTCGTCGAGCAGGGTGGCGCCTATGTGCAGGCCTATATCCGTGGCGGCGGCGAGCTTGGGCCGCAATGGCACGAGGCGGCGCGGCGCGGCGGGCGGCACAAGGCGTTCGAGGATTTCGTTGCGGTTGCCCGCGACCTCGTCAAACGCGGCTATTCAAAGCCGTCACGCATCGCCTGTACCGGCGGCAGCAATGGCGGGCTTCTGACCTCCGTCATGCTCACCCGTTACCCGGATGATTTCGGCGCGATCTGGACGCGGGTGCCCGTCACCGACATGGCGCGCTTCCACAAATTTCCGGCGGGCCGCGCCTGGATGGATGAATATGGCAATCCGGATGTGCCGGAGGATCTCGCCTTCCTCACCGCCTATTCGCCCGTCCATCAGGTGCAGACGGCGAGCGCCGTCACCTATCCGCGGCCTATATCGACAGTTCCACCAATGACGACCGGGTGCATCCCTCGCATGCCCGCCGGCTTGCCAAGCGGCTTTCCGATATGGGGCATACGCCGCTCTTTCACGAATTCGGTTCGGGCGGTCATGGCGGGGCGGGAAATTCGGCCGAGCAGGCGGCGCGTACCGCCATGGGCTACAGTTTCCTGCGGCTGACGATCATGCAGGGGTAAGTGCCGATGGCCGCCAGACGCGGCCAGTTGCAGTCACTTTATGAGGATTTGAGGGGTCGGCGGGAAACTGCCGGCCCTTTTTGGCAACTGGACGGCTGGTGGATGGCTGGTGGGCGCGGTGGGTGATTGGTGGGTGATTGGCGGATAATTGGCATATCGCGTCACGGCGGCGAGTTTCTCAATCTGCCCCCGCGATTTTCATGGTTGCCCAAACGTAGAATCAACCTAAAGGTGGGTCTCGTTTGTGTCTCAAGATTGCTCAATATTTCTCAGCTTCATGTCAAAGCATATTTCATTCAGCGCAATTACCAGAACAATGCTCGACAGATGGCTTCTGACGGACCCGGAGAACCCGGTTGCGGCAGAGACCATCTACAATACCGTGTTGCCGCAGATGAGCATCAAGATGCGGCTGACTTTGGTCACGCTGCAGGGCAATGATCCGAAGAACTGGCATATGAAAACCGTGAGACATTCCGGCTTCGTCTCGCGTATACTCAATATCAACAGCATCTTTTCGGACTGCTACCTGCGCGACTTCAAGGATCAGCGCTATATGGAGGAGGCCGTCATTCCGCGCCTTCTGCAGGTCAAGCAATCGCAGCAGCCGGCGATGGAGCTGGTGAAGACGCGGCTCTTCGGCGTCAATATCGGCTATGACCGCGTTCTCGTTCCGCAGAAGAACAGCAATGGGCCGGAGTGGATCATTTCCGCCAGCTACGGCCAGTTCATGCTCAGCGAACCGCAGCGATCCGAGCGTCTCGACGGAACCGACGAGGGTATCGTGCAATTGCTGATCGAGGGATCGACCGCCAAGGAGATCGCCTCGGAACTGAATGTCTCGCATCGCACGGTGGAACACCGCATCGACCGGCTGAAGGACCGCTACGGTGCGCGCAATACCGTGCATCTCGTTGCCATGCTGGTGACGGCGCAGGTGGACAAGATGGCGAACCGCTGAGGCGGCGCCATCTTCCCGGCCCCTACCCTCTGCTCTCTTAACCGTTGAACAGCGAGAGGATGCCGGAGGGCGCGGAATTGGCGATCTGCAGGCTCTGGATTGCGAGCTGCTGCTGTGTCTGCAATGCGCTCAGCCTTGCCGAACTCTCTTCCATATTGGCATCGACAAGCGAACTCACGCCCTCATCCATCGAGGTCATCAGGGTCTTGGCGAAATCCGACTGCATCTCCATGCGGTTCTGGACCGTTCCCAATGTCGCGGCGGCATCGGTCACACGGTCCGAAACGATCTGGATATAATCCAGGTAGCTGTCGATACTGTCCGGATTGTTGACGATATCGATATCCATGAAATTGCGCGTCGGGATCGGCTCGATATTGACGCTGATATTGTAGAAGCCGAGGCGCTCTTTCGCCCGACTTGCGGTCGACGAGCGGATCCGTACCGATCGTGATCGTGTTGCCGGAAGTCGAGATCGCGATATCGCTGCGGTTGATGAGGCGCCCATCAGGGTTGCCATCTGGTCGGCTGTCGAGACTTTGCCGTTATCGACACCGAGAGTGCTGTTGACGAAGTTCTTGTCGAAGGACAGCGACGTATATCCCTGGCGATCGACATTCATGTCGAGACTGACGACGACGTTGTCATAGACCGTGAAGGGTTGGAAGTTCAGCGTGACGGTCGAATCCCGATCCCCGTATTCCACCGGTTCCTCGGAAATCTGGTTGTCTATGTCCAGATCGCCGGTCACGACCAGATCGGAGATCTCCATGGATGAGCCATCGAGACTGGAGAGCCCCGAATGATAAATATCGACGCGATTGGGGATATATTCCCACGTCGTCGTCTGGTTCGGCGGCACGTACTCCCAGCGGTCGTCGCGCTCGCGCCGGTTCCTGCAAGCGCGTAGTTCAGGACCGTCGCATATTCATGGTAATCGTTGATCACACCATCCGTGGTGCCGAGCGCCGCATCGACAGTGTCCTTGTCGATGGTGACGGCGGTTGTCTGGCCGGGATTGTAAGGGGCTGTAATGGGATCGGCCGGATTGTCCGCATCGACAGTGATGTTGAACGAAATCGAATCGCCCGCGTCGAATGTCATGGGTGAGGTGAATTCATATTGGAACGGCGACGGCGGCGTACCGTATGAGCTGCCCAATGTATATGTCGTCCTGTCCCCGTCTCCATACTCAAACCGAAGGCCACCGATGGTCTTCAGGTCACGGGGGTCAGCTTCCAGAAGCCCCCCACCCGTGCTGTTGAACAAGGCAACGGTCGACAGATCGACATCAAGGGAATGGACAGAGACGCCACCGTCCTGATCGCGGGTGAAGGAGGAGACGACGGACGCTTCATTCTGGGTCTCGTCGTAAATGTCGTCGATATTGGTGTTCAGCCAGTTTTCGCCATTGAAACTTGCTCCGGTGGCGATGGATTGGACCTGTTTCTTCAACTGGTCCAGTTCCTGCTGCACCTTTGCCCCGTCGACGCTGCTTTCCTTCGCCGTGACGAGCTTCGACTTGAACTCGCTCAGAATATCGAGCGTCGATTCGAGACCCGCATAGGCGGTGGAAACCTTCGACGCCCCGACATTCATAACGTCATTGGCGGCCGAGATCGCCTTTACATCGGATTTCATCGTGGTCGAAATCGACCAGTAAGCAACGTCATCGGCTGCTTTCGATACTTTCAGGCCGGTACTGACCTGGCTCTGTGTATTGGACAGGCTGGAATTGAGCGCGCGCAATGTCTGCAGCGCCGCGGACGCGACGCCGTTGTGAACAATACTGGTCATGGCAATACCCGAAAAGTAAAAGGAATGGGCGGGATCGTCATGACGCCCGGAAGAACATGATGTTCGGCCGGCAATATGGTGCACGAGACGTTAACAGCGCAGGTTAATCGCAAAGGTAGAAATACCGATGCGGAAATATTCCAGATCGCTACATTCGACCAAGCTCAAAATACCCAATGGAATCCGGGGTTTTACAGCAATATTCCGGATTACTGCTGCCGACATCTGCCCGCTTCCCAAAGGACTGAGGCGACATAACACTCTGTTAACCATAATCGGCGAAAACTGGACCCACCTAATTGATTGGTCATTTTTCAACCGAGCGTCCCTCCATGTCATTCCGCGTCCTTTGCGCTGCTGCCACCGTCGCATGCCTGCTTTCCTCCTGCGCCGGCAAGCACCAGACGGAGGGCGGATCGCTGGCCCTCTCGTTTGCGCCCACCACTGCCAACTCGCCGATGAAAAAAGCGGATGCCGATTCGCCGATCGCGCTGAAGCCCGCCGCCTGGGGCCGCCTCAACGATCCGAAGGGGCTTGCCGGCCGCACGCTCGACGTCACGTCACTCTCGGATGTGAAGCTCAACGACAAGGAAGTGGTGCTGACCTTCGACGACGGCCCGATGCCGAAGAAGACCGAGAAGATCCTCGCGACGCTCGACCAGTTCGGGGTGAAGGCCTCGTTCATGATGGTCGGCGCCATGGCCAAGGCGCATCCGGAGATCGCCCGCGAAGTGGTGGCCGATGGCCACACGATCGGCAGCCATACCTATGGCCACCCGGATCTCGCCCATATGTCCTTCGACAATGCGGTCGCCGAGATCGAAAAAGGCCGCAAGGCCGTCGAGGCGGCGACAGAGGTCGAGGCGGATTTTTCCGCTTCCCCTATCTCGCCGATTCGAAAAAGCTGAGGCAGTGGGTCGGCAGCCACAAGATGGTGGTCATGGATGTGCAGATCGATTCGAAGGACTATTTCAAGGATAGTCCGGCAGCCGTCGCGACCCGCACGATGGATGCGCTGCGCGCCCATCGCAAGGGCATCATCCTGATGCACGACATCCATCCGCGCACCGCCGCCATGCTGCCGGCACTGCTGACGCAGCTCAAGGCCGAGGGCTACAAGGTCGTACAGCTGAAATACGGCAAGCCGGCTTCGGACATGGTCGCCTCAGTCGTCACCAAGCCGCTGTTTTCGACCAACTGAGCGGCCGGAGACGGTCGTTCAGGAGTGCAAGGCCGATCAGGCCTTGCGCACCCAGCGCCCTTCGGGGGATTGCTGCCAATAGGTGAGCGTGTGCCCGCCATCCTTCAGCCGTTTCCACTGGGCGCGCGCGCCTTCCAGCTGGATCTGGTCATAGCCATCGAACATGAAGACGACGCGCTCGTAACCGGAAAGCTCGGGCGGTTCGGCGCCATCGACGAGAAAACGGACGGTGGCCGAATTGGCGCGCTCGTCGGCCGATGCGGTAATCAGCACCGGCTGTTCCTGCGGCATGGGCGCCTCGTCGGTGCCGTGCGGCAGAAAGCTGTCTTCCCGATAGGTCCACAGATGCGCGTCGAGAAGATCCCGGCGCGCCTCTGCGGATGTCTGCAGCACCACCTTCCAGCCGCGCTCGACGCTTTTTTCGAGGAGCGCCGGCAGCGCATCCTCGAGCTTCGATTCGGTCAGGTGATAGAACAGGATTTCGGTCATCAGCCCTCGTAATGCGCCCGGACCAATTCGTCCAGCAGGCGCACGCCAAAGCCCGAGCCCCAGGACTGGTTGATCTCGCTCGACGGCGAGTTGAGCGCCGTTGCCGCGATATCGAGATGCGCCCAGGGCGTTTCGCCGACATAGCGCTTGAGGAACTGGGCTGCCGTGATCGAGCCTGCCTGACGGCCGCCGGAATTCTTCATGTCGGCAAAGCGGCTGTCGATCAGCTTGTCGTATTCCTTGCCGAGCGGCATGCGCCACAGCTTCTCGCCGGTGACTTCGCCGACGCCTGCAAGTTCGGCGGCCAATGCGTCGTCGTTGGAGAAAAGGCCGGCATGGATATTGCCGAGCGCCACGACGATCGCGCCGGTCAGCGTCGCGAGGTTGATCATGAAGCGCGGCTTGAAGCGGTCGTTGCAATAGTAGAGCGCATCAGCCAGCACGAGGCGGCCTTCGGCATCCGTATTGATGATCTCGATCGTCTGGCCGGACATGGAGGTGACGATGTCGCCCGGGCGCTGGGCATTGCCATCGGGCATGTTTTCCACAAGGCCGAGAATGCCGATGACATTCGCCTTGGCCTTACGGGCGGCAAGCGCGTGCATGAGGCCGATCACGGCGGCAGCACCACCCATATCACCCTTCATATCTTCCATGCCGGCGCCCGGCTTGATCGAGATGCCGCCGGTATCGAAGACGACGCCCTTGCCGATGAAGGCGATCGGCTGCTCGCCCGACTTGCCACCCTTCCACTGCATGACGGCTAGCCGCGGTGGGCGCACCGACCCTTGAGCGACGCCGAGAAGCGCGCCCATGCCGAGCTTGGTCATTTCCGTCTCGGTGAGGATTTCCACCTCGACGCCGAGCTTTTCCAGTTCCTTCGCCTTGTCGGCGAACTCGACCGGGCCGAGCACGTTCGGCGGCAGGTTGACGAGTTCGCGGGCGAGATTGACGCCGCCGGCAATCGCATCGGACTCAGCAAAGGCCTTCTTGGCGGCAGCAGCCTCGGCGGTGACGATCGTCACCTTGACGGCCTTGCCCTTTGCGCCATTGCCGTCCTTGTCGTCGTCATCCTTCTTCTTGGTCTTGTACTGGTCGAAGGAATAGGCGCGCAGCAGCATGCCGAGCGCAAAGCCGGCCGCTTCAGAAGCGCCGACCGACGCGCCGGGCGCATCGAGGAAGACGGTGAGCTTGTCAGCCGACTTGACGGCAGCGGCAGCAGTGCCGCCGGCCTTCAGCCAGTCGAGCGCTTCCATCGCGCCCGGCTTGCCGAGACCAATGACGACGAGGCGATCGGCGGGCGAGCCTGCGGCGCCAGAATATCCAGCGTCGAGAAGGCCTTGGCCTTGAATTTCGCGATGCCGGCGGCGCGTGCGGCAACATTGGCCGGATCGGCCTCGGATGCGCCTGCGGCTGCGGTTTCGCCGGCAAGCTTGAGCTGCACGACGAGCCCGCCATCAATGCTGGCAGACTTGGCAAAGGCGATATCGAACACGGTGGACATTGCTACTCCCGAATAAAGGCGTCTCGAAACAAAGGCCCGATCTTCACCCTTTCGGCCGTGAAGGCAAGCCTGAAGCGCGTCGCGCAGTGCCTTTGCCATGATCGGGCGTCATCACATGCCGGCGAATTTCAGTTCCACGTCATCCTGCTGTTGCAGGCTCATGAGAAGGACAAACACTCAGGAAAAGACCTTCACCGGTGCCGGCGCCGGCAGGCCGGAACATCAATGGATCGGATCATGCAGGGCCTTGCCGTCGCACTTCGTCAGATGCCCGTCCGGCTTCGGCAAACCGGGGCATATTTGCGGCCCGCGACGCGAAACTGGGGCCTGTCGGCCACGCTTCTCGCCATCTGGTGCGTGCTTCTGGCGATCTTTCATTTCTTCCCGGCAATCGACCTCGACACGGCGCATCATTTCTTTACGGCGACGGCCTGCCCGGCCGGCTCTGCCATTGGCAGGATCTGCGGGCATTTTGCCGATGCCGGCGACACGTCGCTGGTCGTCATCCGCAAATGCCTGTTCATCCTGCCGGTCGTCGTCGGCGTGGCGGTGGTCCTGCGGCTCCTCGGCAATTTCGGCCATCACGGCGCCACCTATTGCCGGGAAACGACGCGGCAATGTTCGATCGCGCTTCTGGCGCTGGTGGCCGGCCCCTATCTCACCGTCAACCTGTTCCTCAAACAGATCTCGCACCGGCCCCGCCCCTACCAGACGGATCTTTTCGGCGGGCTTCATCCGTTCAAGGCGGCCGGCGACTTTACCGGCGCATGCGTCGGGAACTGTTCCTTCATTTCCGGCGAGGCGGCGGGAAGCGGCTGGCTGGTCTGCCTCGTCGTGCTTCTGCCGAAACCGCTGCGGCTCATTCTCGCGCCTCCGATCATCGTGCTGTCGCTGATCTCGCCGGCCCTGCGCGTCGGCTTTGGCGGGCATTACGTCTCGGATGTCGTGCTCGGCTGGTTGTCGTCGATCGTGATCTACGCGCTGATCGCGGAATGTTTCGAAATGTCACAATCTCGAAGAAAACGATCCTCGCCAACAGCTTTGTGAGGGAATGCCTGTCGCAAATGCCTTACCGATCGCTTAGATAGGCGCAACGTCATCGCAATCACGATGGCAGAATGGCAATCACGTCGGGCCGGCATGAAGCTTCTCGAAGTCTATATTTTGCGCCGCATCTTTCAGATGTTCATCGTCGCACTCATTCCGGTGCTGACGATCATCTGGACTATCCAGGTGCTCGGGCGGATCAATCTGGTCACGGATACGGGCCAGTCGATCGGCTCTTTCATGCTGCTTGCCAGTTTCATCCTGCCGACTATCGTGCCCGTCGTCATGCCGTTTGCGCTCGTCATCGGCATTACCCAGACGCTGACGGCGATGAACAACGATTCGGAACTGCCGGTGATCGACGCCGCCGGCTCGAGCCGTGCGCTGATCTACAAGCCGGTGATGATCCTTGCCGTGGCGCTGGCGCTCGTCTCCTTCGCGATCACCAATTTCATCGAGCCCCGTTCGCGGTTCGGCGCGCGTGAAATGGTGGCAACCGCCTATGCGGATCTGCTCTCTTCGGTGATCGAGGAAAAGACCTTCCGCAGCATCGAGGACGGGCTCTATGTGCAGATCTCGCAGCGCCTGTCCGGCCGCGTGCTGAAAGGGCTGTTCGTCGTCGATTATCGCGATCCGAATGTCGACATGATCTATTATGCCCGCGAAGGCCTCGTTGATCCGAGCGGCACGTCGCTGACGATGCGCGATGGCGAAGTGCATCGCAAGGGCCCGGACGGACGCATCTCGATCGTCAAGTTCGCCTCCTACGCCTTCGACCTGTCGTCGATGACGCAGTCGGACAATAATAACGGCGCCATTCCGCTGAGTTCCGGCGATCGCAGCCTGAGCTTCCTGCTCAATCCCGATCCGACGGATCCGGCCTATGAGAAGAACCCGGCGAACTTCCGCACCGAACTGCATCGCCGCCTCTCCGACTGGCTGTTCCCGATCACGTTCGCACTGATTTCGCTACTGATCGCCGGCAGCACCCGCTCGCATCGTCAGGCACGGTTGCATCCGATGGTGTCGGCGCTGATCATCGCCTTCATCCTGCGCTGGGCCGGTTTCTACCTGATCAACCTGACGGCGCGGAACAGCATGTATGTCCCGCTCGTCTATCTCCTGCCCCTCGGCGTCATCGCAGGATCGATCGTGATGCTGGCGACCAACCGCCAGCTGTCGATGCCGGCCATCGTCAGCCGGACGATCACCAAGGTGACGCGGGCGATCCAGGCAAAGTTTGCCGGCCTTCGCGGCTCGAAGGGGCGTGCAGCATGATATTCTCAACGCTTGGCCGCTATTTCTTCAAGCGCTACATCATCACGGCCATCTGGTTCCTGCTCGGCGTCAGCGGCATCATCTTCCTTGCCGATTTCAGCGAGACGAGCCGCCGCCTCTCCGGCCTTGTCGGCTACAGCGTGCCCGGTGCGCTGGCGATGACGGCGATGCGCGTGCCGCTCATCCTGCAGCAGACGATTCCGACCGTCAGCCTGTTCATCGGCATGACCGTGCTGATTGCGCTCAACCGCCGTTACGAACTGGTGGTGACGCGGGCTGCCGGGATTTCGGTCTGGCAGTTCACCCTGCCCTTTGCGGTTGGCGCCTTCCTGATCGGCGTCTTCGCCGTCGGCGTGCTCAACCCCGCTGCGGCCTGGGGGCAAAGACAGTCGCAGGCGCTCGAAAGCACATGGCGCGAACAGAGCGGCCGGGCAAAGCCGTCGCATTTCCTGCCCTGGATCCGCCAAAAGAGCGGCAACGAAGACACAATCATCGGTGGAAAAAGCTACCGGGACAATGGCACGCTGCTCATAGACGTGGTGGTTTTCCACTTCGACAAGCAGGGCAACGTGACGCTTCGGCAGGATGCCAAGACGGCGAAGTTGGAGAATGGTTACTGGCTTCTTAACGACGTTCTGGAGAATCGCCCCGGCGAAATTCCGGCGCGTCATCCAACGGCGCAGCTTCGTACCAATCTGAAGCAGGAATATATCCAGGAGAGCGTGGCGGCGCCGGAAACCGTTGCGTTCTTTGATCTTTCCCGGAAAATCCAGATCAGCAGATCCTTCGGCATCTCGACGAAAGCGCTGGAAACACAGTTCCACTCGCTTCTGTCCCTGCCGATCCTGCTCGTCGCGATGACTCTCATTGCGGCAACAGTATCATTGAAATTCAGTCGCTTCGCCCAGTCTCGATCGATGATTCTGGGTGGAATAGTTTCCGGCTTCGTGCTTTATGTCGTCACAGTGCTCGTGAAGGCATTCGGAAGCAGCGGGGCGATTCCTCCTTTCGTGGCGGTCTGGATTCCAGTCATCGTCGCCACGGCATTGGGTGCGACTATCTTGCTTCATCAGGAGGATGGCTAGTGGCGGTAAGTAACCGCAAGAAATTCAACCGGCTCGCCGCCGCCCTCATGACCAGCGTGTCTGTATGCGTATCAGGCGTTTCCGCAACCACCGCATTCGCGCAGTCTCCCCTGCCCCCGGCAGCCAAGGACGACAACGCGAAGATGCTTTTGCGTGCCAATGAACTGGTCTACGACCAGGACAAGCAGATCGTCACCGCCAACGGTGGCGTCCAGATGTATTACAACCGCTATCGCATGGTTGCGCAGCGGGTGCAGTATAACCAGAAGACCGGCCATGTGATCGCCACCGGCAATATCGAGTTCATCGAGCCGGGCGGCAACCGCGTGTATGCCGAGCAGATGGATGTGACGAACGACTTCGGTCAGGGTTTCGTCAACACGATCCGTCTGGAAACCACCGACAATACCCGTCTTGCGGCCGAAAGCGCCGAGCGGCAGAGCCAGGACGTCATGGTGCTCAACAACACCGTGTATACCGCCTGCCTGCCCTGTTCCGCCACGCCCGGCAAGGCGCCTCTCTGGCAGGTGAAGGCGCAGCGCGTCATCCGCAATGGCCAGACCCATACGATCCGCCTCGAACATGCCCGGTTCGAACTGTTCGGCGCGCCGATCGGCTACCTGCCCTTCGTCGAAGTGCCGGATGAAACCGTCGAGCGGAAATCCGGCCTGCTGTTCCCGACATTCAGCGCCAGCGACAATCTCGGCTTCGGCGGCGGCATCCCCTATTATCACGTGTTCTCGCCCAGCATGGATGCGACGATCACGCCAACCTATTATTCGAGCCAGGGCCTTCTGGTTCAGGGCGAAGTGCGCAACCAGTTCGACAACGGCTCGCATACGCTCGAGTTTGCCGGGATCCATCAGCAGAACCCGAAGAACTTCGACGCCGGCACGAGCGACCGCGATGCCGATACCCGCGCCATGGTTTCGTCGCATGGCGAGTTCGACATCAATCCGCGCTGGAAATTCGGCTGGAACGGCATGCTCCAGACGGACAATAATTTCGCGCGCACCTACAAGCTCGAAAACTCTTCGAGCGAGACCTATACGAACGAGATCTATCTGCGCGGCCTCGGCGTGCGGAACTATTTCGACCTGCATGGCTACTATTTCGACATCCAGGACGATTCGAAATCGAGCCTGCGCGAGCGCCAGCAGGCGATCGTCTATCCGTCCTTCGACTATGACTATGTGGCGCCGGAGCCCGTCTTCGGCGGCCAGCTGTCGATCACGTCGAACCTGACGAACCTGACCCGCCGTCAGTCGGATGCCTATTTCGAAGGTTCCAACTGGCGCTTCCCCGGCCTTGCCGGTGATTACAGCCGCTTCACGACCGAGGCGGAATGGAAGCGGACCTTCACCACACCAGAGGGTCTGCTGCTGACGCCGATCGTTGCCGCACGCGGCGACGGTCTCTATCATTCCTTCGACGGCACTCCGTCGGGTTATGACGGCGACTTCAATTCCAGCGGCACCGATGGCCGCTACATGCTGACAGCCGGGCTTGAGGCGCGCTATCCGTTCCTCATCGAGGCACCGGGCGGCAGCCATATCATCGAGCCGATCGGCCAGATCTTCGTGCGTCCTGACGAACAGGATGCCGGCGGCCTGCCGAACGAGGATGCGCAGAGCTTCGTCTATGACGCGACGACGCTGTTCGACCGCGACAAGTTCTCGGGCTTCGACCGTATCGAGGGCGGCACGCGCGCCAATCTGGGCTTCCGCTATACCGGTTCGCTCAACAACGGCATCGGGCTTCGCGGCATTTTCGGCCAGTCCTATCAGCTGGCCGGCAAGAACTCGTTTGCCTCCGACGACCTCGTGAGCGCCGGCAACGAATCGGGTCTTGAAACGACGCGTTCCGACTATGTGGCGATGGCTGCCATCGACCTGCCGCAGGGCTTTACCGTGCAGGGCAATACGCGCTTTGACGAAAAGTCGTTCGACCTGAAGCGCACGGATGCCTCGATCGGCTATACGACGCCACGCGTCAGCGGCAAGCTGATCTACACCAAGGTTTCGGCCCAGCCGGAATATGGCGACAGCAGCCCGACGGAAGTCTTGAAGAACACGATGTCGTTCCGGGTCAACGAGAACTGGTCGCTGGCCGGTACCGCCACCTGGGACTCAACAACAATGACGTCATCCGCCGCGGCATCGCGGTCAGCTATGCCGACGAGTGCACGATCTTCACGCTTGCCTATACCGACAAGCCGGCCAGCACGGATGCTGCCGACTGGACGGTCAGCGCAAGGCTGAGCTTCCGCACGCTCGGCGACGTCAATGTCGGCTCGACCAGCGATTACAAGGACTACACGGAAAGTTTCCGTGAGTGACGGCGGGGGGAACCCCTCCGTCATGGTTTCGCCGCAACGATTGTGCATCGGCAGACGGACAGGCTGAAACAGGGCGGGTCTCACGGCGATATCGCCACGGGGATTTCACCACGGGGATTTCGGGGGCGTCCGGCTGAACAAGCCCGCGGAAAAGGGAATGACTTTGATGTTTGCAGTGAGCGCTACGCGTAATCTCGCCCTCGGACTTGCGGCTCTGGCCGCCTCGGTCGTGATCATGCCAATCGGTTCGCAGGCCTTCGCCGTCGAGAGCGAGGTGGCGGCCGTCGTCAATCGCCAGCCGATCACATCCACGGATGTGGCGCATCGCGTCGCCTTCCTGCGTCTCCAGCACCAGAAGCCGGACCCGAAGGTGGCCCGCCAGCAGCTCGTCGACGAGATGCTGAAGCGGCAGGAAATCGCCCGCGTCAAGATGTCGGTCTCGACCGAAGACGTGGACAAGGCTTTCGATCGCTTCGCCGCCGGCAACAAGATCACCACCGCGCAGCTGACCCAGATCCTCGACCATGCCGGCGTCGGCGTCGAGCATTTCAAGGCCTATATCGCCGTTCAGATGAGCTGGCCGCGCCTCGTGCAGGCCCGTTACGGCAGCGGCCGTGGCAAGATGTCGAGCCAGGAGCTCGTCACACGTATGCTTGAAAACAAGCAGAAGCCGGTGACGACCGAATATACGCTGCAGCAGATCATCTTCGTGGTGCCGACCAACAAGCGCAACGCGATCCTTGCCAAGCGCAAGGCACAGGCAGAGGCTTCGCGCAGCAAGTTCCCGGGCTGCACCGAATCGCGCACCTTTGCCGCGACCATGCTCGACGTTTCCGTGCGTGACCTCGGCCGCGTGCTGCAGCCGGAGCTGCCAGAAAACTGGAAGCCGCTGATCGAGAAGGCCAAGGGCAATACGACCGAGCCGCTCGTGACCGATCGCGGTGTCGAATTCCTGGCGATCTGCGACAAGAAGCAGGTGAATGACGACGTGGCTGCCGAGGCAGTCTTCCGCGCCGAGGACCTGACCAAGGCCGAGAAGACCGGTCAGGACCCGAACGACAAGAAATATATGGACGACCTGCGCAGCAAGGCGCAGATCGAGTTCCCGTAACAAGACCGGAGCCAATACGCGAATGCCTCTCGATCGTCCGCTTGCCCTTACCCAGGGCGATCCTGCAGGCATAGGCCCGGAGATCACGCTTGCCGCCTGGCTTAACCGCCAGCGCTTTCGCTTCCGCCTTTCCTGTTCATCGGCGACCCGGCCATGCTGGCGGCGCGCGCGAAGCTCATCGGCCTCGACATCCCGCTCGTCGAATGCGGCCCGGAGGCAGCGCTCTCCGTGTTCAACGACGCCCTGCCCGTGCTTGCCGTCGCCGATACCGGTGATGCCGCAGCGCTCGTCGTGCCGGGTGAGCCGCATATCGGGACTGCGCGCGGTACGATCGGTGCGATCGAGACGGCCGTGTCACTGACGCTTTCCGGCCAGACGGCTGCCGTGGTGACGAACCCGATTGCCAAGTCGGTGCTCTATCAGGCCGGTTTCGGTTTTCCGGGACATACGGAGTTTCTGGCGGATCTGGCTGCCAAGCACAGCGGCCAGCCGGTGATGCCGGTCATGCTGCTCGCCGGGCCGAAGCTGCGGGCCATTCCCGTAACGATCCATATCCCGGTGAAGGACGTGCCGACGGCGCTGACGCAGGATCTGATCGAACAGACCTGCCGGATCACCCATCACGACCTGAAGACCCGTTTCGGCATCGAACAGCCGCGGCTTGCGGTTGCCGGCCTCAACCCGCATGCGGGCGAGGATGGCGCAATCGGCATCGAGGACCGCGACATCATCCATCCAGCCATCGTCGCCCTGCGGCAGGAAGGCATCAACGCCTTCGGACCGCTGCCGGCCGATACGATGTTCCATGACGAGGCGCGCAGCCGCTATGACGTGGCGATCTGCATGTATCACGATCAGGCGCTGATCCCGGCAAAGGCTCTCGGCTTCGATACGTCCGTCAACGTGACGCTCGGCCTGCCCTTCATCCGCACCTCGCCCGACCATGGCACGGCCTTCGGCATTGCCGGACAGGGCGTGGCGCGTGAGACGAGCCTTGTCGAGGCCATCCGGCTTGCAGGCGATCTGGCTGGCACTCTCGCAGAAAAGGCAGCAGGCTGATGGCGACGCTCGACGGTCTTCCGCCTCTGCGCGAGGTGATCCAGCGCCATGGCCTCGATGCCAAGAAGTCGCTCGGCCAGAACTTTCTCTTCGACCTCAACCTCACCCAGAAGATCGCCCGTTCGGCCGGATCTCTGGAGGGGGTCACGGTATTCGAAGTCGGCCCCGGGCCCGGTGGACTGACGCGCTCCATTCTGGCGCTCGGCGCCAAGAAAGTGATCGCCGTCGAGCGGGACGCACGGGCGCTTCCGGTTCTGGCGGAAGTCTCCGACTTCTATCCCGGCCGCCTAGAAGTGATCGAAGGCGATGCGCTGAAGACGGATTTTGCCGCGCTTGCCGCGGAAAAGGCCGAGGGCGGGCCGGTGAAGATCATCGCCAACCTGCCTTATAATGTCGGCACGCAGCTTCTCATCAACTGGCTTCTGCCGGAAGATGGCCAGAGCGATGGCGGGTGGCCGCCCTTCTGGGAAAGCCTGACGCTGATGTTCCAGCGCGAAGTCGGCCTGCGTATCGTGGCGCAGGAAGACGACGACCATTACGGCCGGCTCGGCGTTCTCTGCGGCTGGCGCACGCACGCGCATATGATGTTCGACGTGCCGCCGCAGGCCTTTTCGCCGCCGCCGAAGGTGACGTCCTCCGTCGTCCACCTGACGCCACGGCCAAATCCCCTGCCCTGCGAGGTGGCCAAGCTCGAGCGCATCACGCAAGCCGCCTTCGGCCAGCGCCGCAAGATGCTGCGCCAGAGCCTGAAGCCGGTCGGCGGCGAGGCCTTGCTTGCCAAGGCCGGGATCGACCCGCAGCGACGTGCCGAAACGCTGTCGATCGAAGAGTTCGTGCGGCTGGCGAATTGCCTTTAAGGGCGTGCCCGCTCGCGCATGCAACCAATAATTGACAATCAATCAGATTAATGGTGAGTTAACTGCCATCGTCCCTTGGAGGCAGATATGGCAGTTAATCCCGCGCGGGTTGCAGGCTTGAAATCAGGTGATGGCGGTGGCACATTTGACGATATGGAAACACGCGTCGGCAAACTCGAAGAGATAGCAGAGGGCACTAAGACCGTGCTGGAGAAGATCCTCGCGCGGCTTGACGGCATTGATGGCAGGCTTGATGGCATCGATCACAGGCTGGACGGTATCGACGGCAAGCTCGACGTGATGGATAGGCGGCTCGGCTTGGTCGAGGCACGCGTGACTGCGTCGAGACCTCGATAATCGCCGTGAACTACGATCTGGGTATTGTCAAAGCCAAGTTGGACTCCAAGCCCGACCAGGGCTGGATCACCAATGTGATGGGCATCATGCTTGCCGTATCATTCGGCGCGATTGCCTGCGCGACCGGCATCATTTCCGTTTTGAGGTAATCCCGCCGCAAGCCGCGTAGACGGCAGTGGTTGGTGAACGACTGACAGCCACGGCCTCTCGGTGACGCGAGAGCGGCTCGTGGCCTCAAAACCTCACAAATTAGGCTCTTCCGTCAAAAGCCCGGTGACGAAGTCGAACAGGCCGTGGCGACGGTCGCGGCGGACGCGTTCGGCGTTGACGATACAGTTGACGTTGCGGAATGCCTCGTCGAGGTCATCGTTGACGATGACGTAGTCGTATTCCCGCCAATGCTCGATCTCGGCGCGGGAATTGAGTAGGCGGGTGCGGATCACCTCTTCGCTGTCTTCGGCGCGGCGATGCAGGCGCGATTGCAGCTCGGTCATGGTCGGCGGCAGGACGAAGATCGAGACGACATCGGCCGCCATCTTTTCCTGCAGCTGACGGGCGCCCTGCCAGTCGATATCAAAGAGCATGTCGCGCCCCTTGGACATCGCCTCTTCCACCGGCTCGCGCGGCGTGCCGTAGAAGTTACCGTGGACTTCCGCCCATTCCAGAAGCGCGTCAGAATCCCGCAGGCGCTCGAATTCGCGCACCGAGATGAAGTGATAGTGCTTGCCGGCGATCTCGCTCGGGCGACGCTGGCGGGTGGTGACGCTCACCGAAATGCCGAGGCTCGGATCGGTTTCCAGAAGGTTGCGGGCGATCGTCGACTTGCCGGCGCCGGAGGGCGAGGACAGGACCAGCATGAGGCCACGACGGGCAATCGTCGCCGGCATTTTAGAAGGCGATGTTGCAGCCGGTGTCGAGCTCATCTTCTACTCCAGATTCTGGACCTGTTCGCGGAACTGGTCGATGACCACTTTCAATTCTATCCCTGCCGCCGTTACCGCAGACGCATTGGATTTGGAACAAATAGTATTCGATTCCCGGTTAAATTCCTGTGCAAGAAAATCAAGCCGGCGGCCGACAGGCGCTCCGCCGTCCAGAAGCTCTCCGGCGGCGACGACATGCGCCTTCAGGCGGTCGATTTCCTCGCGCAGATCGGCGCGGGTGGCAATCAGCGCCGCCTCGGCATAGAGGCGGTCGCGGTCAAGCGCTGCCGGGCCGGAGAGGAGCGGCGCAAGCTGCGTCTCCAGCCGGCGGGCGATCTCTTCCGGCTGGCGCGACGGGTCGTTCTCGACGATCGCCGTCAGGTCGGAAATGCGGGCGACATGGCCCTTGAGCACCGTCTTGAGTGCCGCCCCCTCCGAGGCGCGCATGCCCTCAAGGCCAGCCAGCGCCTCGCGAAGGGCGGCAAGAACCGCTGCATCGCGCGTGGCCAGAACCTCGGCGCCCTCCTCCGCCTCGCGGATATCGACAAGCCCCTTGATCGAGAGGAGCGTATCGAGGCGCAGCGGCGCGGGATCGATGACACCGGCGAGATCCTGCTTCAGCGTCATCACCGCGGCCAGCGCATCGCGGTTGAGGACCGCTTCCATCGCCGTCTCGGCAGCAGTAGCCGAGAGCGTGATCTGAAGATTGCCGCGGGAGAATTTTTCCGAGACGAGCTTGCGGACATCCGCCTCCAGCCGCTCCATGCCGTTTGGAAGGCGAAGGCGGATATCGAGCCCCTTGCCGTTGACCGAGCGCAGTTCCCAGACGAAACGGCTGCGTCCGCTCGTCGTCTCGCTGCGGGCAAAACCGGTCATGGACTGCAGGGACATGGTATTCTCCAGACTGACGGCAATGCCGCCAAACACAATCGCCGCGGCTCATGCCGCGGCGTTACTCACATCAGGCTCAGTTGCCCTTCGGCGGCTTTTCCGCCTCGGCGCCATCCGGCTGGCCGTCGACCACTTCGTCGGAACCGGAAGCACGATCAGCCTCGACCTTGCGCCAGCGGCGGACATTGGCGTTGTGCTCGTCCAGCGTCGAGGCAAACACATGGCCGCCGGTACCATCAGCGACGAAGTAGAGATCGTTGGTGCGCCACGGATTGGCGACGGCCTCAAGCGCTGCACGACCGGGGTTTGCGATCGGCGTCGGCGGCAGGCCCTTGACCAGATAGGTGTTGTAGGGCGTCTGCTTGGCAAGGTCGGACTTGTAGATCGGGCGATCCGAAGGCTTTCCGTCGCCGCCGAACAGGCCGTAGACGATGGTCGGGTCGGATTGCAGGCGCATGCCCTTCTGCAGCCGGTTGATGAAGACGGAAGCCACATGGGCGCGCTCGTCTTCCTTGCCGGTTTCTTTCTCCACGATCGAGGCGAGCGTGACGAATTCCTGCTTGGTCTTGATCGGCAGGTCGGGATCACGATGTTCCCAGATCTGCTCGACCATCTTGTCCTGGGCGGCGCGCATCTGCGAGATGATCTCGGTGCGGCGGGTGCCGCGGGAGAACTTGTAGGTATCCGGGCGCAGGCTGCCCTCTGCCGGAAGTTCGGCAGGAATATCGCCTTCCAGAACCGGATCTTCCTTCAGCCGGTTCATCATCTGGCGCACGGTGAGGCCTTCCGGCAGCACGACGGAATAGAGGATGGACTTGCCGCTTTCCAGCGTCTCCATCACATCCTTCATCGAAGCATGTGCCTTGATCTCGTATTCGCCGGCCTTCAGCGTCGCGCCGTTGCGCAGATAGGTCATCGTCACATAGCGGAAGATGCGGGCATCATCGACAATGCCGTTGCGCTCCAGATTGGAGGCGATTTCGGCCAGACCGTTGCCCTGACGGACCATGAAATGGGTATTGGTTTCGAGCGGACCCGGATCCTGGAACGAACGGATCAGGTAATAGAAGCCGGCCACAGCAACGATCGCGACGAAGACGACCGTCGTCATGACGAAATTCAGGAAAATGATAACCTGGCTGCGGGCCTTCTTCGAACGCCGCGGCGGATCCGGCAGGCGCTCGGGCTTCAGGGCCTCGTTCGGCGATTTCGGAATGATCGGACCACGCGCAGCATTGCCGCCGTTGTCGTTGAAATCGCCTGTCTGATCGGAATTGCTCACCGCTCCCCCTTCGTCAAAACCGTGGCCACACCTTTGCCCGCGCAATGCGGCGAAAAGCGGGTCCGGACAATGATATGCGCAGAGCGCGCCTGCCCGGATCAGCGCATTTGCGCTCACCCGGGGCAGGCCGTGATGCCGTCAAGCCTCGTAGCGACGCAGGACGAGCGATGCGTTGGTGCCGCCGAAACCGAAGGAGTTCGACAGCGCAACGTTGATCTCGCGCTTGCGCGCGGTATGCGGCACGAGGTCGATCTTGGTCTCGACATCGGGATTGTCGAGGTTGAGCGTCGGCGGCGCGACATTGTCGCGGATCGCAAGCGCCGAGAAGATCGCTTCGACGGCGCCGGCTGCACCGAGAAGATGGCCGATCGCCGACTTGGTCGACGACATGGAGATCTTCGAGGCCGCATCGCCGACGAGACGCTCGACAGCGCCGAGTTCGATCGTGTCGGCCATGGTCGAGGTGCCGTGGGCGTTGATGTAGTCGATGTCGGACGGCTGCAGGCCGGCGCGCTTCAGCGCCATGGTCATGCAGCGGTAGGCGCCATCGCCATCTTCAGACGGTGCGGTGATGTGGAAGGCATCGCCCGAGAGACCGTAGCCGACGACTTCGGCATAGATCTTGGCGCCGCGCGCTTGGCATGTTCCAGCTCTTCGAGAACGACGATACCGGCGCCCTCACCCATGACGAAACCGTCACGGTCACGGTCATAGGGGCGCGAGGCCTTGGTCGGATCGTCGTTATGCTGGGTCGACAGCGCCTTGCAGGCGGCAAAGCCGGCAAGACCGATACGGCAGACGGGCGATTCGGCGCCACCGGCAACCATCACATCGGCATCGCCGAACATGATGAGACGGGCAGCATCGCCGATCGCATGCGCGCCGGTCGAGCAGGCGGTGACGACCGCGTGATTGGGGCCGCGCAGCTTGTGCTTGATCGAAACCTGGCCGGAGACGAGGTTGATCAGACGACCCGGAATGAAGAAGGGCGAAATACGACGAGGGCCCTTGTCGCGCAGGGTATAGCCCGCCTCGACGATGCCTTCGAGACCACCGATGCCCGAGCCGATCAGGACGCCGGTCATGATCTGGTCTTCGTCGGTCTCCGGCTTCCAGCCGCATCGGCCAGCGCCATGTCGGCAGCGGCGACGCCGTAAAGGATGTAAGGGTCGATCTTGCGCTGTTCCTTCGGCTCCATCCAGTCGTCAGGATTGAAGGTGCCGTTCGAACCGTCGCCGACCGGAATGCGGCAGGCGATCTTGGCGGCGAGGTCATCGACCTCGAATTCGGTGACAACACGGGCGGCGTTTTCGCCTGCCAGCAGTCGCTGCCAGCTGACTTCCGTTCCACACCCGAGAGGAGATACCATGCCGGTACCGGTGATAACGACACGCCTCATCGCCAGCGTCCTACCCCGTAGCTATCGAATTTCGATATTATCGAATTCCAGTTGTTGAAACGGCCCGAACAAGCGGGCGTGAGAGGGACTGGACGCCTTTTCAAGCGCCCGTCCCGAATAGTCGCTCTCGATTAGGCCTGGGCCTTTTCGATGAACTTTACGGCATCGCCGACGGTCAGAATGCTGTCTGCAGCGTCGTCCGGGATTTCAACGCCGAACTCTTCTTCGAAAGCCATGACCAGCTCAACGGTATCGAGCGAGTCCGCGCCGAGATCGTCGATGAAGCTCGCGCCTTCGACAACTTTGTCGGCATCGACGCCGAGATGGTCAACAACAATTTTCTTTACGCGTTCTGCGATATCGCTCATGTCGGTTTCCTCGACCTTTGTCCTTATCGGATTGCCCAAACGGCATCCGCATCCTGTTAAAACCTGCCACCGGCGCCATCTGGCATCGAGACCGGTAAACTCGTTCGCCCCTTGCGAGGTCCGGCTACAAGCTCACGCTTTATAACCACCTGCATCTCGGGGTGACTATTCACAGTCATGGCCCGCTTAACACGGTTTCCGTGTCACGCAAAGCCAGAATCTGTAGCCCTGCACAGCCGCCAACAACCGATATCCCCCGGTTTTGCAGTGCAACCGTGCATGAGAGGCATCAGATCATCGCCATACCACCGTTGACGTGCAGCGTCTGGCCGGTGACGTAGCCTGCCTCGTCGGAGGCGAGATAGAGAACGGCAGCGGCGATATCGGCGCCGGCGCCATGCGCTTCATCGGGATTGCGCCCATGATCGCTTCCTTCTGCTTCTCGTTGAGCTTGCCGGTCATGGCGCTCTCGATGAAGCCCGGCGCCACGCAATTGACCGTGACGTTGCGGGTGGCGATTTCGGCGGCAAGCGACTTGGAGAAGCCGATCATGCCGGCCTTCGAAGCGCAGTAGTTCGTCTGGCCCGGATTGCCGGTGACGCCGACGATCGAGGTGATGTTGATGATGCGGCCATGGCGGCGGCGCATCATCGGGTGGGTCAGTTCGCGCGTCAGGCGGAAGACGGAGGTGAGGTTGACTTCCATCACCGCATCCCAGTCTTCGTCCGACATGCGAACGAAGAGGCCATCCTTGGTGATGCCGGCATTGTTGACGAGAATGTCGATGCCGCCGAGTTCGGCTTCAGCCTTTTCGCCGAGCGCCTTGACTTCGGCGCGGTCAGAAAGGTTTGCCGGGAAGATGTGGACGCGCTCGCCGAGTTCGGCTGCGAGTGCCTCGAGCTTTTCGACGCGGGTGCCGTGCAGGCCGACGATGGCGCCCTGCTTGTGGAGCAGACGGGCGATTTCCTCGCCGAGACCACCGGTTGCGCCGGTGACGAGGGCCTTGCGGCCGGTCAGATCAAACATGTCGAAAATCCTTCTCTTCAGCCGAGGATGGCGGCGAGCGCCGCGTCGATATCGGCCGGGGTGTTGACGGCTACGCCGGAAATATTCTTGTCGATGCGGCGGGCAAGGCCCGTGAGCACCTTGCCGGAGCCAATTTCATAAAGCGTGGTGACGCCGTTTTGGCCGAACCACTCCACCGTCTCGCGCCAGCGACCTGACCCGTGACCTGGGTGACGAGGAGTTTTGCAATCTCATCGGCATCGGAGACGGGGGCGGCGCGGACATTGGCGACGACCGGCACGACCGGGTTCTGCTTGGCGACCTTGTCGAGAGCATGGCGCATGGCATCTGCCGCAGGCGCATCAGATCCGAATGGAAGGGTGCCGAGACGGCAAGAAGGATGGCGCGCTTGGCGCCTTCTCGGTCGCAAGGGCCGCAGCCTTTTCGACCGCTGCCTTGGAGCCGGAGATGACGAGCTGGCCACCGCCATTGTCATTGGCGATCTGGCAGACACCTTCCGACTTCGCTTCGGCGCAGACGGCTTCGACATCGCCATGTTCGAGGCCGATGATTGCGGCCATGCCGCCCTGACCGACAGGAACCGCCGACTGCATGGCATCGCCGCGGATGCGCAGCAGCTTTGCGGTGTCCGACAGGGAGAAAGTGCCGGCGGCACAGAGCGCCGAATATTCGCCGAGCGAGTGGCCGGCGACATAGGCGACCTTTTCTGCGAGCTTCAGGCCGCGGGCTTCGAGAACGCGCATGACGGCGATCGAGACGGCCATCAGCGCCGGCTGGGCGTTTGCCGTCAGGGTCAGCGTCTCTTCCGGGCCATTCCACATGATGTCGGAGAGCTTCTGGCCGAGCGCGTCATCGACTTCCTGAAAGACCGCGCGGGCTTCCGGATAGGCGTCGGCCAGTTCCTTGCCCATGCCAACGGCCTGACTGCCCTGGCCGGGAAACGTGAATGCGATGCTCATCGGATTTTACCTTCCCTTGCATTTTTCGCCCTCCAATTCACATTCCGGCCCGCAGAGTCAAGCGTTTGGCGGGTTTTGGCACGGATTGCCCGCAGGAAATCAGGGCTTTTGGCACCTCACGGCCGGTTTGCCGGGGCGGATGCGGCAATCAGCGCAAAGCAGCATAGCGGCCTTGCATCGCAGCAATTCCTGCTTAAAGTCCGCCCGGCTTTTCAGATAACGGGATACATTCCATGAAATTTCACAAGCTTGGCCGGACGGATATTTCCGTGTCCGAGATCTGCCTCGGCACCATGACATGGGGCACGCAGAACAGCGAGGCGGAAGCCCATGAGCAGATGGATTACGCCTTCGAAAACGGCGTGAACTTCTTCGACACGGCCGAACTCTACCCGACCACGCCCCCCGGTCCGGACACATACGGCCGTACCGAGGAGCATATCGGCACCTGGATCGAAAAGAGCGGCAAGCGCAAGGATCTCGTTCTCGCCTCCAAGATCGCCGGCTCCGGCCGCCCCTGGATCCGCGAGGGCAAGCCGATCTCGGCCACGACCATCCATGAGGCGCTGGATGCCAGCCTGAAGCGGCTAAAGACCGATTATCTCGACCTCTACCAGATCCACTGGCCGAACCGCGGGCATTACCATTTCCGCAATTCCTGGACCTTCGACGCTTCCAAACAGAACCGCGCGGCGGCCGAGGCCGATGTCGTCGAGATCCTCGAAACGCTTGCCGGCATCGTCAAATCCGGCAAGGTGCGCGCGATCGGCCTGTCGAACGAGACGGCATGGGGCACGCTCGAATATATCCGCACGTCGGAAGCCAGGGATCTGCCGCGCGTCGCGACGATCCAGAACGAGTATAACCTTCTCTACCGGCCCTATGATCTCGACATGGCGGAAGTCTCCCACCACGAGGATATCGGGCTTCTCGCCTATTCGCCGCTGGCCGCAGGGCTCTTGACCGGCAAATATCTCGGCGGTGCCAAGCCGGAAGGCTCGCGCGGGTCGATCAACGGCGATCTCGGCGGCCGCCTGCAGCCGCTGCAGGAACCGGCAGTGAAGGCCTATGCCGATGTGGCGAAGAAGCACGGGCTGGATTTCGCCCAGATGGCGATCGCATTCTGCCTGACGCGCCCGTTCATGGCCTCTGCCATCATCGGCGCGACATCCATGGAACAGCTGAAGGCCGATATCGGCGCTGCCGATCTGACGCTCTCCGACGAGGTGATGGCCGATATCGCCGCGGTTTACCGGCAGTATCCGATGCCGATCTGAGGCGACACGAATGACGAAGGGCCGGGACGCAGAGATGCAGCCCGGCCCTTTTCTGTTCAGTTAAGCCGCTCCGAGAAGCGGACTCGACTGAGGCAGGCCCTTGGCGGAGATCCCCGGCACAGACTGGGGGAGCCCTGTGAACCAACGGGAGATTTCCTTTGCAATCTCCTGGCTTGCCTCGACCGTGAAGTGGCCGTAGTCGATCATCCCCTGCGTGCCGACGAGAGTTTCGATATCAACAACATCGACGCAGTCGAACTGTTCGGACATTTTTCGCCACGCCGCGGTAAAGATTTCCCGCCGCTCACGCGATATGCCCAAATCAGGTGCCAGCATCGCCTCCGGCAGTTCGAGCGGGTGACCGACAATCAGAATACGGCGCCCGGCCGCAGCGAGAAACTCGCAAAACTCCTGAATACATGCCTCATAAAGCCCACCATTGAGCTGAGAGCGCACTTCAACCGGCCATTTATCGTCATACATATCAGTGCCGAAGTCGTAGACGAGAGCCGGCGCGAACGTATCCGTCAGGTAGGCCTTGGAGAGAACCTGCGGGATAATGAAGGCGCGTGGGAAGTTGTCGATTTCGGTGACTTCGCGAAGCCCCGAAAAATGCGCCCAAACACCGGAATGGCAATTTGCCATGATCCGTAACTTGGCCCGCGATGCATCGACAACGGACTTCCGCTCCTCGGACAGGATGAAATCTCTTACCTGAGATTGGCTGAAAGAAGCCTCATTGAGCCAGGACGGCGACGATGGCGTCATCGGCAAGGCCACGGGCGAGTTGAGACCCGGGAACATGCTCAGCGCGCGCAGCAACAGCCAATTCTCCATGCCCATGTGCATGACACGGCAAGAAAAGGCCATATGCAGGATCGTCTGACTGCTGATATCGATGCAGATGAAACCGACCAGACCGTGGTAGCCAAATTTGTCCCAGGCGAAGACCGCAAGGCATTGCCGAACAGAGGGCTCCGACACAAGCTCCAGCGTCTTGCCCGGCTCGATACGCGTCTTCAGGAAATTGAGCTGGTTGGTCCGGTTGATCAGTTCCTCGATACGAGGTGCGAAATCGACGAGGTCGGCTCTCCATGCCAGGCAGACATGAATGTCGCAGGTGGCAAGGAAGGCCTCGCGGTCTCCCGAAAATTCCTGGCTTTCCGTCACGCGCGCCTGAAGTGACCGGTATTCTTCCACTCGCGACTTTTTGACATGCGCATGAACATCCACAATCTGCTGCAGGAAGATGTCGCATTCCGGCAAGATGGCATTCAACGTGCGCAGATCCGGCAAGACCGCACGAGCCTCGGCCAGATTAATAACGTTGTCATCGATGAAAACACAGTTCTTCGGCTTCAGCCGCATATCGGCAATCAGAGACCTCAATGCGTCACCCTTCGGCACGAAGGAAATACGCGGAAAGACAAACTCGTCCCAAAGACCGAAACTCTCGAGGGCCCGACGGGCGGTTTCAAGATCATTCTTGGAACATATCGCCGAAACGATGCCTTGCTGGTTGAGCTTCTTGATCACCTCGACGCGGAAGGTATTGAGCCGCAATTCGCCAACGTCGTCGAGAGTGCCATCCCAAAGGGTATCGTCGAGGTCCCATATGACCAGCTTGACACCCTTGGCGGCGTCGGTGCCCGGCAACTCGACATCTCTGGCCGGAACAGACGCAAGCTGCCCCGCGGACGCAGCCAGAACGCCTTGAACATAAAACATCGCGGCATCAGCGCCCTGCGGATCGATGTCGTGACCGATCTGAGGACGGAAACACATCGTCATGGGCACGCCGACGCTTTCCAGACGCCCGTAATTGCTGAGGAACAAGGAGGGCGGGACAAATTCGTCGCGCTCACCGTGAACGAGAAGAACAGGCGGCCTCGCCACTACGCGTTTCTGGAGATCCTGAAAGCCGATCAGATCGCTACCAAACCCGATGACGGCACCAAGCTGGCGCTTGCGTGCAAGGCCGCAATACAAAGCAAGCGATGCACCGCTGCCGAAGCCGACAAGGATGACCTGGCGATCATCGACACCCTGCTCCTGCACAAGGCTATCGATATAGCCGGCCAGCCGCTCGGATGCCTGATCGATCTTCACACCGGGATTTAGCCCATCACCAGAAAACCAGGCATCCGAAGCATCAGAACTGCCGGATTGGAGATGCCCCTGCGGCATCACAAACAGACCATGGGTGAAATAATTAGCCCATCGCTCCGCCAGCGGAGCAAGACTGCTGCCGATCCCCCGATCGTGCAGCAAGACGAAAATATTCTTTACAGCTCGACCATCCGAAGGACTACGTCTTTGATCCAAATACATTTCTAATCTTCATCCACACATGAAACCGCTACCGTCATCGTTTCTGAATTACCTTGCCCCTAGCTGTCGCAAAGCAAACACCTGGCATAGCGCCGATTATATCGGGCAGATTCTCTACATGCGGAGCGTGATGCAACCTTATGCCTCTACCGGCCGTTCTTGCCGCACGATGACGACGCGCGATACATTGGAAAGCCTTCAGGACCTGTTGCAGGAGCTCAAAAGCCGGAGCACGGCGCCTGCGGACCACCCGAGAGTGCGGCGCGCGCGGGTCGACAGGACCCTTTCCATGCTAAGGCGGCTTCACGAGGCGCCGGCAGAGCCGGATCCGCCGTCCAGTTCGGACAGCGCGGCTGACAGATGACGGGCCACCCGCTCCTTCCCCGAGGTTTCGGCTAATTCCAGCGCCGCGCGGCAGCACGCCAGCAGCGGTTCAGCCGCGAAGTCCTCCTGCATCCTGCCTGCCTCGATAACTGCGCCCGAAAAGATGGAGGGAATACCATCCTCATCCCGCAGGCAGCGGCCGAAGGACACAATCATGCGGGCATCGCCATCACGACCCAGTACCCGGTAGGTTGAACTCGTCTGATCGCCACTCACGACCGCCTGATGCACCGACCGGGCGATCTTCGACTGATCCCGCGGGTCGATGCGCCCGATCACCTCCTCCACGGGTATGCCCGCCGAAAGCTCCTCCTGCGGCAGACCGTAGATATCGGCAAACAGCGGATCACCGTAAAGCGTGTTGGCCCCGACGATCCAAGTGAAAAAACCCATTGCTGGCGTGCTACCGGACCATAGATCAGGCCCTGCCGGCGTTGCGGACATGTCTCTCTCTCCCGAACATTTGTCACTCCCCTAACAAAGCCGGACAAGCCTCCCGGTTGCATTCGGCCTTGCTTAAATTTGTAGAGACATCAATTCATCGGGCACGAAAAGGGGCGCTCCGTTATTTTCGTCGTGATACATCGCACAAATGCGAGAGCGACAGAGAAGACGGGACGTTGGCTGAGCGGAGCGTGCCCAGACTGTGCGCTGACTGACACCTCCCAGGGTATTTGCGCTATTTGTGCCCTGCCCCTTGCGTTTTTCCGATAAATCCGTATAAGCCGCGCTGTTCGAAACACCCGGTCTTCTGGCTGGTGGCTGAACGGAGGGCAGGTCCGGGGTACCGGGCCGCAGGGACCACAGGGTCCAAGCCTCCCGTGTCTCCGCTCTCGACCGTCTCGATACAACAACTTTTCTTGCCGGGCCTCTGGTCCACAGGAGCAGTCGTTGAGGCTTAGCCGCCGAGGTCCGGGTTATGACAACCGCAAGAAAAGGCAAAGCTTACATGGCTCTTTACGAACACGTATTCCTTGCCCGGCAGGATATGTCCGCTCAGCAGGTTGATGCCCTCGTCGAACAGTACAAGGGCGTCCTCGAAGCTAACGGCGGCAAGGTCGGGCGCGTAGAAAACTGGGGCCTCAAGTCCCTCACCTACCGCATGAAGAAGAACCGCAAGGCTCACTACGCTCTGATGGACATCGATGCTCCGGCTGCTGCCGTGCATGAGATGGAACGCCAGATGCGCATCAACGAAGACGTTCTTCGCTACATGACGATCGCCGTCGAGAAGCACGAAGAAGGTGCGTCTGCCATGATGCAGAAGCGTGACCGTGACGACCGTCCGCGTCGCGATGGCGACGATCGTGGCCCGCGCCGCGAATTCGGCGACCGTCCGCCGCGCCGCGATGGCGATTTCCAGCGCGCACCGCGCCCGGCTCGCGACGCTTAATCGGATAGAAGGATTTAGAGACCAATGGCTGAAGCATCCTCCTCCCCGGCACGTCGCCCGTTCCACCGTCGCCGCAAGACCTGCCCCTTCTCGGGCGCAAACGCTCCGCGGATCGACTACAAGGACGTTCGTCTCCTGCAGCGCTACATTTCCGAGCGCGGCAAGATCGTTCCTTCGCGTATCACGGCTGTTTCGCAGAAGAAGCAGCGCGAGCTGGCCCAGGCCATCAAGCGCGCCCGCTTCCTCGGCCTGCTGCCTTACGTCGTAAAGTAAGATGATATGGCCCCTCCGGTCTTCGGATCGGAGGGGCTTTTCCCTTCCGCGATGGGCGCGGATCGGATCTTTCAAATCCCATGTTGGGGATGCGCGCCTTCAGAATTTGATTCGGGCCGATCCTCTAACTGCTTGATGTAGCAGGACAGCGAGACCGTGAAGACGAAGTTCCAGACAGTGCTGCCGACCGGCATTCTTGCCGGTGTCATCGCCACCCTGCTTGTCATGGGTGCGAGCGCACAGTCGTCTCTTGCTTCCCTCCTCTATGCTGCCTCCGCCCTTCCCATTCTGATTGCCGGCCTCGGCTGGGGCAATCGCGCCGCCATCGTCGGCGTCGTTACGGCAGCCGTTCTCGGCGCCATTCTCGTTTCGCCGCTGTTTGCGCTGGCGATGGCGATCTTCACGCTGATCCCGGCCGGCTGGCTTTCGCATCTGGCCAATCTCGCCCGCCCTGCCTCCGAACTCGGCGGCCCGGACGATCTCGTCGCCTGGTACCCGATTTCCGATATCCTCTTGCATCTCTGCTCGCTGGTGACGATCGCCGTCATCGCGCTCGGTGTGGCAATCGGCTACGGGCCGGAACTGACCGGCCAGATGGTCGATGCGATGATGCAGGCCCTGCAGGCGCAGGAACCTTCCTTCGAGCCTGATGCGGCCAGCATTTCGCAGACCAAGAGCATGCTCGTTCTGATGCTGCCGATGTTCCAGGGCGGTATCTGGGTGCTGATGCTGTTTGCCGCCTTCTATGTGGCCGTGCGCATCGTGTCGCGCTCCGGCCGGGCGCTTCGCCCGCGCGAGGACATGCCGTCGGCGCTTCGGATGAACCGCAATGCGATCTTCGTCTTCCTCGGCGGGATCGTGCTCTGCTTCGTCGGCGGCGTGCCGTCGCTGATCGGCGCGACGATCTGCGGCACGTTCGGCGCGGGTTTCCTGATGGCCGGCTTTGCCGCCCTGCATTTCCGTTCCAAGGAAAAGGACTGGCGCATACCGGGCCTGATCCTCGCCTATCTTTCGACCACGCTCGTGCTGCCTGCCGTCGTGGTCGTGATCCTTGGTCTTGCCGATACGCGGCGCACGATTGCGCTGACACCGGCCAAGGCCTCACAGAATGCCAATGAAAACAACTCTTAAGACCTGAAAGGAAACACTAAAATGGACGTCATTCTTCTCGACGCGTGGCCAAGCTTGCAGATGGGCGAAGTCGTAAAGGTTCGCGACGGTTTCGCACGTAACTTCCTGCTGCCGCAGGGCAAGGCGCTGCGCGCCAACGAAGCCAACAAGAAGCGTTTCGAAGCCGAGCGCGCCACGCTCGAAGCTCGTAACCTCGAGCGCAAGGGCGAAGCCCAGACGGTTGCCGACGCTCTTGCCGGCAAGACCTTCGTCATCGTTCGCTCGGCTGGCGAAACCGGCCAGCTGTACGGTTCGGTTGCTGCCCGCGACATCATCGAGACGCTGGCTGCAGAAGGCTTCAACGTCGGCCGCAACCAGGTCGACCTGAACACCCCGATCAAGGCCATTGGCCTGCACAACGTCACGCTGCACCTGCATTCGGAAGTCGAGATCGAAATCGCTCTCAACGTTGCCCGTTCTGCCGAAGAAGCCGAGCGTCAGGCCAAGGGCGAAAGCCTCACCTCCGCTGACGCCATCTACGGCGTTGACGAAGATGCACTGCGTCCGGAAGACTTCTTCGACCCGGAAGCAGACCAGGACGGCGACGACGAATAATAGTCGTCTCTTCGCAGGCACTTGCCTCAGGAAGCGCCCGGATCTCCGATCCGGGCGTTTTTTTGTGCGCTCCGGCGGTGTAAGCTTTCAACCGTGAGGACCTGAGTCGGCCAGTGACACAGTCAACCGGATTTGGCCCGTTTCCGCTTTTTTGTCCCGCGTGCAGGGCCACCTCTGTGGATAGCTGTGAAAATCGCCTATGACCGACGAGAGGCGTTTCATGCGGTGACGGAAGTCACTAAAAGCGAAGCTTCGATTGCGATCCGGACCGATGATCCGAGCATTGCGATCCGATATTGCTTCCATGCCCGGCGCCCCCAGACGGCGCCCTCTTTTGACGGACAGGACGGATAAAAAGACCATGAACGACGCCGTACGAAAGCTTGCCGCCTCCCAGCCCGCGGAACAGCATTACCGCGAGGCACCGAACAATATCGAGGCGGAACAGGCACTTCTCGGCGCCATCCTGGTCAATAACGATGCCTATTACCGCGTCTCCGACTTTCTGAAGCCGGTGCATTTCCACGAGCCGCTGCATCGCAAGATCTTCGAAGTGGCGGGCGACATCATCCGCATGGGCAAGACCGCCCATCCGGTAACGGTGAAAACCTTCATTCCGTCGCCTGAGAAAGTCGGCGACATGACGATGGCGCAGTATCTGGCGCGTCTCGCCGCCGAAGCCGTTTCGATCATCAATACGGAAGACTATGGCCGGGCGATCTACGATCTGGCACTGCGCCGCGCGCTGATCCAGATCGGCGAGGATGTCGTCAACATCGCCTATGACGCGCCGCTCGACATGCCGCCGCAGAGCCAGATCGAGGATACCGAACGCCGGCTCTTCGAACTGGCCGAGACCGGCCGTTACGATGGCGGCTTCCAGTCGTTCAACGATGCGGTGACGCTTGCCATCGACATGGCGGGACAGGCCTTCGAACGCGATGGCCAGCTTTCCGGCATCTCCACCGGCATCATGTCGCTCGACGGCAAGATGGGCGGGTTGCAGCGTTCCGACTTGATCGTGCTTGCAGGACGCCCGGGCATGGGCAAGACCTCGCTTGCCACCAATATCGCCTATAATATCGCGGCCGCCTATGAGCCGGAGGTCAATCCGGACGGTTCGTTCAAGGCCAAGAATGGCGGCGTCGTCGGCTTCTACTCGCTCGAAATGTCGTCCGAACAGCTGGCCACCCGTATCATTTCCGAGCAGACGGAAGTTTCCTCGTCAAAATCCGCCGCGGCGATATCAGCGAGGCGGAGTTCGAAAAGCTCGTCGCCTGCTCGCAGATGATGCAGAAAGTGCCGCTGTTCATCGACCAGACCGGTGGTATCTCGATTGCCCAGCTTTCGGCGCGTGCCCGCCGCCTGAAGCGCCAGCGCGGCCTCGACTGCCTCGTGGTCGACTATATCCAGCTGATGACGGGATCCGGCAAATCGGGCGAGAACCGCGTGCAGGAAATCACCCAGATCACCACCGGCCTCAAGGCGCTGGGCAAGGAACTGAACGTTCCGATCATCGCGCTGTCGCAGCTGTCGCGTGGCGTGGAAAGCCGCGAGGACAAGCGCCCGCAGCTCTCCGACCTTCGCGAATCCGGCTCGATCGAACAGGACGCCGACGTCGTGCTCTTCGTGTTCCGCGAGGAATATTATGTGAAGAACATGGAGCCGCGCGACCTTTCCGATCCGAAATACCCGGAATGGGAAGTGCTGATGGACAAGGTGAAGGGCACGGCGGACGTGATCATCGCCAAGCAGCGCCACGGACCGACCGGTACCGTCAAGCTCGCCTTCCAGTCGGAATTCACCCGCTTTACCGATCTGGCCGAACCGAGCTTCACGCAATACGAAGAGCCGTGAGGCGCTGCCGGGCCCGGATCAACAGGCCCGTCGCCCCCGCCCCCGCCAGCAAGCAAGCCGGGGATTTTGCCGCTTGAGGGTTTTTCGCGCGGTGAAAGGTTTAGGATCGCGCCAACAGACCTCTCTTGCATGCGAGTATCCATGACCGAGTTCGACGACGCCTTTTCCGACGATGACAGCATCATCGATGATCTGCCCGACGATTTCGATATCGCGCCGGTCAGGATCACTATCGATCTCGGCGCGCTTGCGGATAATTGGCGCGAAATGGCGCGGCGTTCCGGCAAGGCGGCAACCGCTGCGTCGTCAAGGCCGATGCCTATGGGCTTGGCCTCGAAGACTGCGGCACGGCGCTTTACGAGGCCGGCGCGCGCGACTTCTTCGTCGCTGCCGTGCAGGAAGGCGTCACCTTGCGCGTCTATGCGCCGGAGGCCCGGATCTATGTTCTCTCCGGCATCTGGCCCGGCCAGGAGGCGCTTTTCTACGAACACGGCCTCGTACCCGTCATCGCCTCGGAAGAGCAGCTCGCCTTCTGGATGAGCGTGACGAGCGAGCATGGCGACCATCCTTGCGCGCTGCATGTGGATACCGGCTTCAACCGGCTCGGCCTGCCGCTGGAAGAGGCCATCGCCTTTGCCGACGACGTGTCGCGGCCTGCAAGCTTTTCGCCCGTCCTGATCCTGTCGCATCTGCATAGCGGCGATGCGCCCGCCTCGCCGCTCAACCGGCAGCAGCTTGAAGCGTTCCAACGGGTTGCGGCGGCCTATGAAGGCATTCCCTCACGCTTGCGGCCTCGGCCGGCGTCTTCCTCGGGCCGGAATACCATTTTGACCTGACCCGGCCGGGTATTGCCGTCTATGGCGGGGAATCGGTCAATGGCGCCAAGCCGCTGAAGCCGGTCGCGAAAGCCGAGGCGCGGATCATCCAGATCCGCGAGGCTATCGCCGGCTCGACCGTCAGCTATGGCGCCACCCATCAGCTGTCGCGCAACAGCCGGCTTGCCATAGCCTCCGTCGGCTATGCGGATGGCTATCTGCGGTCGCTCTCCGGCTCGGGCGTGCCGATCCGCGCCGGCGGGACATCGGGCGCCTTCGGCTATATCGCCGGGCACCGGGTGCCGGTCATCGGCCGCGTCACCATGGATCTCACCATTTTCGACATTACCGACGTGCCGCCGAGCGCCATCCGTGCCGGCGATTATGTCGAACTTTTCGGCCCCAACATGCCGCTCGACGACGTCGCCCGTGCCGCCGGCACGATCGGCTACGAGATGCTGACCGGCCTCGGCCTGCGCTACGAGCGCCGCTACATCTATCCCGACGACTGAGACCGGGTCTTCTTTTTTCAAGCATCTGCCGTTTTTAGCGCCGTGCCCTGCCCGCCCCCTTGGATGCGGCAGGGCACCATGCTAAAAGAGAACAAAAGGAGATCGAAATGACCGAGATCCATCTCAGCGACGAACACAAGGCCTTCATCGAGGAACAGGTGAAGGATGGGCGTTACGGCAGTGCCGAGGAAGTCGTGGCGGCGGGTTTGCGTCTTCTCGGTAGCGACGAAGGCAAAATCGAAGAACTGCGACGCCTCATTCAGGAAGGCATCGATGATGTCGATGCCGGACGAGTGGTCGAATTTGCAAGTGCAGAGGACATGACGGCGCATATTCTGAAGATGTCGGAGGAACGGAAGAATGCGGCGGCGAAAACTGAGGATGTCGTTCGAGGCATTGAACGATCTTCTCGCCGCCCATGACTATATCGCGACATTTGACCCGATCGCGGCCCGACGCTTTCTCGACGATATCAACGGCAAGATCGAATGGATGGCCCGGCTGGGGATTAGCGGTAGCCCGCGGGACTTCATTCCTCGCTTGCGTGGATTTCCATACCGGAAGCGGTGCATCTATTTCTTCATCGACGATCATGAACTGACGGTGCTTCGCATCCTGCATGGCCGACAGAAGATCACGCCCGACAACTTCCTTCCTTTTTACCAGAACAAACAAGAAGACTGACTTTCCTTCATGGCAAAACCCAAGACCCAATTCGTGTGCCAGAACTGCGGCACTGTTCATAACCGCTGGGCCGGCAAGTGCGATGGCTGCGGCGAGTGGAACACGATCGTCGAGGAAGATCCGATGGGCGGCATCGGATCCGGCCCGGGCAAGGTGCCGAAGAAGGGCCGCGCCGTCACGCTCACCACCCTGTCGGGCGAGATCGAGGAAGCGCCGCGCGTCCATACCGGGATTTCCGAACTCGACCGCGCCACCGGCGGCGGTTTCGTGCGCGGCTCGGTCGTCTTGATCGGCGGCGATCCCGGTATCGGCAAGTCGACGCTTTTGATGCAGGCGGCCGCCGCCCTTTCGCGACGCAAGCACCGGATCATCTATGTCTCGGGTGAAGAGGCCGTGGCGCAGGTCAGGCTCCGGGCGCAGCGTCTCGGTGCTGCCGATTCCGACGTGCTTCTGGCAGCCGAAACCAATGTCGAAGACATTCTGGCGACGCTTGCCGAGGACAAGCGGCCGGATCTGGTCATCATCGATTCCATCCAGACGCTCTGGAGCGATACGGCGGATTCGGCGCCCGGCACGGTCACGCAGGTCAGGACCGGCGTGCAGGCGATGATCCGCTTTGCCAAGCAGACGGGGGCTGCCATGGTTCTCGTCGGCCATGTCACCAAGGAAGGCCAAATCGCCGGTCCGCGCGTCGTCGAGCACATGGTCGATGCCGTCCTCTATTTCGAGGGCGATCGCGGCCATCACTACCGCATCCTGCGCACGGTCAAGAACCGTTTCGGACCGACGGACGAGATCGGCGTATTCGAAATGTCCGACATGGGGCTTCGCGAAGTCTCCAATCCGTCGGAACTGTTTCTCGGTGAGCGCAATGCCAAGTCGCCGGGCGCCGCGGTGTTTGCCGGTATGGAGGGAACCCGGCCGGTTCTGGTCGAGGTGCAGGCGCTGGTCGCGCCGACCTCGCTCGGCACGCCGCGCCGTGCGGTCGTCGGCTGGGATTCGTCGCGGCTTGCAATGATCCTTGCTGTTCTGGAAGCCCATTGCGGCGTCAGGCTCGGCCAGCACGACGTCTATCTCAACATTGCCGGCGGCTACCGCATCTCGGAACCGGCCGCGGATATGGCGATTGCTTCCGCGCTCGTTTCCTCGCTTGCCGGTGTGCCCTTGCCGGCCGATTTCGTGTTTTTCGGCGAAATCAGCCTGTCGGGCGCGGTGCGTCCCGTCTCGCAGACGGCGCAGCGCCTCAAAGAAGCCGAAAAGCTCGGGTTTTCCGGTGCCATGCTGCCGGCATCCTCTGCTGAACTGCCAAAGGGCAGTAAAGGGCGCTGGACCGAGATCGAGGATCTGCCCGATCTCGTCTCGCGGATTGCCGGATCGGCGAAGAAGCTGGGGAAACAGGCTGAAGATACGTTCGAAGATGATTGATCTTCCGTTAATGAGCCTGCTGATGTAAGAGACTGCGCTCATCACTGATAAGCGTGATGAGAGTGCCGGGATGAGACGGCAGGTTCTGGAGTAGAGTTTAGATGCCCATCACGATCTTCGACGGTGTCGTCATTGCAGTGACGCTGTTTTCCGCCGTTCTCGCCATGGTGCGTGGCTTCTCCCGCGAGGTGCTCTCGATCGCCAGCTGGGCGGGCTCGATTGCAGCGGCCTATTACCTCTATCCCTTCGTCCTTCCCTATGCGGAAAAATACACGTCCGACCACCGCATCGCGATTGCGGCATCGGCGGGCGGCATTTTCCTCATTGCACTTATCATCATCTCGTTCATTACCTCGCGGATTGCCGATTTCATCATCGACAGCCGGATCGGCGCGCTTGATCGCACGCTCGGCTTCCTCTTCGGTGCTGCCCGGGGCATCCTGCTTCTTGTTGTCGCAGTCGCCTTCTTCAACTGGCTGGTGGCGCCGGACAAGCAGCCGGTCTGGGTGACGAACGCCAAGTCCAAGCCTTTCCTCGATACGCTCGTCGGCCGCCTCGAAGCCGTGCTTCCGGCCGATATCGAGCCGCAGATCCGCGCCCGTATCCTCGGTCATGGCGCAGCGCCCACGGATGGTGCCGCGACGCAGGACCAGACGCCGGCTGACGATGCCGCACCGGCTGCGCCAAACGGAAACACGAAAACAAATAATTGACGCTGTGTTGCGCTTGATGGCGCGCATTTCGTCACCATTTGTGGTAACACACGCTTACAGATGATAGACGGGCTGGCTTCCGGGGGATATTCCCCCGGCCAGCCTTTCAATTTTTTCCGTTATGGACAAAGTCAGTCCGGAAGGATCAGGACCCAAGATGCATCAGCCGGTTTCGCAAACCTTCGAAATCAACCATTCAAACGAGTGGGAAGACGATACGCTGCATGAAGAATGCGGCGTATTCGGCATTCTCGGGCACCCTGATGCGGCGACCTTGACCGCGCTCGGCCTGCACGCCCTCCAGCATCGCGGCCAGGAAGCCGCGGGCATCGTCTCCTTCGACGGTCTGCGCTTCCATTCGGAACGCCGCATGGGCCTCGTCGGAGACCATTACACCGATCCGGCGACGCTCGCAAACTGCCGGGCGCCATGTCGATCGGCCATGTGCGCTATTCGACGACCGGCGAAGTGGCGCTGCGCAACGTCCAGCCGCTTTTGCGGAACTGGAAGTCGGCGGCATCGCGATTGCCCATAACGGCAATTTCACCAATGGCCTGACGCTGCGTCGCCAGCTGATCGCCGGTGGCGCCATCTGTCAGTCTACGTCCGATACCGAAGTCGTTCTCCACCTCATCGCTCGCTCGCGCTACACCTCGACGGCAGACCGTTTCATCGATGCGATCCGCCAGATGGAAGGCGGCTATTCGATGATCGCGATCACCCGCACCAAGCTGATCGCCGCACGCGACCCCACGGGCATCCGTCCGCTGGTCATGGGCGAGCTCGACGGCAAGCCGGTGTTCTGCTCGGAAAGCTGCGCGCTCGACATTATCGGTGCAAAGTTCATCCGCGATGTTGAAAACGGTGAAGTCATCATCTGCGAAGTGCAGCCCGACGGCTCGATCTCGATCGACAGCCGCAAGGCCGGCAATGGCCAGGCAGAGCGTCTGTGCCTGTTCGAATATGTCTATTTCGCCCGTCCCGATTCCGTCGTCGGCGGTCGCTCGGTCTATGTCGCGCGCAAGAACATGGGCATCAATCTTGCCAAGGAAAGCCCGGTCGAGGCCGACGTCGTCGTTCCGGTTCCGGATGGCGGCACGCCGGCTGCCCTCGGCTACGCGCAGGAAAGCGGCATTCCGTTCGAATACGGCATTATCCGCAACCACTATGTCGGCCGTACATTCATCGAGCCGACGCAGCAGATCCGCGCCTTCGGCGTGAAGCTGAAGCATTCCGCCAACCGGGCGATGATCGAAGGCAAGCGCGTCGTTCTGGTGGATGATTCCATCGTACGCGGCACGACCTCGCTGAAGATCGTCCAGATGATCCGCGATGCCGGCGCCAAGGAAGTGCATCTTCGCGTCGCCAGCCCGCGCATCTACTATCCGGACTTCTACGGTATCGACACGCCGGACCGGGAAAAGCTGATCGCCAACCAGTACGAAGACCTGGATGCGATGTGCAAGTTCATCGGCTGCGACAGCCTTGAATTCCTGTCGATCAACGGCCTTTACCGTGCTGTCGGCGGCGAGGATCGCAACGATGCCCGCCCGCAGTTCACCGATCACTATTTCACCGGTGACTACCCGACCCGCCTTCTCGACAAGGATGGCGAGGCGATGGGCCGCAAGGTCTCGCTGCTTGCCAGCAACGGCTGATCAGCCGCACAATCGGGGCCGCGCTTGACGCGGCCTTTTTTTATTCGGCGAGGCTGTCGATCCGAGACGGCCATTCTCTCCTGTGCGGCAGGAATATCTTCGCCCACCAATGACTTGCACCCTTTCCGCCGCTGTGAAATCCTCGCCGCCGACATTAAGGCGTGGAGTGATCATGACATCCGTTGAAAGCAGCGACCAGAAACCCGATCTTGCCGGCAGGATCGCGCTTGTCACCGGCGCCTCACGCGGCATCGGCTATTTCACCGCTCTCGAACTGGCGAAAGCCGGCGCGCATGTGATTGCGACGGCACGCACCGTCGGAGGGCTCGAGGAGCTTGACGATGCGATCAAGGCCATCGGCGGCACGGCGACGCTGGTGCCCTTCGATCTTTCGGACATGGAAGCGATTGACCGGCTTGGCGCCTCGATCTTCGAGCGCTGGGGCAAGCTCGACATTCTCGTCGCCAATGCCGGCATTCTCGGCGTCATCTCGCCGCTTGCCCATACGGAAGCGAAGGTGTTCGACGAGGTGATGACCACCAATGTCACCTCCGTCTGGCGGCTGATCCGCTCGGTGGAGCCGCTGCTACTGAAATCCGATGCCGGGCGGGCGCTGCTGTTTTCCTCGGGTGCCGCCACCAAGGCGCCGGCCTTCTGGGGCGCCTATGCGATTTCCAAGGCGGCCGTCGAGACGATGGGGCGCATCTGGGCTGCGGAAACCAGCCATACGTCGCTGAAGGTCAACATGGTCAATCCCGGCGCCACACGCACCGCCATGCGGGCGCGCGCGTGCCGGGTGAAGATCCGCAGATCCTGCCGCATCCGCAGGAGGTGGCCGAAAAGATCCTCTTCCTCGCCTCCCCCGATCTTCAAGACAGCGGCCGGATGTTCGTGGTCAGGGAAGACCGCATGGTCGATTTCCGCCTCCCCGACTGACACACGGAGACATCCCATGTCGCTGCAGGACCTGATGGCCGAATATGGGCCGCTTGCCGTCTTCATCGCGCGCGCGAGGGGGAAACCGCGGCCTTTCTCGGCGGCGTTCTGGCGCACCGGCATCTGATGCGTGGTGGCAGGCGGCGGCAGCGGCCTGCGCCGGCTCCTTCGTTGCCGACCAGTTCTTCTTTCTCGCCGGGCGCTATGCGGCAAAGCTTGCCTTCGTTCAGCGCTTCTCCCGCCAGACGGCGATGCAGCGCGTGACGGGGCTTCTCGAAAAATACCCGACCGGCTTCATCCTCGCCTTCCGTTTCATCTACGGTATCCGCATCATCAGCCCGGTGGCGATCGGGCTTTCAAAAGTGCCGGCGCTCAAGTTTCTCGTGCTGAATGCGATTGCCGCCCTTGTCTGGGGTATCGGCATTACCGCGATCGGCTACCTCATCGGCAATGCGGTGGAGGAGATTTTTGGACGCCTGCGGCTGCACCGGCATCTTCTGGTCGCGCTCGGCGTCATTCTCGTCGTCGTCATCGCCGCAGCGCTTGTCGTGCGCTACGGGATGAACCGGGAGCATGACAAGCCGGAAGCCGAAAAGGCGGCCCGGCACTGAAGCGCGTCGCGATCTTTCAGATCCCGCATCTTCAGGTGCTCAGCCCGCCGGCCACGAGCGGCTCGATCATCAGCCGGGCATTCTCAGTAAGCCTTTCGGCAAGATCCGGCCTGTCCTGATCCAGCTGGCGGATCGCCTTCAGCGCGTAGAGAAGCGTCCATGCCCGCGGATCGATCTCCTCCGGCAGCGGCTTCCTCGATGAGGCGGCGAGGATCGCGGTCAGGCGTTGCAGCATGGTGTCGCGCAGGCCGCCGCGCTTTTCCGCGCCGCCCTCCTGCGCATCGACCAGGGCAAGGGCGGCCGCCCTCTCCTCCCGCAATCCCAGCATCATCCTCACCAGCGCGTCCGCCGTCTGGCCCGGCGGGACATCTCCCGCCGCCGACGCGATGCGATCGAGCTCGGCCATCAGCAGGGCGCCATAACGCTCGATGATCGCCGCTGCCAGAACCTCCTTGGTCGGGAAGAAACGGTAGAGCGAGCCGATCGCCGTATTCGCCCTTGCCGCGACCTCCGTCATCGTCACGGCGGCATAGCCGCGCTCGGCAAACAGCGCGATCGCCGTGTCGACGATCAGCGCCACACGCTCGTGGCCGCGCTTGCGTTTGGGCGCGACGGCAGACGTGGATGCGGGCAAAGGCGCGTGTTCATCGCCATCCGGGGCAGAAGCCATTGACATTTGCGAGGGCATCCTCAAATAACTATTTGCGAGCTATCCTCGCATTTCATTCGTCCTATCACGCGGCGCGGCTTACGTCACCCCATGCGTCAATCAAGCGTCATCCCAAGACTGGCGCCTTTGCCCGCCGCCGAGCCTAGAGAGATATCGATCATGACCCATACTTTCGATGCCAAAACCACAGCCCTCGTGCTGATCGACCTGCAGAACGGCATTCTCGCCATGGACACGGCGCCCTACCCGACGGCCGACGTGCTGGAAAAAGGCAAGGCGCTTGCGGCACGCTTTCGTGATGCGGGCGCTGCCGTCGTGCTCGTCAATGTCGATTTCGGGCCCGGCATGGGCAATGCGCCGCGCAATGCCACCGATGCCGGTTTGTCGCCCGCGACCTGCCCGCCGCATGGTCGGCGCTGGCCGATGGCCTTGCGGCCCCGTCCGATCTTCTCGTCACCAAGGCGCAGTGGGGCGCATTCTACGGCACCGATCTCGACCTGAAACTGCGACGCCGCGGCATCAGGACCATCGTGATCGCCGGTATCGCCACCAATTTCGGTGTGGAATCCACCACCCGCTCCGGCTGGGAGCATGGCTATGACATGGTCGTCGTCGAGGATGGCTGCACCACGGTGTCGAAGGAGCTGCACGGGATGGCGATGACCGCGATCTTCCCGCGGATCGCGCGGGTGGTGAAGGCCGACGAGGTGGCGCTGGCCTGAACCGGCCGGCAGGCAGGCGTTCAGGCGAGATCAGCATCGCAAGGTGCGGATGCATTGCCGCGGTCGGGCTCCAGGCTGGGGCCCGACACAAAGCACCCGACATGGCACAGGGCACAGGGCACAGGGCACAGGGCACAGGGCACAGGGCACAGGGCACAGGACGGGCGACAAGGCAGGTCACAAGGCAAGCCTCAAGTCGGGCCACAGGTCAGGCCGCCAACTCTGCCCCCCAACTCTGGCCCCCAACTCTGGCCCCGGCTCTGGCCATAAGACAGGCCTTGACCAAACCCCTTGACCTATCCCCTGGCGCGCGCCATAACCCTTGCCATGAAGACGGCGATTTCCATCTGCGGGATCATTATTCGTTAGCGCTCGCGCTGGCCCGGCCGTTCTCGTCTCTCGAAAACCCTTGAAGACAACGCCCCGGTCCGGTGGTAGCGGTCGTTTACGTCTGACAAGACTTTTGGGAGAAATTTTCGATGAGCGCCACGCTCCGGCTCTACAATACCTTGACCCGCGAGAAGACGGCTTTTTCGCCGATCGACGCCGATAACGTGCGCATGTATGTCTGCGGCCCGACGGTCTATGATTTCGCCCATATCGGCAATGCCCGCCCGGTCATCGTCTTCGACGTGCTGTTCCGGCTGCTTGGCCATGTCTATGGCGACAACCACGTCACCTATGCGCGCAACATCACCGACGTGGATGACAAGATCAATGCGCGGGCGCTGCGCGACTTTCCGCATTTGCCGCTGAACGACGCCATCCATCAGGTGACGGAAAAGACGGCGGCGCAGTTTCATGCGGATGTCGCAGCGCTTGGCTGCGTTCCCCCGACGATCGAACCGCGCGCCACCGACAATATTTCGCAGATGATCGAGATCATCGAGAAGCTGATCGGCAATGGTCATGCCTATGTGGCGGAAGGCGAAGTGCTGTTCGACACCAAGTCGATGACCGATTACGGACAGCTCTCCAAGCGTCCGCTCGACGAGCAGCAGGCGGGCGCACGCATCGCCGTCGACGTTCACAAGAAGAACCCCGGCGATTTCGTGCTCTGGAAGCTGTCTTCCGAGAACGAACCCGGCTGGGAAAGCCCCTGGGGCCGCGGCCGCCCGGGCTGGCATATCGAATGCTCGGCGATGAGCGGCCGCTATCTCGGCGAGGTCTTCGATATTCATGGCGGCGGGCTCGACCTGATCTTCCCGCATCATGAAAACGAGATCGCCCAGTCGCGCTGCGCCCATGGCACCGAGGTGATGGCAAACGTCTGGATGCATAACGGCTTCGTGCAGGTCGAAGGCCGTAAGATGTCGAAATCCGACGGCAATTTCATCACCATCAACCAGTTGCTCGAGACGGAAGATTTCGGCGGCCGCAAATGGCCGGGCGATGTGCTTCGCCTTGCCATGCTGATGACGCATTACCGCGAGCCGATCGACTTTTCGGTGAAGCGTCTGGAAGAGGCCGAGCGGCTGTTTTCGAAATGGCCGGCGGCCGAGCTTGATGGCGATGTCGCACCGGCACCGGCCGTCCTCGATGCGCTGTCCGACGATCTCAACACGGTGGCCGCCGTGCAGGCGCTGCATGCGCTGGCGCAGGAGGCCAATGCCGACAAGTCGCTGCTGCCGGTATTTGCCGCCAGCGCCGCGCTTCTCGGTGTGTTGCCGAAGAAGACGGAAGTCGACGAGGCGCTTGCCCATGCCGTCGATGCGCTGGTTGCCATGCGGCTTGAAATGCTGAAGGCGAAGAATTTTGCCGAGGCCGACAAGATCCGCAACGAACTGGCCGACAAGGGCATCCAGCTGAAGGACGGCAAGGATGCGGCGACGGGTGAGCGGGTAACGACCTGGGAGGTGAAGAGGTAGCCGCAAGGCTATCTCTTGCTGTCCCGCGTCTTTGAGGGAACCTTTTCAGGGTGAGACGCTTCGGCAGGAACTGGAATTGAGGGGGAGGACGCGATGACAGATCTTGGCAACGGGATTGGAACCGGGGGCAGTGTGTTCACCGGCGGATGCCAGTGCGGCGCGATCCGCTTCCGTCTTGAAGGCCGGCCGAAGGACGTGTCGATCTGCCATTGCCGCATGTGCCAGAAGGCATTCGGCGGCTATTACGCACCGCTCGTTTCTTCCCGCGGGCTCGATCTCACATGGACGCGCGGGAAGCTCAGGCATTTCGCCTCGTCCAACCATGTGCGGCGCGGCTTTTGCGAGAACTGCGGCACGCCGATGACCTATGAGGCGGAGGACGGGATTGCCATTGCAGCCGGTGCCTTCGATACGCCATCGGCCCTGCCTCCGATCATCCAGTTCGGTACGGAGGCAAAGATCGGCTTTGTCGATCACCTGCATCAATTGCCGGCGCGGCAGACGATGGACGACATCAATTCCGCCCCTTTCCTCGCCGACATCCGATCCTACCAGCATCCCGACCATGACACCCCAAATTGGGAGACGGCAAGCTGGCCACCGACAAAATATGACGAACCAGCCAAGGAGAACGACTAATGAGCGAGACCCAGGCCCAGCAGACACAAGCCCATCAGACACAGGTCCCAGATAGCCGATCCGGCGGATGCCAGTGCGGCGCGGTGCGTTTCAAGACCCATGGCAAGCTCGGGCGGGCCTCGATCTGCCATTGCCGCATGTGCCAGAAGGCGTTTGGCGGCTTTTTCGGCCCGCTCGTCAGTGCGCCGGAGGAAGGCCCCGGCACCGGTCTCGAATGGACGCGCGGCGAGCCCACCTATTTCCAGTCCTCCGTCAATATCGACAGAGGTTTCTGCAAGCGCTGCGGCACGCCGCTCACCTATCGCCATCCGCACGGGGTCGAGCTTGCGATCGGCGCCTTCGACAGCCGCGATGATCTCGCACCGCAGATCCAGGTGAATTTCGACAGCCATATTCCGTGGGTGACGGCGATTTTCGAGGCGGCAAAGCGCGAGGCGGCCGATGATGCCGCAAAGCAGGAGCAGATCATCTCCTTTCAGCATCCCGACCACGATACCGAACAATGGCCGGAAAAGGGGCTGCACCTGTGAGCACCGCTTTTACCGAGACCGAAGCCTTAAGGACGCTCTATCCCGAGATCGAGCCCTATGAGACCGGAATGCTCGATACCGGCGACGGGCACAGGATCTATTGGGAGCGGGTCGGCACGAAGGGCGCCAAGCCCGCCGTCTTCCTGCATGGCGGGCCGGGCGGCGGCTGCACGCCTGCCCAGCGACGGATGTTCGATCCGGCGCTCTATGACGTTCTGCTCTTCGACCAGCGCGGCTGCGGGCGTTCCACGCCGCATGCCTCGCTGGAGAACAATACGACCTGGCATCTCGTCTCCGACATAGAGCAGTTGCGGGTGATGACCGGCGTCGAAACATGGCAGGTGTTCGGCGGCTCCTGGGGCTCGACGCTGGCGCTTGCCTATGCCGAGACGCATCCCGAACGGGTGAGCGAGCTTCTCCTGCGTGGCGTCTACACGATCACCAGGCCGGAACTCGATTGGTATTATCAGTTCGGCGTGTCGGAAATGTTCCCCGACAAGTGGGAAGCGTTTGTCGCCCCCATTCCTGAAGCGGAACGCCACGAGATGATGGCCGCCTATCACCGCCGCCTGACAGGCAGCGACACGGCCCAGCAGATCGCGGCGGCCAAGGCCTGGAGCGTGTGGGAAGGTTCGACCATCACGCTTCTGCCGAGCCCGGCGCTTCAAGACGCACATGACGACGACCGTTTCGCGCTGGCCTTCGCGCGTATCGAGAACCACTTCTTCATGCATGGCGGCTGGCTCGATGAGGGGCAGCTGCTCCGCGATGCGGTGAAGCTGAAAGGCATTCCCGGCGTCATCGTGCATGGCCGCTACGACATGCCCTGCCCGCTCAAATATGCCTGGCAGCTCTCGAAAGTCTGGACCGATGCGGAATTTTCCATCGTCGAGGGCGCCGGCCACGCCCTATCCGAACCGGGAATTACCGACCGGCTGATCCGCGCCACGGACCGGTTCGCCGGCAAGGCCTGACAGACAAGAAGAAACAAGAAAGACGCTCTTCGGAGGAGCACCATGACACGCGAACGCATCCATCTCTTCGACACGACATTGCGCGACGGCCAGCAGACGCCGGGCGTCGATTTCTCCGTCGAGGACAAGATTGCCATTTCGGCGATGCTGGATGCGTTCGGCTTCGATTATGTCGAAGGCGGCTATCCCGGCGCCAACCCGACCGATACCGCCTTCTTCAGCGAAAAACGCACGACACGGGCGAAATTCACCGCCTTCGGCATGACCAAGCGCGCCGGTATTTCCGCCTCCAACGATCCGGGCCTTGCAACTCTGCTGCAAGCGAAGGCAGACGCGATCTGTTTCGTGGCGAAAAGCTGGGATTATCATGTCGCTGTGGCACTCGGCTGCAGCAATGAGGAAAACCTCGCCTCCATCCATGAGAGTGTCGCGGCGGCAAAGGCGGCCGGGCGCGAGGCGCTGGTGGATTGCGAGCATTTCTTCGACGGCTACAAGGCAAATGCCGATTATGCGCTCGCCTGCGCCAAGACCGCCTTTGCGGCCGGCGCCCGCTGGATCGTGCTCTGCGACACCAATGGCGGTACGCAGCCGGAGGAAGTGCGCGAGATCGTCTCGGCCGTCATTGCGGCGGGCATTCCCGGCTCAGCGCTCGGTATTCACGCGCATGACGATACCGGACAGGCCGTCGCCAATTCGCTGGCCGCGATCGAGGCGGGCTGTCGGCAGGTGCAGGGCACGCTGAACGGCATAGGCGAGCGCTGCGGCAATGCCAATCTCGTGACGCTGATCGCGACGCTCTGTCTCAAGGAGTTTTACGCCAGCCGCTTTGATATCGGGGTGGATGCGGAAGGGCTTGCCGGGCTGACGCGCCTCAGCCATTCCTTCGACGAGCTGTTGAACCGCTCGCCCAACCATCAGGCGCCCTATGTCGGCGCTTCGGCCTTTGCCACCAAGGCGGGCATCCATGCCTCGGCACTTCTGAAGGATCCACGCACCTACGAGCATGTGGAGCCGCAAAGCGTCGGCAACCTGCGCAAGGTGATGGTCTCGGATCAGGGCGGCAAGTCGAACTTTCTCGATGCCCTGAAACGCCGGGGGATCACGGTTGCCAAGGATGATCCGAAGCTCGACCTCCTGATCTCCATGGTCAAGGAGCGCGAGGCTTCCGGTTACGCTTACGAGGGAGCCGATGCGAGTTTCGAGCTTCTGGCGCGCCGCACGCTCGGCACCATTCCGGAATTTTTCACGGTCGACGGATTTCGCGTCATGGTGGAGCGCCGTTTCGACAGTGTCGGGCGGGTGAAGACCGTCTCGGAAGCGGTTGTGCGGATCGTCATCGACGGCGTGCAGCATATGTCGGTGGCGGAAGGCGATGGCCCGGTCAACGCGCTCGACCTGGCGCTGCGCAAGGATTTCGGCAAATACCAGAACGAGATCGACGATCTGGTACTCGCCGACTTCAAGGTGCGTATCCTGAACGGTGGCACGGAGGCGATCACCCGCGTCCTGATCGAATCCACCGATAGTAGCGGCGTGCGCTGGTGGACGGTCGGCGTGTCGGAAAACATCATCGACGCGTCTTTCCAGGCACTGATGGATTCCGTCGTCTACAAGCTGATGAAGAACCGGGAACTGGCCGGGAGAATTGCCGCGGAGTGAGAGGCACGCGCTTCGCACATCAATAGCATCCTTTAACGCCTCACCTCTAACGCCCCACTTGCGCCTCGATTGTCAGATATGACAATATCGTCGCATGCGCGAAGTTGCTTGGATCAAGGCGGCATTGAAGGATTTCGGGGATTTCCCGAAGCCCGTGCAGGCACGCATGGCCGATGCGCTGGCAATTGCCGCGATTGGGCAGAAGGCTGATATTGCCAAACCGCTCAAGGGATTGGGCGCGGGCGTGTTCGAGATCGCCCTGCCCTACGCTCTGATGCCTACAGGGCCGTCTATGCGGTGCAGCTGGGTGACGCGATCTGGGTGATCCACGCCTTCCAGAAGAAATCCACGAGCGGCATCGCGACGCCGCAAAGGAGATCGATCTCGTCAGGGAACGGCTCAAACGACTGAAGGAGATGCTGGGATGACCGAGGATGAAATGGAAATCGTTCGCGGCAGCGGAAACATCTATGCCGATCTCGGCCATCCGGATGCCGACGCGAAGCTGATGAAGGCAGAACTGGCGGCCGATATCATTGCCACGCTCGATCGTCGCAAGCTGACGGCCCGCGAGGGCGAGGCACTGACCGGCATCACAGCGGCCGATCTTTCGCGCATCCGCAATGCCGATCTCGGCCGTTTTACCATAGACAGGCTGATCCGGGTGGCCAATGCGCTTGGCGCCGGGCGACGATCAGGATCACAGCGGCGAAGACAACACCGAAGAGCCAAGCTGACGACAATGGACATGGGATCGCGGCCGAATAAAGCGTGCCGTTGCCGCCCTCGGCTCTTCCCTGACCTGCCACCCGCTGGCCCGCCGGCAAGGACCAATCATCTGCGCGCACGATGCGATGCTTCACCGAAATGAATTGGCCTGACGATCCCGGTTGCTCTAGAGAGACCGGCATCATCCCGCCATTTGCCGGAATTATGCCATGGCCACCGATACCGCTTCGCCCGCAACGCCGAACGAGGATACGCCGCGCGGCTTTGCCTTTGCGCTGACGGCCTATTTCCTCTGGGGGTTCCTGCCCTTCTATTTCAAGGCGACGGCGCATCTTCCCTCGCTCGAAGTTTTGGCGCACCGGGCCGTCTGGGCCGTGCCGGTCGCAGGTGCGGTGCTGATCGCCCTTGGTCGCACCGCAGACCTGAAGGCTGCCTTCCGCTCGCCGCGGATGATCGCCATGGCCTCCGTCACGGCAGCGCTCATTACCGCCAATTGGGGGATCTATGTCTGGGCGGTCGCCGCCGGCCATGCGCTCGATGCGGCACTCGGCTATTTCATCAATCCGCTGTTCAGCCTGCTGCTGGCCGCCGTCGTCCTGAAAGAGCGGCTTACACGATCGCAGATCGTGTCGATCGGGCTTGTCGTCATCGCGGTTGCCATTCTGACCTGGGGAGCCGGCGGCTTGCCGCTGGTATCGATCGGGCTGACGCTCTCCTGGGGCACATACGCCCTGCTTCGCAAGACCCTGCCGATCGGCCCCAACCAGGGGTTTTTCCTCGAAGTGTCGCTGATCAGCGTGCCCTGCCTTGCCTATATCCTCTATCTGGAAGGCAGCGGACAGGGGCATCTCTTCACCTCCAGCGGCACCGATACGTTCCTTCTCATCTTTTCCGGCGTCATCACCGCCGGGCCGCTGATGATCTACGCAAACGGCGCGAAACTGCTGAAACTCTCGACCATAGCCGTGATGCAGTATCTCGTGCCCTCGATGATCTTTCTGACCGCCATCTTCGTCTTTCACGAGCCGTTGAGCACGGTGAAACTCGTCTCCTTCTCCTTGATCTGGCTGGCACTCGTCATCTACACCGTACCGATGCTGCGCCGCACGCGCGCAGTCCAGCCAAGCCCACCAAGCCCGCCCGCCAGCCCCTCGGAGTAAGTCCATGCAATTGTCCGATTTCGCCTTCGCCACCACCGACTGGTCGAAGGTCGAGCCCACGCAGCACAGCGCCGAAGCCGGCACGGCGACATGGCGCACGCAGCATTTCGGCGGCATCCGGGTTCGTATCGTCGAATATTCGGCGGGTTATCTGGCCGACCACTGGTGCGAGAAGGGCCATGTGGTGATGTGCCTCGAAGGCGAACTCAATACCGAGCTTGCCGATGGCCGCACCTTCACGCTGACGCCCGGCATGAGCTATCAGGTTGCCGACAAGGCCGAGCCGCATCGCTCGTCCAGCAAGATCGGCGCGAAGCTTTTCATCGTCGACTGAGACGGTGTTTCGCCGGCCGCCAATTCATTGCGCAGCCGGCTTTCTCGTCCTCAGAGCTTGGAAATAACCGCATCCTCGCCATCGGCATCGCCGCCGGCCTCTTCGGTCGCGGCCGCGCGTTCGATGATGGCGGGGACGATCTCCTCGACATCGCCGATCACCATCGGGCGCACCAGATGGGCGCGGTGGATGAAGCCTTCCTCGCGCATGTGATCGACGAGCGACAGCATCGGATCCCAGAAGCCGCCGATATTGGCAAAGACCATCGGCTTCTGGTGACGGCCGAGCTGGCCCCAGGTCATGATCTCGACGATCTCCTCCAGCGTGCCGATGCCGCCCGGCAGGGTGACGAAGGCATCCGAGCGCTCGAACATCTTGTGCTTGCGCTCATGCATGTCGGTGGTGACGATCAGCTCGTTCAACTGGCCGAGCGAATGGCGGGTTGCCTCCATATCGACCAGAAATTCAGGGATGATGCCGGTGACTTCGCCGCCGTTTGCGAGAACGCCTGCGGCAACCGCGCCCATGATGCCCTTGGTGCCGCCACCGTAAACGAGGCGAAGTCCATGGGCCGCAATGGATTTTCCGAGCGCACGGCCAGCTGCCACATAGGCCGGGTCACGACCGGGCTGGGAGCCGCAATAGACGCAGATGGATCGAATTGGCACAGTTTTCTCCGTATCGCATGACATCGTGGGGCAGATAACAGCCCGCCATCGAAGAATTGACGGGAAATGCTCGGCAGAGCAAGGCTTTATAGTGCGAAAAGCTTGTTAATGCAGGAGGAAACGGCTAATCCGGAAGTATGGCGGCACAGGTCGCCGGGAGAGGCATTGATGATGAGAAACCGTGCCGGCTGGCTGGCCCTGATAGTCCTCGCCATCGCATCGTTGCTGATGGTATTCTTCGTGCTGCCGCGGATCGACCAGGGCTCCAAGCCCATCGGGGACGCGATCAATGCCGCCGGCGATGCGGTGAAGAAGACCGTTGCCGACAATGCCCCGAAGCCGGAGGATCAAAAACCTGCCGAGCAGGCTGCAGCCGCGCCAAAAACCAGCAAGCCGCAGGCACCAGCTGCCGCCTCTTCCGAAACACCAGCCGCGCCTGCCCAGTCCGCAAACCCGTCCGCGACGCAAGCTGCCGGCACCGCAGGCCAGACGCCTTCCGCCGCACAGGCCGAGACCGCTCACCTCCCCTCCTTCGACGTGCTGCGCGTCGAGCCGGATGGTTCGACGGTGATTGCCGGCCGCGCCGTGCCGCATTCGACGCTCGAAGTCACCGATGGCGCGACGACTGTTGCCAAGGTGGATGTCGGCCAGAGCGGCGATTTCGCCGCCATTCTCGACAAGCCGCTTGCCCCCGGCGACCACGCGCTGATCCTCAAGTCCACGGACAAGGACGGCAAGGTTTCCACCTCGCTCGAAACCGCAACCGTCTCCGTTCCGGCCGACAAGAACGGCAAGCTTCTGGCGCTGATCACCAAGCCGGGTGAGGCAAGCCGCGTCATCGCCATGCCGTCGGCACCGCCTGCCGGTTCGGCCGCAACGGCAGATACCGCCAAGCCGGGCGCAGCCACGACCGCCCCTGCCGCCGCACAAACCGTTTCCGCCAATGCCGCAGCGGGCGCCGCAGCCGGTGCCGCAAGCCCGCGCGCAATGGCGACCTGCGGGTCACGGCCGTCGAGATCGAAGGTTCGAAACTCTTCGTCGCGGGCGTCCAAGGCCGGCATAGCGCTGCGCGGCGAGGCTGATGGCGCGCTGATCGGCAAGACCAAGGCCGGCACCGATGGCCATTTCGTCATCGAAGGCACGATGCCGCTGTCGCTCGGCGACCACAAAATTGCCGTCGAGGCGCTTTCGGCAGCCGGCGATGTGCTTGCCCGCGTCGAAGTGCCTTTCAACCGGCCGGAAGGCGATCAGGTTGCAGCCGTGGCCGGCCCCGAAGAAGATCCGGCCGCCGACAGCGCCGCCGCAATCGACAATGGCGCTTTCCAGAAGCTGCGCACCGATACGGTGAAGGCCTTCAACCTGCTCCTCTCGCTCTATGCCGATGGGAAGGTGCCGTCGCTGGAACAGATGGCTGCGGCCCGTTCGGCCACCAGCATTGCGCTGAAATCGCTCGCCGACTACCGCGCCCCGGCCAATGCCGTTGTGGCTGCCAAGGCTCTCGTGCAGTCGACCTCGAAGAATGCCACGGCTGCGGCAACGGCCCTTGACGGGCTTGCCAATGACGTCGCTTCGGTCGGCGTTGGCCTCAAGGATATCGCTGACCTCGTTGCCCGCGCCGTCGGCCCGACGCTCACGCGGCAGATCCAGGGCATGGCCGGTGGGCAGGTCGCGGTTGCCGATGCGGATGGCAAGACCATCCAGCAGGCGCCGCTCACCCAGAGCGACCGCAACTCGGTGATCATCCGCCGCGGCGATACGCTGTGGCAGATCTCGCGCCGCGTCTATGGCCAGGGCGTGCGCTACACGACGATCTATCTTGCCAATCAGGACCAGATCAACAATCCCGATCTCATCCAGCCCGGCCAGATCTTCGGCGTGCCGCAGGAATACCTGCCCGATGCGGAAGAACTGCATCGCGAACGGATGATGCATCACAAGGGCTGAGCTCTTGCCAAAAACCACCGACTGAGGCCACCGACTGAGACCACCGGCGGCAGCTGCCGCGGGGATGGTTTTCCGGCTCCATACGGAAACTGCATTGCCTTTTCAGGCAGATAAAAAATTCCTCGATCGATTTCATCCCCCTCATGCCTGCTTCGCGGAGAATGGCTGCGTCAACAGAAGACGGCCGGGCTCGCGATCCGGGGTCATCGACCGGCCCGATAGTTCCGGCCTTTGTTGACATATGTGGCGCAGATGCGCGTTCCCGTTCCCGATCAGATCGCGCATCGGCAAAAAGGGGCAGGCGGAACGCCTGACACACTCTCCCCTATACAATCCGCCTGCCCCGATGCCGTCGAAGATGCCGTCGAAGATCCCGGGCCGGACCTCCGGTCGGTCCCCGCGGATCGGCCATAAAAACCAACCGCGCCGGCCTGCCGGACGCGGATATCGGTGTTGTCGCGAAACGTGATCCACTTTGCCGCAAATGCGGATCGCGCATGATGGCGCGAAGTATAAATGCCCGGAAAAAGGCATTGCGCCGCCATCATTACTCTATACGTATTCGCCACAAGATTGAGAAATGCTTGCCTTCCATTCTATATATTGCCGGCCAAACCATCAGGATGCGCCATGCCCGTTTCCTTGCCCGATAAAGCGCCGGTCGATCCGCGCCTGCTTTCGCTACTTCAGCAGATCGCCACTGCCGATGGCGCGCTGGCGCTGTTTGACGAGGAAATTGCAGTGCTCGAACGGCAGGGGCTTCTGGAAAAGGGCGAGAACGAAGGCCTGATCCGGGTCGACCAGGGCGGCGAGTGGACGACCGGCGGCGTGCTGTTCATCACCAATCGCGGTCTTGAAGCGCTCGGCCTGCAACCGCGACCAAGCCTGTGGAAGCAGGTGACTCGCTCGCTCGACCATGTCCTGCGACGCCGCGGCGGCCGCACGAGCAGCTGAAACCAGCAACAAAAGCCCGGAAAACAACCCGTAATATGCGCCTGAGGCCCGTCCATCGCGGCCCTCACCACCCGCACGCGCAACAGCTTCGCGCAGGCTCGCGGCGTTTATCCATGGTCTCGCGCCGGTATGACATTCACTCAACATCAACGCCGACCCATACCGCTCCGCCAGGGATTACGATGGTTTCCAGCATCAGTTCGTCACAGCTTCTGGCCCAGCAGGCGGCGCTGAAGGCGCTGCAGAGCTCCGACAGCAGCAGCACATCCACAGCCAGTTCGGCAACGACCACTGCCGCCAACAGCGCCACGAGCAGCCTCCTGTCGGCGCTCGACGGCTCCAGCTCTTCCGACAGCACGTCCTCCTATTCCTCGCTTGCCGATCTCTTCTCGTCGAGCAGCGACGATGACAGCGATGACGATGCATCGATCTTCGCCTCGCTGATCGCCCAGGTGAAACAGCAGATCGCCTCGCTCCAGGGCACGACCAGCACGGATGGGACGACGAGCACATCCGGCACCACGACGTCCGGTTCGACCGACGACATTTCCAGCAGCGCCTATATGAGCACGCTGAAGCAGAAGATCGAAGCGCTGCAGGCAAGCCCGGACACCAAGGACATGGGCGATTCGATGATGAAGGCGCTCGAAAACGGCACGCTCACCGTGACCGACGCGTCCTCCGGCGAACAGATCACCGCCTGGGATCCGGACAATAGCGATGCGACGACCTCGACGGCGACCTCGATCGACCAGACGGACTGGAGCACCTATCTGAAGGAACATCTGGCGCGCGACAGCGACGGCCGTTACAGCCGCAATGCCGATGACAGCCAGGTCGACAAGGTGACGGGCGACAGTTCCTATTTCGGCATGATCAACGACAATTACTACTATCTGTCGTGGTCGGGCGCCTCGAGCGACAGCACGGCCACGACGGCTGCTGCAACGACCTCTACCGATACCTGACAATCAGCCGGTTGAGACCGGCAGATGTGCAGACATAAAAAAAGGGGGCCGGTCAAAACGATCGGCGCCCCTCTCCCCGTGCGTGCCATTTGTCCATGTCGATCCCGATATCGCGTGGCGATCAGCCACCCGATTGATCCGTCATCCGGCATCATCACCGCTGACGGGAGGGAACGGAGGAAGCACTGCCTGAACCGAAGCCGCAGATAACGGGCCCGGTCGATAACCTGATGGGCAAAGCCCGGCGCCGGAAGACCAGCGCAAAAAATCAATGGAAGAACAGCGGCAGCGTGTGGCCGAAATGGATGCCGGTTGCGGCTGCGAAAGAGGCGATCAGGCCGTAGCTTGCGACGGCGAGTTCGTAGATGCCGAACCATGCGGCGAGGCTGAGCGGGGTTGCAACGGCGAAAGTCTTGAACGGCATGACATTCCCCTTTCGGTGGGCCCTGGCTTCGAAGGCCTCGATGTGTGTGGTGTGGGCGGGGAAATACCGGCAATGGTGCATCGCCACAATTCGGAATAGTCCCTAGGGGAACTACGTAAGGAGATGCGCAGATACGCGCGACGGGAGCATGGCTTACCCGTAATCCCCGGCGCGTCGACAAGTTTCATCCTCCTGTCATTGCACTTTTGGTGGATGGCGCCTATTTGGCCGGTATACCGCAGGCGGCCAACCGATCGCCTCCCCTTCCTATCGGATGCCCTTGCCGGAGACCGGAATGCCGCCCAAGACCAAGAAGACCATTTCGGCGGATGCCAGCAATCCGCTCGGCACGCTCGTCAACCTGTGGCCCTATATGTGGCCGGAGGGTCGCCCCGATCTCAAGGCGCGCGTCGTCTGGGCAACGGCGCTGCTGATCCTTGCCAAGCTCGTGCTGATATCGGTGCCCTATTTCTTCAAATGGGCAACCGACGCGCTGAACGGCAAGGTCGATCTCGGGTCGGGCCTCGTGCCGGTCTTCCTCGTCGGCGCGGTGGCGCTGGTCATTGCCTATAATCTCGCGCGTCTCGTGCAGGTGGGGCTCAACCAGCTGCGCGATGCGCTGTTTGCCTCGGTCGGCCAGCATGCGGTGCGAAAGCTCGCCTACAAGACCTTCGTGCATATTCACCAGCTCTCCCTGCGCTTCCATCTGGAGCGCAAGACAGGCGGGCTGTCGCGCGTCATCGAGCGCGGCACCAAGGGCATCGAGACGATCGTCCGCTTCACCATTCTCAACTCAGTGCCGACGCTGTTCGAATTCGTGCTGACGGCGATCATCTTCTGGGCGGCCTACGGCTTCTGGTATGTGGTCGTCACCGCCGTCACCGTCTGGCTCTATATCTGGTTTACCATCAAGGCGAGCGACTGGCGCATCTCCATCCGTCGATCGATGAACGAGAGCGATACGGACGCCAATACCAAGGCGATCGATTCGCTGCTCAACTTCGAGACGGTCAAATATTTCGGCAATGAGGAGATGGAGGCCAAGCGCTTCGACGGCTCGATGGCGCGCTACGAGAAGGCGGCGACCGAGGTATGGACCTCGCTCGGCTGGCTCAACTTCGGCCAGGGCCTGATCTTCGGCGTCGGACAGGCGATCGTCATGATCATGTCGGCGCTTGCCGTGCAGCGTGGCGAGCAGTCGATCGGCGATTTCGTCTTCGTCAATGCGCTTCTGATGCAGCTTTCCGTGCCGCTCAACTTCATCGGCTTCGTCTATCGCGAAATCCGCCAGGGGCTGACCGATATCGAGGAAATGTTCGATCTCCTCGAAGTGCAGCCGGAAGTGACCGACCGCGAGGATGCAAAGGTGCTTTCGATCGGTCACGGCGCAATTGCGTTCAACGACGTGCATTTCGCCTATGATCCGGCACGGCCGATCCTCAAGGGCGTGTCGTTCGAAGTGCCGGCCGGCAAGACGGTCGCAATCGTCGGGCCCTCCGGTGCCGGCAAATCGACGATTTCGCGCCTGCTCTACCGCTTCTACGACATCCAGAAGGGCTCGATCACCATCGACGGGCAGGATGTGCGCGAGGTGACGCAGAAATCGCTGCGTTCCGTCATCGGCATGGTGCCGCAGGATACGGTACTGTTCAACGATACCGTCGCCTACAACATCCGCTATGGCCGCCCGTCGGCGACCGAAGACGAGATGAAGGCGGCAGCCGAGATCGCCCAGATCGGCACGTTCATCCGCGCGCTTCCCGAGGGTTTCGACACCAAGGTGGGCGAGCGCGGCCTGAAACTCTCAGGCGGCGAGAAACAGCGCGTGGCGATTGCCCGCACCATCCTCAAGGCGCCGCCGATCCTCATTCTCGATGAGCGACCTCGGCGCTCGATACGACGACCGAACACGAGATCCAGTCGGCGCTCGATCAGGTATCGAAGAACCGCACGACGCTGGTCATCGCCCACCGGCTGTCGACCGTCATCAATGCCGACGAGATCATCGTGCTGCGCGGCGGCGAGATTGCCGAACGCGGCACGCATGCGGCACTCATCGAACGGAACGGGCTTTACGCCTCGATGTGGAACCGCCAGCGCGAGGCGGTGCAGGCGGAAGAACATCTGCGGCAGGTGCGCGAGAGCGACGATCTCGGTGTCGTCACCCGCGGCCAGCCGGCAGTCTGACACCCGACACAGGAGGATTAGCGATGAAACGGTATTTTACGAAGCGCATGGCCATTCTCGGCGGGCTGGCACTTGCCTATCTCGGCGTGCTTGCCACCTATGGCTCGCCGCTTCTGGCCTTTGCCACATGGGCGGGGATCGTCGAAGCGCCCTGATCCGGGCGCTTCGAATGCTGTTGCGAAGATCAACCGTCAGGCGTGCGCGGCCGTGAAGGCCACATCGAGCCGCTGACGGTCGCGCGTCGTGACGCGGCACAGGACTTCCCGGCCCTCGCCATCGATGACGAGCACGAAGGCGTCCGGAATTTCGGCCGCGTCCGAGACTTTCAGTCCGGCGCCATCGTCTCCAAGCGTTCGGATGGTGCAGGCGACGAGCGGTTGCGAACCGCCGACGACGATCGTTCCCGCCTTGACCACCCGGCGGCGGCGCGAGGCAGGCCGCGGGGGGCGCACGTCATTCCAGGCGATGCAGCGGTTGCGGCCGTCATGCTTGGCGCGGTACATGGCGGCATCGGCCTGGGCGAGAAGCGTATCGATATCCTCATTGGCCACGGACAGCGTCGAGATGCCGAAGCTTGCCGTTACCGGGCCGGGCGTGAGGCCCGCCCGCAGCGGCCGGCAGGCGATCGCGGCACGCAGGGCTTCGGCGGTGGCAAATGCCGCGCCCCCATCGGCACCGGGCAGCACGATGGCAAATTCCTCGCCGCCGAGGCGGCCGAAAAGCGCATCCGTTCCCAGCGTATCACGGCAGGCCGCAGCGACCGCCTTCAGCACCTCGTCACCGGCGGCATGGCCGGCGGTATCATTGATGCGCTTGAAATGGTCGATATCGAGCGTGATGACGGAAAGCGGCTTCTGCTTGCGGCGGGCATTCGTCACCAGCCCTTCGGCCTCGGCGCGGAAGCGCGGCGGGTCATGGCATTGGTGAGGCCATCGGTTGCGGCAAATTGCAGGAGTTCGATCCGGTCCATCACCGCGCCGGCGATTTCTTCCAGAATGCGTTCGTCGCGCTCGGAAAAGTCACGCGGCTTGCGGTCGATGGCGCAGAGCGTGCCGATCGTATAGCCTTCGCGGGTCTCAGCGGCATGCCGGCATAAAGCGGATATGCGCGTCGCCGGTAACGAAGGGATGATCGGCAAAGCGGCGATCTCTCGTCGCATCCTCGATGATCATCGCCTTTTCCTCATCCACCACGACACGGCAGAAGGTGGTGCTGCGCGGCATCTCACCGGCATCGATGCCGGCGCAGGCCTGATACCATTGGCGATGGGCATCGATCAGCGAAACGAGACCGATCTCGACATCGAATATTTCCTTGATGAGACGGACGACGCGCTCGAAACCCTCGTCCTTCGGCGCATCCAGCATGTCGAGACGTTCAAGCGCGATCAGGCGCTCCGCCTCGCGGCTGACGGCCGCATGCGGCACATCGCTGGTCATCTGTGTTGAGCCGGTGTCGTGCATCATTCACCTCGTCTCAAGGCAAGCCAGCGCAACCCAAGTGACGCACAGCCGCCGCCCGGAAGCCGTATCGAAACCTCATGTCGATACAAGTCCACCGGGAAATTGCATAATCGGCAAGCGCATAGCGCAAAACGATTTCATTTTCCATGCATGTTTACGCATGAAAACGGCAAACGGATTTCGCTCTTTTGCAGAAGAGAAATCCGTCATCAACACATCCATTGCGTGCATCCACGGAACCGCATTGCCGGAAAAGCGGTTTTTCTATAGTCAGGCAGCACTGCCGGGCCTCATCAAGCCCGGATCACCACCAGGAGAACCCGGTTGAACAATCTCTTCGACACCATCCGCAACACGCTCGTGCCGATCCACAAGGAGGGCTATGTCTTTGTTGCCGCCTTCTTCATCGCCTCGCTCGTGCTCGGATACATCGCCGAACCGCTGTTCTGGATCGGCCTCGTACTGACGCTGTGGTGCGCCTATTTCTTCCGTGATCCGGAACGCGTCGTGCCGCAGGATGACGATCTGATCCTGTCGCCTGCCGATGGCCGCGTGTCGCATATCACCATGATCGTGCCGCCGGTGGAACTCGGCCTCGGCGCCGAGCCGATGCTGCGCATCTCCGTCTTCATGAACGTTTTCAACTGCCACGTGAACCGCTCGCCGGTGCGTGGTCAGGTGACGCGCATCGAGTATCGCTCCGGCCAGTTCGTCAATGCCGAGCTCGACAAGGCCAGCGAAGACAATGAGCGCAACGGCCTCGTGATCGAAACCCGCCATGGCAAGATCGGCGTCGTGCAGATCGCCGGGCTGGTTGCCCGCCGCATCGTCTGCTGGGTAAAGCCGACCGAACCGCTCAATGCCGGCGAACGCTTCGGCCTCATCCGCTTCGGCTCGCGTCTCGACGTCTTCGTGCCCGCAGGCGCCGAGCCGCGCGTCTCGATCGGCCAGCTGGCGCTTGCCGGCGAAACGGTGCTGGCGGAATTCGGCTCGACCAAGGGCCCGACCATCAGCCGCCGCAGCTGACGCCGACATTCAGGAGGAGAGCCCGATGGACACGCCCCCCGACCACGCCGCACAGCCGCAGGACATGAAGAACGGCAAGCAGAACGACGAGGCCCGCGGCCCGCGCCTGCGCGAGATCCCGCTTCGCCTGATGGTGCCGAACCTGATCACGGTTCTTGCCATCTGCGCCGGCCTGACCGGCATAAGGCTGGCCTTCGAGGGGCGCTATGAGGAAGCCGTGGCAATGGTTCTCCTTGCCGCCTTTCTCGACGGGATCGACGGGCGCGTCGCACGGCTCCTGAAGGCGACGTCGAAATTCGGCGTGCAGATGGACAGTCTCGCCGACATCATCAATTTCGGCGTGGCGCCGGCGCTCGTCTCCTATGCCTTCCTTCTGCATGACGTGCGGTCGATCGGCTGGATCGCGGCGCTTCTCTATGCGATTGCGGCGGGCCTTCGGCTGGCGCGCTTCAACGTGATGGCCGAGCGTGATGTGAAGGCGGACTGGCAGTCGGAATTCTTCGTCGGCGTGCCGGCGCCGATGGGCGCCATGCTGATGCTTCTGCCCGTCTATCTCGGCTTCATCGGCATCGAGCCCTCGCCGCTCTTCGTCTATGCCAGCGTCGCCTATACGGTCGCCATCGGCTACCTGCTGGTCTCGCGCCTACCGGTCTGGTCCGGCAAGTCGAGCCGGATCCGCCGCGACCTGATGCTGCCGATCATGCTGGCCGTCGTGCTCTATGTGGCGCTGCTGATGACCTTCACATGGGAAGTGCTGTCGATCACCGTCATTGCCTATCTTCTGGTCCTGCCGTTCAGCGCCCGCGCATGGCATCGCCGCTACGGCACGATCACCATCGAGGACGACAGCACGCACGTCTGAAGCAGCACCTTATTTTCAGGCAGCAAGTGCCTGAAAATTTGGCTTTTGCACATGCTGCACCGCACGTTTCATGCTGCGGTGCCGTTGCCCTTGCGGCAAGTTGACACGGCTTGCCCTCCTCCCCCGAAAGCAGGGGGAATTGGCCTTGATTTGGCCCGGATTCCCGGCGAGATGCGCGCACCCCGCAGCAAGCGGAATCAGCCTATCGAGGAGCCAAGACGTGACTACCGACGCCAAGAACAGCCAGACCGAAGCCAAGCCGGATGCAAGCCTGCACTACCGCCCGCTCGGCATCAAGGCCGTTGCCGCAGCTGCAATGATGCTGCCGCACAAGAAGGTTGCTCCGGCACGCTGAGACTTTAAACCACCGTCACAGGCTATTGCGCAGGAAGCTTAAGGCGAGACCTGCGGCCAGAAGAGCCATGACGATGCCGATCACCAGATCGAGGACCCGCCAGGCGGCGGGTTTGGCAAAGACCGGCGCCAGAAGGCGGCGCCGTAGCCGAGACCGAAGAACCAGACGAATGAGGCGAGTGCGGCCCCTGCGCCATAAGCCACGCGCTCCATGCCTTCGAAGGCCGCCGACAGGCTGCCGAGCAGAACCACCGTATCCAGATAGACATGCGGATTGAGGAAGGTGAAGGCGAGGCAGGCGAGGATCGCCGGCTTCAGCGCCATCGCTTCCGGAGCTCCAGCCACGAGCACGCCCGGCCTTGCCGCGCGGCGAAAGGCCATGACGGCGTAACTGCCGAGGAAGAGGCTTCCCGCCAGCGTCACCACGCCGATCAGCAGCGGCGATTTTGCCACGACAGAGCCGAGACCGCCGACGCCGGCTGCAATGAGCGCCGCATCCGACAGGGCGCAGATGAGGCAGAGAAGGAAGACATGCACGCGGATCAGGCCCTGACGCAGGATGAAGGCATTCTGCGCGCCGATCGCCACGATCAGCGAGCCGCCAAGCGCAAAGCCGGACAGGCCGGCCGAGAGGATGTTCATGCGGATTTCCGGGATGGGATGAGGCACCGGCAGAAGAGCGGTGCCCGGTCATGAGGGGGACGTTTCAGAAAAGCGACATCTGGGATGGATCGGGATCGTCATCCTTCGGTGGCTTGTCCTGCTCCGGCGGCTTCTTCGTCTTTGTTTGCCGGGGAACGCGATCCGCTGCCCGCTTCTGCGCTCCGTCGGCCGACACGTCCGGCCCTTCGCCGGGATCGGCAACGGCCACCGGCTTCTGGATATCGGGGCCCATGTTGGAGACCTTGTTGACGAGATCAGAGACCGGGATCGCCTCGAAGAAGCGATCATCGGCCGGCTGCATCAGATCCTTGACATGGCGTGGCTCGCCGTTCTTGCAATCGAGCCAGCGGGCGAAATCCTCCGGTCCGATGACGACCGGCATGCGGTCATGGATCGGGCGGATGGCGCGGTTGGCGGCCGTCGTCAGGATCGCTGCGGTATCGACTTCGGAACCGTCCGCTGAGGCCCAGGTTTCCATCAGGCCGGCAAAGGCGATGACACCGCCATCGCGCGGGCGGATCCAGTAGGCCTGCGGCCTCACCCCGCTTTCCTTCGGCGGGCGGCGCCATTCGTAGAACCGGAGGCCGGCACGAGGATGCGGCGATGGCGCATGGCGGCGCGGAAGGAGGCTTTTTCCGCAGCCGTTTCGGAGCGGGCATTGATGAGAAGCGGAAAATCCTTCGGATCCTTCACCCAGCCGGGGATCATGCCCCAACGGGCGAGAAGCGCGCGGCGTTCTGGAAGATTGCTGCCCGGATGGCGCTCAGCCGCCGCGACCACGAGAATGGGCTGCGTCGGGGCGATGTTGAACCGCGCCGGGAAATCAGGCTCGAAATCGATGACGCTGACGAAATGCAGGATCTCGTCCGGCGACTGGGTCAGGGCATAGCGTCCGCACATGCGGTTCTAGATGGCACCGCCCCTCACCCCGGTCAAGGATAACAGCCCGCTCAGGCGCTGCGGGGGCCGAAGAGGATGATCGCACCGCCGACGAGGCAGACGATGACGCCGGCGACATCCCAGCGGTCCGGCACGCGCGCCTCGACCGCCCAGAGCCAGAGGATGGAGGCGAGAATATAGATCGCGCCATAGGCCGCATAGGTTCGGCCCGCAGCCTCGCTCGGCACCAGCGCCAGAAGCCAGGCGAAGACGACGAGCGACAGGACACCGGGCGCCAGCCACCAGACCGGCTTCGACAGCCTGAGCCACGCCCAGAAGGCAAAGCAGCCGCCGATCTCGAAAAGCGCGGCAAGGGCGTAGAGGATATAGGTTTTCATCGATGCGGCAGCCTTGTGGGTCTGTAGCTTCAGCGCTACAATCTTCCATGATCGAGATCCTGGAAAGCAAGCTCTAAGCAACTTGGTTTTCCAGGCTGCGCGACGAGCGGGCCAAGGCCCGGATCAACGCGCGTCTCTATCGCTTGTCGCGCGGCCATATGGGTGATGTAAAGTCCAATGGCAGGGCGAAAGAGGAGAGCGGAGATGATCGAGACCAGACGCTGGGATATTGCCGAGCATCTCGACAGCGACGAGCGGATCGCATTGTTTCTCGAAGTGGTCTTCGAAGATGGCGATCCCGCGACAATCGCCGCCGCGATTGGCGACGTCGCCCGTGCGCGCGGAATGAGCAAGGTTGCCAGAGATGCAGGCCTTTCCCGCGAAAACCTTTATCGCGCACTCGGCGACGGCGGAAACCCGGAATTTGCCACGATATTGAAGGTCATCCGTGCCATCGGCTACGATCTCACCGTCGTGCCGCATTCCCGTTGAGCAGAGGCGCAGCGCACTCAACAGCCTCCCGCCAATAGCAGAGCTTCGAGCGATTCATGACTTCCGCCCTTCCACCGCAAGCCGCCTCTTCCGCCATTCTCGAGCGAGACGGGAAGTTTCTGCTGATCCGCCGCAAGAACCCGCCTGCCGCCGATCTTTATGCCTATCCCGGTGGACGGGCCGAACCGGGAGAGACGCCGGACGAGACGGCGGTGCGGGAGTTTTTTGAGGAGACCGGCATTGCCGTGCGCGACCCGGTGCTGTTTGCCACCTATGATCTCAAGGGCAAGGACGAGGAGAGCCCGCGCTTCCTGCTCTCCGTCTTCCGTGTCTTTTCCGACGACCGTCACGAGGCGGTCGCAGCCGATGATGCGACGGATGCCGGATGGTTCACGCCCGCCGAGATCCGCCGCCTGCCCTCGCCGAAAAGCGTGCGCGAATGCGCCGAGCGGCTGGCCGAGGAAATCGCCCTGAAAATCGCCGGGCGGCCCGGCGGTTAACCTTGTGTCTTAACCTTCGATTTTAACCTTGCCGGGCAATCGGCGGGGGCAAGTGCGACAGCGCCATTTCCCAGACAGGCGCGAAACCTCTAAAATGCGGTATCGCGATCGGGAATCGTTCATGACACGTCATTTCAGCATCGGTGCCGGTATCGGCCTTGTTCTCCTGCCCCTCGTTCTGGGTACCGTTTCGACGGTGCTTGTCGGGGCAGAGCCGGTGCTGGCGCAGACGGCCGCTCCATCGGTCAAGAAGGCGCCGGCGCATGCCGCACCTTCTGCCCCCGGGGCCACCTCTCCCGAAACCGGCGCGGCAACGGCCTCCCCGGAAGCCAAGCCTGCACCCTATGACGGGCAGATGATGCGGCTTTCGGAAGTGCTGGGATCGGTCTCCTATCTACGGACGCTGTGTGGCCCAAGTGGGGGCCCAAGCGGCAGCTCTGGCGGGAATGCCGATGGGGATCAATGGCGCGGCCGGATGCAACGCCTGCTCGAATCAGATACGGCCGGCGAACCGCAAAGACGCGAGCGTCTGACAGCCGCCTTCAACCGCGGCTACCGCTCGTTTGTCGCCGTTCATCGGTCCTGCACCGATGCGGCACGACAGGCCGAACAGCGTTACCGTAACGAAGGCGCAACACTTGCGGCAGAAATCGCCGCACGCTACGGAAATTAGCTAATTATTTACCTGTTTTGGCAGGAGGCCGTGTCGTTTTGATAAAAGGCTGATAAAGTTCTTAACTGCGCAGTAAGTAAACGGGTACCGAGGAAGACAGTATGCAGTCAGGCCGCAACGAAATCGACGACATGATCGTTCACGAGAAGATGCAGGTCGCCTTGGAATACCAGAACGAGGCCTGGGCCGATGGACGCGCAGACGGGATCGAGACGGAAATCATCGCTGATGCCGCCCTTGTCTTCGCGCTTCGCGAGACCATCCGCCTGCATGGCGAGCAGGGCGCCGAAGCGCTGCTCGAACAGCTGAAGGAGAGGATCCTCTCCGGCGAATTTTCGCCCGAGCGCAAGATCCAGTAATCCCAAGACGCGCCCTTGATGACGCGCCCCTATCCGACGTTCTGCCGGCCGTGATGCGGCTGGTTCCATTGTCTGCCGAGCCTTGATGCCGCTTGCGGCAGATGCCGGTGATTTCATCCTCCGGCATTGCCGGCCAGAACATGTTCAAGGGCTTCCGATGCTGAGCGCAGAGGGACATATTTCTTCAACGATCGCCTCCAGCGGATCCATGCCGGCCCTGCGCGCTTCGTGCATTTCAGGGTCGAGATCGGGATCGAAGGCGCGGATCATGGCGCTTTTCGCCGCCTGCGCGCTCCTGCCGCTTGCCATCACGCTTGAAAGCCGTCCGGCGCTGGCGCTTTCCGTTACCGCCGATGGCACGTCGCTGACGGCCGAAAGCTCCACCCTGCCGAAGCCGGCACCGGCCATCGACCATAGTGCGAAACCCGCCGCCGATGGCCAGAATGCGCAGGTCACGCAGCCTGCCGCACCTTCAACTTCCGGCGCTACATCCGGCAGCCCGGCAGCGCCCGCCGCTCCGGCAGCACCCGGCACCACACCGCTTGGAACGCCAAGCCCGACCGTCACCGTCGATCCCGACGATGGCCCGTCCCTGCCGCCGTCAAAGGGTGGCACGCGCTCGGCCGACGATACGGCGCCGGTGCAGATCATCCGTGATCTCTCGGCGCTGCCCGCCCCCGTGCGCGCCATGCGCGACAAGCTGATCGAGGCGGCAACGACCGGCGACATTTCCAAGCTGAAGCCGCTGGTCGGCACCGGCCGCGACCGCGCCGACATCATGAATATCGATGGCGACGATCCGGTCGAGACGCTGAAGAGCTTTTCCGGCGATCCCGATGGCCAGGAAATCCTCGCCATCATGATCGATATCCTGTCGACCGGCGCTGCCCGTTTCGATGCCGGCACGCCGGACGAGACCTATGTCTGGCCCTATTTCACCGGCAAGTCGCTTGCGGCGCTGACCGCGCCCGAGCGCGTCGAGCTGTTGCGCATCATCACCGCCGGCGACCTGATGGGTATGGAAGACCGCGACAACTATTCCTTCTACCGCATCGGCATCACGCCCGACGGCAAGTGGAAATTCCTCTCCGGCGGCGACTGAGTTTTCTCGTCCTCACGATTGTCGAAGCCGCGGTGTGATCTTCATTCCGCGGCTTTTTCGTTTCTGAGTGGATGCCTCGGGAGAACGCTGCCGTCTCGGCCTTATCGACAAAGCGGCGGGCGTAACCTAAGTGAGAGGTTCACCGGCAGACCCCGGACAGATGGATCCCGACCATGACCAGCGCCTTCTTATCCTCCCGAGCCGTCATTCTTTTGTCCGGCGGCCAGGCCCAGGAATTTCTGCATAATCTCGTCACCACCGATATCGAGGGCCTGCCGGAGCGCGAGGCGCGGCCGGGCGCGCTTCTGACACCGCAGGGCAAGATCCTCTTCGATTTCATGATCTGGCGCGACGCTTCCTTTGCCGGCGAAGGCCATGGCTTCGTGATCGAGACCGATCTTGCCCAGCGTGACAGCCTGATCCGCCGGCTGACCATGTACAAGCTCAGGCCGCCGTGACGATCGCCGCCGGGCCGGAAGGGGCGACGGTATTCTGGGGCGAAGATGCCGCGCAGGGAACGGTCGTCGATGGCGCCTTCGCAAAGGCAGGCGTCGCCGTCTCGCGCAGCGCCGGAGCCGCCTCGGACGCCGCTTCGAGCGAGGCGGATGAAGCGGCCTATCAGGCGCTTCGGATCTCGGCGGGGCTTGCGATTTCCGGCGATGATTTTGCGCTTCAGGATGCATTTCCGCATGATGTTCTTCTGGATCGCAGCGGCGGGCTTTCCTTCCGCAAGGGTTGCTATGTGGGGCAGGAAGTCGTCTCGCGCATGCAGCATCGCGGCACGGCCCGGCGACGGGTCGTGACAGTTTCGGCGGCAACCGCCCTCCCCGCACCCGGCACGGACATTCTTGCCGGCGAAAAGCCGGTCGGCACGCTCGGTTCGGTTTCGGGCACCAACGGTCTTGCCATCGTTCGGACCGACCGGGTGGGCGATGCGCTTTCGACCGATATTCCGCTGACAGCCGGTGGCCTTGCCGTGACGCTGTCGCTCCCCTCCTGGAGCGGGCTTGAGTTTCCGAGCGCATCGGACGCAGCAGAACCGTGAGCGCCGGGAAACCTTCGCGCGCCGCCGCCTCTACGTCGTCCACACGCGCGTGGCAACGCATGCTTTCCGGCCGGCGGCTCGATCTGCTCGATCCCTCGCCGATCGATGTGGAGATTTCCGATATCGCCCATGGCCTAGCCCGCGTTGCCCGCTGGAACGGCCAGACGCGCGGCGATCATGCCTTTTCCGTCGCGCAGCATTCGCTGGTGGTGGAAGAGATCTTTCGCCGCACAGAAGCGGAAGCAAACCCGGCGGCACTATTGATGACGCTTCTGCATGACGCACCGGAATATGTGATCGGCGACATGATCTCGCCGTTCAAATCGGTGGTCGGCGGCGGTTACAAGAGTGTCGAAATGCGGCTTGAGGCGGCAATCCATCTGCGCTTCGGCCTCGCCGCGCATCCGAGCCGCGAGCTGAAAGTGAAGATCAAGAAGGCCGATGCGGTGGCTGCCTATTTCGAAGCGACCGAGCTTGCCGGGTTTTCGGTGACGGAAGCGCGCAAATTCTTCGGCCAGCCGCGCGGCATCACCCGCGAGATGCTGCCGATCACGCCCATGCCAGCGCTTGAGGCGCAGGAGATGTTTCTCGCCCGCTTTCATGCAATCGAGACGGCATTTCTTGCGGGCGTTGGCGCGGGAGCGGCAACGGCATGAGCGGCATAGCCAAGGAGAAGGCTCCGGCGGGCGGCATCATCGGCGGCATCATCGTGTGCCCGCTTGCCAGCATTGCCGAGATGGCGGTGCGGCACGGGGCGCGCGAATGGTGAGCCTGATTGCCGAGAACCATGACTTTCACCGGCCGGGCGTGATCCGCGCCGAACGGCACCTGACGCTGAAGATGAACGACATCGCCTTTGCCGGCACCGGCAATCTGGTGGCGCCGAACGAGGCGCATGTGGAAAGCCTGATCGGCTTCGTTCGCGACTGGGATCGCGACGCTCCGCTTATCGTCCATTGCTGGATGGGCGTGTCTCGCTCTCCGGCTGCCGCCGTCATCGCCAGCCTTGCGCTTTTTCCGGAGGATGACGAGATGGAACTGGCGAGAAGGCTGCGGCGTGCCGCACCGCATGCAACGCCGAATACCCGTCTGATCGAGATCGGCGACCGGCTTCTGAAACGCGACGGACGGCTTGTCGCGGCGATCAAGACGATCGGCCGCGGGGCCGAGACGGATGGGCGGGCGAGCTTCGTGCTGCCACCTCCGGATCTTGCGTCAAGCAACGTGTAAAATCAAAAAACACAACTCTGTCAGATATTTGCCTGCGGCAAAAAAGCCTGTTCCCTGCCTTGACCTCGCCTTGGTCTGCCCCAATTAGGGGCGAGCCAAATGACCGGAACAGGAAGAAGCAAAGGACCGACGAAATATGGAACAGGCATCCGAGGTCGTCGTCGCCAGCCGCGCGGCATTGACCCAGATCAGCGCGCTTGCCGTGCAATATTCCTTCTCGGTGGTCGGCGCGATCATCCTTCTTGTCGTCGGCTGGCTGTTTGCCGGGCTTTTGAGCCGCTGGGCGCATAACGGCCTGTCGCGCATTCACGGCATCGATGCGACGCTGGCGCAGTTCTTCTCCAACATCATCCGCTATGCCATCCTGATCATGGTCGTGGTCATGGTGCTTGGCCAGTTCGGGGTGCAGACGGCTTCCATTCTGGCGGCGCTGGGCGCCATCGGCCTTGCTGTCGGTCTGGCGCTTCAGGGCACGCTGCAGAATATCGCAGCCGGCATCATGCTTCTGGTGCTGCGCCCGTTCCGTGTCGGTGAGAGTATCGAGACGAGCAGCGTTTCGGGCACGATCGTCGATGTGGGCCTGTTTGCAACCGAGCTTCGCACCGCAGATGGCGTTTACCGGCTGGCGCCGAATTCGACGCTGTGGAACGTGCCGATCACCAATTATTCGCGCCTGAGAACCCGCCGCCACGAGATTTCCGTGATGCTCGCACCGGAAGACGATCTCGATGCGGCACAGGCCAAGCTCGTCGAAATTGCCGGGAGCGAGGCCCGCGTGTTGAAGACGCCCGCACCGACCACCTATGTGGCGGAGTTCGACCCGGCCAGCACCAAGCTGACGCTGCGTTACTGGATCGACAGTCCCGCATGGTGGGCCACCAGCCGCGACATGATGAAGGTGGTGAAACTCGCCTTCGACAAGGTCAAGGAAGAGCCTCAGGAAGAGGTTGCTTCCGGAAATCCAGACCCTCAGGTTGAGGAACAGTGAAAAGAGCTGCCGCGCACGGCGGACCTGCCGCAGCGCCTGCCATTGGCGAGGCGTAGCGGTAGCAGAACGGCGGCGACACTGACCTGATGGAAAGGAAGCGGCGGGTTTGACCTTACGAGGAGGTCAGGCCCGCGCTCACGTTTTGGGGGCCTGAGACACGTCTTGGCCCTTCGCTTTCGCTCCCCTGATTTGCAGATCTTTTCGGGTGTATGCCCTGAATGCGGGAGTGCCGCATGGCCTTGCGCGTCATGCCAGTGCCCGGGCCAGAACCAGAGCCCAAACACGGAAACAAATCGCCCTCATTGCGCCATCCAAATCCCCGCTTTCGACCACGGGGAAATTGTATAGAGTGCGCCGACCTATGCTTATCCGGGTATTTTCATGATCGAACTCCTGCCGCTCGTCCTTCTCATCTTCCTGCTGGTCATGCAGCGGAAAACCAATGCCCGCGTCGCGGCACTGGAAGACGAGGTGAAGGTGCTGCGGGAGGCGCTTTCGGGCAAGGAGCTTGCCGCAGGAGCAGTTGCCGCGCCGTGGGCATCGGAAGACGCGGCGGCAGGACGGCACGGTTCGGCCGGCTTGCCGGGCCAGCCGGATGCGGTCGTTGCCGGGCAAGCCGGGGCTGAGGGAGGTACGGAGCCGGCTGGAGCCATCGGAGCATTCGGGCAGACCGAGACTGCCGGTGAGGCCATGGCTGCGCGGGAGACCTTGGGCGATCAAGGCGCAGGCCATCCGGGCGACGGACCTGCAACGGCGGATGCGAATGTTTCAGGCACCGAAGAAGCCTCCCCCTCCGACCGCATGGCAAAAGGCCTTGCCGGGATGCGCGAAAGTTTCGAGAGCAATATCGGCGCGCGCTGGCCTGTCTGGGTCGGGGGCGTGGCACTGGCGCTCGGCGGCATCTTTCTGGTGCGCTATTCGATCGAGGCCGGGCTGCTCGGGCCGGCCGCGCGGCTGGCGCTTGCTGCGGGCTTCGGCCTGCTGCTGCTGATCCTCGGCGAAGTGATCCGCCGGCGCGGGCCTTCGGCCATTTCCGCCCTCCCCGGCTTTCCGTTGGGCCGGACCGGTTCCACCGGAACGGAGCCGACAATCGCGCCGTCGACGGGCCCAAGTGCCGCTCTGCCGCCCGGCATTCCGGGCGTGCTGACGGCGGCCGGCGCTCTGACGCTGATCGGGGCGATCTATGCGGCCTATGACATCTACCAGTTCATCGGGCCGGGGCTGGCCTTCGTGCTGCTTGCCGTCGTCTCGCTCGGCACCGTTGCGCTCTCGCTTCTTCATGGTCAGGCGCTGGCAGGGCTCGGGCTGCTCGGCTCGCTGGCAACGCCGGCGCTCACCGCCAGCAGCGATCCGAATATCATTGGCCTCTTTGCGTTTCTGGCGCTGACTTTTCTCGCCGTCTCGGCCGCCTCACGGCTCCGGGGCTGGACGGTGGTGCCGGCACTTGCCAATCTCGGCATCGGCTTCTGGGTGCTTTTCTATCTCGCCGTCACCACCGATATCGATCCGGTGCCACCGGCATTGGCGCTGATCGTGATGATCGGCGGCACGGCCTTTCTCTGGCCGGGGTCCGCCTATGGGCGCCGGTTCGATGAGGGTGCCAGCCTAGAAGGCTCGGGGCCGGAGGGCGCTGGTCTGGAAGGCGCTGGTGTCGCGGGCGCGGGTCCGGAGGGCGCTGGTCTGGAGGGCGCGGGTCCGGAAGGCGCTGGTGTCGAGGACGCCGGGTCGGAGACTGGTGGTGCCAGAGGTGATGGCGCGGACGGTGCCGGCGGACATGCCTTCGGTGGCCTGAAGACGCTTCTGCGTCGCCCGCCGCTGAAGATCTCGCTGACGGCATCCTTGATGGCGGTTCTCTCGGCGCTGGGGCTCACCGCCTCGATCATGCCGGGCTCCTCTATGACCGGCCTGTTTGCCGCCGCAGCGGTGATCGCAGCGCTTGCCGCTTATGGCGCCACGAGTGGACGGGCTGTCTGGGCGGCGATCATTGCCGGGATCGGCGCCGTTCTTTCGATTGCGCTGACGGCGGCCGATTATCTCGATTTCGCGCTTCCCGCGGTGATCGGCGATACGACTGCCGTTCCGGCCGGCTCCACGCTCATCGGCAATACGGGGGAGATCGCCATCTTCCTCGGGCTCGGCGCGATCTTCACGCTGCTCGGGCTTGCGGCGATCCGGCGCTACCGGTTCAGCGATCCGGTGTTTGCGACGGTCTGGGCGTTTCTGGCGCCGGCCGTGCCGCTTGCGATTGCCGTCATCAGCTTCTTCAATTTCGGCCATCTCGGTCGCGACTGGAGCCATGGGCTTTATGCGCTTGCGATCGGCCTCGTGATGCTGGCTGCGGCACGCTTCCTCTCGACGGCTTCCGTAGACGAGGACCGGGCCTCTGAAAGCCTCTGGAGCGAATGGCCGGCGCATCTTGCCGTCACCGGCGCCTTTGCCGGTTTCACCGTGGCGCTGCACGCGCTGAGCAATGGCATCGTCACCACGCTTCTCGTCTCCTTCCTTGGTTTCGCTTTCCTGCTTGCCGGTCGGAGACTGCCCTGGCCGGCGCTGCCGTGGATGATGCCGCTTGCGATCCTCGTCGTCTTCGGCCGCATCGCCTGGGATCCGACGCTGGTGGGTGCGGCGCATCTCGGCAAGACGCCTTTCCTCAATGCGCTTCTGCCGGGCTATGGCATTCCGGCCCTGCTGGCGATCCTTGCCGCATACCTGATGCGGCAATCGGCCGATCTGCGGCTGAAGAACGTTCTGCAGGCGCTGGCATCGCTCTCGGGGCTGATGGCAATCGCCATTCTCGTTCGCCATGCGATGAATGGCGGGACGCTCGACGCAAGCGTGCCGACGCTTGCCGAACAATCGCTCTACACGCTGCTCACCATCGCCTTTTCCGGCGTACTGATGACGCTCGACCGGAAGTCGCCGAGCCTGACTTTCCGCTACGGCTCGATGATTGCCGGCGTGATCGCCACGCTCAACGTCTTGTCGCTGCACATCTTTGCGCTGAACCCGGCATTTACCGGCGAAGGCACCGGCGCATGGCCGTTCATCAACCTTCTCCTGATCGGATATCTGCTGCCGGCAATCGCCTATGGCATCGTCGCATGGTATGCGCGCGGCAGACGGCCCATCGCCTATGTTGCGATGCTCGGGATTTCCGGCGCCGTGCTCGGCTTCCTCTGGGCGACGCTCTCGGTGCGCCGTTTCTTCCAGGGGCCGAATATCGATCTCTGGAAGGGGTTTGGCGAGGCGGAAACCTACAGTTATTCGGTGGTCTGGCTGCTGATCGGGGTGGCACTTCTGGCACTCGGCTCGCGGCTTGAGGCGCGCGCTTAAGGCTTGCGGCAGCGGGTCTCGTGCTGATCGCCGTCATCAAAGTGTTTCTTATCGACATGTCCAATCTCGAAGGCATTCTTCGGGCGCTTTCCTTCATCGGGCTCGGCGCGGTGCTGATCGGTATCGGGCTTTTCTACCAGCGCATTCTGGGCAAGAAGAGCGGCAGAGAAAAGACTGCCGATTCTTTGGAGGAGAGCCCGTGAGCGAGACCATCAGCGACAATGAAACGGCGCCGTTTGCCGGTGTGGCAAAGGCCTTCTCCCCGCATGAGGCGCTGGCCGAGAAGCTGATAGCGCACGCGACCGACAGCGATGACGGAAGCCACGACATCGCCCATATCCTGCGCGTTTTCCGCAATGCGATGCGGATCCATGGCGCCGAGGGCGGCGATGGGGCGGTGCTGGCGGCGGCCGTGCTCCTGCATGACTGCGTCTCGGTCGAAAGAACTCGCCGCTTCGGGCGCAGGCCTCGCGGCTGGCGGCGGAAAAGGCTTCGACCATTCTCATGCGTCTCGGCTGGGCTGAGGAGAAGGTCGAGGCGGTGGCGCATGCCATTCTCACCCACTCGTTTTCCGCCAATATCGCGCCCGAGACGATCGAGGCAAAATCCTGCAGGATGCCGACCGGCTGGATGCGATCGGCATGGTGGGTGCGGCACGCTGCTTCTACATTGCCGGACGGATGGGCTCTGGCCTCTACGATCTTGCCGATCCGCTGGCCGAAAACCGGGCGCTGGATGACAAGCGCTTTGCCATCGATCATTTTCCGGCCAAACTGTTCAAGCTTGCCGACGGCTTCCAGACGGCCGCCGGGCGGGCGCTGGCCGGTGAACGCCATGCGCGGCTGAAAACCGTGCTCGACCTGTTTCTCGACGAATCTGAAGGCCAGTGCCATGCGTATCAGCGAACTCAATTTCTACCCCCTGAAGAGCGGCCGCGGCATTGCGCTCGATACGGCCGAGATCGGCCCTTCCGGCATTCCCGGCGACCGGGTGATGATGCTGTCCGATCCGAGCGGCATGTTCATCACCCAGCGCGAATTGCCGATGCTGGCGCAGGTGATCGCCATTCCGGCCGAAGGCGGCGTGTCGCTTGCCATCGACGGCAAGGGGGAGATCTTCGTTGCCATGCCGCCCGCCGACCGGCGGATGGATGTGGCCGTGTGGAAATCGATCGTCAGCGCCGCCTATGCCGATGACGCGTCCAATGCCACCCTGTCGGAATGGTTCGGGCGGCCGGTGCGGCTTCTCTTCTTCGATCGGGATGCGAAGCGCATGGCGAGCGCGGAATGGGCCGGGCCGGAAACGCCCGTCACTTTTGCCGATGGCTATCAGGTTCTGGTGACGACGACCGGCTCGCTTGCAGCGCTGAATGCCGATATGGCGGCGAAGGGCGAAGGCACTGTCGGCATGGAGCGGTTCCGGCCGAATATCGTTCTCGACCATGACGAGGCCTGGGCGGAGGACGGCTGGGACGGGATCGAGATCGGCGGCATCCGCTTCGATTTCGTCAAACCCTGCGCCCGCTGCATCATGACAACGCAGGATCAGGAGACCGGCTCGCGCGAGCATGAGAACCCGATGCCGGCCATGGGCCGTATCCGCATGTCCGCCGACCGGCGGGTGCCGGGGCCCCTCTTCGGCTGGAACGCCGTGCCGCGCTCGACGGGCACGATCCGTCTCGGCGACGAGGCAAAGGTGACGGGAACCCGCGACAGCTGGGCGATCAAGCGGCGCGGCTGACGGCCGCAATTGCAAGGGTAGCCACAAGGGGAGCCGCAAGGGCCGCCGCCCCCGACGGGAGGATGGGATGGCGCAGCACGAGGACGAGAGTGACCGCAGCGGCGAGCCGGCCAAGATGGCGCCTCGCCTGCTTGCCGGCTCCTGCCAGTGCGGCGCCGTCACCTATGCCGTCGCGGATGAATTTTCCTATGCGCTCAACTGCCACTGCTCGCTCTGCCGGCGGGCGACGGGGAGTGCGTTCAAGCCGTTTGCCGGCATCCTTCGCAGCAAGCTGCGGGTCATGTCCGGCGAGGACCAGCTGAAGATCCTCGGCACGCCGGATCTGCATGACGCACGCTGCGGCCTCTGCGGCTCGCTGCTCTATGCCGTGGTGCGCGACGGGGACTATGTCCATGTCACACTTGGGACGCTCACGGACACGCCGACGATCCGCCCGAGCGCGCATATCTTCGTCGGTTCCAAGGCGGATTGGTTCACCATTACCGACGACCTGCCGCAATATAACGGGCATGTGGTGCGGGCCTGAAGGAGTTTGGATGTTGCCGGCGCATTTCTGCCCGCGCAAAAACTGTCATACGGCCGCTTTCCCCTTAAAATCCCGTATTGACGCCCTCCCCTGACGGGCAGATCATCGGCCATAACAGCCTTGGACAATTGCGGCGATGAACACCTATTTTATCGTTTTCCTGCTGATGGGAGCCTGCGGGCTGGCAAGTGCATTCGGGCCGCCGCGGGCGCTTGGCGGATACAGCATGCGCCAGGCTCTGAAGAATGCCGAAGACGGGCTTCAGCGGGTCTCCTCCAAGGATGAGGCGAAGCGGGCGGCGCGGAAAAACCTCATCCTGCTTGCCTGCCTCGTCGCCACCCTGGCGCTTCTCGCCTGCCTGCTCGACGGGCTGCTCTGACAGGTTGCTCTGAAGGGGTGCTCTGGCGGGGAGGCTTGAGGCCCGAAGGCGGAATTGGCTGCGGCAAGCATGCCTACCCTTCGTCCGCTCTTTCTGATCAAGACGGTGATTGATGCGTCGGGGCAACGCCAGCCTGCGTTCAGCGGCAGGATCGGGCTCTTTGTCGCTTCTTCACTTCACAATCAGAGGTACCAGTTCTATAGGTCATGGTGACTTTACTTGCCGTTCCATGCCGATCGCCTCGCCCTTTGCGCGTGGAAACGTCCTTCCGTCCGCACAATTCGCCCGCACAATCCGCCCGCATAGCCAAAGATCCCTGCCCATGACGCCCCGGTCCCTCGGCCTCGTATTCGCGCTTTCCGCCGTTACCATCTTTGCCGTGCAGGACGGTATTTCGAAACATCTCGGCACCGCCTATCCGGCGGTCTTCGTGGCGATGATCCGCTACTGGGTGTTTGCGGTTTCGTGCTTGCCATGGCGAGCCGCAATCCGGGCGGCGTGCGCGGCACGGCCACCACGTCGCGGCCCTTCCTGCAGGTGCTGCGCGGCGTGCTTCTCGTGGCGCAGATCGCGATTTCGATCGTGTCCTTCTCGCAGGTCGGGCTGGCGCAGACCCATACGATCTTTGCCGCGACACCGCTCGTGGTTGCCTGCCTTTCGGTGCCTATCCTCGGCGAGACTGTCGGCTGGCGGCGGTGGCTGGCGATCGGCGTCGGCTTCTGCGGCATTCTTCTCATCGTCAATCCGCTGCATGCGAATTTCGACCAGAAGATCATCATCCCGATCGTCTGCACGATCATGTTCGCCTTCTATTCGGTGCTGACCCGGATGGTGAGCCGTACCGATACGTCGAAGACGAGCTTCTTCTATACCGGGATTGCCGGCGCTGCCGCGATCACGCTTGTCGGCCCCTTCTACTGGACGGTATTTGCCCCGTCAGACTGGCTGTGGATGGCGCTGCTCTGCGTCACCGGCATGACCGGCCATTATCTCCTCATCCGCGCCTTCGATCTTCTGGACGCGGTCGTCGTTCAGCCGATGTCCTATATCCAGTCGGTGCTCGTCTGCATCATCGGGGTGTTTCTGTTTGGCGAAGTGATGACCTGGAACATGGTCGTCGGCTGCGCCATCGTCATCGGCGCCGGTGTCTTCACCATCTGGCGCGAGGCGAAAGTCGGCTCGAAGACCGAGCCTGCGCCGGTCGAGCCGCCCGGCGCGCTCTAAGAAGCATCGCACCTTACGGCACGAGCCCACGGCAGGCCCAGGCGACCGAGGCGAAGGAGCGCGGGCCATCGGTACGGCCCGCCAGATAGGCGTCTTCCACCGCCAGCTTCAACCTTTCGCGCAGATCCGGCGCGACGCTTGCCACATATTTGCCGATCGGCCCTTCCCCGGTCGAGAAGGAGGCCCAGTAATCGGCAAAGGAGGAGAAATCCATGCGGATCAGCAGCGAGGTCTCCTCGACCGACAGCAGGCCGGCTGCCGTGAAAGCCCGGCCGAGATCGCCCGGCGCGTCATCGGCTGGAAACAGTAGCGCTCGCGAAAGGCTTTGGCGCCCTCATCGAGCATGGCAGCGGTATCGATCAGCATCCGCATGGCCGGCATGCCGCCCGGATGATCCCAGACGGCGGCGGCCACCGTGCCGCCCGGCCGGACGACGCGGCGCATCTCGGCCACGGCCTTTGGCGCATCCGGCACGAAATGCAGGACGAGCAGCGCCAGCGCGCGGTCGAACCGATGGTCGTCGAAGGGCAGCGCCGTCGCATCCGCCTCGATGGCGGTGATGCGCGGATCGTGATTGAGGCCCTTCACCGCCTCGACGAAGACCGCCGCATAGTCGGAAGCGACGATTTCGGCAATATCCGCCGCCTTCAGCAAGGCGAAGGTCAGGCTGCCATTGCCGCAGCCGATCTCGAGAATGCGGTCGCCATCTTCTATTGCTGCAAAATCGATGAAGAGCGGCGCCAGCCGCTTGCTCCATCGGCCCATCAGACGCTCGTATCCCTCTGCACTGGTGACGTTGAAATTCGACGGCATGAGATTGTCCTCCCCACATACCGCATCGTTCCGGATTTCGGATGCGCCTGCCCCCAACGTGCAAGCATTGTCATGCAAGCCCCGTGGTGCAAGCCGTGCCGCGCGTCAGCCCGCCTGTCGGGTGCTCGCCTCCGGCTCTTCGCTCCCGCTGTCAGGACCGGAGCCGGGGCTGGAACCGGGACCGGGAAGAGCGACAGCGCTTTCAGTGCTGCCTGAACGAAACCTTCACGGGCAGCGCCCTGGGTGAGGCCGCGCGGCTCATAGACATGGCGGTGCAGGAAGAAGCCGGTCAACCTGAAGGCGGCGGCCATGGTTTCGCGATTGGCGGCGGCTGCGGCCCCTTCCCCGAGGAAGGGCGGCAGGGGTAAAAGCCGTTCGGCATAGGGTGCGCCTGCCGTGCGGCAGACGGCCCGGCCACTTTTCGGCGAGACATAGATCAAATCCTGCCGCACACCGGTTGCGGCGCATTCGGTCAGGTCCAGCCCATAGCCGAGGTCGTTCAGAACCGCGAGTTCGAAGCGGACGAAAAGCTCGCCCGCATCGGACGGGTCATCCATCGTATCGAGGATGACGTCGAGCGCCTCGAAGAGATGCGGATGCGGATCACGCTCCGGCAGGAGGCGCAGGAGCGCGCCCATGGCCTGTACGCCATAGACGGCGGTTGCCGTTTCCATCAGGCGGGCGGCGCGCAATTGCAGCGGTTCCAGCTTGAACTCGCCGAGATGCTCGTCGAGCCTTGCACGCCAGACGGCCTCCACCCGGTTGCCCGGCTGCAGCACCGGCTGCATGGCGCGAGAACGGCCGGAACGGACCATGCCGAGATGCCGGCCGCGGTCACGCGTCATCAGCTCGGCAATGACGCTGGTTTCGCCATGCCGCTTCACGCCGATGATGATTGCCTCGTCCTGCCACTGCATATCTGGATGAACGCCTTTCGATATCGATTCAATACTAGCGCATAAAGGCCTGAGGCTGAATCGCTTTCTCTCTCCGGCCGGGCCGTTCTGCAATGTGACCGGTTCTTATATTCCGGCACCTGCCGCATGGGTTTCTGGAACAAATCCGCCTCGCGGACTTTTCCTCCCCGCAGACAAACGAGGTTGAAAACCCGCCATGAAGACCGTTAGCCATCACCCGCGGACATCTATTCGAAACGGCCTGCTTGCAGCAGCAGCGCTTACCAGCGCGCTGCCTGTGTCGCTTTCCCTTGCAACGCCCGCCGCAGCGCAATCACCGCAGCTGGAACAGGCCTGCATCAATGTGGCAAAGACCTTTCTTCTCGCGCCAACGCTGAAGACCGGCGTGGTGCAATCCTTCCCCGAGCTTGATCCGCCTGGTGCGCGGCTGACCTATTCCACCCGCGAGGATGCCAAACCGACCGATTTCAGCAATGAGATCGACTGCCAGTTCGACAAGGCAAGCCCGCCGATGAGTGTGCTGCGCTTCTGCATTTCCGATACGTGCTACGGCCCGAACGAACAGGACCCGGAAAAGCGCCGCCGCTATCAGGAGGTCAAGGCAGTGATGGATCGCCACAAATAGACCCGAACCGCGGGCGCAAGGCGCGCGCGGTTCGTCAGGCCGAAATCGGCCGGGGATCAGCCTGTTTCTCTTCTACTGTCGCAGCTCTACTGGCGCAGCCGCAAAACGTTCAGCGCCGATGAGAGATAGCGTGCGGCAAGCGCATGGCGGCGTGTCGTGGCGATGTTCAACGCCGCGATACAATGGCTCTCCAGCGGGTCGTCCGCTTCGGCACCGCCCTTGCGTGCCTCGAAGGCCGTCACCGTGCCCGCATAGATCGAGGGCACGCCCTCGGCATCGCGGAAGCAGCGGCCCTTGGCCGTCACAACAACCCGCCGCCCGCTTGCGTGGGTGATGGAATAGCTGTTGTGGCATTGGCGACCGGTGATGATCGCCTCATGCAGCGTTTTTGCAACGCGTTGCCTGTCGCCATCGTCAATATTGGCGACGACTTTCTCGATCGGCGCGCCAGCCTCCAACTCGCGCGCTGCAGGCCGTAAATGAAGGCGAAGATTTCATCGCCATAGACCATGTTTTCCGGAACGTTCCAACTGAAGAACCCGACGCTGCTGGGCAGATCTATGTTGGTTTCTCCATGTAGGAAACTGCTTTCGCTGACCATAATGCTTTCGCCCTTCCTCTGGCGATACAATTCACCGCCCCGATTGCATTAGCAATTGCATATATTCCTAGATGAAAAGTTGCCGATTGAAAAAATCAACGATTCAATCGATAGCATCTATCATAAACAGATGCGAGTGCTCTTCAAAGAAAAGCTGTATCGATGCGCGGCACACTTATCATAGCGCGCATCGACTTGCCGTCACTGTTCCGAAACAGGCCAGATACAGGCTGAAAATGCCTGGTTTCGATCAGCCGCGCGGGAATTCCAGACCCATTTCGCGGAAACGCTCCGGATCATCGCCCCAGTTCTCGCGGACCTTGACGAAGAGGAAGAGATGCACGGGCTGCTCGAGGATCTCGGCCAGTTCCTTGCGGGATGCGGTGGAGATCGACTTGATCGCCTCGCCATTCTTGCCGAGAGCGATCTTCTTCTGGCTCTCGCGCTCGACATAGATGACCTGTTCGATGCGAACCGAGCCATCCTTGCGCTCTTCCCACTTTTCCGTCTCGACATGCGAGGAGTAGGGAAGTTCCTGATGCAGGCGCAGGAAAAGTTTCTCACGGGTGATCTCGGCTGCGAGCTGGCGCATCGGCAGGTCGGAGATCTGGTCCTCGGGATAGTACCAGGGACCTTCCGGCAGGGTCTTTGCCAGATAATCCATCACATGGTCACAGCCGGAACCGGTCGTTGCCGAGATCATGAAGGTCTGCTCGAAGGCGACGACCTCGTTGGCAGCGGCTGCCAGCTTCAAAAGGTCTTCCGGGCGTACCCGGTCGATCTTGTTGAGGACGAGGATCTTCGGCTGACGAACGTCCTTCAGGCCCTCCAGAATGGTTTCCGCATCGCCGCGCAGACCACGCTCGCTGTCGATCAGGAACATGATGTAATCGGCATCCTTGGCACCGCCCCAGGCAGACGTCACCATGGCGCGGTCGAGCCTGCGGCGCGGCTTGAATATGCCGGGCGTGTCCATGAAGACGATCTGGGCGTTGTTGTGGATGGCGATGCCGCGGACGATGGCACGGGTCGTCTGAACCTTGTGGCTGACGATCGAGACCTTGGCGCCGACGAGACGGTTGACCAGCGTCGACTTGCCGGCATTGGTCGCGCCGATCAGGGCAACGAAGCCGGAATGGGTGGCTCCTGCGCCTTCGGCTGCGGTCTCGATGCTCGGGGAGCCGCTACCGGCCATGTTGTCGTCTTCGGTCATGATATCCAATCAAAAGTGGTGGCGAAACGGGACGCCGGAACAGGTGCTTGCGGCCGTCTCGCCCTCGCCTCCCCCTGATTGCAGGAGCGGGAGAGGATGCGGAACCGCCTTCGGTTTCGTCTGCATGTACGCCTGCAAGGCCGTCTAGTCGATAGGCGAGGCACGATCGAAACGGAAAATCGGCCTTTCGGGGCCGATTTCAAGTCCGTTTTCGCAAGCTTTGGGGGTCAGGCGTCCTGCTGGTCGCCGCTTTTCTGCCAGATGCCTTCGCGTTCCAGCATGCGGGTGGCGGCCACCTGCTCGGCAGCGCGCTTGGAGCGGTCGATGCCGGTCTCGGGCGCCACGCCCTTGACCTCGACGGTGACGGTGAAGCGCGGATCGTGATCCGGGCCGGTGCGTTCGTCGATCCGGTAGGAAGGCGTCAGGCCGAATTTGGCATGCGCCCATTCCTGCAGCTCGGTCTTGGCATCGCGACGGGCGCCATCGGCGCGGATCGCCCGGCCTTCCCAGTGCTTCAGGATGAAGGTGCGGGCGGCCTCAAGGCCGCCATCGAGGTAGAGCGCTGCGATCAGGCTTTCGACCACATCGGCGCGGACATTCATCATCCGCTTGCCGGTCAGTTTCTTCACGTCGGCGCCGGTGCGGATGAAGCGGTGCAGTTCCAGCTCATCGGCAACAGAGGCGCAGCTTTCGGCGCTGACCAGCTGGTTCAGGCGCACGGAAAGCTCGCCTTCCGGCGCATTGCGGAAGGTGGTGAACAGCAGTTCGGCGACGCAGAGGCCGAGCACCCGGTCACCCAGGAACTCCAGCCGCTCGTAATTGGCGCCCTTGGCAAGACCGGTGCTGGCATGGGTCAGCGCCCGGTCGAGCCATTGCTTTTCGGAAAAGGCGTAGCCGAGCGTGGCTTCAAGCCGCTCGCGTTCCTCGGCCGACAGCGTCTTCGACTTCATCAATCGACCGCCTTGAAGATGCGGTCCCAGCGCATGTTGGCCGGCCAGTTCCAGATTTCGCGGAAGGGCGTGTCGTTGCCGAGCGAGAAGAAGATCACGCTGGCGCGGCCGACAATGTTTTCTTCCGGCACGTAGCCGACATCGAAGCGGCTATCGAGGGAGTTGTCGCGGTTGTCGCCCATGAAGAAGTAATGACCGGCGGGAACGATGAATTCCGGCGTGTTGTCGCCGCGCGAAACCGGCGATTCGTCCAGCGTGTCGTAGGTCTTGCCGTTATCCAGCGTTTCACGGAAGATCGGCACGTTAGCGCCCGGATCAAGGCGGTAATCGGAAGTGAAGGAACCATCCGGCACCTTCGGCACCGGCTTGCCGTTGATATAGAGCACGCCGTTGATCATCTGGATACGGTCGCCCGGCAGGCCTTCGAGGCGCTTGATGTAGTCGATATCCGGATCCGACGGCAGGCGGAAGACGATGACGTCACCGCGCTTCGGCTTGGAAAATTCCAGAACGCGGCCGGAGAACAGGTCCGGCGAGAACGGCAGCGAATATTTCGAGAAGCCGTAGGCGAACTTGTTGACGAAGATATAGTCGCCGACCAGAAGCGTCGGCATCATCGAACCCGAGGGAATGGTAAAGGGCTGGAAGAGAACAGTGCGGATCACCATGGCGAGCAGAAGCGCCTGGATGATGACCTTGATGTTTTCCCAAAGGGCGTTCTGCGGCTTCGGCTCGGCTTTATCGGACACGTCTGACGTCTTTCTGTTTCCAGCTGGAAGCGTTTCTCTAAACTCTTCGTAAACCCTCGGCAATGGGCGTCAGGATTACGTTTCGTTCATGCGCTCAGCATTACCCGTTGCCAGCAAGGTCGGCGATGGGGCGGGCTTCGATGACGACGAAGGCCTGGGCATAGGGGTATTCGTCGGTGATGGTGATGTGGATGAAGGCTTCATGGCCCTGAGGCATGAGTTCGGCCAGCCGTTCGGCAGCACCGCCGGTCAGCGCCATGGTGGGCTTGCCGCCCGGCAGGTTGATGACACCCATGTCCTTCCAGAAGACGCCATTGGCAAGGCCCGTACCGAGCGCCTTGGAACAGGCTTCCTTGGCGGCAAAGCGCTTGGCATAGGAGGCGGCGCGGTTCTTGCGGCGATCGGATTTCGCCCGCTCGATGTCGGTGAAACAGCGATGGGTGAAACGTTCGCCGAAGCGCTCGATGGATTTCTCCACGCGACGGATGTCGATGAGATCGCTGCCCAGTCCGATGATCACGCGCCTTCAAGCCTTTCCAGAAAACCGCCCGCCCTTTTAAGGGGCAGGCGCGGTTTATGTCGCGGTCACTGACTTGAGCGCTCCGGCGCGCGCGTCAAGCGCTCGATCCTGCGGTTGCGGAAACTGCGCACAGCTAGATAGGTGATTGCATAGAAAATCGCGCCGCAGAGAAGGCCCGGCGGCAGCGAGCCGATCAGCATCGGCTCAAGCACCGGCCGCCAGATCTGGCTGAGATCGAGATGGGCGAAAAGCGCCCCGAGATCGATGTGATGACTGCCCTCGACCTTGTTGCCGAGCATCATCTGCCCGAGTTCCCAGCTGAGCGGCCAGATGATCGGGCAGGTAATCGGGTTGGCAAAGGCCGTGCCGATCGCGGCTGCGACCATGCTGCCGCCGATCAGATAGGCGAAGGGAATGGCAAACAGGATGTGGAGGCCGAGAAACGGCGTCCAGGCGCTGACGATGCCAATGGCAAGGCCGGCTGCGACCGCATGCGGCGAACCGCCGATCCGCATCACCTTGAGGCGATAATAACCGAGGATGCGCTTGTAGCCTTTTTTCGGGATCAGCGCTTCACGGATACGCTCGGAAAACTCGGCTTGGTACGGCGGCGGAATGGCATCGCATTTATCGCCGATCGCGACTGCTGTCGCTTCCGGCTCCCTTTTCGATCACGTCACGGTCACATGTAGCGGAAGCCGAAGATGATGGCAAAAGTTGGCCGCAGAAAAATTCACCGCCCATCGCTCAGGCGGATCGGCGCAGGGTTTCGACCAAAGCACCACGCGGAAGGCCGGTGCGAGAAGCTGATCAGAACTTGCGGCGACATCAAAGGCGATCGGCCTGTTGCGCCCTGCCTATCGCACAGCGCTTGCCGACTTTCCTTTAGAACGCGTCTTTAAGACTTGCGTCCCTGCGGCGGAGGCCCCGCCGCATATCAGGCCAGTCACGGCGCATATCGCCGGTTGCTGGCCCATCTCATACCCGGACAGCCCCAACACAAGGAGGGCGGCCCGCATCTTGAAAAAATCAGAAGGACTTGCGGAAGATACCGCGGTCAACCTGGCGCATGCGGTATTCGAGATCGATACGATCATTGGCTTCGTTGAGGTAAGCCATTTCGCGTTCCTGAACGGTCGGTACGCGCAGGGCGCGGGCAAATTTGCGAACAGATCCAAACATTTTCTGTCTCCTTTGGTCTTTGTGAATTCTCTTTCACGACCAGAAGATAGAATTAAATCGTTTGAAACACCAACGCGCAGTCGCTCGACCAGCTATGCGCGAGACGCATGACGCGACAACCATGCGGAAAGACCCTGATCAAAATCAAGGCAGAACCCAAAGCCCACAGGCGACCAGCCAAAACGGCGGGCCGGACGGCATGGCTGCCGCCCCTGCCCCGCCGATCCGGCGGTTTCTCGTGATGATGCGACGGGCGCGAATGCTCAGTCGTAGACGCGCTTCAGGTTGGACACGCAGTCCAGTTCCTTCATCTGCGAGATCAGCTGGTTAAGCTGACGCACATCCCAGACCTCGACCTCCATCTCGATCTCGGAGAAATCTGCGGCGCGGTTGGAACCCATCTTCAGGCCGCGGATATTGATGTCGAGGCCGGCGATCGTCTGGGCGACGGTTGCCAGCGTGCCGGGCTCGTTCAGCGTGTTGACGTCGATACGGGCCGGGAAGCGCGCCTTGTTGGCCTCGTCGAGATCCCAGCGGACATCGATCCAGCGTTCCGGCTGATCGTCGAACTTCTGCAGTGCCGGCGCCTGGATCGGATAGATGGTGATACCGCTATCCTTGTCGAGAATGCCGACGATACGATCACCGGGCACGGCGCCGCTCGGGGCAAAGCGCACCGGGACATTGGCGGACAGGCCGCGGATCGGCAGGGCGTCGTAATCATCGACAGTCGCCGTCGCGCCGCCTTCGGGCGTGCCCTTCGGGCGGTTGGGCAGCTTGAACATCATGCCCGACGCGCTGCGCATATTGAACCAGCCGTCATCGGCGGCGGGCTTTACCGTGACGCGTTCATCCTTAAAATCGGGAAAGACGGCGCGCAGCACATCGAGCGAGGAAAGCTCGCCGCGGCCAACGGCGGCAATCGCATCCTCGACATCCTTATGGGCGATGCGGTGCAGTGCCGGCTTCAAAGCCTCGCGGGAAAAGGGTTTTCCGGCGCGCTCGAAGGTGCGCTCAAGAATGCGGTGGCCAAGGCCTGCATATTGCTTGCGGATGGCCGTGCGGGTGGCACGGCGGATGGCAGCGCGCGCCTTGCCGGTGACGACGATCTCTTCCCAGGCGGCCGGCGGCACCTGCACGCCGGAACGGATGATCTCCACCTCGTCACCATTGTTCAAACGGGTGACGAGCGGCATGATGCGGCCGTTGATCTTGGCGCCGACGGTGGTGTCGCCGATATTGGTGTGAACCGCATAGGCGAAATCGATCGGGGTGGCGCCACGCGGCAGTGCGATCAGCTTGCCCTTGGGCGTGAAGCAGAAGACCTGATCCTGGAAGAGTTCGAGCTTGGTATGCTCCAGAAACTCTTCCGGATTGTCGCCTTCGGCCAGCGCCTCGATCGTGTGGCGCAGCCAGGAATAGGCGTTACTATCCTTCGGCAGAAGCTCGCCCGGCTTTCCGGCGGACTGGCCGTCCTTGTAGAGCGTGTGCGCGGCGATGCCGAATTCGGCGATCTCCTGCATCATCTGGGTGCGGATCTGCAGCTCGATACGCTGGCGCGAGGGGCCGACGATCGTCGTGTGGATGGAGCGGTAGTCGTTCTGCTTCGGGTTGGAGATATAGTCCTTGAAGCGGCCCGGCACGACGCGCCAGCGGGTATGGACGATGCCAAGCGCCTTGTAGCAGCAGGACGTGTCGTCGACGATGATCCGGAAACCGTAAAGATCGGAGAGCTGCTCGAAGGAGAGCGACTTCGACTGCATCTTGCGGAAGATCGAATAGGGCTTCTTCTGGCGGCCCTTGACGAAGGCGTCGTCAAGGCCGTTCGTCACCAGAAGATCGCGCAGCTCGTCCTCGATCTTCTTGACGAGGTTTTCGTTGCGATCCGACAGTTCGGCGAGGCGCTTGGTGACGGTCTCGTAGGCTTCCGGATTGATGTGGCGGAAGGAAAGCTCCTCCAGCTCCTCACGCATGTCCTGCATGCCCATGCGGCCGGCGAGCGGCGCATAGATGTCCATCGTCTCTTCCGAGATGCGCGCCTTCTGCTCGGGCTTCATATGGTCGAGCGTGCGCATGTTGTGGAGACGGTCGGCGAGCTTGACGAGGAGGACGCGCACGTCGTCGGAAATGGCAAGCAGCAGCTTGCGCAGGTTTTCCGCCTGCTTGGCCTTTTTCGACACGAGATCGAGGCGCTTCAGCTTGGTCAGGCCCTCGACGAGACGGCCGATATCTTCACCGAAGAGTTCATCAATCTCGGCGCGGGTGGCCGTCGTATCCTCGATCGTATCGTGGAGAAGAGCGACCGCGATGGTCGATTCGTCTAGATGCATGTCGGTAAGGATGGCTGCCACTTCCAGCGGATGGGAAATGTAGGGATCGCCGGAGGCGCGCTTCTGCTGACCATGCTTCTGCATGGCATAGACGTAGGCCTTGTTGAGAAGAGCCTCATTGGCATCGGGCTTGTATTTCTGCACCCGCTCAACGAGCTCGTACTGTCTCATCATCCTGTTTACGCCCTCGACATCAAAGCACGGCAATCAAACGAAAAATGGCGCGCAACCGGAAGTTGGCGCAGCCATCCAAAGCAGACAATCAGATTAGGGCGATAGAATGAACGAGAGATTGCCGAATGATGATTTATTCGGCAGATCCTTCGATCAGTAATCGTCACTCTTTTCCGGGGGAACGAGGCCTTCGATGCCGGCCAGCAGTTCTTCTTCGGACATCTGATCGAAATTGACGGTTTCCGGGGCGTCTTCCTCGTCCTCGGAACCGGCTGCAACGGAGCTGCCGATGGCGAGAAGGGCTGCCGGATCGGGCTCGGGCTCGTCAACTTCGACGTGCTTCTGCAGCGAATGGATCAGGTCTTCCTTCAGATCGTCCGGCGACAGGGTCTCATCAGCAATCTCGCGAAGCGCCACGACCGGGTTCTTGTCATTGTCGCGGTCGATCGTGATCGAAGCACCCTGCGAAATCTGCCGAGCGCGGTGGCTGGCAAGCAGGACGAGTTCGAAACGGTTATCGACTTTGTCAATGCAATCTTCTACTGTGACACGGGCCATTGCCTGTCCTTTACGGTCGGAATTTCTGGAATTGTCATGCCCGATACAGCCATTGGCAGACAAATTCAAGTTTTTCCTGCCAGAGGGGCCGCGAGGCCCCGACGAAGGTCGGGTGGGGAGGAAGAGGAAATACAACGAATAGTTGCTTGGATATTTCTGAAACGTGCCATAATGACATTAATATGAAGAGTTCGTTATGTTGCGGAGAAATCGAGGGCGAAAATTCAACTTTTCGTTTTATTGAGACCCGCAAGGACGACGGACTACCAGGGATGGAGACCACATGTTTGACCCAAGAGAGAAAATAGCTCTCTTCATCGACGGCGCAAACCTCTACGCGGCTTCGAAAAGCCTCGGCTTCGATATCGATTATCGCAAGCTTTTGAAGGCCTTCCAGAAGCGCGGTTATCTGTTGCGCGCCTATTACTACACGGCCCTCATCGAAGATCAGGAATATTCCTCGATCCGTCCGCTGATCGACTGGCTGGACTATAACGGCTACAAGGTCGTGACCAAGCCGGCCAAGGAGTTCACCGACAGCCTCGGGCGTCGCAAGATCAAGGGCAATATGGATATCGAACTGGCCATCGACGCGATGGAACAGTCCGAAACCGTGGATCACCTTGTTCTCTTCTCCGGCGATGGCGACTTTACCACGCTGGTCGAGGCGCTGCAGCGCAAGGGCCGCAAGGTCTCGGTCGTCTCCACGATGCAGACCCAGCCGCCGATGATCGCCGATGACCTGCGCCGCCAGGCCGACCATTTCATCGACCTGATGACGCTGAAGCCGGAAGTCGGCCGCGACCCTTCCGAACGCCCGCCGCGCCCGGCCGTCGAGCCGACCGAAGCCGCGGACTGAAACGTTCCGAATATTGCTGAGGCGTCCCGAAAGGGGCGCCTTTTGCGTTGCGCGGTAGGCTTTGGGCTTTGGGCTTTGGGCGATGTCGCGAAAGCCCCGAGGCGACGCCAACAGTCGGGCGAACGGTTTCATTTGGCCCGATAGGCTTGAGCTGATAAGTCTTGACTGCCTGAAGGAGACGCGCCATGCCATCCAGATACAATATCGGCGAGCATTTCGAGGACTTCGTGCGCGAACTGGTCGAAAGCGGACGTTATGCCAGCGCCAGCGACGTCATTCGCGACAGCCTGCACCTTCTGAAGCGGCGCGAAGAGGGGCAGCTTCTGGATCTCGATCACCTGCAGGCGGAATATGCCAAAGGCAAGGCCAGCGGCACGCCGGAAGAACTGGACCCTGCCGAATTCCTGCGCGATCTGAAAACAGAACGCCGCCAGCGTGGGTAGCTACAGGCTATCGCCCCGCGCCAAACGCCAGATACGCGACATCTGGCACTCGATCGCAGTTCATAACGAACCCGCTGCCGACCGTCTTGTCCAGAATCTGTTCGAGAAATTCGCCCTGGCCGCCAGCCATCCGCATATCGGCAAGGCTCTGCCGGAGATCAGCGGCAAGGCACGCCTCCTGATCGAGGGCAGATATGTCGCCATCTATGAACCGACGGATTACGGTGTCGAAATCGTCGTGGTGATCCACGGCATGCGAGAGCCATCACGCTGGCTCGACTGATCCGCGCGGTTCAAGCTTCGCCATTGGAGTGGTGTTGCTTCCTCCCCTCGCCTTCCTCGCCCGGAACACCGCCTCGACGATGAGTGACAGCGGCAGGCCGATGAAGAAGGGGACAAAGAAATAGATGACGCGGAAGGCGACAAGCGCGCCGATCGAGGCGTCGCTGCCCATCACATGGCGCACGGTCGCCTCCAGCACACCGAGCCCGCCCGGCGCGTGGGTGATGAGGATCGCCATATTGGCCAGAACGAAGGCGGTCGCGGCCTTCAGGTAGCTGACATCGGCCGTCGTCGCCATGACCTCGCGCAGGCAGGCGGAGACGAGCGCGAAGTTGATCGTGCCGATCACCACCTGGGCAATCGCGATCTTCAATCTCGGCATGGCGAAGGACCAGGAGCGGATCTTCAGCGGCGTGCGCAGCGTGGCGGCCATGAGGAGATAGAGCGCGGTAACGGCGAGGCAGGCGATGCCGATCATCGTCACGACGCTTTTGCTCAGTTTCAGGACGCCCGCCGCATCCGCCGGATTGAGGATCATCACGAGACCGGTCAGCACCGCCATGCCGATGCCGACGGTGACGCCCGAGAGAAGCACGATCTTCGCCACATCCTCCGTCGACATGCCCCAATGGGCATAATAGCGGTAGCGCAGCGCGCCGCTGCTCAGGCCGGACAGGCCGACGCTCTGGCCGATCGACAGCGCGATGAAGGAGGCGAGTGCTATTTTCGGATAGGGAAGATCGTTCCTGACGTAGCGCACACCCGCCCAGTCGAAACCGGTGAGGCAGAGATAGGAGCCGAAGGCAAAGACGAGCGCAATCGCCAGATGGACCGGCGGGATGGCTGTGACGGACTGCACGACCTGATCCAATGTGTAGTCGCGGAACGTATGATAGAGCAGATATCCGGCAGCGCCGAAGCCGACGATCAGCATCAGATAGGTGAGGATTTTCCGTGCCGTCATCGCGTGTTTGCCCTGCCTTTTTGCCCGCATTCCTGAGCGTGACAACGGCGGGGCAAAAGGTTTGGTTCCGCCGGGTGGCTGGGGCCTGTGCTCAACAACGAATGACCAGAGGCGGGCGACGAGCAGCGAGGTAGCCGGGCGGGGGGGCTGGTGGCTGGTGGCTGGTGGCTGGTGGCTGGGGGAACGATTGGTCAGACGGCGATCGAAAGCAAGCGATATTGGCCGATCGGCCATCGGCAGCCGTGCGATCCAACCGGACGGGATCGAACATCAGGTTTGACCGGCTGCCTCCGATCATCATCGGCAAGATCACCGAGAGCGGCGCGATACCCGGCGAAGAGTGGCCGATGCGGGAGACCGAGCGTCAGCCGTTCTTCAACAGGCGCGTCTTCTGGCGGTTCCAGTCGCGTTCCTTCTCGGTCTCGCGCTTGTCGTGCAGCTTCTTGCCCTTGGCGAGCGCCAGTTCGAGCTTGGCGCGGCCCTTTTCGTTGAAGTAGATCTTCAACGGTACGAGCGTCATGCCTTCGCGGTTGATGCTGACGCGCAGACGATTGATCTCGCGCTTGGAGAGAAGCAGCTTGCGGCGGCGGCGCGGCTCGTGGTTGAAGCGGTTGGCCTGCAGATATTCCGGCAGATGGCTGTTGATCAGCCAGATTTCCTCGCCCTCGTCCGAGGCGTAGGACTCAGCGATATTGGCCTTGCCTTCGCGCAACGACTTCACCTCGGTGCCGGTCAGAACCAGCCCCGCCTCATAGGTGTCGATGATCTCGTAGTTGAACCTTGCCTTGCGGTTTTCCGCAACGACCTTGTTGACCACGCGCTGGCTGCCTTTGGGTGCCATGAACTCTTATCCGCCACGCCCATTCAAGAATGATAGATCCCCGCCCGCGGGCCACGGACGGGGTTATGACTGTTATCTAGTGCCTGATGCGGCAAATGTGAAGCGAAGGGGACGCTTCAGTTTGACAGCTCAGTTCAGAAGGCCGGCATGGATGAGCGCCGCATCGATCGCAGCCTCGGTCGAAGGCTCCAGCGTCGACATCAGCGGCGAGCGCACCGCGCGGTTCATGCCGCGCAGGCGGTGAAGGCCATATTTGGCGCCGCAGAGGCCGGGCTCCAGGAAGATCGCCTTGTGCAGCGGCATCAGGCGGTCCTGATATTCCAGCGCCTTGGCGTAATCGCCGGCAAGCGTTGCCGCCTGAAACTCGGCGCAGAGGCGCGGCGCAACGTTTGCCGTCACCGAAATGCAGCCGACGCCGCCATGGGCGTTGAAGCCGAGCGCCGTCGCATCCTCACCCGACAGCTGGACGAATTCCTTGCCGCAGGCGATGCGCTGTTCGGAGACGCGTTCGATCTTGCCGGTGGCATCCTTGACGCCGACGATGTTCCTGTGGGCCTTGACCAGCGCACCCATCGTCTCCGGCGTCATGTCGACGACCGAACGGCCGGGGATGTTGTAGATGATGATCGGCAGCGACACGGCGTCTGCGATCGCTGAAAAATGCGCGATCATGCCCTTCTGGGTCGGCTTGTTGTAATAGGGCGTGACAACGAGAAGCGCGTCGGCGCCTGCCTTTTCGGCATGTTCGGCAAGCTCGATCGCTTCCAGCGTGTTGTTGGAGCCGGCGCCGGCAATGACGGGCACGCGCTTGGCTGCGATCTCGACGCAGAGTTCGACGACGCGCTTGTGCTCGTCATGCGAAAGGGTCGGCGATTCACCCGTCGTGCCGACCGGGACAAGGCCGGTGCTGCCTTCCGAAATCGTCCATTCGACATGCGCCGCAAATGCTTTCTCGTCCACGCCGCCTTCTGCAGTGAAGGGCGTCACGAGGGCGGGCATAGATCCCTTGAACATGCAAAAACTCCCATGGCCGCAATCCATCGTTCGGCCGTAATACGTCGCTAAGGTCGGGCACCATAAAGCGACGAGATAACCGCGACAAGCGCAGGACCGCGCGATTTTATGATGATTTCCGTATCGAAATTCGCGCCTTCGCATATCTATGGTAAGCTTTCGTTAATCGACGCATCAGCTAATAGGAGACCACTGTCCTTGTCGCGGAATGCCGGATGAAAAAGTCCGTCCTGATGATCGCCACTTTCGGGCTGAGCCTCGGCTCCAGCCTGATGCCGCTGGGCGGCCCCTTCGGCCTTTCACGCCGGCGCATGCAGCGCCTGCGATGGATGGTGCTGTGCCGCTTCCCTTCGCGCGACCGGACGAGCCGGATGTTCCGACACCGATGCATGGCCCCTCCTCCGGCTCCGGTTCCGGCAGCGTGCCGATGCCGACGCCCGCCCCCAATGGCCCGGCAAGGCTGACACCGGCCGCCATGACCGTGCCGGACATCACCGGCTCCATTCCGCGCGTCAACCCGATGAGCGAGGCAACCAGCCTGAAGACCGGGCTCGATGCGCTTTCCGACCGCGATGCAGCAACGGCGATCTCCGTGCGGGACAGCATGGCCCGCGGCTCGCTCGACCGGCAGATCATGACCTGGGCCATCGCGACCTCGGGCCTCGGGACGTGCCGTCCGGCGAGATCGCCGCGGCACAGATCGAGCTGAAGGGCTGGCCGGGTCTTTCCAGCCTGCGGGCGCTTTCCGAGCGGGCGCTCTACCGCGAAACCCGCCCTCCGGCGCCGTGCTTGCCGCCTTCGGCCAGACGCGGCCGGAGACGACCGAAGGCACCGTCATCCTGTCGCGGGCGCTGGTTGCGACCGGCAGGAGTGGCGATGCGGCGCGGCTGATCAAGGGCCTCTGGGTTTCGCAGCCGCTCGACAAGGATATGGAGGACAAGATCCTCGGCGAGTTCCAGCCGCTCCTCTCCGTTGCCGACCACAAGGCGCGGATGGACATGCTGATGTATCGCGGCCGCACCGCGCAGGCGAAGCGCTTCTCCGAGCTTGGCCGCGCGCAATCGCTCTACAAGGCCTGGACTGCGGTTGCGAGCGGCGCAAAGACGGCACCCGCCGCTCTTGCCGGCGTCGATGGCTCGCTTGCGTCAGACCCGACCTATCTGTTCAGCCGCATCGAATATCTGCGCCGGCAGGACAAGTTTCGCGAGGCTTCGGCCCTTCTCGAAAAGGCACCGCGCGACCCTGCCCGGCTGGTCAATACCGGCGAGTGGTGGAACGAGCAGCGGATCATCGCCCGCGGTCTTGCCGACCAGGGCGATTTTCGCCTCGCCTACAAGACGATCTCGCATCCGCTTGCAACCTCCTCCACCGACAAGGTGGATGCGGATTTCCACGCCGGATGGTATGCGCTTCGGGCGCTGAATGACCCGGTGACGGCGGAAAAGCATTTTCGCGAGATCCTCGATGTCTCGACCAAGCCGCTTTCGGCCTCGCGCGCCTATTACTGGCTCGGCCGCGCGGCGGAAGCCGGCGGGCCGGGCAATGCCCGCGAGTTCTACACCAAGGCCGCCCATCTTTCCGGCACGTTCTATGGCCAGCTGGCGGCAACGCGGCTTGGCATCCGCACGCTGGACGTTGCCTATCCGGCACCGACCCCGCAGGACCGCGAGCGCTTCCGCAGCCGCGGCGTGATGCAGGCGATCGAACGGCTGGATGCCGCCGGATACGAGAAGCGTGCCGCGCCGCTCTACCGGGCGCTTGCCGAAGAGATGACGAGCCCCGGCGAGCTGGCGCTCCTGACCGCGCGCGCGGAGGCCGAAGGCGACCATGCGCTTTCACTGCAGATCGGCAAGGCTGCGTTTTCGCGCGGCATCGATGTGGCAGCCCTTGCATTTCCGATCGGCGTCATTCCGGCCAGTGCCGATATCAACGGTTCGGGCAAGGCGCTGGCCTATGCGATCGCAAGACAGGAAAGTGCCTTCAACCCGACCGTGATTTCGGCGGCCAATGCCCGCGGCCTGTTGCAGATCCTGCCGGGTACGGCGCAGGGTGTCGCCAAGCGGCACGGGATCAGCTTCAAGGCGGAGCGGCTCACCAGCGATGCTGCCTATAACGCGACGCTCGGCGCACAGTATCTCGGTGAGCAGATCGACCGTTTCGACGGATCCTATATCCTGACCTTCATCGCCTATAATGCCGGACCGCGCCGCGTCGATGAATGGATCGCCCGTTACGGCGATCCGCGCGGCAAGCCGATCGACGAGGTGGTCGACTGGATCGAACGCATCCCCTTCCCCGAAACGCGCAACTATGTGCAGCGGGTGATGGAGAATTATCAGGTCTACAAGACAAGGCTCGGCCAGAAGGCCGATATCGAGGACGACCTGCGCTTCGGCCGCCGCTGAGTTGCTTCTGAATGAGATGCAAATGGAAAGGCCCGGTATGACCGGGCCTTTTGCCTTTCTACGGTCAGCAAGACATCGGACACGGGTTCCGTCATCCTCGGGACGAGCCCGAGGATGACGCCAGCATGCGATCAGCTCGCTTGCAGATCTCTGCCGCTCCGGTCAAAAATTGCGCTGCAGGCGCACGAAGCCATCCCAGCCATTGGAATAGGCCCAGTCGGTGGCATCGGTATTGTTGTAATTGGCGGTGATCTTGGCGGCGAGACCCTTGGTGATCTTGTAATCGAGGGTCACACCGGCACGATAGGCGCTACCGCCGTTGAAATCACCATCAGGGCCATAGCCGACATCCTTCCAATACTGGATGCCGGGCGTGACGGAGAACTTGTCGGTGATCTTCATGTCGTAATCGGCGACCACCGTCCATTTGCCCAGATCGTAATAGGCATTGGCGCCGGAGGAATAGACGCCGGCGACTTCGAAAGTGCCGGGACCGATATCCGAGGTCAGCCAGAGACGCAGGCTGCCATCGTTGACATGGAAGTCATAGCCACCGAGCAGCCATGCCTTGACCGGGCCGAAATTGTAGGTGACGGAGCCATCGAAGCCAACGCCGTCGTTGGAATTGTAGCTGTCACCCGATTCGCTGTAGCGCTTGGTCAGCTCTTCGACAAAGGCGCCGACTTCCAGATTGTCGCCCTTGTAGTCGTAGCCGACCATGTTCAGGCGGTTGGAGCCGATATTGTCGGTTTCGCCGGCAAGGTCGGTATCCCACCAGTTATAGCCGTAGCCGACCTTGAAGCCGCCAAGGGTGATGAAAGCTTCGTCGATTTCGGCGGTGCCGCCATCATAGTCGCCCTGCCCCCAGCTGCGGAAGGTGACGGTGGAGCCAAGGGCGCCATATTCCGTATCCGTCTTCGTGTCGAAGGTGACGAGGCCACGGGTATGCGCATCCCAGTTCTTCGCATCCTTCTGGCTGTTCCATTCCGTTTCAAAACGGACGTAACCGCCGACTTTCAGGCAGGTCTCGGTGCCCGGAATGTAGAAGTAACCGGTGCCGAAGGCGTCGCAGACGCGGACATATTCAACAGGCTCCGGCGATGCGGCGACAATGGCATCAGCCGCGTGCGCTGCGCCAACGGAGGCGAGTGCTGCTGCTGAGCCGAGAAAAAGGCTCTTTATGCTCATGATGATAATCCTTGACGGGTATCGGACCCGAGGACCGGATCCGGCTACGACATTCTCTAATGACGCGCTCCCCCCGTGAGCCGCATTCGTAGATTAGATGCCCGTCATTTTGCCGCAATCCTCAGTGTGCTGACTATTGTGTGATCATCAGGTTATCCGCCCAGGTGTTGCACACTTGCCTCCATTTCACGGTTCAAAAGGACGGAAACAGGCCGGAAACGCAAAATGCCGGCCTTATTGAAGGCCGGCATTTCAAGCTTTCGACGTCGACACCATCGTCGCTCAACATCCGCGCGAGCCCAGGAGGCGGTGGATCAGTATCGAGGGCTGCGACAGGAGACAGGGGACGAGGCATCACGCGATCAATGCGCGGCGCCCCTGCGCTGCACCTTGAGAGGTCAGGCCGCCAGAGGCGGCCCGACCGGCGTCATCAGAACGAGCGCTGCAGACGCAGGAAGCCGTCCCAACCGTTGTCGTGGGCCCAGTCCGTTGCGTCGGTCCGGTTCCAGTTCGCGGTCAGCTTGGCATTCAGCCTTCGGCGATCTTGTAGTCCAGCGTGACGCCGGCGCGGTAGGCATCGCCACCGCCGAAGTTGCCGGCAGAGTTGTAGCCGACATTCTTCCAGTACTGGAAGCCCGGGGTAACGGAGAACTTGTCCGTGACCTTCAGCTGGTAGTCGGTTGCAACCGTCCATTCGCCGAGATCGTAGTAGGCGTTTGCGCCAGACGAGTAGATGCCGGCAAGTTCGAACGTGCCCGGACCGATGTCAGCCGACACGATGGCGCGAACCGAACCATCGTTGACGTGGAAATCGTAGCCGCCGATAACCCAGGCCGTGAGGGCTCCGAAGTTATACTTGACCGAAGCGTCGAGACCGACAGCATCGTTCTCGCCGTAGGTGGTGCCGCTTTCGCTGTAACGCTTGGTCAGCTCTTCGACATAGGCACCGGCTTCAAGATTGCCGCTGTTGTAGTCGTAACCGATCATGTTCAGACGGTTCGAGCCGAGGTCGTCGGTTTCGCCGATCAGATCGGTATCCCACCAGTTGTAGTCGTAACCGACCTTGAAGCCGCCAAGCGTGATGAAGGCCTGGTCGAGTTCGACCTGACCACCGTTGTAATCGCCTTCGGCCCAGGTACGCATGGTGACGGTCGAGCCGAGAGCGCCATATTCCGTGTCGGACTTGGTGCTGAAGGAAACCTTGCCGCGCGTGCGGGCGTTCCAGTTCTTCGAATCATCGTGGTCGTTGAACTGCAGTTCGAAACGGACATAGCCGCCGACCTTCAGGCAGGTCTCGGTGCCGGGAATGTAGAAGTAACCCGCGCCGAATGCGTCGCAAACGCGAACGTATTCAACCGGTTCGGGCGAAGCTGCCACGATTGCGTCGGCAGCCTGCGCGCCAGAGACTGCTGCAACAGCAGCAGCGGAGCCAAGGAGAAGGCTCTTGATGTTCATTGTAACCTCAAAAAATAAGTGTCGCGGGCTGGCGTCTTTCCCAGAGGCCGCGACTTCAGGACCCGCGCGGCCCAGTGGCTTCGCGCTGGCCGGCACCATATTCAGAGAGGATTACAGCGCAACATTCAGCAGACTGAGTATTACCGCATTTGCCATCCATTTGCCCGGTGTGTGGCGGGTTTGCACCAAACCATGCAGAACTTGCGCGCCATGGCTGAAATTTGCAACCAAGCCCGGCACGATGAAATGTCATTGAACATTCAAGGAGTTGACGGTGCGGTGCCGAATGGCGAATCGCCTCTCGCCTGCGTCTTATCTGCGCTTGCCTGCGCTTGCCTGCGCTTGCCTGTGTCTTGCCTGCGCTTGATTAACCCTGCCTGCGGCTTGCCCCTGCCCGTGTCTTACCTGCCGGTATCCTGGCATGCCATTGCCTGCCTATTGGCCCGCCCCTGCCCGGGATTGCCGCGCGGACTATCTGCCCGAGCCCCGCCGGCACCGCATGCGACCAATCTCCAACCGCAAGCCCGAAGTCGACCGGCACGGGGCTTGCCCTGCTTTCAGAGAATTTCCGTTCCAGCCGCTGCCAGCCTGCCCCCCGCCAAGCTTCGCCCGCTCTACCAGAAATAGCAATTATCAGGTCCCGAAACACAAAAAGCCCGGCTTGCGCCGGGCTTTCCGTCAATAACACTAGGCGTCGTATTAGAACGTGCGCTGCAGGCGAACGAAGCCGCTCCAGCCGTCGTTGTAGGACCAGCCGCTGTTGTCGGTGTCGGTGTACTGAACCGAAACCTTCGAGGTCAGGCCTTCGACGATTTTGTAGTCGAGGGTGACGCCAGCGCGCCATGCATCCGGACCACCGAAGTCGCCGTCAGCGCCGTAAGCCGTCTTGCCCCAGTACTGGAAGCCAGGCGTCAGGGTGAACTTGTCGGTCAGCTTAGCAGCGTACTGAGCAGCAACCGTCCATTCGCCGAGGTCGTAGTAAGCGTTCGCACCCGAGGAGTAGATGGCTGCGAGGCCGAACGTGCCCGGGCCGATGTCGGCGGTAGCGATACCGCGGATCGAACCGTCGTTGACGTGGAAGTCATAGCCGCCGAGCAAGGTAGCCGAAACCGGGCCGAATGCGCCGGAGATCTGGCCTTCGATACCAACGCCATCGTTGGAACCGGTGTAGCCAGCGCTCGTGCCTTCGCTGTAACGCTTGGTCAGTTCGTCAACGAACAGGCCAGCCGAGAAGGACGAACCGGTGTAGTCGTAACCGATCATGTTCGTGCGGTTGGAACCGAGGTCGTCGGTTTCGCCCGAGAGATCGTTATCCCAGTAGTTGTAGCCGTAACCAGCCTTGAAGCCGCCGAGCGTGATGAGAGCTTCGTCGAGTTCAACGGAACCGCCGTTGTAGTCGCCTTCAGCCCAGGTACGCATGGTGACGGTCGAGCCGAGTGCACCGTATTCGGTGTCGGTCTTGGTCTGGAAGGAAACCAGGCCGCGCGTACGAGCGTTCCAGTTCTTGGCGTCGTTCTCGTCGTTCCACTGAACTTCGAAACGGACATAACCGCCGATCTTGAGGCAGGTTTCCGTGCCCGGGATGTAGAAGTAGCCCGTGCCGAATGCGTCGCAAACGCGAACGTATTCAACCGGCTCCGGCGAAGCAGCTACGATTGCGTCAGCAGCCTGGGCGCCGGATACTGCTGCTACTGCAGCAGCGGAGCCGAGAAGAAGGCTCTTGATGTTCATAATTTGACCTCCAAATCACGTTTTGCACTTGGATCAGCTTCCTGAGAATTCAGTGCCAATCCTTAACTTCCGTGCGGATTACGATTCTAACCTCGTCACTGATGCAATCTAACCCACGGGCGATTTTCAACAACGACTAACTGCCGGAACGCTGCGTTGCGAAGCCCCATTTCGCCCATCGTGTTGCCATCGTGCACTAGTTGGCGGTTCAAAACGGCAAAAAACCCTCAAAAGTTAAGGATCTGTAAAGCTTTAGCACGCTGTGGATGCAGGCCTTGCAGGCCGGCCAGAACGGTGTCTGGACGGCAGTTCAGCCCACCCGGTGGAGAAGTTGGCGAGACTGTGGCGAAAGCATGTCCGGGAGGGCCCAATCGTGGCAGACGGGACCAGACGACTCACAACCCGTCAGGAATCAGCAGCAAGGCCACTCACGGAAGCGTGAGCGCATCGTGAGCCACCTCACCAGCCGCCGGGAGGAAAAACGCGCCCAGCGCCCTTCCTGTGCGCGCGCGACCGCCGCTTTTCGCCAGGCCATTTGCAGGCACCACTCCTCGCACCCTTTCGCGCCCCCTCCGCGCACCCTTCCGGGCACCCCTGCCCCCCCACTTGCGCGCCCGCCCGCGGACCAATCGCCCGTCGCTCGATCGGGCTCTGCCCGAAAGCGCCGATGCCGTCGGATACCCAATCCTTTGCGACTTCTCCGGAGGGCCACCCCTGAGACCCGGATCGAGACTTGGTTTGCGCCAGGTTCGGGACAGGGCGACAGAGATCTGCGGGCAGGAACATGAGATGGACGATGACGGGGATATCGCGGCCCGGACGGCGTCAGCGCCCCCACCCCAGGGGCAGACCCCGGCTGCTCGCCGATCCTTTCGGCGCCTTACCAAGGTTCGAGTGATTCACCCCGACGCCCCTATCCGGAAATCACTGTCGGCGGCCATTCTCAATGCGATCCGCGCGACGGACACCTCATCTGCCATCAGGTCGGAGGCGCAGCGCGGCAAGACAGACAGGCAGACAGGCAGACAGGCAGACAGGCAGACAAAATGCAAAAAGCCCGGCTTGCGCCGGGCTTTCCGTAGAAGAAACTGAGCGTCGTATTAGAACGTGCGCTGAAGGCGAACGAAGCCCGACCATACGTTGTCGGAAACTGCGTCGGAGTCCGTGTACTGTACGGAAACCTTGGTGGTCAGACCTTCGACGATTTTGTAGTCGAGGGTTACGCCAGCCTTCCAAGCGTCGCCGCCGTTGAAGTCGCCGCTCGCGTCAAGACCGATCTTGTCCCAGTACTGGAAGCCGGGGGTGATCGTGAACTTGTCGTTGATCTTGGCAGCGTACTGAACTGCAACGGTCCATTCGGAAACGTCGTAGTAAGCGTTTGCGCCCGAGGAGTATACGCCGGCAACGCCGAACGTGCCCGGACCAACGTCAGCGGTTGCCATCAGGCGAACCGAGCCTTCGTCAGCGTGGAAGTCGTAACCGCCGAGCAGGGTCGCGGAGATCGGACCGAACGTGCCGGAGATCTGGCCTTCGATACCAACGCCATCGTTGTCGTAAACGCTGGTGGTGGTGCGCGAGTACAGCTTGGTCAGCTCGTCAACAGCGACACCAGCCTTGAAGCCAGCGCCGGTGTAGTCGTAGGCGATCGTGTTGATACGGTTGGAGCCGAGGTTATCGGTTTCACCCGAGAGACCAGCGTCCCAGTAGTTGTACTTGTAACCAGCGGTGAAGCCGCCGAGCGTCAGGTAAGCTTCGTCGATTTCGACGGAACCGCCAGCGTAGTCGCCGTCAGCCCAGGTGCGCAGGGCGATGAACGAGCCGAGAGCGCCGTATTCGGTGTCCGACTTGGTCTGGAAGGAAAGGTAACCACGCGTACGTGCGTTCCAGTTGTCGTCGCCGTTGCTCTGCCAGTCGGTCTGGAAACGAACATAGCCGCCGATCTTGAGGCAGGTTTCCGTGCCCGGGATGTAGAAGTAGCCCGTGCCGAATGCGTCGCAAACGCGAACGTATTCAACCGGCTCAGGCGAAGCTGCTACGATTGCGTCGGCAGCCTGAGCGCCGGATACTGCTGCTACTGCAGCAGCGGAGCCGAGAAGAAGGCTCTTGATGTTCATGTGTTGACCTCCAGTCAAAGTTTCAAAAGGGTCTGGGTTCTTATGGCTGAAGGACAGCGTTCCCTGCCCCATCCCCGTCTTATGCTGGAAGAAGGACGATCCACCGCCTCGCTTCCGAGATTGAAAATACAAAACGGTAGCGCTCATGCAATCGTGAACTGAAACCACACAAGGTTTCTTAGAATGCTTCACAAATCCGTGTTGCGGAAAGGACACAGGACAACCCGGGGGCCTTAATGCTTTTTTAGCATCCGTTAAAAAATCACTTAAAGGACAGTGGGTTATCGCTCGAAGCAGGTTTTTGCGGCCAGGAACGCAATCGGCCGAAAAACAGCCAAAGCGCGAGCTTCAGATTGCAGGCCTTAAGATCAATTTTTCGGGGTGTTGATGGCGGAGAGGAAGGGATTCGAACCCTCGATACGCTTTTGACGTATACTCCCTTAGCAGGGGAGCGCCTTCGACCACTCGGCCACCTCTCCGGTCGGGCCTGACTATTGCGAAAGCAGGCCGATTGCAAGGTCTTTTGCCGGCGATCCGCGTTTGTCGGGCCGGATTGCGGCAGAACCCGGCTTTTGCGCCCGGATCGGGTGTTATCCGGTGCAATCGCCGGTCGCAAAAGCCGTCACGGCGGCGAACAAGGACGCGTGATTCTCAGTAGGAGGCGGGTCCGGCGGCCGTGTCCGCACGGCCATAGCGCGCAGCAAGCCGGCGCAGGGCTAAGGCAAACTCCGTCACATCGCCGCCGACGGCGACGAAGGATGCGCCGAGGTCGAGGCATTCGCGGTTCAGCGCTTCATCGAAGGTGAGGATGCCGGCCGGCTTGCCGGTGGCAACGATTCGCCCGATCGCATCGCGAATCGTGGCGCGGACTTCGGGAGAATCGGTTCGACCGCGAAATCCCATATCGGCCGACAGATCGGCGGGTCCGATGAACAAGCCGTCGACGCCATCGATCGCGGCGATCGATTCGATGTTGTTCACGGCTTCAACCGATTCGATCTGCACCAGAAGGCAAAGTTCGGCCTCTGCCGATTCGACATAGTCGGGGATCGCACCGAAGCCGGAGGCGCGGGCGACCATCGCGCCCATGCCGCGCACGCCATTCGGCGGATAGCGCGTCGCGCTCACCAGCCGGCGCGCCTGTTCGGGCGTATCGACCATGGGAACGAGAAGCGTGCGGGCGCCGAGATCGAGCAGCTGCTTGATCATCCAGGTTTCGCCGGCAGGCGGGCGAACAACCGGTTCGGCGGAGGAGCCGGACAGCGCCTGCAATTGCTCGCGAATGGTGGAAAGGTCGTTCGGGCCATGCTCGCCATCGATGACGAGCCAGTCGAAACCGGCGCGGCCGGCGATTTCGGCGGGGATCGCCCCTGCCATGTTGAGCCAGAGGCCGATCTGCGGTGCGCCCGCAGTGATCGCCGCCTTGAACCTGTTTGCCGGTACCGGCATTCGTACTCCTCCCATTTCGTCTTCATTCGATAGCGCGGCCCTTTCTCCCGAAGGCCCGGCGCTTTTTTTCGAGATCCCGTCAGGCGAGGAGCTGCTTTAAGTCGGCCGCCGGATCGGCGATGATCGCCTTGTCGGCGGAAAGGCCGTTGTCGAGCAGCTTCTTGGCCGTGACATAGGCCTTTGCGTCATTGATCGCATCGACGGCGATCAGACGTCCCTCGGCATAGTACCAGATCGAGACACTGCCTTCGCGGGTGCCTGGGCGCACCAAAGTCTCGTCATAACCGAGATTGAAGCCGGCAATCTGCAGCTTCACGTCATACTGGTCGGACCAGAACCACGGCTTGGCATCATAAGGCGCCGTCTCACCGTCCGGGCCGGCGGCGAGCGTCGCGGCAATCGATTCGGCCTGGTCGACGGCATTCTGTACCGATTCGAGGCGGATGTTGCGGCCGCGCCAGGGCAGCATGGCGCAATCGCCGGCGGCAAAGATCGACGGATCGGAGGTGCGGGCAAACTCATCGACCAGCACGCCATTGCCGACATTGAGGCCGCAATCCTGGGCCAGCCGGTCGTTCGGCGTGACGCCGATGCCGACGATGACGAAATCGACGTCGATCACCGAGCCGTCGGAGAGTTCGGCGCCGGACACATGGCCGTCGGTGCCGATCAGTCGCGTCAGGCCGGTCTTTCGCGGATGACGGCGCCGTGCTTCTCATGGATGGCGCGCATGACATCGGCTGTCTCCTTGGCGGCGACGCGCTGGAGAATACGGTCGGCCATTTCGATGAGCGTGACTTCAAGGCCGAGATTGCGGGCAACGGCTGCCGCCTCGAGGCCGATATAGCCGCCACCGATAATCAAGAGGCGACGGCCCGGCCGCATTTCGCCGGCCAGAAGATCGGCGTCGCGCTTGTCGCGCACCGTATAGACACCGGCGAGATCGCCGCCGATCGCGGCGGGCAGCGTGCGCGGCGTCGAGCCTGTGGCGATGACCAGCGTTTCATAATCGAGCGTCGAGCGTCCTGCATGCGGACGGTCTTCTTCTCGCGGTCGATTTCCTCGACGAGGTCGCGAGCTTCAGCTCGACGCCATGTTCGCCATACCAGTCGTCGGTGCGGAAGGTCAGGCGCTCGAAGCTCATTTCGCCGAGCAGGTATTTCTTCGAGAGCGGCGGCCGCTGATAGGGGGCGACATCTTCCGAGCCGATCAGCGTGATCGGCCGCTCGTCCTTCAATGCCCGAAGCTTCGCCGCGAGTGCGAATGCCGCCTGCCCCGCACCGATGACCACCAACCTGCCTGCCACGTCCTGCTCCATTGCTGATGCCGCCTGAAACGTCCTGCGTTTCGACGGCCGCCATCGGCTTATCCTCTTGCGAACCGCCATCCGACCCTGATGCGAGGAGTAGACCCGGCGTTCCGGGCGGTCAACGGCCACTGATGCTACACTTGCCATGACCAACCCCGCGCCCGGCGCTCGCAGGGCGACGAAAATGCGCAGATCAGCGGCATTTTAGTGATGGCTTTCACGCGAAATCAGCGGCTTTGCAGCAAAATGCTACATGAGGATGCAGGGAGGAGACCACATGCTCATGATTGACGAAGACAGGATCATCACCACCGGCGCAGAGGCCGGTCGCGATCATCATCAGGTCCATCACCGTCTGGACCCAGCGGAGATTGCCTTCGAAAGCTTCCCGCTGGAGCGGCCGGGACGGATCGTTCTCATCGGCCATCACCTGACCACGACGAGTTCGGTGCGCTGCCTGATCCGCTCGATCTCGCTTGCGGGCGCGAGCTGGAAGTCGCGCCATCGGTACCGGTGCCGGCGAATTTCTTTCTGGAGATCCTCGGCATCCGCGACGAGATCGGCTGCACGGTGATGCGGCGCGATGGCGAACGGGTGAAGATCGGCTTCAACATGCTGCTCGACGAAGAGTTCATGCATCACGTCATCCGGCTCGGCTTCGAGGTCAGCCAGTAGAGATACGGGCCGGATTTCGGCATTTCACCGCCGCTGGGCCACCGGACGAGCGGATCTGAAAAGCTCTGCCGCCTCGCGCGCGCACGCGTGCTATGTAATATACCAGCTGATATCTCAGGGTTTGGTACCGGGTGGCCACTAGGGTTGCCACTGGGGCTGGGCGTGAACGCATGGCGGGGTTCGATCGGAGGTGCGGGTTCGCAGCAGAGCCGTTTGGCGCCGGACCGCGGCCGAGGAGTTTCCTGCAACGGCAATCTCCGGATCGTGCCGATGCGATGGCGCAGGCCTGCCTTGCAGCGAAAGGCTTGCGCGGCGGCGATTCGCTCTTATTGTGTGCCGACTTTTAAAAATCGGACATATTTCCAATGCCAGCCTTCCAGCGCTTCACTCCGCTCGTCAGTGCCCTTCCCTCCACCGTTCCCTTCGTCGGCCCCGAGGCCATCGAGCGCAATCGCCATCTCACCGTCAGGGCGCGGATCGGCGCCAATGAGAACGGATTTGGTCCGGCGCCTTCCGTCATCGCGGCCATGAGCGTTGCGGGTGCCGAAAGCTGGAAATACGCGGATCCGGAGAATTTCGACCTGAAGCAGGCGCTGGCTGCCCATCTCGGCTGTCAGCCGGCCAATCTGGCGATCGGCGAAGGTATCGACAGCCTGCTCGGCCAGATCGTGCGCCTTGTGATCGATCCGGCCGCCCATACGGGTGCCGGCACCGGCATGCCGGTCGTCACCTCGCTCGGCGCCTATCCGACCTTCAACTTCCATGTCGCCGGTTATGGCGGGCGTCTTGTGACGGTGCCTTATGTCGATGACCGGGAAGACCTGAACGGGCTTCTCGATGCGGTGAAGCGGGAAAACCCGCCGCTCGTCTATTTCGCCAATCCCGACAATCCGATGGGCAGCTGGTGGGATGCCGACAGCATCATCGCGTTTGCGAAAGCCTTGCCGGAAACCACGCTGATGGTGCTGGACGAGGCCTATTGCGAAACCGGCCCTGCCGGCGCCATGCCCTCGATCGCCTCGCTGATCGACCTGCCGAACATCATCCGCACCCGTACCTTCTCCAAGGCCTATGGTCTTGCGGGCGCACGCATCGGCTATGCCATCACCACGCCGGACACCGCGCAGGCCTTCGACAAGGTGCGCAACCATTTCGGCATGAACCGGGCGGCGTTGCCGGCGCGGTCGCCGCGCTCAAGGATCAGGCCTATCTCGAAGAGGTGGTCGGCCGCATCAAGGCATCGCGCGAGCGGATCGGTGCGATCGCGGCCCAGAACGGCTTTGCCGCCCTGCCCTCGGCCACCAATTTCGTCGCGATCGACTGCGGCCGCGACGGCGCCTTTGCCAAGTCGATCGTCGACGGTCTGATGGAACATGGCGTCTTCATCCGCATGCCGGGCGTTGCACCGCTCAACCGCTGCATTCGCGTCAGCACCGGGCCGGAAGCCGATATGGCGCTTCTCGACGAGGCTCTGCCGAAGGTTCTGAAGGGGCTCTGAAGGGGCTCTGCGGCCGCCTACCTTTCGGCATGACAGCAAAAGGGCGCGCCGGCCTTGTTCCTGCCGGTCGCGCCCTTCATTCATTCAGCTTTTTCCAGTCTGCCGATCCGGGCCGGCCGGTCTTCTGCCGGCTCGCCTTCCTTCCCGTTCGGTGATCAGCCGTTTCGGGCTTTGTCTTTTTATCTGCTCAGTCTTTTTATCGTTGAGCGGCCTTTCGAGGCCGTCGTCTTTTGGCCGCCCCTCCGGTTCGCTTCCGCGGGGCCGTTTGAATGTCGTCGTCCGCACACAAGGTGCGAGATCGGTGTTCGGAGATCAGTGAACCGTCATCCAGTCGCGGGCGGCACGGAGCGCTTCGGCGAGCTGCATCTTGGTCATCTGGTGGGACAGATCGGCACGCAGTTCGGCGGCACGGTCGGAGCCCCTGATGGCGGCAATGTTGAGCCACTTGTGGGCGGCGACCAGATCGATGTCGCAACCTCTGCCGGTCGCATACATCAGGCCCATGTCGCAGAAGGCCTCGGCGCGGGCTTCCCCACCGGAAGAAGCTCCCGTCGTGGACATCGTCGCCGGTTCGGAAATGCTCATGTCAAAGCGTGCCATCGGTTTGATCCCTGTCTTTTTATCGCATGTCGTTGTCGCAAAACCGCTGCGCAGTTTTTGCGCGACATGCGCTGCCTGTTTTATTCTCGTCTGCCCTGTTTTCCGGTTCCGGGCTGCCGTCTTATGCGGCTTGAACTCCGGTCCGGGCGGCGGGTTTGCCCCGCTCGTTTGATGAGCCCACTATGCCAGCGAGATCGCAAAAAGCGCCTAAAAAGCATGATTAATTCGATGAAAACAAAGTACAAATGCTTGGTAAAATTGGGTTTTTGTTAAACATCGGAAGCCCTGCAAATTAAGGATTTCGGACGTTCATTAACCTTCCATCAATCTCTCCAATTTTACCCTTTGTTCACCGTGATTTCGGCTCCCAGTTTTAAACCCGGTTTTAAACCCGGCAAAGATCCGTTGGTGCCGGCGCGATTTTCGCACCGCCGAGGCTCCTCAAATCCGATTTACCTTTACGTCTTGGTCAGATAAATCTTGCGGCAGGCATCCACACAGCAGGGATGCGCCGAACCGGGAGGAGAATTCAGATGATTTCGATGAAAGACGCGCGCAGGTCTGTTCCGATGGCAGGCGCAATCCTGGGCATGATCCTCGGCACGGTTCTGGCAGGCTCCCTGCCCGCGCGCGCTGCCGAACCGATCGAGGGCAACTGGAAGACCGAGAGCGGCGAGACGGCGCAGATCGGCAAATGCGGCACGGCCTATTGCGTGACGCTGAAGACCGGCAAATATGCCGGCAAGAAGATCGGGACGCTTTCGGGTACCGGCGCCGACTATTCCGGCGAGATCACCGATCCGGCCAATGACAAGACCTATAGCGGTTCGGCCGCCGTGACCGGCAGCGCGATGAAGCTGAAAGGCTGCGTGCTGAAGGTTCTGTGCAAATCGCAGACGTGGTCGCGGCTGTGAACCGCCACGAGACTGACCGAGATCGGCCACGCTGCCACCATGGCGCGGCCCGTTTTGCGCCATGAACGGCAGGTGAACCGGACGCTCAAAGCCCGTTCAGGCGGCCGGTGGCAGATTGTCGGCATCACCCTTGGAGGGACAGATGCCGGTCATCGCCAGACGCTTCACGATCATGACGCTCATTCTCGTCAATTTCGCCATCGCCTTCTCGGCTCTTGCCATGCGTGAGGAACGCGTTGCCTTTCGTGGCATAAGCTGCGTCGCGGAGAATGGACAGGCCTGCCTTGGCCGGGCCTGAGCGGTCTCAGCGCGCGGTATAACCGACGTCTGGAAGGCCTGTCGCTTTCTTTTGCTTGTCGCAAAGTTCCCGCTATAATAGCACATGAACACACGAATCGCTTCGCTTTCGCCCATTCCGTTCATCAGCCCAAAACTCGCCGAACCGCGCGTATTCGACGATGCCGTCGAAGCGGTGGATGCGCTGATCGCGCTTTACGAGCGCAATACGGGCTTTCTCATCGATGCTTTCGGCGCGCTCGCCAAGGGCGCGCCGGTCGCCGGCAAATACCGGGCCTTCTATCCGCAGGTGGCAATCGAGACCACCTCGTTCGGCCATACGGATTCGCGTCTCTCCTACGGCCATGTGACCGCGCCCGGCGTCTATACGACGACGATTACCCGCCCCAAACTGTTCAGGCGCTACCTCATCGATCAGTTGGCGCTTCTGATGCAGAACCACGGCGTGCCGGTAACCGTATCGGAATCGTCAACGCCGATCCCACTGCATTTCGCCTTCGGCGAAGGCACGCATGTGGAAGCCTCGGTCAGCAACGCGCTTCTCGACATTCCGATGCGCGATCTTTTCGATACGCCGGATCTCAACAATACAGACGACCTGATCGCCAATGGCGAATATGAGGCCCTGCCGGGCGAGCCGGCACCGCTTGCGCCTTTTACCGCCCAGCGCATCGATTATTCGCTGGCACGGCTCAGCCATTATACGGCGACCGGCGCCGAGCATTTCCAGAATTTCGTGCTCTTCACCAACTACCAGTTCTATATCGACGAGTTCGCCTCCTGGGCGCGCGGGCTGATGGCGAAGGGCGGCGAAGGCTATACGGCATTCGTCGAGCCGGGCAATATCGTCACTCATGCCGGATGCGAGAAGCCGGAGACGGCGGGCACCGTGCGGATGCCGCAGATGCCGGCCTATCACCTGAAGAAGGACGATCACTGCGGGATCACGCTCGTCAATATCGGCGTCGGCCCTTCCAACGCCAAAACGATCACCGACCATATCGCCGTGCTTCGCCCGCATGCATGGCTGATGGTCGGCCATTGCGCCGGACTTCGCAACAGCCAGCGGCTCGGCGACTATGTGCTTGCCCATGCCTATGTGCGCGAGGACCATGTGCTCGACGACGACCTGCCCGTCTGGGTGCCGATCCCGGCGCTTGCCGAAGTGCAGCAGGCGCTGGAAAGCGCGTCGAGGAAGTCACCGGCTATGAAGGCTTCGAATTGAAGCGGATCATGCGGACCGGCACGGTCGCGACGATCGACAACCGCAACTGGGAACTGCGCGACCAGCGCGGCCCGGTGAAGAGGCTCTCGCAGTCGCGGGCGATTGCGCTCGACATGGAATCGGCAACGATCGCCGCCAACGGTTTCCGCTTCCGGGTTCCCTACGGCACGCTGCTCTGCGTTTCCGACCGGCCGCTGCATGGCGAACTGAAACTGCCGGGAATGGCGACCGCCTTCTACAGGACACAGGTCAGCCAGCATCTGCAGATCGCATCCGCGCCGTGCAGAAACTCGCCGCCATGCCGACGGAAACGCTGCATTCGAGAAAGCTCAGGAGCTTTTACGAGACGGCGTTCCAGTAAGATTGTGAGCATCGCAGGATTGGTGTATGGTTTGCGAAATCCACACACCAATCTCCTCGGAGGCTGCGATGCGTACGAATATCGATCTTGATGACGATCTGATCGCCGAGGCGATGGCGCTTGGCGGGCTTACGACCAAGAAGGCAGCTGTAGACGAGGCCCTGCGCGAATTCGTCAGGGTCCGGAGACAGTTGCGCGCGATCGACAATCTCGAAGGTATCGGCTGGGGTGCCGATCTTGGCGAGATGCGCGATCAATCCGCCCGCCATGCCAATTGGGGCTTCAGGGAAGGAGAATGATCGTCGCGGACAGTTCGGTCTGGATTGCTCTGTTTCGCAAGGACGATATCGAGGTGGCGCATACGCTGCGATCGCTCATTCCGCCCGGCAGGATTCTGCTTGGCGATATCATCGTGCTGGAAATCCTTCAGGGCGCGCGCGATCATCAGCATGCGCAGCGGATCGAGCACAATCTGCGCGAATTCCCGATGGTTTCGATGCTCTCGCCGGCGCTCGCCATCAAGGCAGCGTCGAATTACCGGGTGTTACGGCAAAGGGGCGTCACCGTCAGAAAGACGGTCGACATGATCATCGGCACCTATTGCAACGAGCATGGCCATCAATTGCTGCAGCGGGACAAGGATTTTCTGCCGATGGCGGAGCATCTGGGGCTTGAACTGGCCTGAGCCGCTCTCAGCCTCCACCTCACACCCCACCCTTCCCCTTCACCGCCAGAAGCGACAGGGCTGTGCCGATCAGCGAGGAGATGATCACCAGCAAGTGCGTGTTGACGGCCGCCCGGCCGAGCTCGGAGAGGGCCGGTTCGCCGGTGGCCGCGCCGAAGGCGAGCGCGCTGCCGTGATGCCGGCCGGATAGGTGCCGACACCGCCCGGCGCATGGATCGGCAGGACGGAGGAAAGCTCGCCGCCGAGCTGCCGCCGAAGCTTGCGGCAATCGAGAGATCGCCGAGAAGGCCTAAGACCCAGGCGAGAACCGCCACCTTGGTGAACCAGTTGACGAGCGTCGCACCCCAGGCACGCGCAAAGGCGCCGGCATCGGCCGGAAGGCCAAGCTCCACCTCGTCCATCAGTTTCGTCAGCTTGCCCGGCAGGGCCTTGCGGGCAAGGCGGATGGCCGAGCGGCGGGTGGCAAAGGCAATGGCCGGTGCAACCAGAAAGACCAGCCACAGAGCCCAGGCCCAGAGATGGCCGTGCTGCAGGGCAAGGCCGGTGCCGGCCGCCGCCAGAAGCGCGTGCAGGTCGAAGAGCCGCATGACGAAGAGCGCCGCGGTGGTGCGCGCCAGCGGCAGGTCGAATTCGCGCTTCATTAACAGTGGAAAACTCGCCTCGCCGGTGCGGAAGGGCAGCATGATGTTGAGAAGATTATGGACCTGGACGAGCCGCAGCAGCACGCCGAAACGGCCGCCGGTCTCTTTCGGGAAATAATCGTAGATCCGCCAGGTACGCAGCACATAGGTCAACAGAAGCAGGGCTATGGCAAGCGCCGCCGTGCCCCAGCCCGCGCCATCCCACAAGGTGAATATGCTCTGCCAACCCCATATCCACTGGATGAAGAGCGCGTAGACGACGACGATGCCGATCGTCAGCAGGGTCATAGCGTGGCGGATAAGCCACATGGGGCGGCTGGCAACCGGACTGTTCTTCATATAGTAGGAGCCCCAATGCGAAGGTTTCGGGTTGGCCGCCACATCGGCGCGTCCTCTACGCCTCATGCGCGCCCCGGGGGCGCCGTGCCTGGCAAGCCCGACGTTAGGAGAAACATCAGGTGCGTACAACAGCAGAGTCGGTTGTCACCCCCATCGACACGGCAAAGCCGATCGAGCTGTCGCTCGTCGTGCCGCTCTTCAACGAGGAAGAAAGCGTCGGCCCGCTGATCGAGCGGATCTGTTCCGCGATGGTGGATTATGCCCCGGCATGGGAACTGATCCTCGTCGATGACGGCAGTACCGATGCGACGATCGTCAATGCCCGCAAGGCGCTGTCGCGCCCGGGCCTCGATCTGAAGATCGTCGAACTGCAGCGCAATTTCGGCCAGACGGCCGCCATGCAGGCCGGCATCACGCAGGCCGCCGGCCGCCTGATTGCAACGCTCGACGGCGACCTGCAGAACGACCCGAAGGATATTCCGTCGATGGTGGCGGAACTGGAACGGCGCGGGCTCGATCTTCTGGTCGGCTGGCGCAAGAACCGTCAGGACGGGCTGCTCCTGCGCAAAGTGCCGTCCTTCATCGCCAACCGGCTGATCGGCCGCATTACCGGCGTGCGCCTGCACGACTATGGCTGCAGCCTGAAGATCTACCGCGCTCGGTGATCAAGCAGGTCAAGCTGATGGGCGAGATGCACCGTTTCATCCCGGCCTGGGTTGCAAGCGTGGTGCCGTCCTCGCGTATCGGCGAAATCCCCGTCACCCATCATGCCCGCCAGCACGGCGTGTCGAAATACGGGATCTCGCGGACGTTCCGCGTCATCCTCGATCTTCTGTCGGTGATGTTCTTCATGCGCTACAAGGCGCGGCCGGGGCATTTCTTCGGCTCGCTCGGACTTGGGCTCGGCGCGCTTGCCGGCCTGATCATGCTCTATCTCTTCTTCGACAAGTTCATCATGGGCAATGATATCGGCACGCGCCCGCTGTTCCTGATCGGCGTCATGCTGGTCCTGTCATCGGTTCAGATGATCACCACCGGCATCCTCGCCGAAATGCTCGCCCGCACCTATTACCGCGAAGGCTCCGCCGTCAGCTATATCGTCAGGGAAGTTCATGAGGGCGATCAGCCGCATTCGTAATACGCTGTCAGCCAGACCGGAAACGGTTCTCTGGCTGATCGCCCTTTATTATGTCGCAGCCGTCGTCATTCGCGTGCTGCGCGTCGAGGGCCTGCAGAACGACGAGGCGGAGCAGCTGGTGGAGAGCCAGTATCTGCTTCTCGGCTATGGACGCCAGCCGCCGTTCTACAACTGGCTGCAATATGGCGTCATCCACCTGATCGGCCCGTCGATCCTGGCGCTGTCGATCCTGAAGAACGGCCTCCTGTTCCTCACCTGCCTGTTCTACGGGCTTGCGGCGCGGATCGTGGTGAAGGACAAGGCGCTCATCGGTTCCGCCATGCTCGGCGTGCTTGCCATTCCGGCCGTCACCGTTCTGGCGCAGCGCGACCTCAGCCATGCGGTCGCGACCATGTGCTCGATCGCCTTCTTCCTCTATGTCTTCCTGCGCACGCTCAAGGCGCCGTCGCTTGCCGGTTATGCGCTGACGGGGCTTGCGATCGGCATCGGCGCCATCACCAAGTATAATTTCGTCGTGCTGCCGCTGGCCGCATGGCTTGCCGTGTTTGCCGAGCCGACGCTCCGCAAGCATCTGTTCGACCGGCGGATCGCGCTGACCGTCGTGATCGCGCTTGTCATCTGTCTGCCGCATGCGGTCTGGATCATCGAGCATTTCAAGGCTGCGACCTCGGGAACGATCGCCGAAATGCGCGAGGATGCTTCGCATAACGGCGTGTTCGACCGGCTGCGCGGACTGGTGATGATCGTCACCTCGACGCTGGACGGCGGGTTGCCGCTCGTTGCCTTCTTCCTCTTCGCCTTCCGGCGTGATCTGCTCGCGTCGCTCAGGGCGCAGAACCCCGCCGCGCGCGTGCTCATCCTGACTTTCGGCTTTTCGCTGCTGATCATCGCCATCATCGCGGTGTCGCTGCGCGCCACGACGATCACGCAGAAATGGCTGTCTCCCTTCCTGCTGCTGTTGCCGCTGTATTTCTGCGTGAAGCTCGATACCGCCCGAAAGGACGGACTGGTCGGTTTCCTGCGGCTGACGATCCCGGCCTTCATCATGGCCTATGGCTTCCTGATCTATATCGCCACGGCCAGCCTTCTCGGCCCGTCTCTCGGGTCACGTCCCAAGGACAGTTTCCCGTCGATACCGTTCGTCAGAACGGTGCTTGCCGAGAGCGGCGCTCAAAGGCCGCTCCACTTCATTCTGGCGGAAAGCCGGGTTCTGGCGGGAAGCGCGCGGATCATCGCGCCCGAAACACCGGTCCTGACACCCTCATTCTCCGAAGAGCCGGAAATCGACCCCGCGCTGACGAAACAGGGTGGCCTGGTGCTCTGGGAGGGCAAGGGTGACGCCATTCCGCCAAGGCTACGCGAGGCGCTTGACGACGCCGGACTGTCGGCCGAGGCCTTGACCCCGACCACGCTCAACATCCCTTATGTCCATTCACGCGACGGGCGCACTGCCGCCTTCAGCTATGCCTGGGTAGCGCCGCACTGATGATCCTGACCTGCCCGGTCGATCACCTCGACCGGGTATCGGAGACACGATGAAAAGACCGACCGTTTCGTATTCAACCCGAAAGTCCGCCCAAAAGGCAGTCCCAAAGCCAGCTCTGAAGTCCGCCGGGGGCATGACGATCCGGCGCCCTCCCACCCTCATTCTGGTGCTGGCGCTTTACTTCATCGCAAATATTGCCGTCCGGCTTCTGATGCCGCACGGGCTGGAACTGGATGAAGCCGAGCAGGTCTATTTCTCGCAATGGCTCGTGGCCGGCTACAGTTCCCAGCCGCCCTTCTACAACTGGCTGCAGAATGCCGCGATCCACCTTTTCGGCACATCGCTTCTGACGCTTGCGGCGCTGAAGAACCTGATGCTGTTTGCCACCTATCTGTTCTACTGGCTGGCGGCGCGCGAAGTGCTGAAGGACAAGCGCCTGGCGACGGTCGCCGCGCTGGCGCTGATCACCATTCCGCAGGTGGCTTTCGAGGCACAGCGCGACCTCAGCCATACGGTGGCGGCGATCTTCGGCACGGCCCTCTTCCTCTTTGCCTTCCTGCGTGTGCTGACCCGCCCCTCCGCCGGCGCCTTTCTGCTGCTCGGCATCGCCACCGGGATCGGCGGGCTGACGAAATACAATTTCGCGCTCGTGCCGGTCGCTGCCCTGATCGCCGTTGCGCTCGATCGCGATATGCGCCGCCGGCTGCTCGACTGGCGGATCGTCATTACCGTTGTCGTCGCGGCGCTGATCGTTTCGCCGCATCTCGCCTGGCTCCTGGACAATGGCCAGTCCGCCAGCAGCCACACGATGAAGAAGATGCTTGGCGACGACAGCAATTTCCTTGTCGGCATAGCCGAGGGGCTCGGCTCGCTGGCAACGGCCGTGATTGCCTTCATCGCCCTTACGGTCGTGGTGCTGGCCCTCGTCTTCCGTGAGGGCCTCGCGCGCATCGTCAAGGCATCCAACCCGAATACGCGGCTGATCGGCCGCGTCATCCTCGTCTGCCTTGCCGCAATCGTGTTGATGATCCTGTTTGCAGGGGTGGAGCGCGTTCGCGACCGGTGGCTGACACCAATCCTGCTGATCATGCCGCTCTATCTCGTCCTGAAAATCGATGCGGCCGAGATCGATGTCCTTCGCGGCATCAAGCGCCTCTGGGGCGTGGCTGCCGTCATCATGGTTCTTGTTCCGGCGGCACTTATTGGCCGGTCGCTTGCCGGCCACTGGACCCATAATTACGCCTATACGAACATTCCCTTTGCCAATCTGGCACGGACGCTGGCGCCGATGGCCATGCAGCCGGGAACGGTCATCATCACGTCCAAGGGACATTACGCCGGCAATATGCGTTTCAACCTGCCGAATGTGCCGGTGATCATGACGGTGCCGCTGACCGGCATGACGCCCGTTTCCCTGTCCCATTACCGGCGCGCGATCTTCATCTGGCGCAACTCCGACAGCAGCCGTCCACAGAGCTTCGAGGAGGCCTTCGGCAGTTACCTGAAGGCGAACGGGCTTTCGGCGGAGAATGCCAGCAGCGCGATTGCCGGCTTCCCCTTCCTCTGGGGCGCGCCGATGGATCAGTCGCTGTTCGGTTATGCGGTGATGGACCTGCCGCCGAAGTGAGCCCGTCAGCGGGGCGTGGTGTCACGCAGATGATCGAGCGCTGCTTCCAGTGTGCCGATCATCTCGTCCACCTCGGGTCTTGAAATCGTCAGTGCCGGCGAGGCGAGCATGCGATCGCCGGTGGCGCGCATGACGAGGCCGTGTTCGAGGCAGTAGTTGCGCACGGCCGCGCCGATCGCATCCGGCTTTTCGAAGCGGCGGCGGGTCGCCTTGTCTGCCGTGATCTGCAGGCCGCCGATCAGGCCGACACATTGCGCCTCCCCCACCATCTCGTGATCCTCGAGGCTCTTCCAGCGGGCAGCGAAATAGGGGCCGATATCGTCGCGGACGCGCTCGACGAGCTTTTCCCCCTCGATGATCGCAAGGTTGGCAAGGGCTGCTGCGGCTGCCACCGGATGGCCGGAATAGGTGAAGCCGTGGTTGAAATCGCCGACCTCGTTCAACAGCACGTCCGCGACGCGATCCGAGACCAGAACGCCACCGATCGGCAGGTAGCCGGAGGAGAGACCCTTGGCGATCGGCGCCAGATCAGGCTCGACGCCGAAATGCTGGTAGCCGAACCATGAGCCAAGGCGGCCGAAACCGCAGATGACCTCATCGGAGACAAGCAGGATATTGCGCGCCTTGCAGATGCGGGCGATCTCCGGCCAGTAGGTGTCCGGCGGCACGATGACGCCGCCTGCCCCCTGGATCGGCTCGGCCACGAAGGCCGCGACATTCTCCTCGCCGAGTTCGTCGATCTTGTCATTGAGTTCGCGGGCCATTTTCAGGCCGAATTCATCACGCGAGAGATCGCCGCCATCGGCGTACCAGTAGGGCTGGCCGATATGGTGGACGCCCTCGATCGGCAGCGATCCCTGTTCGTGCATCGACTTCATACCGCCGAGCGAGGCGCCGGCAACCGTCGAGCCGTGATAGCCGTTCTTGCGGGCGATCACCTGCGTCTTCGTGCCCTTGCCGAGCGCCTTCCAGTAGACGCGGGCCATGCGGAACCAGGTGTCTGTCGCTTCCGAACCGGAATTGGTGAAGAAGACGCGGTTCATATGCGGGCCGGCATGGGAGGCGATCTTCTGGGCGAGCAGCGTCGTCGGCTCGGTCGTGGTGCCGAAGAAGGCGTTGTAATAGGGCAGTTCCTGCATCTGGCGGAAGGCGGCTTCGGCAATCTCGCGGCGGCCATAGCCGACATTGACGCACCAGAGGCCGGCAAAGCCATCGAGATATTTCTTGCCCGTCTGATCGTAGATGTAGACGCCTTCGGCGCGGGTGATGATGCGCGTGCCCTTGGCGTTCAGTTCCTTCATGTCGGAAAACGGGTGGATGTGATGGGCGGCATCGATGGCGGCCAGATTGGAAAGATGCGGCGTGTCGTTCATCTCGTTTCCCCCGATAGGCATTAGCCAGAAAGCATGGCTCAGATTGTGCATGCTTTTCTTATCGGCTACCAACGGATGTCTGCAACCACCGAGATCGAGGCCCGATGTCGAACGCTCCGGAACCGCATATCGAAATCCTGCTCGTCGGCATGAATGGCGACCTCCGGGGAAAACGCATTCCCGCCAGCGCCGAGAAAAAGGTCTGGGACGGAACGGTGCGGCTGCCCTCCTCCACCCAGTCTCTGGATATCTGGGGTGACGACAATGACGATATCACCGGGCTGTCGCTGACGATCGGCGATCCGGACGGGCAATGTATTCCAGACCCTCGCTCGCATGCGCCGATGCCCTGGGGGCCAGAGGGATCGTCACAGGTCCTCTCCACCATGCACGAGCTGACCGGCGAGCCGAGCTTCATGGACCCGCGGGCGATCCTTGCCGCTCTCCTCGAGCGGTTCAAGGCGCGCGGGCTCACCCCCGTCGTTGCGACCGAGCTCGAATTCTACGTGGTCGATCCCGACTGGCGCGAGACCGGCCGTCCGCAGCCGCCGAAGGGACTGACATGGCGCGGCGAGCCCAACGGTTTCCAGCTTTACGACATGAGCGCCGTCGATGCGCTGGACGATTATCTGCAGACGGTGAGGACATGGGCGAAGGTGCAGGGCCTGCCGGCGGATGCGACGACGGCTGAATTCGGCCCCGGCCAGTTCGAGATCAATCTGCTGCACCGGCCGGATGCGCTGGCGGCCGCCGACGACTGCATCTACCTGAAGCGCATTGCCGAACAGGCGGCGCGCCGGCATGGGCTCAAATCCACCTGCATGGCAAAGCCTTATGGTGATCACGCCGGATCGGGCCTGCATGTGCATGCCAGCCTGATCGACGAGAACGGCAATAACGTGCTCGATGCCAAGGGCGGGGAGCCGGTGATGCTGACATCCGTCGTTGCCGGCATGCTGAAGACGATGCGCGAGGCACAGCTGATCTTTGCGCCGTTTGCCAATTCCTACCGGCGCTTCCAGCCCGGCTCGTTTGCGCCCGTCGATATCGACTGGGGTTTCGGCCATCGCGGCACGGCGATCCGCATTCCCGACAAGGATGGCCCGGCAGCAAGGATCGAGCACCGGGTCGCGGGCGCCGATGCCAACCCCTATCTGCTTCTGACGGCGATCCTCGGCGGCATGCTGGCCGGTCTCGATGCCAATCTCGACCCCGGCCCGGCCACCGAACCGGGACAGGCACCGCCCGCCGGCAGCGGCCGGCTGACGCATGATTTTCTCACCGCAGTCGAAGATTTCTCCGCCTCGGCCTTCATCCGCGAGACATTTGGCGAGCGCTACCAGAAGCTCTATGGCGATACGAAGCGCAAGGAGGCAATCGCCTATCTGCGCACCGTCTCAGACTTCGATTACCGGACCTATCTGCCTCGGCTCTGAGAGGTTTCCCTCACATCCGGTTCACCAGAACCTTCAGCTCGCCGGCATGGATCTTCAGTTTGACGTCGCGCGGCATGGGCAGGAGTTCGCCGTCGATGACGCATTTGACGTCCTTGCGGGCGCGGGGGAAATGCAGTTCGACATCGGTCGCGGTCATTGCCGTCACCGAGCGGTTTTCCTTCAGCTTGCCGCGCAGGATGTCAAAGACGAGTTTCATCGCGCCTGCGGGCTTCAGCGGCTCTGCGAGATAGAAGCCGAGATGGCCGCGGTCGAGGCTGTCGGCAAACATCAGCGGATCACGGCCGAATTCGTTGTTGGAGACCGAGATGGCCGAGACCTTGTGATAGCCCTTCTTGCCCTCGGCGGAAAATTCCACCTCGAATTCCGGCGGATTGAAGACGACGCCGATCGCAGCGCGCGTGCTTGCCCGGATCTTGCCCAGCCGCGAGCCGAAATTCATCGAGTTGCGGTAGCGCACCATGCGCGCATGCATGCCGGCGGAAAACTGGTGGACGAAGCTGCGGCCGTTGGCGCTTGCAATATCCACCGCATGGACATTGCCTTCCGCCAGAGCCTCCAGCGCCTGCCAGATATCGAGCGGCAGTTTCAGCGAGCGGGCAAAGAGGTTCATCGTGCCGGCCGGAACGACGCCGAGAACGATGCCGCTCTTCCAGGCGATGCCGGCTGCAGCCGAGATCGTGCCGTCGCCGCCGCCGGCAATCAGGCCTTCGATGCCGGGCGTGGCGGCCGCCTTCTTCATCGTCTCGACAATCTCGTCGCCGGCCACGACATGGCATTCGATCTCATGTCCGGCCTCGCGGAAAACCTTCTCGGCATGAGCGCTATAGGCCTCCATGTCGGTGGTGCGAAACGTGCCTCCGTCGCGATTGAACACGGCATAGAGTTTCATTCAGGCGGGCTCCCCAGCTCATTACAAATCGGCGCGAGACAACGGCTGGGAAGATAAATGGTTGCATTGCAGCAGATTATCAATGCGCGCCGGTGCGCCAGACTCAACCCTGTGGCGATAGGCGTGAATGAAAATGCCGCAGCCTCTACCGTGGTGCGGTGCATCATGATATGATTGACGTACGTCAGGTTCCTGACACAACCTACATGCGGCCCGGCCGCACCCCGCCAGACATTTTGGACACCATCGTAACCATGAGCATTCCTGCGCCATGACCCAGCCTGCTGTTTCCTTCGACCGCTCTTCCGAGACCGCTTCGAGCGGCCCGGACAAGCTTCCCGGCCTCACCCCTCTTGCCATCATCCTGATCGAGATCGCGCTGGCCGTCGGCGGGTTCGGCATCGGCACCGGCGAATTCGTCATCATGGGCCTGCTGCCCGATGTGGCCGCCACCTATAATGTCAGCATTCCCGAAGCTGGGCATGTGATCAGCGCCTATGCGCTCGGCGTCGTCATCGGCGCGCCGATCATCGCGGTCCTTTCGGCCAAGATGACACGGCGCTCGCTGCTGCTCTGCCTGATGGGCGTGTTTGCCATCGGCAACATCCTCTCGGCCATGGCGCCGACCTATGCCAGCTTCACCATTCTGCGTTTTCTCACCGGCCTGCCGCATGGCGCCTATTTCGGCGTCGCCTCGCTGGTTGCCGCCTCGATGGTGCCGCCGAACAAGCGCGCCCGCGCCGTCGGCCGGGTGATGCTCGGCCTCACCATTGCCACGCTTGCCGGAACGCCACTTGCGACCTTCATGGGTCAGGTTTTGAGCTGGCGTGCCGCCTTCTTCCTCGTCGGCGCGATCGGCGCCATCACCGTGGCGCTCCTCTGGTATTTCCAGCCGCGCGACAAGGTGCAGGAGGGGGCGAGCATCGCGCGTGAACTCGGCGCGTTTGGCAAGACGCAGGTCTGGCTGACGCTTGCGGTGGCCGCGATCGGCTTCGGCGGCATGTTCTGCGTGTTCAGCTATATCGCCTCGACGACGACCGAAACGGCGCATCTGTCTGCCTCGATGGTGGCGATCGTGCTGGCGCTGTTCGGCATCGGCATGAATGTCGGCAATATCGTCGGCTCGCGGATGGCCGATATTTCGCTTAAAGGGACGATCGGCGGGTCGATGGCCTTCTATGTGATCGTCATGCTGGCCTTCGCTACCTTCGCGCATATTCCGGCGATGCTCTATGTGACGACATTCCTCGTCGGCTGCGGCTTTGCCTGCGGCCCGGCAATCCAGACCCGCCTGATGGATGTGGCAGCCGAAGCACAGACGCTTGCGGCCGCCTCCAACCACTCGGCCTTCAACATCGCCAATGCGCTTGGTGCGTGGCTCGGCGGACTGGTGATCTCCTGGGGCTGGGGTTTTTCCGCCACCGGTTATGTCGGGGCGTTTCTTTCGCTCCTCGGGCTCATCGTCTTCCTGATCTCGGTCGCGATCGAGAAGAAGCAGACGGCAGCGCTCGCCTGAGCCTGCTTTGCCGAACCGTTCCGGCCAGCGTCGCGCCGGCCGGTTTCTGCGATTTCAAAGGCCGGACAAGCTTGCAGCTGTCCGGCCTTTTCTCCATCTTCATCCCGACATGGCATGATGGAGGAAAAGAGCATGCGTGCAGTCGGCTTCAACACACCGCAGCCCATTTCATCGGAAACGGCGCTTCTCGATATCGAGCTTCCCGAGCCGGAAGCGAAGGGCCGCGACCTTCTGGTCGAGATCCGGGCGATTTCGGTCAATCCGGTCGATACGAAGGTGCGGCGCACAGCACCTGTCGAAGACGGGCAGTACCGGGTGCTGGGCTATGACGCAGCGGGCGTGGTGAAGGCCGTCGGGCCGGACGTGAAGCTCTTCAAGCCGGGCGACGAGGTCTATTATGCAGGCGCGATCAACCGGCCGGGCACGAATGCGCAGTTCCATCTGGTGGACGAGCGCATCGTCGGCGCCAAGCCGAAGACGCTTTCCTTCGAAGAGGCGGCCGCTCTGCCACTGACGACGATCACCGCCTATGAGACGCTGCTTCACCGGATGAAGGTGCAGGACAAGCTCGTCGGCGCCTGGAATGCCGTGCTCGTCATCGGCGGTGCCGGCGGGGTGTCGTCGATGGCGATCCAGCTTCTGCGGCAGCTTACCGACGTGACGGTGATCGGCACCGGATCGAGCGAAGAGACGCGCAAATGGGTGATGGATCTCGGCGCCCATCACGCACTCGACCATTCGAGGCCACTTGCAGCGCAGCTGAAACAGATGGCGATCGGCGACCCGGCCTTCGTCTTTTCCACCACCCAGACCGAAAGCCATATCGAGGATATTCTCGAACTCATCGCGCCACAGGGCCGTTTCGGGCTGATCGACGATCCTTCCGGGCCGATGGATATCCGGCCATTCAAGAAGAAGGCGCTGTCGATCCACTGGGAAACGATGTTTGCCCGACCGGTCTTCCAGACCGGCGACATGATCGAACAGCACAAGCTCCTGTCGCATGTGGCGGAACTCGTGGATGCGGGGCGGATCAGGACGACGCTGTCGCAGGTGCTCGGGCCGATCAATGCTGCGACGCTGAAGACGGCGCATGCGATGATCGAAAGCGGCCGCACCCGCGGCAAGCTGGTGCTTTCCGGCTTCTGACGGCGCTGCCTCCCCATATTGCGCCCTAAAGTTGCGCCGCCTTGCCCGGCGCAGCTTTTAAATGAGCATGGATCGGGTTATGATCCTTCCGGGACATTGGACGGAGGGGCAATCATGGCAACGTCTCAGGCAAGCACATATGGCAATCCCTTGAGCGTGCTCACCAGTTCCGGCTGGTTCGGGACGCTGGCGCGTATCCTCTTGACCTTCATGTATTGGGCGAGCGGGCTTTCGAAGCTGATCGACTTCAATGGCGGCGTCGCGAGATGCAGCATTTCGGGCTGGAGCCGGCGGTCGCCTTCAACATCGCCGTCATCGTCACGCAGATCGGTGGATCGCTGCTCGTCATCCTCAACCGTTACGCATGGCTGGGTGCCGGCGCGCTTGCGGTCTTCACCGCGCTCACTATTCCCATCGCCCATAATTTCTGGGCGATGGAAGAGCCGATGAAGACGCTCGAATTCTATGTGGTGATGGAGCATATCACCGTCATCGGTGGCCTGATGGTGGTGGCGTGGAAATCACGCTGACCGCCATCGGCCAGGCTCCATGCGTCAGGCCGTCGCCTGGATGACGACGACCTTGGCGCCGACCTGCACCGTCTCGTAGAGATCGATGACGTCGTGGTTCATCATGCGCACGCAGCCGCTCGACATGGCATAGCCGATCGATTCCGGCTGGTTCGTGCCGTGGATGCGGAAATGCGTGTCGTTGCCGTTGCGGTAGAGATACATGGCGCGGGCACCGAGCGGGTTGTTGGGGCCACCCGGCATGCCGCCGGCGAGCTTGCGGTAGCGGGGCTCGCGGTTCTGCATGTTCTGCGTCGGTGTCCATGTCGGCCATTCGGACTTGCGGCCGACATAGGCATCGCCCGAGAGCGCCAGCCCTTCCCTGCCGACACCGACGCCGTAGCGCATGGCCCGGCCATTGCCGAGGACATGATAGAGACGCCGCGCCGGCGTATCGACGACGATCGTGCCGGCCGGATAGGCCGTGTCATAAGCGATTTCGGTGCGGCGCAGTTCGGGCTTGATCCTGTCGATCGGCACCTGTTTCAGCGGAAATTTCTCGTCCGGCAGGGCTGCATAATTGGTCTGGCTGTTGATCGTGGTGGCCGAGCATCCGGCCAACAGGAGCGGCAGACCAACGAGGAAGCCGCGACGGGAAATCGACATGAATGTGTCCTTGGTGCGTCAAAACGATGTCGCACGCTAAGGATGTTATGGTTAATGAAGTGATAATGCGCGCCTGCGGGTGTTCATCACTTCTCAGTGGGCAGTTTCAGGCCGATATCCTCAACCGGCATCCTCAACCGAACCTGGCAACCGATACTTGCCAGCAGAGACCTGAACCGACAGCCGGCATTCATCGCGGGCGCCCTCTCTGGCGTGGCCCGCCGGTTTTCGGGCCGTTATCTCCCTCCCCTGCATCAGCACCATAGTTTGACCAGACCGCGGACGGAATTTCAGCCCAGGCGTGCATTTGCACGCGATACAATTATTTCGCGATACATGATCACTTTACTCTTTAACGTGTATTCACTTCGATATTCTCCCATTGCGCGATCTTGCGCACCATCTCGCGGAGAAGTAGCAATGTTCAATACGAAACAGGCCAATGACCTTCAGCTCAATCCACGCGTCGTCACACGCGCCGTAGCCGGCGATGCTCTGCTCGGGCCCTTCATCAACCTGCCGGGTGTGTGGAGCAACGAGGGCGATTTTCCCGGGCGGGGCTGGAACATGATCGCCCTGCCGTTCAGCGGCTCGCCCTCCGGTTTCCGCTTGCTGATGAACCAGTTCAACGAGACGCTGACCGTCACCGTTGCCGACAAGGGCGTTCCGAACCGCGGCTTCGGCTCACGCCCGGATCCGGCAACCGGCGATCAGACGATCGTGGCGCTCGACTATGAGCAGCTGATCGAACAGATCGCGGTTGACGACTTTCCCCAGACGACGCTGACGAGGACTCTCCCCAAGACGATCCACCATGAGCCCGGCCTGTTTCTCAACATGGCCAACAAGGTGACGAACGATCTCATTATCGCAAGGCTCGGAACGATACCGCATGGTGATTCCGTTCTTGCGCTCGGCCGGGTACAGCATGTGGAAGGCAAGCCGGACATCACGCATTTCAGCGGCCTGCCGATCGGGCTCGGCCGGGAGGATGACGTGCTATCGGACGTAGACCCGGCAAACCCGACCTATATGGATGCCTACAAGCATTTCCATTTTCATCTCTTCAAGGGTCTTTTTGATCCCGTCGATCCCGTCGCGCTGATCGCCGGGGCACTCAAAGACCTGCAGGTGGTCCGCTCCACGGTCTTCGATTTCGACACGACGCTGGAGACCGGCGGCATCCTCAACATTCCCTTCATCAGCAATACCGCCAACGCGACCCAGATGCGCTCGATATTCTGGCTGCATGAATTGTCGGACAAGGATGAGAACGGCGATCCGGTGATGATCCTGCAATATGCGCAGATCGTCATGCTGGAGTTCTTCAAGCGCCGCGACGAGCAGCCCGGCCTCATCAAATGGCCGCATGTCAGCATCAACACGATGCGCCGTACCAGCCGCAACCCGGTCACTGTGGCCGAAATGCTGAGCAGAGGCATTGATCCGATGCAACCCGCCCAGGCGGGGCAGTAACATGGCACTCTGTCGCTTGCACCAATAGCCGCACCCGGCTCACAAACAGAAAGACCGCCTCGTCGGGCGGTCTTTCCAGATCGATGATGTTCTTGCAGAGAGTGGCGAGGCGCCCTCTCACATATTCGGATAGACCGGGCCTTCGCCGCCCTGCGGGGGAACCCAGTTGATGTTCTGGTTGGGATCCTTGATATCGCAGGTCTTGCAGTGGACGCAGTTCTGGGCGTTGATCACATAGGTCTCCTCGCCATCCTGCTCTCGCCATTCATAGACCCCGGCGGGACAGTAGCGGGTCGAGGGGCCGGCGAAGACATCGTGTTCGGAACGCTTCTGCAGGCCCATGTCCTTGACCTTCAGATGCACCGGCTGATCCTCCTCGTGATTGGTGTTCGACAGGAACACCGAGGAGAGACGGTCGAAGGTCAGAACGCCATCCGGCTTCGGGTAGTTGATCGGCTTGTGTTTCGATGCCGGCTCCAGCGAGGCGGCGTCCGTCTTGCCGTGCTTCAGCGTGCCGAACAGGGAGAAGCCGAAAAGCTCGTTGGTCCACATGTCGAGGCCGCCGAGACCGACGCCGATGACCGTGCCGAACTTCGACCAGAGCGGCTTGACGTTGCGGACCTTTTTCAGATCCTTGCCGATCAGGCCGTCGCGCCATTCGGTCTCGATGCCGGTGACTTCATCATTGGCGCGGCCGGCGGCAATCGCCTCGGCCAGCTTGTCGGCGGCGAGAATGCCGGAGAGGACCGCATTATGCGAGCCCTTGATGCGCGGCACGTTGACGAAACCGGCCGAACAGCCGATCAGCGCGCCGCCCGGGAAGGTCAGTTTCGGCACCGACTGGTAGCCGCCCTCGGTGATCGCACGGGCGCCGTAAGAGAGCCGCTTGCCGCCCTCGAAGGTCGCGCGATCGCCGGATGGGTCTTGAACCGCTGGAATTCCTCGAAGGGGAAGAGATAGGGGTTCTTGTAGTTCAGGTGCACGACGAAACCGACCGCGACCTGATTGTCTTCCAGATGATAGAGGAAGGAACCGCCGCCGGTCTTCATGTCGAGCGGCCAGCCGAAGGAGTGCTGGACGAGACCCGGCTTGTGGTTTTCCGGCTTGACCTGCCAGAGCTCCTTGATGCCGATGCCGAATTTCTGGGGCTCGCGATCCTTTTGCAGGTCGTATCTGGCGATCAGCTGTTTTGCCAGCGAGCCGCGAACGCCTTCGCCGATCAGCACGTATTTGCCGAGAAGCGCCATGCCGCGGGTGTAGTTCGGGCCGGGCTCGCCGTTCTTCTCGATGCCCATGTCGCCGGTCGCCACACCGATGACGGCGCCCTCGTCATTGTAGATCAGTTCCGAGGCGGCAAAGCCGGGATAGATGTCGACGCCGAGGCCTTCCGCCTTTTCAGCCAGCCAGCGACAGACGTTTCCGAGCGAGACGATATAATTGCCGTGGTTGTTCAGAAGCTTCGGCATGGCGAAGTTCGGCAGGCGCATGGAGCCCGCGGGGCCGAGGAAGAGGAAATGATCGTCCGTCACTTCGGTCTTGAAGGGATGCCCCTCCTCTTCCCGCCAGCCGGGCAGGAGCTGATCGATGCCGACCGGATCGACAACGGCGCCGGAGAGGATATGCGCGCCGACTTCCGCACCCTTTTCGAGAACGACGACCGACAGGTCCGGATTGACCTGTTTCAGCCGGATCGCAGCCGACAGGCCGGCCGGGCCGGCGCCAACGATCACAACGTCGAATTCCATCGACTCGCGTTCAGGAAGTTCTTGCTCGCTCATTCAAAACTCCGGTTCCGGCCGAAAGCCGGGTCTTCTCATGTTTCGCCTGTCTTGACAAAAGCCACAGGCCTTGTCGAGGCGCGAAAACGTCGCCTGCCGTGCAATTCGCGCAATCTTTGGCATCGCATATCTTACGTTTACGTTCACGTAATCCAATTTGCAACGGGATCCTGCAAGTTCCTGCTTTCACCTCTGGTATACCGAAGATATAACAACGCCGAACCAAAGGGACCAGCGCCTCCCGTTACCATCCGGAACCGGGCGGCAGGCTTAGTATCGGATAAAGGAAGGAAGACTGTCATGGATCTCGGGATTACCGGCAACGCGCGCTCGTGCTCGCCTCCTCGCGCGGCCTTGGCCTCGGCATTGCGGAAGCGCTGGCAGCCGAAGGCGCGCAGGTTCTGCTCGTCGGCCGTTCGGGCGACAGGCTGGCTGCCAATTGCGAGAAGATCAATGCACTGGGCAAAGGCAAGGCCGACTGGGTCTGGGGCGATCTTTCGGAAGAGAATTCGTCGAGAGCATGCTTGCGGCCGTCAAGGAAAAGCTCGGCGGCATCGACATTCTCGTCAACAATACCGGTGGCCCGACGCCGGGAACCGCCGAAGACATGACGGCCGACAAGCTGGAAACCTTCTTCCCGCCGATGGTGCTGCGCGTGATTGCGCTCACCAATGCGCTTCTGCCGCAGATGAAGGCACAGGCTGGGGCCGCATCCTTACCTGCGCATCCTCGGGCGTCTATGAGCCGATCCCGAACCTTGCGCTTTCCAACACGCTGCGCGGCGCACTCGTCGGCTGGAACAAGACGCTGGCCACGGAAGTCGCGGGCTCCGGCATCACCTGCAACATGCTCCTGCCGGGCCGTATCCTCACCGATCGTATCGAGGAACTGGATGCAGCAAACGCCAAGCGCCTCGGCAAGACGCTCGATGAGGTCCGCTCGACCTCGGTGAAGACGATCCCGGCCGGCCGTCTCGGCAAGGTCGAGGAATTTGCCGCAGCCGGCGCCTTCCTCTGCTCGGAACCGGCAAGCTACATCACCGGCACGATGCTGCGCGTCGATGGCGGAGCGGCGAAGTCGCTCTGATTCTCTGACTGCATTTCCGGGACTGCATTTCCCGGGCCACATTTCCCGGGCCACATTTCCCGGACTGGCCCAAACAGGGCTTCCTGCATGCTTGAAACCGTCGTCGCAGCCTTTGCCGGTTGTGGCGGCGGTTTTTTCTTATGCGCCTATCCGAGACCGGAAACACAGCCCTGAGATGTATCGGACAGAAGCGCGGCATCCTGCCGATGAGAAAGATTACTTTCCCGTAATACTGGCATCTCCATTACGATAATTTAATCCGTTTCACCCCCCGAAAGGACTGGATGTTCCCCCATTCCGCCGCACAATGAGCGCGAAATCGACATCGATCGCGCAATGGCGTGCCGATCGTAATATCAACCCTAAGGGGCGGCCTTGAAGGGTCGGCGGGACAAGAATGAAAAAGGTCTGGATTTTTGCGGGATGTCTGATCGTTGCCGCGGGTGCGGCATGGACATATCGCGACAGTATTCCCTACCTGTCGACCGCCTTCCCGACCGCTGGCAAGCAAGCGGCCGGGACCGAAAGCGCATCGAAGGATGATCAGGGCCAGGGCCAGAACCGTCGTCGCGGCGGCGGCCCGCCGCCGGTCGTCAAGACGGTCGCTGCGGTCATGGCAACCCTGCCGCTCGATGCGACGGCCGTCGGTGCTGCGGATGCCGACAAAAATACCACGATCGCCGCACAGGAAGCCGGCATCATCGTGTCCGTCGCAGCACATGACGGCGACACGGTGAAGACGGGCGACCTGATCGCCAAGCTGGACGACCGCACCGTCAAGGCCAATCTCGACAAGGACAAGTCGCTGCTGGCCCGCGATCAGGCGACACTGGCGCAGGCGGAAACGGCACTGACCCGCGCCGAGACGTTGCTGAGCCGCAATGCCGGCACGCAGCAGACAGCCGACGAGGCGCGCGCGGCGCGCGACACGGCCCTTGCAACGGTGCAGGGCGACAAGGCTTCGATCGCCGCCGATCAGGTGGCCGTCGAGCATACGGATATCCGCGCGCCCTTCGATGGCAAGCTCGGCGATATCGCGATCAGCACCGGCGCCTATCTTTCGACGGGTGCCGCCGTCGTCACCATCGCCCAATACGACCCGATCTATGTGAAATTCTACCTGCCCCAGATGTATCTGTCGCAGCTGCAATCCGGCTTTGCCAACAAGAATGTCGCCGTCGATGCCGTCTCGCAGAGCGATGGCACGATGCCGCTGTCCGGCGTGCTCGATTTCTTCGACAACTCGATCAATGCGGCCTCGGGGACGATCCTTGCAAAGGCGCGGTTCGACAATCCGAAGGGCACGCTGTGGCCGGGTGAATCCGTCAACGTGACGGTGCATTTCAAGAGCGACCAGAAGATGATCGTCGTGCCGACCGTCGCGGTCAGCCCCGGCGCCGATCAGCCCTTCGTCTACACCGTGGGCGATGACAAGAAGGTGCATATGACGCCGGTGACGGTGGCACGCTCCAATGGCGACAAGACCGCCATCGTCAAGGGCCTGAAGGAAGGCGAGCACGTCGTGGTCGAGGGGCAGGTCCAGCTCGTCAACGGCTCGCCGATCCGCGAGGAATTCTCCGAGACACCGAGCGTGGCTTCCCTCAAGCACGCGGACGGTTCGATCGAAGTGGGTGACGCATCGGCTGGAGTATCGAAATGATCCCACAGTTCTGTATCCGCCGCCCTGTTGCGACGACGCTTCTGGCGATCGGCTCGGTCCTGGCCGGGCTTGCCGGCTACCAGTTCCTGCCGGTGGCCGCCGTGCCGAAGGTCGATTTCCCGACCATCAACGTCTCCTCGACCCTGACCGGCGCCTCGCCGCAGACGATGGCGACGGCCGTCTCGACCCCGCTTATCAAGAAATTCGAGACGATCCCCGGCATCAGCGAAATCAGCGCGACCAACTCGCTCGGCAACTCGTCGATCGTGCTTCAGTTCGATCTCAACCGCGATATCGACGCCGCTGCCGCCGACGTGCAGGCGGCCATCAGCCAGGCCAGCCGTCAGCTGCCGAACAACATGACGACGGCACCGAGCTATCGCAAGACCAACCCGGCCGATGCGCCGGTGCTGCTGCTTGCCGTGCGTTCGGATGCCTTGCCGCCCAGCAAGGTGGATGAAATCGCCGAGGACGTCATGTCGCCGGCGATCTCGACACTGCCGGGCGTGGCGGAAGTCAGCATTTACGGCGCAAAGACCTATGCCGTTCGCGTCGAGGTCGACCCTGCCAAGCTGCAGGCCCGCGGCATCGGTGTCGAGAGCGTCACCGACGCGATTGCCAGCGCCAACAGCCAGGCGCCTGTCGGCTCGATGCAGAACAAGGCACAGCGCCTGACGATCAATGCCGATACGCAGCGCACCAATGCCGACCAGTTCCGCTCGCTGGTCATCTCCTCGCCGAACGGCGCCCCCATTCACCTCGGTGAAATCGCCCGCGTCGAGGACAGTATCGAAAACACCCAGTCGGGCAGCTGGTATGACGGGCACCCGGCCATCATCCTTGCCATCCAGCGCCAGCCGGATGCCAATACGGTGGATGTGGTCGATGCGATCAAGAAGAAGCTGCCGTCGCTCGAGGCAGAAATGCCGGGTTCGGTCTCGATCAGCGTGATGAACGATTCGTCGACCTCGATCCGCGAAGCGATCAAGGACGTGAAGTTCACGCTGGCGCTGACCATCCTGCTCGTCGTTGCCGTCATCTATCTGTTCACCGGCCAGCTGGCCGCAACCATCATTCCCGCGCTTGCCGTGCCGCTGTCGCTGATCGCCACTTTCGGGGCGATGTATGTGCTGGGATACAGTATCGACAACATATCGCTGCTGGGGCTGACACTATCCGTCGGTCTCGTGGTCGATGATGCGATCGTCATGCTGGAAAACATCATGCGGCATGTGGAGGAAGGCATGCCGGTCAGGCAGGCCGCCATCCAGGGCGCTTCCGAAGTCAGCTATACGATCGTCTCGATGTCGGTCTCGCTGATCGCCGTATTCATCCCGATCCTGATGATGGGCGGCGTCGTCGGGCGCGTATTCAACGAGTTCGGCATGGTCGTGGCACTGGCGATCGTCGCATCCGCGATCGTGTCGCTGACCGTCACGCCGATGCTCGGCTCGCGGCTGACCAGCGCCAATCATCATCCGAGCCTGGTTGCCCGCGTCTTCGACAAGGGCTTCAACTGGACGCTGCGCGGCTATGGCCGTGCGGTCGGCTGGTGCCTCAATCACCGCTTCGCCATCCTGATGCTGTTCCTCGGCTCGGTCGGCGCTTCCATCTATCTCTTCAAGACACTGCCTTCGAGCTTCTTCCCGACCGAAGACATCGGCCGCCTGACGATTTCCACGCGCGCCCGTGAAGACATTTCCTTCCCGGCCATGCGTGACCTGCAGGCGCAGGTGGCGGCGGCCGTGACGTCCAATCCGGCCGTTGCGCATGTGACGTCGATCGTCGGCGGCAATGCCCGCAGCCCCCTCAATAACGGCACGATCTGGTCGATCTGAAGGACAAGGCCGACCGTCCGCCGCTGGCGCAGACGCTCGGTGAATTGCGGCGTGCCATCGGCAAGGTGGCAGGGCTGAAGGCCTATATCACGCCGCAGCAGAGCCTTCACTTCGGTGGCCGCGCGACCGCCAGCCAGTATCAGCTCGTGGTGCAGGCGCTGAATGCTTCGCAGACCAATGAATGGTCCGACAAGCTGCAGACGGCGATGCGGCAGGATACGCAGCATTTCACCGACGTGACGTCGGATGCGCAGAACGCCGCGATCGAGGCCAATATCAAGGTCGATCTCGAAAAGGCAGCCGCCTACGGCATCACCGACGATACGCTGCGCAAGACGATGGAAATGGCTTTCGGCGGCTATACGGCCGGCCAGATCCAATCCACCGGCGACAGCTATGACGTGCTGGTCGAGTTCGATACCAAGCAGGCCTGGAACGACCAGATGCTGCAGCAGGTGCATGTGATGTCGACGACCGGCGCGCTGGTGCCGCTCTCCAACTTCGCCACCGTCGAGCGCCGCACGGCTCCCGTCACGATCAACCAGACGGGCCAGCTCGTGTCGACGACCGTGTCGTTCAACCTGCCGTCCGGCGCCTCGCTTTCGGATGCGACAGCCGCGATCGCGCAGATCAAGACGAAGCTCAACATGCCCTCCGACGTGTTCACCACCTATGGCGGCACGGCGCAGATCTTCCAGCAGAGCCAGGGCAATACGCCTTACCTGATCCTGGCTGCCGTCCTCACCATCTATGTGGTGCTCGGCGTGCTCTATGAAAGCTTCATCCACCCGTTGACCATTCTCTCGGGTCTGCCGGCTGCGGCTTTCGGGGCACTGCTGGCGCTGAAACTGCTCGACTTCGACCTCTCGATCATCGCCCTGATCGGCCTTCTGATGCTGATCGGCATCGTCAAGAAGAACGCGATCATGATGATCGACGTCGCCGTCGATCTGATGCGGACGCAGGCGGAGACGCCGGTGAAGGCGATCCACGAGGCCTGCGTGCGGCGTTTCCGCCCGATCATGATGACGACCTTCTGCGCGCTTCTCGGTGCATTGCCGATCGCCATCGGCGGCGGCGCCTCGTCGGAGCTTCGTCAGCCGCTCGGCATTGCGGTTGTCGGCGGCCTGATCGTCTCACAGGCGTTGACGCTGTTCATCACCCCGGTCATCTTCGTGGAAATGGACCGTCTCGGGCGATTCCTGACCCGCGTTTTCAGCGGCAAGAAGACCGAACACGACGACAAGGGCGAGCCGCAGCCGGCCGCCATCGCAGCGGAATGAGCGCTTCGGCGCAATGAAGGAGCATGATTTGAGTTTCGATCGCAGGAGTTTCGATCGCAGGAGTTTTCTGGCGCTGACCGCCGCGGCTGCCGGCTATGGCCTTGTCGGCCCGGCCCTTGAGACGGCGCAGGCGCAAATCCTGGCACCATCGCAGCTTTCCTCGCCGCGCAAGATGCGCCTGTGGAAAGGCAAGCCGCCGGGCGGCGGCGGACCGGATGGCCCGATCGAGGTCAGCAAGCATGGCGCCGTCAGCAATGTCGCCATTCCGACGATCGACATCTACATGCCGGCCAAGCCGAATGGTGCTGCCGCCCTCGTAGCGGCCGGCGGCGGCTACAAGCGGATCGAGATGGAAAACGAGGCAGTGCCTGCCGCACACTGGCTCAACCAGCGCGGCATCATCGCCTGTGTGCTCACCTACCGCCTGCCCGACGAGGACTGGCGTCTCGGCGCGCTTGCACCGCTACAGGACGCGCAGCGGGCGCTGAGGCTGATGCATGCGGGAGAAGTGTCGAAGAGCATCGACCCGAAGAAGATCGGCGTTCTCGGCTTTTCGGCCGGCGGCCATCTGATGGGAATGGCGGCGACGCGCACGACGCTGCGCGCCTACCGCGCCGTGGACGATGCCGACAGGGCGTCCGACAGGACGGCCTTCTGCGCGCTCGCCTATCCGATCATTTCGCTGAAACTGCCGCATGACCACACGTCGACGCGGCGGGTACTGATCGGCCGTCATCCGTCCTGGGCGGGTGAAGTCGAATGGTCGGTCGAGACGCATGTGCGCAAGAGCTGCCCCCCGGTCTTCCTGGTGCAGGCGCGGATGACCGGATCTCCAATCCGAAGAACACCGCGATCATGGAAGAAGCCTGCCAGAAGGAAGGAATACCGGTGGAAAGGCACCTGCTGGCGAGCGGCGGACACGGGTTCGGCATGGGCAAGCCCGGCACGCCGACGGCGGAATGGCCGGCCATGTTCGACAAGTGGCTGAAGGCCCGCAAGATCATCTGAGTTCGGCCACGGAAATGCGATAGAATATCGCTTAAAGGAACGTCTAAACCTTTAATATAATTGAGCTTCCAGTCTTGAGACTGCTTCAATGCGAAGCTGTTACGCGAGCGGCATAAACTTTCTCAGTGGAGCCAAACGTGAGTGATTTGATTGGGAGCCTGTTTACGGGTTCTGGTAGCAGCAGCGCGGCGAGCAGTTCGGGGCAGACGTCCTCGGCGAGCTCGTCCACAGCGGCAGGCGGATCGACCGCCGCCGCCGGCACGAATGGAACGAGCGGAACGACGAGCAGCCCTGCCTCCTCCAGCGAGGAAACGGAGGCGAGCGACGACACGACGTCGCAGCAGGACGTCAGCACGGTCGATCCGGCCGATACCGATGACGGTACCTATAGCGCGACCGCGCCGGCCGACAGCAGCAGTTCGAACGACGATGCCACGACCGGCAGCGACGACACGGCCGAAAGCTCGACCGATGCCGGCTCCGCAAACGCCGCCGACGACAAGGCCTATGGCGTGGCCAATGACGACGCTTCGGATACGTCATCGACGGAAGCCGGTTCCAGCGACAACAGCGGCAGCGCGCAGGCCAGCGACACCACGACAACGAGTGGTCAGGCCGATACCGGAACTGATAGCGGAGCAAGCAGCGGATCGGGCACTTCGGCAGCGGCCGTAAGCGGTGCCGATACGGGCAGCCAGACAGACAACCAGACGGGGGGCCATAGCTCGACGGCTTCCGGCTCCTCCTCCGCGGCAGCTTCCTCCTCGACGACGGGCAGCTCCACGGCCTCAGCCGGAGCCAGCACGGATACCAGCAGCACGGCACCTGCGACGGCCGGATCGCCTGCCGCTTCCGGCGAGGCGACCGACAGCACGACCGCGGCATCCAATGCGCCGTCTTCGGCCAGCGCCTCCACCGCCAAGGCCAGCACAGACTATCTGAGCCTTTTCCTCGACAAGGTGACGCGATCAGCACCAGCCAGTCGCAGGCCACGAGCAACAATGAAGCGAGCGACGAAAGGCTTCGCCTGCGCGCTGCCGAGGTGCTGCAGAGCCAGATGATCAGCCAGCTGCTCAGCAATCTCAGCGCACAGAGCCAGACGTCGACCGCCTCGACGCTGCTCTCGGGCAGCAACGACAACGACGACCAGCAGAATACGGTCTCGCTCACCGAGCGCTGGTATACGGAAGCCTGACGCGCGGAAGTGCGGGACATGCGTCATCATGTCCCGCTTCCGCCATCGGCCGTGATGGAGGGGACAGACGCCCTCTCCACCCCTTGCCTTCACCAGCCCGCTATGCCATCACGCGCCCTCCCAAGACATTGAGAGGGCACGTTTTGCCGTGCCCTTCTTTCACCGGAGCCGGTTTCCCGACCTGCGTTCGGTTCAACCCATTTGCGACAGATGAAGGAGCACGGCCATGGCGGCGGGCATGACACGGGCGCTCGGACTTGATTTCGGCACGACCAACACGGTTCTGGCACTGGCGGACGGCAATGCAGCGACGCATTCGCTTTCCTTCACCAGCAGCGCCGGCACGACGGACAGCATGCGGACCGCGCTGTCCTTCATGAAGGACGGACAGCTGGGCGCACAGGCGCTGAAGGTCGAGGCAGGCCAGGCAGCCATCCGCCAGTTCATCGACAATCCGGGCGATGCGCGCTTCCTGCAGTCGATCAAGACCTTTGCCGCCAGCGCCCTCTTCCAGGGCACGCTGATCTTTGCCCGCCGGCATTCGTTCGAAGACCTGATGGAAGTGTTCCTGCGGCGGCTGAAAACCTATGCGGAAGAAAGCTGGCCGACCGAAGTATCGCGGCTTGTTGCCGGCCGGCCGGTGCATTTCGCCGGCTCCAGCCCGGACGCGGAACTTGCCACGCGGCGCTATAATGATGCGCTGACGCGCCTGGGCTTTCCCGAGATCCACTATGTCTACGAGCCGGTCGCGGCCGCTTACTACTTCGCCCAGTCGCTGAAGAGCGATGCGAATGTTCTGGTGGCCGACTTCGGCGGCGGTACGACCGACTATTCGCTGATCCGGTTCGAGCGGTTGGCCGGCAAGCTGACGGCCAAGCCGATCGGCCATTCGGGTGTCGGCATTGCCGGCGATCATTTTGACGCGCGGATGATCGAGCATCTGGTTGCGCCGGAAATCGGCAAGGGCTCGTTCTTCAAGAGCTTCGACAAGGTGCTTGAAGTGCCCTCCAACTACTATTCCAGCTTCTCGCGCTGGAACCAGCTATCGATCTTCAAGACCAGCCGCGAATTCACCGATCTTAAATCGCTGGTGCGCTCGTCGCTCGATCCGGACAAGCTGGAGCTCTTCATCGAACTCGTAGAACATGACGAGGGTTATCCGCTCTATCAGGCGATCTCGGCAACCAAGATGGCGCTGTCGGGCGCGGACGAAGCCGAATTCCACTTCGCGCCACTCGGCAAGGCCGGCCACAAGCAGGTGAAGCGCGCCGAGTTCGACCAGTGGATCGCCGAGGATCTGTCGAAGATCGAGGGTGCTCTCGACGACGTCCTGACCAAGACCAATACGGCACCGGCCGATGTGGACAAGGTGTTCCTCACCGGCGGCACGTCCTTCGTGCCGGCCGTGCGCAACATCTTCAACCGGCGCTTCGATGCTTCGAAGATCGAGAGCGGCGGCGAACTTCTGTCGATCGCCCATGGTCTGGCGCTGATCGGCGAAAGCGGCGATGTGGAGCAGTGGTCGGCCTGAGGCCGATTGCGGCTTGAGGGACGGCTTAAAAGGAGGTTTGCCGGGGACAATGCTGACCGTGCCCGGCAAGAGGGCCGAAAGCAATTCCCACGCCCGGCACACATGCTATAAGCTCGTCCCATGAACGCCGCCGCCGATCTCGACCCAGCCGAACTGAAAGCACTTCTGCATTTCTATGCAGATGCCGGTGTCGACTGGCTGATGGAAGACGAGCCGGTCGACAGGTTTGCCGAATTTGCCGCACAGAAGGCGGCGCGCGAACAGGCGCGCATGCCGGCAGCCGCCCGCGACGGTAGCCAGCAAGGAAATGGCCAGCAGGGTCAGGCTCCGTCGTCGGCAGGCCAGCACGGTTCCGGCCAGACGGTGCGAACGGGGCGCAACACGCCGGCTGCGGCCTCGCTTCCGGCAGCCTCGCCGCCACAGGTCGCCGTTCCGGATGGTGAAGCCGTTGCGTCCGCGCGGATCGCGGCCGAAAGCGCCCGTTCGTTTGCGGAACTCAAGGCCGCCGTGGAAACCTTCAATGGCTGCAACCTGAAGAACGGCGCCCGTTCACCGTGTTTGCCAGCGGCGATCCTGCATCGCGGATCATGGTGATCGGGCCCATGCCGAATGCCGAGGACGACCGTGACGGTCAGCCGTTTTCCGGCCGGCAGGGCCAGCTTCTCGACCGGATGCTGGCGGCGATCGGCCTGTCCCGCGACAATGTGGTTCTGACGAATATCATCCCGTGGCGGCCGCCGGGCAATCGCATGCCCTCCCCCGCCGAACTCGATATCTGCCAGCCGTTTCTGGAGCGGCAGATCGCGCTTGCGGAGCCCAAACACGTCCTGCTCCTCGGGAATTTTCCGGCGCGTGTGTTTTTCGGCGGCAATGACACGATCCATTCGATGCGCGGCGAATGGCGCGACGTGCAGTTCGGCGCTCACACATTCAAGGCGATAGCCACGCTTCACCCGCAGGATCTGATCACGGCCCCGGCCAATAAGGCACTGGCCTGGCGCGACCTTCTGACCTTCAGGTTGCAACTAAATTCGCCATAATCGCCTTGATTTCGGGTAATTCTGGCAGATTCGCGGTCAATATTACGAAAATGTGAAGATCGTTATGCGTGCATTGCATGGCAGTGCCGCGCCCGGTGACATTGCTCAAATCATGCTGCACTGCGATATTAACGATGTCTTGGGAGGAACGGTTAAGGAACCAAGGCAATGACCACTCGCTTTCGCCCGACGCATTCGGGTTTCGACACTCTGCAGATCGCCGGCATGTCGCCGCGCTCGACGCAGGGCTATCATCATTTCGGCTCGGCCACGAACGAGCAGCTGACCTCGCGTGCCATGGCCCGCCCGATCGGCTTTGCACGTCCGACCGCTGTCTTCGCAGATTTCCGCGAACGTTGAGATCAGGAGACGCTGGCATGAGCGCACTTATCAGGCACCTGCGCGCGCTGCGCGACGACATGCGCCAGATCAATGTGGCGGTGAAGGCATCCGGCGAACTGAGCCGTGCAGTCTCCCGCCATTGCGATGCGATCCGCGCTCACAGCGGTATTCCGCTCTAACCATTATCCCGCTGCGCTGCGGGCCCAGCTGATCTGTAGGCATGATGATGCGCCGGGTTTTGCCCAGGCGCATTTTTGCGCTCTGACCTTACGTGCCGCCCTGACGGGACGCGTTCAGACGGTGCTGGGTGGTGATGCCTTGCGGGCAGCCTTGCGCTCGAGACCCAGCTGATGCTCGCGGTAGATGATGAAGATACCGGCCGATACGGTGATTGCCGTGCCGATCAGCATGGTCATCGTCGGCACGTCGCCGAAGAGGATATAGGCGATCGCGCTGCCGAGCAGGATGGATGTGTATTCGAAGGGCGCAATCGTCGAGACATCGGCGTGGCGATAGCTCTCGGTCAGGAGGATCTGGCCGAGGCCGCCGAAGAAGCCGGCGCAGACGAGCAGCATGGCCTGCGGTGCCGTCATCGGGATCCAGCCGAAGGGAATGCTGGCCAGCGAGAAGACGGCCGCCGTCAGCGAGAAATAGAGGACGATCGTCGCGGTCTTTTCGGTGCGCACCAGCTGGCGGGTCTGGATCATGGCGAAGCGCCGAGCACGGCCGACAGGATGACGGCGGCAGCCCCCATCGCCTGTTCGGACCCCATCGTGCCCTCGTCGAACATGGTCAGCTTCGGCAGCGAGATGATGACGACGCCGATGAGGCCGATGCCGACCGCCGTCCAGCGATAGACGCGGACCTGCTCTTTCAGGAAGATCGCCGCGAACATGACGGCGAGAAGCGGCGAGGAATAGCCGAGCGCGATCGCATCCGGCAGCGGCAGGTGGACGAGGCCGTAAAAGCCCGCAACCATGGCCAGAATGCCGAGGAAACCGCGCTTCAGGTGGCCGGAGAAACTATCCGTATACCAGGCCCGCCGAAACTGGCCGATGAAGGCGAGATAGACGAGGATCGGCACCAGCGCGAAGAAGGAGCGCAGAAAGGTGATCTGGCCTGCCGGGATTTCCTGTCCGGCCGATTTGATGCAGGTCTGCATGAGAAGGAAGGCGACGACGGAGGCGACCTTCAGCGATATGCCCCGCAGGGGGCTCGTGGCATCGGCAGGCATGGGAACTCATCGCGGCCGCATGGCGTCGGCCCTGGCACGTAGGGAAAGACTCGAACGCAGTGACGGTAACGCAATCGTGCGCCTTGCGCGCGCCAAAACAGCTTGCCGGATGCCGATTATTTTACGCCACTGGTGCTTGGCACCCCGATACTGATGAAAACATGTCTATTTTGGGACAGGTTCAACAATCGTTTAGTATTGGATGCAATGATCCGCGCGCCAGAGGATGTCTATCCGTCGGGGGACGGGCCCGCTTCAGGCTGTCACTTCAATGATCCGCTTCAGGAAGAGCCATGCGTACAGACACGGGCCAGATCGTTCATCTGGCAGATTACCGCCCAACCGATTTCGTTCTGGAACGTGTCGACTTAACTTTCGAGCTCGATCCGACCAATACGAAGGTTGAGGCACGGTTGATCTTCCATCGTCGCGAAGGCGTCGATCCCGCGCTGCCGCTGGTGCTTGACGGTGACGAGCTGTCGCTTTCGGGCCTGCTGCTCGATCAGAACGCCGTGCCGGCCGATCAGTATGACGCGGCCGCCGACCAGCTTGTCGTGCGCGGCCTACCGGCCGAGACGCCGTTCGAGCTGACCATCACCACCTATATCAACCCGGAAGCCAATACGCAGCTGATGGGTCTCTACCGTACCAACGGCATCTATTGCACGCAGTGCGAGGCCGAAGGCTTCCGCCGCATCACCTATTTCCCGGACCGTCCGGATGTTCTGGCGCCCTATACGATCACCATTATCGGTGACAAGGCGGCCAATCCGGTCATGCTGTCCAACGGCAATTTCCTCGGTGGTGCAGGCTATGACGAAGGCCGTGCCTTTGCAGCATGGTTCGATCCGCATCCGAAGCCGAGCTATCTGTTTGCGCTCGTTGCCGGCGATCTCGGCGTCATCGAAGATACGTTCGAGACGATGTCGGGCCGCGAAGTGACGCTGAAGATCTATGTCGAGCACGGCAAGGAAAAGCGCGCCGCCTACGCCATGGATGCGCTGAAGCGCTCGATGAAATGGGATGAGGAGCGGTTCGGCCGCGAATACGATCTCAACATCTTCCAGATCGTCGCCGTTTCCGACTTCAACATGGGGGCGATGGAGAACAAGGGTCTCAACGTCTTCAACGACAAGTTCGTGCTGGCCGACCCGGAAACCGCGACCGACCAGGATTACGCGAATATCGAGGCGATCATCGCCCACGAATATTTCCATAACTGGACCGGCAACCGCATCACCTGCCGCGACTGGTTCCAGCTGTGCCTCAAGGAAGGTCTGACCGTCTATCGCGATCACGAGTTTTCCGCCGACATGCGCTCGCGCGCCGTCAAGCGGATTGCCGAAGTGCGCCGCCTGAAGTCGGAGCAGTTCCCCGAGGATGCCGGCCCGCTGGCGCATCCGGTGCGCCCGACCGTCTATCGCGAGATCAACAACTTCTACACGACGACGGTCTACGAGAAGGGTTCCGAAGTCACCCGGATGATCGCGACGCTGCTTGGCGCCGACGATTTCCGCAAGGGCATGGATCTCTATTTCGAGCGCATGACGGACAGGCCGTCACGGTGGAAGACTATGTGAAATGCTTCGAGGATGCGGCCGGCCGCGACCTTGCGCAGTTCTCGCTCTGGTATCATCAGGCGGGCACGCCGCTGGTCACGGCTTCGGCCGAGTATGACGCGGCAGCCGCCACGCTGACGCTGTCTTTGGAACAGATGGTACCGGCCACGCCCGGCCAGCCGGACAAGGTGCCGATGCACATTCCGCTGTCCTTCGCGCTGATCTCGGATAACGGATCGGAAGCGCAGGCTTCCTCCGTCACCGGCGGCGACGTGACCGGCGATGTGCTGCATCTGACCGAGCGCAGCCAGACCTTCGTGTTTTCCGGCATTGCCTCACGTCCGGTCGTTTCGCTCAACCGGTCCTTCTCGGCGCCGATCAACCTCGCCTTCCACCAGTCGCCGGCGGATCTCGCCCATATCGCCCGTCATGACAGCGATCTCTTTGCCCGCTGGCAGGCGCTCAACGATCTGGCGCTGCCGAACCTCATCCAGGCTGCGAAAAATGCGGCTTCCGGCGAAACGATCACCTGCGATCCGGCGCTGATTGCCGCGCTGCTCGAAGCCGCAGCCGACGAAAGCCTTGAGCCCGCCTTCCGGGCCGAAGTGCTGAACCTGCCGAGCGAAGCCGATATCGGCCGCGAAATGGGCAAGGACATCCAGCCGGATGCCATCCATGCGGGCCGCAAGGCAATCCTGACGATGATCGCGGAAGCCGGCGAAGCGACATTCCTGTCGCTTGCGGGCGCGATGAAGATCGACGGCGAGTACCAACCGGATTCAGCCAGCGCCGGCAAGCGCTCGTTGCGCAACAGCGCGCTGTCCTACCTGACCTATGCGGAAAACAGCCCGTCGCGTGCGGCCGAAGCCTTCGGGACGGCTGACAACATGACGGATCTGGCGCAGGCGCTGACGCTGCTTGCCCACCGTTTCCCCGATGCTTCGGAAACGACGGCGGCGCTTGCGAGCTTCCTCACGCGCTTCGACGGCAATCCGCTTGTTCTCGACAAGTGGTTCACCATTCAGGCGACGATCCCCGGCGAGGCGGCGCTGGAACGGGTGAAGGCGCTGATGGACAATCCGCGCTTCACGGCATCGAACCCGAACCGGGTGCGCTCGCTCGTCGGCGCCTTTGCCTTCTTCAATGCCACGGGCTTCAACCGGGCGGATGGCGCGGGCTACCGGTTCCTCGCCGAGCAGATCCTTGCGATCGATCCGAAGAACCCGCAGCTTGCCGCGCGCATCCTCACCTCGATGCGCTCCTGGCGCTCGCTGGAGCCGGTTCGCGCCGACCACGCGCATGCCGCCCTGATGACGATCGAACGCGCCGGCGGCCTTTCGACCGACGTGCGCGATATCGTCGAGCGCATGCTCAAGGGATAAGCCAGACAAAAGCCATCCGGCGGTCCTTCGGGGCTGCCGGATGCATCCTTTCTTCGCCTGTCATCAGGCCTGTTCGACGGCCGCCTGCTTCTGCGACACTTGTGGCACCGGCAGCACCGGCGCTGTAGCGCTTCCCCTCACCGCCTCATAGCGCTTCAGCAGCATCCGGCAATAATCCGGCCCGACCTCCTGATCCTGAAACAGGATATGGTAGACGATCGGTGCGACGACCATGTCCACCGCGCAGGCGATATCGAGCGGCGGCTCGCCTCGGGCAATGGCCCGGGCGCTCAGAATTTCCAGATTGCAATAGGTGAACTGGCAGCACTTGTAGGAGGCGCTGTCGGCTGCGCCCGACAATACGTCGAGAAGCATCTGCCGGCCGACCTTGGACGACATTTCCTCGGCATATTGCAGAATATAGGCTTCGAGATCGGAGGCCAGCGAACCGGTATCGTCCGGCTCGGTTGCCGGGCGCATGTGGGCGATCGCGACATCGGCCAGCACATCCGACAGATCGCCCCAGCGACGATAGATGGTCGAGGGCGGAACACCAGCCTCCTCGGCGATCATCGGCACGGTCAGCGCGCTGCGATCCTTCTTCGACAGGAGATGATTGACGGCCCGGTGCACTTCGGCCTGGATCCGCGCGCTGCGGCCACCCTGCCGGATCATTTCCCTTGCCATCGTCCTGCTCCAAAATCCTCTGCTACCGGCCATTCCGCGTCCGGATGACGCAGACGGGCCGGTTAAGCCTTTGAACATATGTGCCATGCCTTGCGAAAACCAATTGCGATCTTCGACGCGGCGGCGCATGCCTTAACGCAAATATATTGCATTAATCGGCGATCGCAACTATATCGTCTTAACGCTCAATCTTTGCATTAAGGCTTTTCGCCATGACACAAGCCGTCACCGAACCGCAATCGTCCAGTCGCATGACCCTGTTCAGCTTTGCCGGGGCCGTGACGATTTCGGCGTCGAGCAGCGCGCCGACGCCGCTCTATCATCTCTACCAGCAGGATTTTCATCTCTCGGCCGCGATGATCACGATGATCTTCGGCGCCTATGCGTTTGCGCTTCTTGCAGCGCTTCTGACCTTCGGCGCGCTGTCCGACTATCTCGGCCGACGACCGCTGATCCTTCTGGCGCTTCTCTTCAATGCCGCGTCTCTCGTCATATTCCTTGTGGCGTCGTCGGGCGACATGCTGATTGCGGCACGCATCGTTCAGGGATTTGCGACCGGCATCGCCTTCCCGACCTTCGGAGCGACCATTCTCGACACGGATCGCAATCGCGGGCCGGTGCTTAACAGCATCACCGCCTTTCTGGGGCTCACGATCGGCTCGCTTGCAGCGGGCATTCTCGTCAGCTATGCGCCGCTGCCGCTGCACCTGATCTATGCGGTCCTGCTGGCCGTGACGCTGATCGGCGTTCTGGCGCTGGCCGCCATGCCGGAAACGGTTTCGCCGCGGCCCGGCGCGCTTGCCGCCATGCGGCCGCGTCTGGCGGTGCCGCGCCATGCGCTGCCGACGCTTCTCAAGGTGACGCCGGTCAATGTGGCCGCATGGTCGCTCGGCGGCTTCTACCTGTCGCTGATGCCGTCGCTCGTCACCGTCGCAACGGGCATCACCTCGCCGCTGGTCGGTGCCGCCGTCGTGGCAACGCTGATGCTGAGTGCGACCATCTCGGCCGTATTTTCGCGCAGCGTCGAACCACGGCTGGCCGTCTCGCGCGGTAGCCTGACGCTGGTGGCAGGTGTCGTCGTCACGCTTGTCGGTATCCGCGAGGAGCTGGTCGTGGCGCTGTTTGCCGGCACGGCGATTGCGGGCTTCGGCTTCGGCTCGATCTTCGGCAGCATTTTGCGGCTGCTCCTGCCGATGGCCGAAGCGCATCAGCGGGCAAGCCTGTTCTCGGCCTTCCTCGTCGAAAGCTATCTGCCTTTGCCATCCCCGCCATTCTCGCCGGCATGGCGGCTCCGCATATCGGACTTTCCGCGACCGCGCTGGTCTATGGCAGCGTCATCGTCGTCCTGACGCTGATTTCGCTCGCCGCGATGCGATCAGGCTTGACAGAAGCGCGCGCAGCCCTTCGCTAAATCGCTGCTGCTTCGCCCGGAAATCCGCCGGGCGAAGCGCGTATTCCCGAAATGAATCAAATCGTTAAATTTATTACCAATCCTCTGGACACGAAGAATCACTAATGATTCATTAGTAGATTCGAGCGGGGCGGCGCATCGAATCATCACGAGGGGATACGATGACGATCATTTCGGACGTGCAGCGGGAAACCGCGGCCGGCGCTCGGCTGCGCGTAAGATTTCCGGGGCTCGACAGCCTGAAGCGGGCCTTTAAAGGTTCCGCGCCGGCAAGCCGGCTGCATGCCTCCGAACGCGATCTGTCCATCCGTCCCATCGCACGCCAGCTGCCGCGGGCTGAAACCGTGCTGAAACCGTTCCATTCCCCTTCTGATCGTCGCCTTTCTCGCTGTCGTCGCGACGTCGCGCATCATCGGCATTTCCGGCGAACATGACCGCATGGAAGAGAGCGCCCGGCAGGCTACGGCGCTGATGGCAGCCACGGCGAGTGCCGCCTTCTCCGGTCAGGACGCGCTGTTCACCTCGCCGGACCGCAATGCGGCACAGAACCGTCTGTCGCTCTTCCTGCCGCAGGAGCAGCTGGCGGAAGGCACGTTCGTGCTTCTCGTCGATGCGTCCGGCCGGGTCTTCGGCGGCTCCAATGCGGCGGCTCCGTATATCGGTCAGCGGCTTGCGACGCTCCTGCCGGAAGTCAGCACCGTGCGCTCGATCGACGGACGCAGCGGCCTGATCGAAACCTATCTCGGCGATATCCGCCACTACGCCATCATCGAGCCCGTCGGGTCCGATGGCGCATTGATCGTCTCGGCCCATTCGATGGATGCCGTCAACCGCTTCGTGCGCAACGAAGTGTCGCTCGACGTGACGATCTTCGCCGGGATTTCGGCCATTCTGCTGGTCATTCTCTACGCCTATTACATTCAGGTGAAGCGCGCCCGCGATGCGGACGATATTTTCGTGCAGTCGAACCTGCGCATCGAGACTGCGCTGTCGCGCGGACGCTGCGGTCTCTGGGATTTCGACGTCGACAGCCGCCGGCTGTTCTGGTCCGGCTCGATGTATGAAATGCTCGGCCTGCCGCCCGTCGGCAACGTGATTTCCTATGCGGATGCGGCGCGGATGATGCACCCGGCCGATGGCAACCTTTATGCGCTTGCCCGCGCCATCAGCCGCGGCAATGCCAAGCAGGTCGACCAGGTGTTTCGGATGCGCCATGCGTCCGGCCATTATGTCTGGATGCGCGCCCGCGCCCAGGTGGTGCAGATGGCCAACGGCCGCACGCATGTGATCGGCATCGCCATGGACGTGACCGAACAGCACCGGCTGGCACAGCGTTACGCCGAGGCCGACCAGCGGCTGGCGGACGCGATCGAATGCACGTCGGAAGCCTTCGTGCTGTGGGACAAGAATGATCGTCTGGTGATGTGCAACACCCATTTCCAGCAGGCTTACGGACTGCCGGACAATGTGCTGGTACCGGGCACGGAACGTTTTGCGGTTCTTGCCACTTCGGCGCGGCCGGTGATCGAGCGTCGCATTGCCGATCCCGATGCAGCGGTTTCTCGCGCACCACGGAAGTGCAGCTTGCCGACGAGCGCTGGCTGCAGATCAACGAGCGCCGCACCCGCGATGGCGGTACGGTCTCGGTCGGCACCGATATCACCCTTCTCAAGCGCCAGCAGGAGCGCTGCGCGACGGCGAACGCCGCTGATGGCGACGATCGGCGACCTTTCTGCCTCGCAGATCACGCTCGAAAAGCAGAAGGAAGCGCTCTCCGTCGCCAATGCCAATTATCAGGTGGAGAAGGAGCGCGCGCAGGCGGCAAACAAGGCGAAATCGGAATTCCTCGCCAATATGAGCCACGAGCTTCGCACGCCGCTCAACGCCATCCTCGGCTTCTCGGAAATCCTCGTCAACGGCATGTTCGGGCCGCTCGGCTCTTCGAAATACAGCGAATATGCCAAGGATATCCACGATAGCGGCCAGCATCTGCTTGCCGTCATCACCGACATTCTCGACATGTCGAAGATCGAAGCCGGGCATATGCGCATCCAGAGCGAGCCGGTCGATCTGATGCCGCTGATCGAGGAAAGCCTGCGCCTCACATCGATTGCAGCGCAGGACAAGCAGATCTCCATCCACCAGCGGCTTGCCGACAATCTCGATATGGTCGGCGATCGCCGCGCGCTGAAGCAGGTCATGCTCAACATCCTCTCCAACGCGGTGAAATTCACCAATGCGGGCGGCAATATCGAGCTTCGCGCCAAGAAGGTGGTAACGGGCGTGATCGTGACGATCGCCGATACCGGCATCGGAATTCCGCGCGACATGCTGTCGAAGATCGGCCAGCCGTTCGAACAGGTGCAGAGCCAGTATGCCAAGAGCAAGGGCGGTTCAGGCCTTGGCCTTGCGATTTCCCGCTCGCTCGTCGGCCTGCATGGCGGCACGATGCGGATCCGCTCCAAGGCGGGCGAAGGCACGATCGTCTCGCTGCATATTCCCGACCGGCCGTTGCCCTTCGTGCGCAGACGCGTCGCGGCGTAACGATCAGCCCCGCTTTTCGGAGTGTCCGGCCGGACTGCCCGCAGGAAGACGGCCCTCACCTCTTCCGACAGACGCCGGATCTCGCCCTCTAGCGTGCCGAGATCCGGGCAATCGCCTGCCCGGCAGAGCCGCTCGATGAGACCAGCCGGCGTATTTTCCGGCTCGAAGGCGCCTTCGACGCAGAGCCGCATGATCTGCGACAGTTCGGTGAAGAGTTTGAGCGCCGCCTGCAGCCTGTCGAGATCGTCTGGCGTCAGAAGAGCGGCCCCAAGCCGTTGCAGGGCTTCCGCCGTATCGACGCCCTCTGTATCGACATCAAAGCCGCGCGCCGGGGCGATGAGGCGCAGATATTGCGCGACGAATTCTATATCGACGAGCCCGCCGGGGATGAGCTTGAAATCCCAGCGGTCCTTCGGCGGCTTTTCCCTCTCGATCAGCATCCGCATCTCGGCGACATCGGCGGCGATTTTTTGCTCGTCCGGGCAATCGGCAAGGATGGCGGCAATGACGCTCCGGCTTCGCTGACAAGGGTCTTCTCGCCGCAGACGAGCCGCGCGCGCGTGAGCGCCATATGCTCCCAGGTCCAGGCTTCCTCGGCCTGATATTTGGCGAAGGCATTGATGCGGGTGGCGACCGGGCCCTTGTTGCCGGAGGGGCGAAGCCGCATGTCGACCTCGAAGACGACGCCTTCGGCGGTCGGCGCCGCAAGCGCTGCGATCAGCCGCTGGGTGAACCTCGTGAAATAGCGCTGCGCATCGAGCGGCTTGGCACCGTCGCTTTCGGCCGCTGCGTCGTCATAGTCGTAGAGAAGGATGAGATCGACATCGGAGGCGGCGGTCAGTTCGAAACTGCCGAGCTTGCCCATGCCCATGATCGCCACGCGCCCGCCGGGATAGTGCCCGTGTGCCGCCTCGATCTCGTCGGTGACGGCCGCAAGCGCCGTCTCGACGAGGATATCGGCGAGATCGGTAAAGGCACGGCCGGCCTCGCGGCCGGTGATTGCGCCGCTCAACAGACGGATGCCGATCAGGAAGCGCTGCTCGGCGGCAAAGATGCGCAGGCGGTCGAGGATTTCCTCGTAAGCCTGATGGCCCGTCAGGAAGGTGTTGAGCCGCGCTTTCAGAAGGGCCGCACCCGGCAGTTCGGAGAGAAGGCCGGGATCGAGCATGCCGTCGAAGACATGCGGACGGGCGGCGATGATATCGGCCAGCCGTGGCGCGGAGGCCATGACCATGACGATCATCGACAGCAGCGCCGGATTGCTGCCGATCAGCGAGAAGAGCTGGATGCCGGCGGGAAGGCCTTTGAGGAAACTGTCGAAGCGCAAGAGCGCCTCGTCGGCGCGCCTGCTCTCGCCGAAGGCGGTGAGAAGGCTCGGCATCATTTCCGTCAGCCGCTCGCGCGCTTCGGCAGACTGGGTGGCGCGGTAGCGGCCGGAATGCCAGGTGCGGATGACGCGTGCCATATCGGCTGGACGCTCGAAGCCCATGGCGGACAGCGTCTTCAACGTATCGGGATCATCGCCCTTGCCGGTGAAGACGAGATTGCCTTCGGCGGACGACAGCCGCTCCTCCTGTTCGAAAAGCCGCGCATAGCGACGCTCGACGATCCGCATGACCTTTTCGAGCCGTGTGGAGAAGGCGGCCGTATCGGCAAAGCCGAGCATCAGGGCGATGCGCTTCAACTCTGCCTCAGTGGTCGGCAGGCGGTGGGTCTGTTCGTCGCGCACCATCTGGATGCGATGTTCGACATCGCGCAGGAACCAGTAGCCGGTCGTCAGTTCGGTGGCGATTTCGGGGATGAGCCAGCCGGCGCCGCTCAGCGCTGCCAGCGCCTCGTCTGTGCGCCGGGCTCTGAGCGCCGGCATGCGGCCGCCGGCGATCAACTGCTGGGTCTGGGCAAAGAACTCGATCTCGCGAATGCCGCCGCGGCCGAGCTTGACGTCATGGCCCTTGACCGCAATCGAGCCGTGGCCCTTGTGGACATGGATCTGCCGCTTGATCGAATGGATATCGGCAATTGCCGCGTAATCGAGATATTTGCGGAAGACGAAGGGGGTGAGCAGGCGCAGGAAATTTTCGCCCGCAGCCAGATCGCCGGCGACCGGCCGCGCCTTGATGAAGGCCGCGCGCTCCCAGTTCTGGCCCCTGCCCTCGTAATAGATGAGCGCCGCATCGAGCGAGACGGCCAGCGGCGTCGAGCCGGGATCGGGCCTCAGCCGCAAGTCCGTGCGAAACACATAGCCGTCGGCGGTACGCTCCTGAAGGATACGCACCAGCCGTCGCATCATCCGGCCGAAGGTTTCCGACGCGTCGAGCGGATCGGGCAGGATGCCGGCGTCCGGATCGAAGAAGACGACGATATCGATATCGGAGGAGTAATTCAGCTCGAAGCCGCCGAGCTTGCCCATGCCGAGTACGATGAGGCCGGAGCCAATGCCCGGATTGTTCCGATCGGCCAACACCACCTTGCCCGCCTCATGCCGGCCAGAAGCAGATGATCGATGGCGCAAGCGGCGCAGGCATCGGCAAAGCGGCTGAGCCAGAGAGTGGCGTCTTTCGCCGAAAAGATGCGGGCGAGATCGGCCAGCGCCAGAATGAAGGCGAAATCGCGCTTGGCGCGGCGAAGCGCGGTCATCACCTCGTTTCGGACGGCGTGCGGCTCTCTTCCGCTGATGACGGTTTCCAGGCGTTGCGGGCCTCATCGATCAGGGCAGCAAGGCGCGTTTCGACGGGTTCGCGCAGCGCTGCCGAAACCAGCGACGGTGCGAGCGTGGCGATGTCACGCAGGAAGGGCGACAGTGAAAAGGCTGCGGCGAGAAAGGCCTTCAGTGCAGGCCTTTCAGCGAATTTTTCCGCGACGGCCGGCTCGGCCTTGCAGATCTCCTTCAAAAGCGCGTTTGCCGCTTTCAATTCCGTCTGATTGAGAGGTGAAATCACCCCATCCGCCACAGTCTCCAGCAGCCTTGCCGTCTGCGTGTGATCCATCGCAGTCCTGCCCTCCCGAGCCCTTTGCCCTCTCACGAGGCTTTTGACCAGTTATATAGCGGAGAGGTGCAAATGGGGATCTGAAATCTTTGCCTCTGCTCATTGCGTTTCGCGCAATGCGGTTGCTGTGACAGTCGGATGCGGCAATACAACTCCTGCGACATATTGACTATCAAGGGGCCAAGGGCGTTTAAGGGGCATCCGTCTTTACGAAGTCTTAGCGACTTCGCCATCCCCGCGCGCCGCCTTGTCCCGCCAGTGATTGGAGCCATTGCGATGGTACGATCCGGCGCGTTCTGAAAGATCCTCTGGGAGTGATTATGAGTTCCTCTGATATCTGGCTTCTGGCCACCGCCATCGGCGGGGTCGTCTTTCTCGTGGCGCTGATCGTCTCGCGCATTCGCCTTCATCCGCTGATCGCGCTGATCGTCACCTCGATCGCCGTCGGCCTCGTCAACGGCATGCCGGTCGACAAGCTGGTCAAGTCGATCCAGGCCGGTGCAGGCGGCACGCTCGGCGCGGTCGGGCTTGTCGTGGCGCTCGGCGCCATGCTCGGCAAGATCCTTGCCGATGGCGGCGTGACGGAAGGCATTTCCGAAACGATCATCCGCCGCACCTCGACGCGCATGCTGCCCTGGGCAATGGCGGGTGCCGCCTTCATCATCGGCATTCCGATGTTCTTCGAGGTCGGCCTCGTCGTGCTCCTGCCGTTGATCTTCTCGGTTGCACGCAAGCTCGACCAGACGGGCGCGATCAAGGGCTCGGCCTATGTCTATGTCGGCGTGCCGGTGATTGCCGCACTCGCCTCCATGCATGGCATGGTGCCGCCGCATCCGGGTCCGCTGACGGCCATTGCCGCGCTGAAGACCTCGATCGGCCCGACCATGCTTTACGGTTTCATCGCCGCCATTCCGGCGATCATCATCGGCGGCCCGATCTATGGCGCGATCATCACGCCGCGGCTGAAGGTGAAGCCGGATCAGGCGCTGATCGACCAGTTTTCCGCGGAAGCACCGTCGCCAACGTGCCCAGCCTCGGCACGAGCCTCATCACCGCCCTTCTGCCTGCCATCCTGATGCTGCTTCATGCGGTTGCCGAATTGCTGTTCGCCAAGGATGCGCTTGTCACCAAGATCACCAGCTTCGTCGGCGATCCGGCGATTGCCATGCTGATCGGCGTTCTCTTCGCGGCCTGGGTGCTGATCTATTCGAAGAAGGGCGATACCGAAGACCTGCGTTCGTCAATGTCGGCCAGCGTCAAGCCGATCGCAAACGTGCTGCTGATCATTGCCGGCGGCGGTGCCTTCCAGCATGTGCTGACGGATGCCAAGGTCGGCGATGCGATCATGCATCTGAGCCAGCAGTTCTCGCTCTCGCCGCTGATCCTCGGCTGGATCATCTCGATGCTGCTTTCGGTCTCCACCGGTTCGGCCACCGTCGGCATCGTCGGCGCGTCCGGCCTGCTTGCCCCGCTTGCCGGCAGTGCCGATGCGCTCAACGTGCCGCTTCTGGCGCTTTCGATCGGCTGTGGATCGCTCTTCTTCAACTATGCCAACCATGCGGGTTTCTGGCTGGTGAAGGAGAGCTTTGGCATGTCCATGGGCGAGGCAACCGCGACGATCTCCGTCATCCAGTCGATCGTCTCGGTGGTCGGCCTCGTGATGGTGCTGTTGATGAACCTTGCACCGCCGCTGATGTGATTTCGGATGGGTTGGCTGAGGGGCCGATTGGCCGCCCCTCACTGCTGACAGCGGCCGCCCCCTTTCCTTCCGTCATGCTCGGGCTTGTCCCGAGGATGACGACCGTAGAGCATCACCGCTTGATCTGCGGAAAAACCATCGTCACCGTCAGGCCCGGAGCCTCGGTGTTTTTGTCATCGGTGGCCGACAGTTCCAGCGCGCCGCCATGCAGTTCCATCACCGCTTCCACCAGTGACAGGCCGAGACCCGTGCCCGGCTTGGAGCGGCTTTCGTCCAACCGGAAGAAGCGTTTGGTCACGTCCTCGCGCCGTTCTGCCGGCACGCCCGGACCATTGTCCGAGACAGACAGTTTCAGGCTGCCATCGACCTGAGCGAGCTTCACCCAGATCCGCGGTTCTTCCGATGCGCCAACGGCATATTTGATGGCGTTGTCCAGAAGGTTGAAGATCGCCTGGCCGATCAGTTCGCGGTTGCCGTGGACGATCAGGCCGGGCTCGATCTCCTGCTGCATCAGGAGCCCCGCCTCTTCTGCCACCGGTTCGTAAAGCTCGGCGCTATCGGCGGTAATCGCCGACAGATCGATGTCGGAGAGTTCGGCGGCGATCGAACCGGCCTCGACGCGGGAGATCATCAGAAGCGCGTTGAAGGTGCGGATCAGCTGGTCGGATTCACCGATAATGCCTTCGAGCGCGACGCGGCGGACATCCTCGCGGTCTTCGCCCAGCGCATCGGCGGCCTTGTTGCGCAGGCGCGTCAAAGGCGTCTTCAGGTCATGGGCGATATTGTCGGAGACCTGTCGCAGACCTTCGTTCAGCTTTTCGATACGGCCGAGCATGGCGTTGAGCGATTCCGACAGGCGGTCGAATTCGTCGCCGGAGCGGCCGACGGGCAAACGCTGCGAGAGATCGCCGGCCATGATCTTCTGGCTTGCCGCCGACATGCGGTCGATGCGGCGCAGCGCATTGCGGCCGATACCGAACCAGATGACCAGCGCGCCGAGGCCCATGATCGCGAGCGCCACCATCAGCGCCTGCTGGACGATGCTGCGGAAGCGGCTCGGATCGCCAAGGTCGCGGCCGATCAGCACGCGCAACCCGTTGTCGAGGCGAAGCACGGTGGCGGTCGCGGTATGGCGGCGCGTCGCGCCCATTTCGGCATAGGGCTGATAGGTGAAGGGCATGCCGGTCCAGCCCTGATCGTCGAGCACGCCGGGTTGAAGCGAGGCGACGTTGCCGGCAAGGATCTCGCCATTCGGCCCGGCAATCACATAGAGATTGGCACCGGGCTGGCGGGCGCGGCGCTCCATGATGCGAAGCACGAGATTGACGCCGCCGCGATCATAGGCGCGGTCGATATCGAGCGCCTCTTCCTCGATCGTGCGGCGGGTCTGCTGCGCCAGAAGCCGCTCGGACATGGCCGTCACATAGATGACGAGCAGAGCCGCACAGAGGGCAAAGAGCAGGATGTAGATGGCCGACAGGCGCACGGCCGTCGACGAGAACATCAGCCGCAGGCGGCTGCCATTGCGGGGCATGCCGGGCGCTGCCTTCGAGGGCATGGCTGAAGCGGACGCGCGGCTGAGGCGCGGCCGGAAACGGGTGAACCAGGATTTGAGGGACAAGTCTCTCTCACCCCTCGTCCTTGATCATGTAGCCGGCGCCACGGATGGTCTTCAGAAGCGGCTTTTCGAAATCCTTCTCGATCTTCGAGCGCAGGCGCGAGACGTGCACGTCGATGACATTGGTCTGCGGATCGAAGTGATAATCCCAGACGTTTTCGAGAAGCATGGTACGGGTGACGACCTGACCGGCATTCTTCATCAGATATTCGAGCAGGCGGAATTCGCGCGGCTGGAGCAGGATTTCCTTGCCGGCGCGCTTGACCTCGTGAGACAGCCGGTCGAGTTCGAGATCGCCGACACGGTAGACCATGTCCTGTTCCGGCGTGCCCTTGCGGCGGCCGAGAACTTCCACGCGGGCGAGAAGCTCGGAAAAGGCATAGGGTTTCGGCAGGTAATCGTCGCCGCCGGCGCGAAGGCCGGTGACGCGGTCATCCACCTGGCCGAGTGCAGACAGGATCAGCACCGGGGCGTTGACGCCGCGCTTGCGCAATTCGCTGATGACGGAAAGCCCGTCGCGGCGCGGCAGCATGCGGTCGATGACCATCACGTCATAGCTGTTTTCCGAGGCCATGAAGAGGCCGCTCTCGCCGTCGCTTGCATGATCGACAACGATGCCGGCCTCCTTGAACCCCTTGCTCATGTAGGCCGCGGCCTCGAGGTCGTCTTCAATCACCAGAATCTTCATGCGCGGCACAATAGCGTCGGCGGCATCTCCCGCACCAGCGGATTTGTCGTCGGCGGACGAATAAGGGGAGGAGAAGGTCTGCATCTGCGGCTCCGGCGGATGAAAAAAGGGCGCCGACCGTTGCCGGCGGCGCCCCCATGTTGGCGGGTTGCGCTTATTCAGCGGGGGATGGGATCTCAGCCCTGGTCGATCGGCAGCGCAACGAAGCGGCTGGAGCCATCGACCTCGATCTGGAACAGCGCGCGGGTGCGGCCATCCTTGCGGGCCTGTTCGATGACCTTGCCGACATCAGCGGCGGAGGCGACCTTCTGGTTGTTGACCGAGATGATCTTCTGGCCGCTCTTCAGGCCGCGCGCGGCCGCATCGCTATCCGGATCGACATCCGTCACCGACAGGCCGTTGCCGTCTTCAGCCGGCGAGACCGTGATGCCGAGCGAGGCGAGAGCCTTTTCGCTGGCCGGTGCTGCCGGTGCGGCATCCTGCTGGTCGGAACCTGCCGGATCGGCATTGGCAGCGTCGCTGGCGAGATTGCCGAGGGTTACGGCAACCGTCTGCTGCTTGCCGTCGCGCCACAGGTCGACATTGATCTTGGTGTTCGGCGGGAAGGCTGCGACACGGCGGGCAAGATCGCGGGCATCCTTGATCGGCTGGCCGTTGACGGCGGTGACGACGTCACCTTCCTTGATGCCGGCCTTGGCGCCCGGAGAGTTTTCCTGCGGGGCAACGACCAGCGCGCCTGATGCTTCTTTCAGGCCGAGCGAGTCGGCGATGTCCTTGGTGACGGGCTGGATCTGTACGCCGAGCCAGCCGCGATCGACCTTGCCGTCCTTCATCAGATCGGCAATGACATCCTTGGCGGTGGAGGACGGGATGGCGAAGGCGATGCCGACATTGCCGCCCGACGCGAGAAGATCGCGGTGTTGATGCCGACGACTTCGCCATTGAGGTTGAAGGTCGGGCCACCCGAATTGCCGCGGTTCACGGCCGCATCGACCTGGATGTAATCGTCATAGGGGCCGGAGCCGATATCGCGGCCGCGGGCCGAGATGATGCCGGCCGTCACCGTGCCGCCGAGGCCGAACGGGTTGCCGACGGCAACCACCCAGTCACCGACGCGGACCTTGCTGTCATCCGCGAAGGAGACATAGGTGAACTTGCGGGCCGGAGCATTGACCTTCAGGAGCGCCAGATCGGTGCGGCTGTCCTTGCCGACGAGCTTGGCGTCGAGTTCCGTGCCGTCGTTGAGGACAACCGTGAAGGCCTGACCATCGGCAACGACGTGGTTGTTGGTGACGATATAGCCGTCTTCGGAGATGAAGAAGCCGGAGCCCTGTGCGGTCGGGCGCAGATGGTGCGGACGGTTGTCATTCTGGCCCTGCTTGGAGCCGGGCTTCTGCTGGTTGCGGCCGCCTTGACCCTGGCCTTGACCCTGACCCTGGTTGCCGAATTCACGGAAGAAGCGCTTCAGCGGGTGGTCGTCCGGCAGGTCGTCGAAACCGCGGCCGTTGAAGTTGAAGGAGAAGTTGTTGCCTTCGTCGGAGGCAGGCTGCTCTTCCGACTGGACGCGAACGGAAACGACTGCCGGGGAAACGGCAGATACGACGTCGGCAAAGCTCGGCGGCTGCGGCGCGTTGACCTTGACGGGATCGGCGAAGGAAGACGTGACCTGCGCGGGCAGACCGGTCGAAAGCATGACCACGGCGAGGCCCGCCACGGTGGATGCCTTCAGAGCCATCTTCAGGGAGGAACGTCCAAACTTGGTCATTGCAAAAGCTACCTTTTCTTCGTCACGCTATGTTGCCGGATAAGTCCAGCGGGCGGTGGATGACGAAGATATAGGGAGCGGGACGTTAACTGGAGGTGGCGGCCAGATGAATTCTTCGTAATTTTCGAAGAGGCACACGGAATGGTGGCAGGCCGAAAGCCCCGGTTTGCGGCAGGAAACGGGCGCTACCCATCAAGGCAGCGCCCGTAAAAGATTATTGTTTCAAAAGCTTGTCGATGCGTGCCTGTTCATCCTTGGTCAGCGCGGCGACGGCGCGCGTCGACGGCCGAGTGCGGATGAAAACGATCAGCGCAATAATGCCGAGAATAAGCAGAACGGCAGGCATGCCCCAGAGAAGCAGCGTGTGCAGCGAAAAGCGCGGCTTCAACAGCACGAACTCGCCATAGCGGGAGACGATGTAATCGACCACCTGTTTGTCGCTGTCGCCGCGGGTCAGGCGATCGCGCACGAGGATGCGCAGATCGCGGGCGAGATCGGCATTGCTGTCGTCGATCGACTGGTTCTGGCAGACCATGCAGCGCAGCTGGGACGAGATCTCCCGGGCGCGCTGTTCGAGCGCCGGGTCTTCAGGATCTCGTCCGGATTGACGGCAAGCGCCGGCAAGGGGGAGAGAAAGGCTGCAAGAAGCGCCAGAAGGATGAAGAGGCGCGTCTTCATTCCGCCGGCTCCATTTGCGGCCGCGCGGGGCTTGCCGGTTTGGCCGGTTTGGCCTTGCGGCTCGGTGCGCCGACGCGCAGGCGACGGTCTGAGAGCGAGACGAAGCCGCCGAACATCATCACCAGCGCTCCCCCCCAGATGCAGGTGACGAGCGGCTTCCACCAGACGCGCACGACCATGCCGCCATCCTTGGTGGCATCGCCGAGCGAAACGTAAAGCTGGCTCAGGCCATAGGTGCGGATGCCGCTTTCGGTGGTTGCCTGACGGCGGGCGGTGAAGAGCCGCTTCGACGACGAGATGTCACCGATGACACTGCCGCCACGGCTGACCGTGAAGATGCCGCGCTGTTCGGTATAGTTCGGGCCGGCGCCATCCTTCATGCCCTGGAAGGTCAGCTCGTAGCCGCCGGTCGAGACGGTTGCGCCGGGCTTCAGGTCAACCACCGCTTCGGTGCCGTAGACGGAGGCGGAGAAGATGCCGAGCACGGTGACGCCGAGGCCGAAATGGGCAATCGCGGTGCCGAAGGCCGAACGCGGCAGGCCGATCAGGCGGCGGAACGCGACCGAGGTCTTCAGTTTGCCGAACTGGGCGCGGTTCCAGAGATCGGCGACAGCGCCCAACATGCCCCAGAAGCCCAGTGCCAGCGCGAAGATCGCCATGACGGGGCCGCCATTATGGACGTACCAGTAGATCAGGCCGGCTGCGAGCGAGAGACCAGCAAACACATAGACCCGCTGCAGCGCGCCGAGAAGATCGCCGCGCTTCCAGGCCAGCATCGGGCCGACGGGAACGGCGACCAGAAGCGGCAGCATCAGGAGGCCGAAAGTCATGTCGAAGAAAGGCGCGCGACCGAGATCTTTTCGCCGGTCAGGGTTTCGAGCGCCAGCGGATAGAGCGTGCCGGTCAGAACCGTGGCGCAGGCAACCGTCAGGATGAGGTTGTTGAGGACGAGAGCGCCCTCGCGCGAGATCGGCGCAAACATGCCGCCGGCCTTCAGCATGGGGGCACGCCAAGCAAACAGGATGAAGGCGCCGCCGATGAAGAGGGCGAGGATGCAGAGAATGAAGATGCCGCGGGTCGGGTCGGTGGCGAAGGCATGGACCGAGGTCAGGACACCGGAGCGGACGAGGAAGGTGCCGAGCAGCGATAGCGAGAAGGTCATGATCGCCAGAAGCACGGTCCAGATCTTCAGGGCCTCGCGCTTTTCCATGACGAGGGCCGAGTGGAGAAGTGCCGTCCCGGCAAGCCATGGCATGAAGGAGGCGTTTTCGACCGGATCCCAGAACCACCAGCCGCCCCAGCCGAGCTCGTAATAGGCCCAGTAGGAGCCCATGGCGATGCCGGCCGTGAGGAAGCACCAGGCGGCGAGCGTCCAGGGCCGCACCCAGCGCGCCCAGGCGGCATCGATGCGGCCTCGATCAGGCAGCAACGGCGAAGGAGAAACAGACCGAGAAGCCGACATAGCCGAGATAAAGAAGCGGCGGATGAACGGCGAGGCCGAGATCCTGCAGAACCGGGTTCAGATCCTGCCCCTCGGCCGGTGCCGGGTTCAGGCGCGTGAACGGATTGGAGGTGAAGAGGATGAAGACGAGGAAGGCGGTAGCGATCCACGACTGCACGGCCAGGACATTGGCCTTCAGCGTTTCCGGCAGGTTGCGGCCGAAGGCGGCGACCATGGCGGAAAACAGCGTCAGGATTAGCAGCCAGAGCAGCATAGAGCCCTCATGATTGCCCCAGACGCCGGAATATTTGTAGATCAGCGGCATCAGCGAATGGGAATTTTCCCAGACGTTCATCACCGAGAAATCCGACACGACATAGGCCCAGGTCAGAACCGCAAAGGCGATGACGACGAGGCCGAAGAGCATGAGCGAGCCGGTCGTGCCGACCTGCATCATGCCGGTGTCGCCGCGACGGGCACCGATCATCGGCAGGACGGAGACGAGAAGCGAGGTGGCGAGCGCCAGAACCAGCGCGTAGTGACCGATTTCGATAATCATTTGACGGCGGTCTCCTCGCCCTGCTTGTCCTTGGCGGTAGCGCCTTCGCCTTCCCAGACGCCGTCCTTCTTCAGACGGTCGGCGATTTCGGGGGGCATGTATTTCTCATCATGCTTGGCCAGCACGCTATCGGCAACGAAATGGTGGGTGCCGGGATCGAAGGCACCTTCGGTGACGACGCCCTGCCCTTCGCGAAAGAGGTCCGGGAGGATGCCGGTATAGCTTACCGGGACATTGCCCTTGCCATCGGTGACGTTGAACGTGACCGTCGAGCCCTGCCCGCGCACGACGGAACCATCCGCCACGAGGCCGCCCAAACGAATGCGGGTGCCGGGGCCGATATTGGCCGAGGCCAGATCGCCCGGCATGTAGAAATAGGCGACCGAGTTCGAAAACGCGAACATGATCAGCAGGACGGCGGCAATGATGAAGCTCATGCCACCACCGATCACCGCCAGACGCTTCTGTTTACGGGTCATCGCGTATTACTCCTTGGCGACCGGCGCGACGGCCAGCCCCATCTGCCCGGCGAGCGCCACGAGCTGCTTGCCCTCGTTGCCATCTGCCGGGAATTGCTTGAGGCCGGTGACGAGCGCTTCCTGCGCCTTCGGCTTGTCGCCGAGAACCGCATAGGAGCGCACCAGCCGCAGCCAGCCTTCGAGATTGTTCGGATCGTCCTTGAGCTTGGCGGCGAGCGTATCGACCATACCGCGGATCATCTGTTGGCGATCGCCGACCGACATGTTCTGCGCGGCGGCGACATCGTCCTGCGTCGGCGCGCCGAGCGTCTGCGCAGCGGCAGGAGCTGCTGGTGCTGCGGACGCAATCGCGGTGCCGCCATTCTTCTCGATATGCTGGTTGACCAGCGCCAGCCAGGGCGCACCGGCGGGCGAGGCCTTGGCGAGCGTTTCGAATGCGGCACGGGCTTCCGGAGCCTTTCCGGCCTGTTCGAGCGCCAGCGCCAGATAGAAGCTCGAACGCGGCTCGTTCGGCTGCAGCTTGGCGGCCTGTTCGAAGGCGGAGCGGGCATCGTCCGTCACAACGCCCTGATTTTCGGCAACAACGGTTTCGCCAAGGCCGTTCAGGCGCTCGACGCTCGGGCCGAGAATGCGGATGGCGTTGCGATAGGCGAGATCGGCATCGCCGAGGCGCTGGGTGCGGAAATAGATCGGTGCGAGAAGATCCCAGCCGGCGCCATCCTGCGGGTTCTGCGCCAGATGCTGCTCGGCCTTGGTGACGAGCAGCGCGAGGTCGTTGCCGGGATTGGCAAGACGCGCCTCAAGCGGCTGGTCCGGAAGTCCCGGACTGCCGAGTATGATGTAAAGACAGAGCCCGATGGCAGGCGGAACGACGGTGACTGTGGCAATCGCCAGCCGATGCTTGCGGATTTTCGGCGTCTTTGCCGTTTGCGCCTTTTCAGTCGTGGCGGCAGCGGCCAGCAGGCGGCGGCCGATCTCGGCCTTGGCATATTCGGCCTCCTCGGCGCTGATCAGCCCACCGGCCAGATCACGCTGCAATTCGCCGAGCTGGTCACGATAGACCTCGACCTCACCTGCCCGATCATCGGCTGCGGTTACGGCTGCAGCCCTGGCGCTCCGGGCAAGGGGAATGATGAAGGTCGCAGCGACAGCGGCCGTCAGAAACGCGAGAATGATCCACAAAAGCATAGGATCGGAACCTGTCATTCTTCTGGAGCAGGACGCCCGACTGAATGGACCGGCGGCACGGCGCCGGAAGCGTCGATCTGTGCCGCCCGAGGCATCCAGGCGAAAATCGCCCTGCCATGCGGGTTAAAGCCATGACTTGCGATCCAGTTCGGATGAGGATTGGATCCCGGCTGCGTCAGGCTCGTGCGTGCAGTCCTGTCGGCTTCAAACAGAACCGCACGGCTTGGGCAAGCCCTAACGTTTGCCACCAACCGTTTTCGCTCCGCACAAAGATGCGAGGAGCGACACACCGTCACGCAGCAGGAAGGGCTTACTGCATGCGGAACGACTTTCCAAGCACGCAGGGAATGTTGACAATAATGTGAGACAAATTGGCAATGTCAGGCAGATTGATCGCGGCGAACCGGCGACACGCCCGAAAAGCCGGCCTTGGCGCCGACCCTTGTCAGGTCAGCGGCGTCCAGGTGCCGTCATCATTGCGGCAGGCGGCTCCGCGGGCGGAGTAATCCTTGCCGTCGGCCTTCAGCACATGTCGATACTGTCGGCAGTTCTGCGTGCCCACCTGATAGGGCGCATTGGCCGTGACTTCGCCGCTGGCATCATCGCCTTTCCAGGCGACTGCCTGACCGTTTTCGGCATCTTCCAGCGCACGATATTCGGCTTCCAGCGCACGGGCGCGGTCGCTCACCGAGAGTTTTGCGGCGGTACGGCCGACAATGCCGCCCTGAAGGGCTGCGATATAGGCGCCCGCCTTGGACGAGGAGCCGGAAGACAGGAGCGGCACGCCGCCGGATTTTCCGGTCGTGCCGCAGCCGGCCAGAGAGCCGGCCACCAGTGCCAGACAGGCGAGCCGAACCACCGGCTTCGAACGGAATTTTGCAAGCGTCGATGCGGCATCCGCCGAGAGGGCGCGGCCAGCGTCAGAGGTCACAGGGCCGCGCGGCATGGTCAGCATGCCAGAGGGCGCATCGGCCAGCGTATCGGACAGAAATGCAGCGATCGTCTCGTCTCCTTGATCGGGCTCATCCGCAGGCGGGATTTGCCCATAGTCATTCCTGCTCAAAGATATAGCAGGCGATCCATTCGTCCAGCGCGACGAATGCCGCGATGCACGGGACCGTTCAGGTGTTACCGGCAGGTCACATATCGATGACCTTGCAACGACCTCTGGCACGGCCTCAGTCATGCGGCATCCTTGGCAAGGCCCGGCAGCAGCAGCTGTACGCGAAGGCCGCCATGGGTGCCGCGGCCGAATTCGACCTGGCCTGATATTCGGTGGCGATCTCGCGGACGATGGAGAGGCCAAGCCCTGCACCGGGCTTGCTTTCATCCAGCCGGCGACCGCGCTTGACGGCCTCCTTGATCTGATCCGGATCGAGGCCCGGGCCGTCGTCCTCGACGGCGATTTCCACCCAGTAGCGGCGGGCACCCTCGCCATCGGCACCGGCGGGTGCCGATGTGGACGTGGCGGTGATCCAGACGCCGGTCTTGCAGAAGCGCGCGGCATTTTCCAGAAGATTGCCGATGGTCTCCTCGACATCCTGCTGTTCCATCGCAAGCGCGATGCCGGGCGGGAAGACCGAGAGATGGAACTCGCGATCCGGCGTCAGGCGGCGCATGACGCGGACCAGACGTTCGAGAACCGGCTCGATATCGGTGCGGGCCAGAAGCGATTCGCGCTGGGCGGCGATACGGGCGCGGTTGAGATAGGACTGGACCTGCGCCTGCATGGTTTCCGACTGCGAGCGCACCAGATCCGACTGGACCTTGTCGAGCATGCGGGACTCGTTGAGCAGAACCGCGATCGGCGTCTTCAGCGAATGCGCCAGATTGCCCACCTGCATGCGGGCGCGCTCGACAATGCGCCGGTTGCTTTCGATCAGCGCATTCACGTCATTGGTGAGCGGCATGATTTCGCGAGGGAAATCGCCTTCGAGACGTTCGGACTCACCACGGCGAACCTTGTCGAGAGCACGGCGCGCGCGTCGAGCGGGCGCAGGCCGTAGAGAATGGCGATCGCATTGACCACCAGACTACCGATGCCGAAAATGCCAAGCGCGATATAGAGGTTCTTGTCGAAGGCGCGGACGTCGTCATCCACCACTTCCAGATTGCCGGACACGCGGAAGCGCGCGGCACGCCCTTCGCCATCCAGAACGACTTCGGTCTCGGCCACGAGAACATGGTTCCCGAAGGCATCATAGGTCGGGTAGAAGCGCTCGTAGCGATTGTTGAAGGGCACGGCCAGAATGGACGGAACCTTGATGTTCGACGTGCCGAGCGACGAGGAGGAAAGCGGCGTTGCGGCAAAGGTGCCGAGCGGCTCGATGATCCAGTACCAGCCGGTCTCGGGCTGCGAGAAGCGCAGATCGCCGAGCTGCGGATTGCCCGACAGCTTGTTGTCGTCGCCGATGGTGATCGAGTTGATGACGTTGTAGAGTTGGGCGCGCAACAGATCGGTGAAGGCGCGTTCCGAGGACTGGCGATAGAGTTGCGAGATGACGATGGCGATGACGACAAGCGCCACCGCCGACCAGATCGTCGCCAGAAGCAGAACGCGGGCGGTAAGCGATCGCGGCCCCAGCAAGCCAAGCTTGGCGCCGAGGTTAAAGCGCATCTGTCGGGGCTTGCATACGGTAGCCGAGGCCGCGGACAGTCTCGATGAGATCGCCTCCCCCCAGCTTCTTGCGAAGGCGGCCGACGAATACTTCGATAGTGTTGCTATCTCTGTCGAAATCCTGGTCATACATGTGCTCCACCAGTTCCGTGCGGGACACGACCTGGCCCATGTGGTGCATCAGGTAGGACAGCAAGCGGAATTCATGCGAGGTCAGCTTCAGCTGCACCCCATCAACACTTGCCTTCGATGCCTTCGTATCGAGCCTGACAGGGCCGCAGACGATTTCCGAGGAGGAATGACCGGCAGCGCGGCGGATGAGCGCGCGCACGCGGGCGAGAACCTCCTCCACATGGAAGGGCTTTGCTACGTAATCATCGGCACCGGCATCGATGCCGGCGACTTGTCGCTCCAGCGGTCGCGCGCCGTCAGCATCAGCACCGGCATGCCCTTGCCGTTGCCGCGCCATTTCTCCACCACCGTGATGCCATCCATGACCGGCAGGCCGATATCGAGGATGACCGCGTCATAGGGCTCGGTATCGCCGAGATAATGGCCTTCCTCGCCGTCGAAAGCCTGATCCACCACATAGCCGGACTCTTTCAGGGCGTCCGAAAGCTGCCGGTTGAGATTGGTGTCGTCTTCGACAACGAGAATACGCATGAGCCGCCCTTAAATCACAATCTTCGGGCACCCGTTCACAGGCTGCCCCGCCATCACATCGGCACGCGGACGGTCACTTTGCGAGGCCGCTCGCTGCCGCTACCCTGCACCAATACGGTAACGATGCAGGTTTGGCCATCCGAGGAAGGCTGAGCGGAGAGCAGTTCGCCGCCCGTATCGCGCACAACCTTGGTGGCCGCCGAACCACAGTCGCCGGCGACCAGGATCAGGTAATCACGCGCAGGGGCGCTGGCCGGCACAAGGCCGGACAAACCGGCGAGGCCGGCGGCCACTATCGCTATGATCGGCAGTCGCGCCATAGGTTGATATTCCGCTCACGAGACGAAAAGGATCATGTCCAAGCATGTGAGGGAGTATGTAATCGAAGGCGGCTGAATGGCAAATGAATGCACCGTATAGCCTGCCTTCAGCCAGCTATTTCCCACCGATTCCGTGGGTTGCGGCAATCCGTCCCCAGATTGCGACAAGACCGCCGATGGCACCCGCCAGCGTCACCGCCTGATCCGCAAGGTCGCCCTGGAGATCCTGCGAAATGTGGTAGCCCATCAGCTGCACGAGCGACGCGATGATGGCGATCACCCCACCCCAGACCGCCTTAGACTGATACCATTGCTTGATGCCGTCCATGCTACTCTCCTTCGGTTTCAGATGATCTGGATGGTTGACCGCGCGGCGATGCCCAAAGGCACCGCGCGGCCGAGCTGGCGGATGCGCAGCGACAGGCGCAGTTGCGTGGCACCGAAATCCGCAAGCTCCTGTGCTGCCGGGTAGACGAGCGATGGCTGTGTTACATCGACTGTCCGCAGCACGGCGCCCTCGCCCGCCGCATCAGGATCGGCATCGGCATCGGCCAGAAGCTCGATCCGGTAGCGTTCGTCCGGCTCGTCGAGCGGAATATCGGTGGCCTCCCAGTCATCGGCGTCGATGCGGGCGCGGCGCGTCCAGCCGATCAGGATCGACCCGTCATCCTGCCGGCGCGCCCGCAGATGGACGGGCGAGACCGGCGTCAGCGCCCGTGTCCCTCCCGCAAAGGCATGCGGCCCGTCACGGCCGCCAGCAGAACCCGTCGCCTCGATCAGCCAGTTGAGCGCAAGCCCGCGCTCCTGCACAGAAAGCCCAAGCGGCGTCACCGCCTCGTCCAGCACGACGACGGCGGCGCCCGCGACGGCACCGGCAGCCATTGCATCCTCCGTGCCGGCAAGGCCGCGCAGAAGATCGCTCAGGTGCCAGCGCCCCGGCTCCACTTCCAGGGCTGTGGCAAAGGCGAGGATCTCAAAGCCGGATGATGTCTCGATCGCCAGCCGGTTCTCGCCGGCAAGCACCGCCAGCCTCGCGGCCGAGGAAAACCCGGAGAAGGGCAAGGTCAGATCGATGATCGCGGACGCATCGAAGCGGCCGGAGACGCCGGGCGCAAGCGGCGAAAGCAGCCTGCCGATCCGCGCAGGGCGATCGAGCATGGCGCGACGGCGATAGTTTTCCGTTGTGACGGAGGACGAAACCGCCATTCGCCGCCACGGTCTGCAATAGGCGGCGACAAGGGCGAAATCCTCGATATTGCCGGCCATATAGGCAGGCAGATCGAGAAGCTGGACGAGCGGTGCGAAGGCATCAGACGCCGTGGCTCCGGCGTTTCTGCGGGTCTCGCCCGGCGGCTGTGCTCCGGAGACGAGCGGGCCATGGAATTCCGCCTCGATACGGCGGACGGCGCCATCCTCAATCCGCGTGACGATGAAGGAACCATCCGGCGAAGTGAAATCCGGCAAGGCCAGTCTCAGCACATCTCCCGGCTCGATGGCGATCTGCGCCGGGGAGAGCGAGACACTGAGCGTCTTCTGCGCCAGCCGCTTTGCGCGCAGCAGGGTTTCCGCGGCCGACAGCGCCGTCTCCTCGGCAAGCGCTGCCGGCAGACCATAGGAGAGAATGCGCTGGCTTGTCGTTTCCAGCCGGCGCGAGCGGTTGCTCGCCTGCTCGTAATCCAGCGCCGGATTGGCCGCTGATAACTCCACCTGAACCGGCAGGTCACTGTCGTGGCCGCGCCGCTCCTGCCAGAAGGGTTCGTTCTCGACATCGGCGACCGTGACCACTGCGGATGCCGGGAGGCTTGCCGCGCGGCGCGAACGAAACGCAGTTTTCCCACATCCTCGACGCATCGATGCCAAGGCTTCGAGCAGCGGTTCGATCAGCGACCGCGCCGAGGCGACATCGGCCTGCACATAGCCGGTGAGATCGCCGGCGACTTCCGAGACGTCGAAATCGGCAAAGCCATGATCCGTGAGGATGGCCGCAATGGCATCGGCCAGTGTTGTTGCGCCAAGCCGGCCGGTGAGCCAATGGCCGGTGCGCCAGTTTGCGCCATCGCTCCAGGTGGAAAGATCATCGGGAAAGGCGGGAAGCGGGCGGGCATCCCATGTCCAGACGAAAAGATGGTCAGGATCGACCATGCCGGATGGCGCGGCATTCCCCTGCCACCAGTCGTGATGGGCTTCCAGAAACCGGCGCTGCTGGCTATCGGCACGGGCACCGGAAGAGAAATACGGCAGGCTGCTTTCGGCCGATTTCGGGTCGACGAAGACATTCGGCTGGTTCGCCCCCTTGTCGACCGCCGGGCAGCCGAGTTCGGTGAACCAGACCGGTTTCATGCGCGGCGTCCATGCGGTCGGCTCGGCGCGCTCGGCACCGGCCACCCGCTCGTGATGCGGATTGGCCCACCAGCCCTCGATATCCTTGTAACGGAACGTCCAGGGTTTTCCGCCAAGCCCATCCGAGATCGGGGCACGCTGCCGCGATGCCCGGTCTTCGGCACTGGCGTAATACCAGTCGAAGCCTTCACCGGCCGTGATCATCGCCTGCATGGCCGTGCCGTCATCGGCAAGGCGGAAGCCATCGGGATTGGCCGCAGACAGATCCTCGTCGCGCCAATCGGAGATCGGCATGTAATTGTCGATGCCGACGGCATCGATATCGGCAGAGGCCCAGAGCGGATCGAGATGGAAGAAGACATCGCCCGATCCATCGGCCGGGTGATGGCCGAAATATTCGCTCCAGTCGGCGCCGTAGGTGAGTTTCGTCTGCGGGCCGAGGATGGCGCGGAGATCGGCCGCCAGTTCGACGAGATGGGCGACGAAGGGAAAGCTGCCGGTCTCGTCCCGCAGCGTCGTCAGGCCGCGCAGTTCCGAACCGAGAATGAAGCCGTCGACGCCGCCCGCCTCTGCCGCAAGCGCGGCATAGTGAAGGACGAGGCGGCGATAGCCTTCCGGGCCTGACATGAAGCTTTCGACAGCCGCGCGGGCGGCAGCGGTGCCATCTGCCGTCTCCGGCTGCAGGGGCGCCGGGTGGCAGGTGATGCGGCCGCGCCAGGGGAAGGCCGCCTGTTCCGGACCGCCATAAGGATCCGGCAGGCCGTTGCCGGGTGGGATATCCATCATCAGGAACGGGTAGAGAAAGACGCCGATGCCGCGCGCCTTCAAGTCTGTGATGGCCTGACGGACGCTTTCATCGGCGGGCGTGCCGCCATAGGCCGGGCCGCTTCCATCCGCAGTGCGGCTTATCAGGCGGGCGTTTCGCGGGCCATGCCGGCGACGGACCATGCGGCGCTTTCGTCGTCACGGCCCGCCACTTCGACCCCCGGCAGGATGCGGCATTCGCCGGCGCGCAGATCCGTGCCGAACCAGGAGACGACGAGAGCCGCATTGGCAAGGTTCGGGCAGAGTGCCTGCAGTTCATCCAGCGAGGCCTGCCAGTCGGTCTCGGCCGCAAGCGTGTGGCGGTTGAGGATCGAGGCACTGCCCTCGCTCGTCTTCTCCGTCACCCCGGTCGTCGCGTAACCCCATTCGGTGGCACCGGGGATGATGGTGACGGCGCGGATCTCGCTCTCCAGCCTGCCGACCGGGCGCAGCAGCTCGAACTGGAAGACAGGGATGCGGTTTCCATAGGGGTCGAGCGGCAGATGTTCGAAGACGACATAGGCAAGGCCGCGATAGGCCGGCGCATTGCCCTCACCTTGCTTGGCCTCGATCAGCGGGTCGGCAAGCTGGTCCTGCGTGCCGCGATAGAGCCGCATCTCAAGGCCGGTCAGGTCGATCTCCTGTCCGTCTGCCCAGACCCTGCGGATCGAGGCGACAGGGCCTTCGCAGAGGCCGATGGCGATATTGGCGTAATAGAGAAAGCTTTCGACCCGCGTGCCGCCCGCCTTGCCGCCGCTGCGCTCGCTCACCTTCTCTTCCTCGAAACGGGTTGCCCAGATCAGCGTGCCGCCGATCCGCATCGTGCCATAGAGCCGGGTGATGGCAGTCCCCTCGTCTGCTCCGGGGATGCGGGCCGTGGCGAGCCGCGGGCCGGTGACGGTGCGGCTGCCGGCGAGGAGTGCATGGTCGATGTAATTACCGGCGAGAGCGCCCGCGGCCCGACCCAGCGCGGCCCCGACCGGGCCAAAGACGCCGCCGAGTGCCGCACCCGCCGCCTGAAGGAGAAGAGTGGCCATGCGGATGCTCCATCGAATGCGTGATGTGGGGGAATGCGTGGGTGCGGGCGCGGGCGAATGGTCGCGAGGATGCTCGGGCGCATCCCGCCGCCACTGGATGCGCGGATAAATTGTGATAATCTATCACTATTCGAGAACAAAAGCAGCGAGCGCCGCGCCAGCCGGCGTACCGGTGAGGATGGGCCGCACCGGCTCAGGCAAGGGCCTTGCTCTCGAACATGGAGGTGATGCGATGAGGCCAAGGCCTATAAGCATTGCGCTTATCTTGCGAAGAACCCGGACGGGCTGGTCTATAGCCGTCCGGGTGCAATTCGGAAAATAAGTCCGTGTCAGGCGATGTTGATGCTTCGCCTGACACTCCATAAAATACGTCAGATGCTCTCATTTTTCAATCACTATCGCGGGCGGTAGCCGATGAACGGCTGCGATGCGGCGGCACCAGCCGGGGACGAGCGCCGAGCGGATGACGCCGGCCTGCTCGTAGGCGTGGATGAAATGGCTTTCGCCGGCCAGGATGCCGACATGCTTGGCGGCGCAGCCGGCACGCCAGCGAAACAGAAGGAGATCGCCGGGCCGCGCATCGCCAAGCACCAGAGGCGGGCCGCATTGGCGGATCGCTGCCTCGGCCAGACGTTCTTCGCCCCCACGTTCGGCCCAATCGGTGGCATAGGGCGGCGCCGGCTCCGGTTCCGCGCCATAGAGTTCATGCCAGATGCCGCGGATGAGGCCGATGCAATCGCAGCCGATGCCCCTTGCCGCGCCCTGATGGCGATAGGGGGTGCCGATCCAGCCTTCAGCAAGCGTGACGGCACGCGCTCCGGTCGAGGTCGCGGACATGTCGGCTGCCATTTCCGCCGCTTGCGCATCCTGATGAAAATTCATTCGAACAGCACTCCCCCATCGTGGTTGCGCTCTCCATCCACATAGGAATAGGCGAAGTCGGATCCCGGCAGATGCGGGAAGCCGCGAAAATTCAAGGCATTTGCAAAGCGCGCCTTGCAGGTCGCAAAGAGCTTGTCGCAACCGGCCGTCAGCGTCAGGCTGCTGCCTGTCTGCGGTGCGGTTTCCAGCGGAAGCCAGAGGGTGAGCCGGGCCTTTTCCGCGTCCAGGCGTTCATGCGTCTCGATACCCGCCGCCTGCCCATCGGCCAGCACGAGGCGGCCGAGATCGAAGAAGCCGGCATCAAAATCCTCCAGCCCCGTGACGATGATCCGGCCCGGATCGATGATCTCCGCGACGATCGCCGTCGCCTGCCATGCGGTCAGGTCAATGCCGCAGCGGGCGTCTCCGAGAGCCGCATCGCAGCGTCTGGCATAGACACGGCCCTGCGGCTGATCGAGGCGATGGGCGAGGCTGCGGAGTTCGGCCCGGAAGGCACCGCCGGCGCGGCTGACTTCGCCGATCTCGCGGATATTGAGGCGCATATGCGTGTCATCGGCACCGGCTTCGGCATGGGCATGGGCATGGGCATCGGCCCAGTTGACGACAAACTCCTCGACTGTTGCGCCATCGTAGCGGCCGGCGGCGAGATCCGTTTCGAGGATGGCGGCGCTGGAAAAGCCGCCCGTCACCTCGTCGGCGCTGGCGGCAAGGCCGGTCGCTGCCTCGCCTTCGCTGATCGCAAAGCCGCTGGCAGCCGCAAAGACCGTGCCGGCGAAGGACAGGTCGCGGTCGTGTTCGGTAAAGCCGATGATCGTGCCGTCGCGACGCGTCAGCCGCCAGGCGCGGCAGGTGGTGGTGGCATCGCCGGCAAGATGCGTAGCAAGGCTTGCGGGCAGTTCCTTCATGGCAGGATCTCCGTCAGCGGAATGGCCGGGATGCGGCCGGCATCGAAATGCGCGAGGCTCACCTCGATCCTGTCGGTATCAAAACGCACCGGCACGTCGAAGGCGAAGCCCGCCGTGATGCGGCGCCCGGTGGCGGGATGTGATCGGGTGCGAAGGTGACGCGGCCGGTGGCGCTCTCGACGGAAAAGGCGTCGTTTGCCACATCCACACCCACGCCCCCACCCACACCGTCGATCGCCATGACCACGGTGCCCTCGACCGGCTTTTCGATCACCCGCGTCCAGCTACCGCCGTCATCGGCATAGGTCTTGACGAGCTGAAACGTCGCCGTTTCGCCGTCGCCTCTGCCGATCTCCTGGTCGGTGGGCGAGATCGCCGCATGCGGCCGGGCGGATAAGCCATCCAGCGGGTCGCGAAAACGAAAACCATAAAGCTGGCCGCGGCGGGCCTCGAAGAAGGCAAGGACATCATAGAGATCGGCGAGCGACTTGATGCCGGTGCCGATGTCATAGGCGCGACGGGAGGATTGCCAGCGCTGGTTTCGCTGTTCGCGGCCATTCGACAGGTTGACGATATCGGTGCGCCTCATCGGCCCCGCCGTCGCGCCAAGAGCCACGCGCAGGGGAAAACGCACCTCATGAAAGCCGTTCATTGCAAACCTCCTCCGGTTCAGATGCCGCGGCGGCCGCGGGCGACGCTTCTCGCCAGCATGGCGGTGATCTGCCCCTCGCTCTTGCGGAAGCTTGCGGCATCGGTTGCCGTGACGTTGAAGACGATCGGCTGCGAATGACCGCCGCCCGCTGCGGCATTGCCGGCGGCGGCGACGCCGAGCGCGCCGTCCGGGCCGCGCTGAAGCGGCAGGATCGCTTCGGCACCGGCCTCGCCCATCAGCCCGATGCCGGCAGATCCCGTACTACCGAGGCCAAAATAGCTCGGTGCGCGCACAACCCCGCCATCGGCGAAGGCGGTGACTCCGGTTGTCGTTCCTGCCGATAATGTGCCGGACAGGGAGCCGAGCAGGCTTTCGATGGCATTGCCCGCCAGCGTCTCGAGCGGCTTCAATCCGGCCGAGAGCGTGATATCGGCAAGGCGGGCGCCGAGGCTTGTCAGCACGCTATCCAGCCCCTTACCGCCGGATGTGGCGGATCTGAGCGCAGCTGCCAGCGCCTGGCCGAAACGGTTCGAGCGCGTTTCGAGATCCGCCATGACCGAGGACAGCGCCCCGGCGGTCGAGAGCGTGTCGGAGAGGTCGGCATCGGTGTCGTTCTCGGCCATGGCCGGTTATCCCTTCTCTTCAGGATGCGGATGGTGAGGGAGATCGGGAAAGGCGGCGATCAGCGCATCGAGGCCGGCGCGATCGAGTGCGTGGCCGTGAGCTGCCAGTTCACGTTTCAGCCCACCTGTCAGCTCACCCGTCAGGCCGCCGGTTGCACAGAAAAGTTCGCGCGGAGTGAGCGCCCAGAAATGATCCGGCGGGAGCCGCAGCAGGAACAGGCCGGCATGCATGGCCGCCTTCCACGGAAAGGCGAGCTCGGCTGCCTTTCTCCCTGCTGCGGCCTTCAAGGGTTTGGCGGGGGTGCCTCGCCGGCATTGTCGACTGCAGGTGCGCCGAAGGTTGCAAGGAGGAGATCCCCGACCACGCCGGCCATGGCGGCCAGACCGCCATCGAGCGGCAGGGCGGCGACTTCCTCGTCGGAGAGCGGATGGCCGGCACCGCGCAGGCCCGCACCGATGACCCGCACCAGATCAGCAGCCTTCAGTCTTCCGGAGGAGAACCGCGCCGCCAGCGCCTGAAGGTCGCCTGCGGCAAAGGCCGTTTCGAGTTCGGACAGAGCACCCAGCGTCAGGCAGAGGATGCGCCGCTCGCCACCGATCACGGCCTCGATCTCGCCGCGATGCCGGTTTGCCCGGCGGCCCGTCGAAGGGGCCTCCATCAGGCTCGCCATCAGATCACCGTGAATGCAAGGCTGCCGGCCGATTCCAGCGCGATCTCGAAGCGGACCTCGCCGTCATGTTCGCCGGAATATTCGAGCGCCGTCACCTGAAACGGCCCCGAGACCGTGCCAAAGGCGGGAATGACGATCTGCCAGTCGAGGATCGTTCCGGAGAAGAAGGCCGAGCGGACAAGCCCGTCGCTTTCCTGATCCTTGAAAATACCGCCGCCGCTCAAAGACGCCCGTTGCACGCCGACACCGCCCAGCAGTTCGCGCCAGCGGCCGGCGCTTTCGCTGTCGGTGACGTCGACCGTCTCGGTGTTGAACGAAAGCCGGCGGGAGCGAAGGCCGCCAACCGTCAGCGGCGTGCCGGCATTGTCGATCTTCAAAAGCAGGTCCCTGCCCTTCTGTGCTGTCATGACCAGTCCTTTCGGATGTGCGTGTTCAAAATGTTACGGAGAAGAAGGATACGGGAGCGCGGCGATGAGACGGGTCGCGGAAGCGAGAAATAGGGCTTTCGCCGCAGTCAGCGCGCTGATAGAGCAGCGCCGTCTCAACCTTGCCGACTGCCTTTCCCATGCCCTCCAGTGCCACGCTCCGCTCGGCCCGCATCATCGCGGTGCTTGCCGTTACCCAGGTCATCTCATGGGGCACGAGCTTCGACATGATGGGCGTGATGGGCCGGGTGATTGCCGATGATCTGGCACTGCCGAACGAGATCATCTTCTTCGGCCTGTCGCTGATGATGCTGGTGAGCGCTCTGGCCGGGCCAACGACCGGCCGTTTCATCGATCGTTACGGGGCAGCGAAAGTGCTGTCCGCCGCGTCGGTTGCCTTCGCCATCGGGCTGACCATTCTCTCGCTGTCGCACGAGCCGGTCGTCTATTTCCTCGCCTGGGTGGTGATCGGGCTTGCCGGTGCCATGGGGCTGACGGCGCCGGCCTATGCCGCCGTCGTCGAGCGCGAGGGGCTGAACGGCAAGCGGACGATTGCCATCCTGATGCTGTTTACCGGCCTGTCGGCCACGGTGTTCTGGCCGATCCTGACTTATCTGACCGCGCATATCGGCTGGCGGATGAGTTTCGGGCTCTGCGCCGTCATCCATATTCTCGTCTGTCTGCCGCTGCATCTCTTCGGCCTACCCAGGCCGGAAGGCGGCGCGGATGCCAAACGCGCGGCGGAAATGGCGCCGGTGCCGCTCGAACCGGCGGAGAAGAAGCGCGCCTTCCTCTATCTCGCCAGTGCCACGGCAATCGCCTCCTTCGTCAGCTTCGGGCTGTCACCGTCACTGCTGGCGCTTCTGCAGCATGCGGGCGCCAGCCCGGCACTTGCCCTGCAGCTGGGTTCGGCACGCGGCGCAATCGGGGTGTCGGCGCGGATGGTCGACATGGTGCTCGGCAGACGCGGCAATCCGCTCCTGACCGGGCTGATCGGCATGTCGCTGATGCTTATGAGTTTTGCGCTTCTGGCATTCATTCCCGGATATAATCCGGTTCTGGTCGGTTTCATGCTGCTTTACGGTTTCGGCACCGGGGTGGTTGCCGTGGCGCGGGCACTGATGCCGCTTTCGCTGTTTTCGGCCCGCGAATACGGGCTGCAGGCGGCACGCCTGTCCCTGCCGCAGAACCTTGCCAATGCGGCAGCACCGGTGATCTTCACCGCCATCCTCGACCGCGTCGGCTTTACCGCGACCGTGATGACGGGCGCCGTGCTTTCGGCGATCTCCCTCGTCTTCATCGTGCTATTGATGGGGCTGGTGCGCCGGGCGGCAAGCCGTGAACCCTTGGCGGCTCAAGGGGCCTGAACGGCCAGGACGATATCCTTGAGCGGAAGAAGCAAGGTACGCTCCAAGCCCTTGGCCTGCCGGAAGCCATAGCGAAGATAAAATTGGGCTGCCTCGTCATCGAGTGCGTGGACGGCGACGGCCCGGAAGGCAACGCTTTCCGCCGCCAATACCGACGCTTGCAACGCATTCTGCAGCAATGCAGCACCCAGCCCTTTGCCCTGATGTCGCCGGTCAACGGCGAGGCGGGCAATCAGCGCCACCGGGATTTCAGCCGGCGCTGATGCGCCTTGATCGATCTTGGAACATGGTGCCGGGCGATCATTCCCGCACAGAGCGAGTAATAACCGACAATATTGAAATCATTGTCCGCAATGACGAACGTCCGGGTAAAGCCCTGCTCCTGATTATAACGGGCCATATCCTTCAGGAACGTATCAAGGACCGACCTGCCGCTGTCAAAGTCCCTCAAATCATGTTCGGGGCCAAGGCGAACGGGCTTACGGTACATTCAATCCAGCCATTCGCGATCGGATGACATCAGTGCCTTCAGCCTCTTATTCGGTTGAGCCGGTTCGGCCAGCAATGCCTCGACCGCATCGAAAACCGCCGCATCGACGCCGATGAAGCGCTGATCGAGCAGTTCCTTCTGCGCGGCGGCAACGGCGGCTTCCGTCATAAAGGCCGTCAGCGATTTACCGGCGGCTTCGGCCGCGCGCGCAATCACATCCCGCGTCGCAGGGTCAACCCGCAGATTGATCGTCTCGTTCTTCAGCACCGCAACCATTGCAAAATCCATCCGTAACGCGTTTGCCTATACAGCAACGCCGTCCGTCAGGCAATGAGAGCCTCACTCCGTCACCGCGCGAAACCGCAACTCGCTGACGAAGGCGCCGGTCTTTGCATCCCTGCGGGAGCGGCTGCCGGTATAGAGCAGGCTTACAAGCGCCGCCCCTTCAAGCGTCAGCGGCCGGTCGTCGAGCGTCTGGCGGACAAGCGCTGCGATCTCCTGGCCGTCGCGCCTGCCATCCGCCCGCGACCAGACCTCGATCGTCAGCCGGTGTTCCTCGCCGGGTTCGGTTGCGGTCGAGAGGTCGCCCGTCTCAATGTCGGCAAAGACGATCGCCGGCAGGACCGGATGCGGCAGAAGCCGGTCGCGGATGCCATCCGGCCCGACCCTTGCGACAATCCCCGCATCGCCCGACAGCGCCTGCCAGATGGCGGCGAGGAGCGCGTTCTGTGATCCGAGGGCCATCAGCTCTTCTCCTCCTCGCAGTGGCAGACGAGATAGCGACCGGTCTCGTCTGGGTCGCGCACCATGCGGATCGCAAACAGCCGGGCGCCCTTGCGAAAGCGCATGCCGGCCGCGACGCCCTGACGGAAGCCGATCCAGATGCGGTGGCTCACCGTGCCGATCTCGGCCATGCCGGTTTCGCCGATTGCAAAGGAGACAGGCTCTATCCGCGCCCAGAGGGAGGATTGCGCCTGCCATTCCGTCACGGCACCGCCCTGCCCATCAGAGACGGAAGCCGGAGCCTCAAGCTCCAGCCGCGCGGTCATCTGGCCCGGATCGAAGAAGACCACCATCAGAGCCTCCGCATGCGGAAAGGCGAGACGAGACGCTCATAGCCATCGGGAATGCCGGCGGGCTGCTGGTCGGGAGAAAGCACGCCGCGAAAGGCGTACATATGACCGATATGGAGAAGCATGGCGCGTTTCAGCGTGCCCGGCACATCGGTTCCCGCCTCGCCGTAGCCGGCGGCAAAGTCGATCTCGATACCATTGAGGGCCCGATCGGGGGATGGCGGGCTGCTGAGCCAGAGCCTTGCGGGCCGCCCGGCGCCATCGAGAAGATGGCCGGCAAGAGAGAGCGTTTCGGGCGTGCCTTCGGCATCGTAAACCGTAACGGATCTCACTGCTTGTACCGGAGATTTCGCAATCCGCACGATGGCGTCCTTCGGCCAGCGGTCGAGATAGAGCCGCCATGTCTGGGCAATCAGGCAGAGGCCGGTATCGCGTTCCAGATGCTCGCGGGCGGCCTCTATGAGCGTCGCCAGAAGATCATCCTCGTCGGTCGTATCGATCCGCAGATGTGCCTTGACATCGGCAAGCGTCAGCGGCTCCGCCGAGGGCGCAGTCATCAGTGCATAGGTCATGGAGATCTTTCCGAACCGGGTTTTCCATCCGCCCGTCAGCCGCCGCCCTTTTCCGTCTCGTACAAGGGCGGCGGCGATCAGGCATTCGGCTGGCTGGTTTTCAGCTGGCTGGCTGTCAGTTGGTGGCGAATTTCACCAGCTTGATCGCCTCGAAATTCTGCACCCCGCCGCCGACACGTTTGGTGGTGTAGAAGAGCACATAGGGTTTGGCCGAATAGGGATCGCGCAGGATGCGCACCCCTGCCCGATCGACGACGAGATAGCCGGCGCGGAAATCGCCGAAGGCAAGCGCGTAGGCGCCGGCCGCCACATCCGGCATGTCTTCCGCCTCGGCCACCGGATAGCCCATCAGCGAGGCCGGCTGGCCGGCCGAGACCGGCGGGCGCCAGAGATAATTGCCGTCCGCGTCCTTGAATTTACGGATATCGGCCTGGGTGCGGCGGTTCATCATGAAGGTGGCATTCTGCCGGTGCCCGGCGCGCAGGGCATAGATGAGGTCGACCAGCGTGTCGGAGGGGCCGGTGCCATTCCAGCCGGCGGCGCTGCCGCTTGCGACATAGCCGAGATTGCCCCAGGTCCAGGCGCTGTCTGCCACCGCCGGATAGCTCAGAAAGCCCTTGGGCTTGTTGACGCCATCGCCGGTGATGAAGGCCGATCCCTCCTGCTCGGCAAAGACGATATCGATCTCGCCCGCAAGCCATGCCTCGATATCGACGGCGGCATCATCGAGCAGGGCCTGGGTGGCGGCAGGCATGGCGTAGAGTTCCATGGTCGGGAAGGACAGTTCGGCCAGCTGGCCGCTGTCGGTCTGCGGCCGGGCCGCCGTCTCGGACACCCAGCCGGCGGCCATGCCCGTGGTGCTGAACGGCTTCTTGAGGACCGAGGAAGACACGCTGCGGACGGTGGACAGCGCCCGTATGGGCGAGACGGCGGAGAGGCGGCGGCCGATATCGCTGTCGGTTTCCGGCGGCACGAGATAGCCGCCATCGGCGCCGGAACCGGCGGAGAAGGCCTTGGCCTCCAGTTCGCGCAGGCCCGCCTCATCGCCACGGCGGACATAGGCATCGAAGGCGGCCTTGTGCTCGATGGCTTCCGGCGACAGGTGGTCTGCGCCCGAAGCATGCGTGCGGCCGGCAGAGCCGAGCGGCGGGCGGGCCTTTTTCAGCACCAGCTGGTCGAGAAGCTTCTTCTGCTCGTCCATCGCCCGGTTGATGCGATCCATCTTGTCACGGGTGACGACATCGGCCGTCAGCTTTTCCTCGATCTCGCCGAGCCGGCGGTCATTGACATCCTTGAAGGCCTCGAAGGCTTCCATGAAATCGTCGAGGGCGGCAGTGACGGTATCGGGCGCGGCCTTGATCTCGGGCGCGATGCGGGTGGCGGGGGTCTTGCTCACCAGCTCGGTCATATCGGTCATATCGATCATATCAGTCATGGGCTTTTATCCTTCGGTTTGAGCGATTTGGCGGGGGTTTTGGACGTGGGTTTGAAAGCGGACGAGAACATCAGCCTTGCGGCCCGGCGCATGTGGCGGACGAGTTCCGTCTCCCGGTCGCGGAAGAAGCGGGCGTGCTTGACATCGGAGACACGGGCGGAAGGCAGCATCGGGAAGGTGACGACCGAGATTTCCCAGAGGTCGGCCTCGAGAATGCGGCGCACGCCGGTCTTGGCGTCGGTGCGGCTCTTGACCGTGCGAAAGCCGATCGACAGGCCATCGAGCGCGCCGGATTTCATCAGCGCATGGACCTCGCGGGCACGGGCCACACCGGGCGACAGGCGACCCTCGACATAGAGCCCGCGGCTATCTTCACGCAGAATGGTCCAGGCGCCGATCGGTTCGGCAGGGTCATGCTGGTAGAGCATGCGGACACCGGTCGCGCCGCGTTCCGTCAGCGAGTTCAGGAAGGCGCCACGCTCGATGCGGTCCTTGCCGAGATCGACCTCGCCGAAGACGCTGGCATAGCCGCTGAAACTTCCATCGCCGCCAATGCCGGAGAGTTCGATACGGGCGAATTTGCGCGTGGCGGGGCGCAGCCCGCGGCCGGTGTGCCAACGGGTGTCCATTCGGGTCGCCATGGGACCTCCTTGCGATCTGTGTTTTCCGATAGGTGGCTCAGCCCTTCTGGCCGAAGCGGGCGGCAACCCGCGTGAGCGCGCCAAGCACCCACCAGGCGCAGAGACTTGCAGCGGCCGAGCCGGCGAGCAGGGTTTCGACGCCCGAGAGCGCAGAACCGATGCCAAGCCGTTCGGCCAGCCAGAGCCCTGTCGGCCCGCCGAAGATGAGGCCGCAGGAAAGGCCGGTGACGAAGCGGCTCGCCGCCTCGCGCCGGCTCTTCGGCAGGAGATAGACGAGCGACACCGCCGCCCCCGCCGTCGCACCGATGAGGCGTACGGCCCAGGGATATTGCGCCCATAGATGAGGGAGGGCATTCGGGAGTGCGCCCGGATCGGGTCCGAGTTCAGCCATGGCAGGTCTCTTGAGGTTTCATGAGGTCTGGCGCCGGCAGGTCTGGGACCGGCAGGTCTGGCGCCACGCCTTCGTGCATCGCTTCAAGCGGGCCGGTTTTACCCATGCCGTTGAGTCACATGGGCTGCGACGTTCACGGGGTGTCGAAGGTCAGTATCCGACGGCCTCGCGCTTTTCGGCGTCGGTCAGAAACTGTGCCGAGCCGATCCGGGCCCAGAGCGCATCACGCTCCCCCGAGAGGCCGGCAATGCGGTCGAGATCCGGTTCCAGCCGCAGCGCCTCGCCGTAGATATCGCCGAGCCAAGTCGAAAAACTCTGGGCGGTGCGGGCGATCAGCGGCAGGATGGTCAGCCTATAGAAGGCGCGGTTGGCCTCCTGATAATTGGCATAGGTATTGTCGCCGGGAATGCCGATCAGCATGGGCGGCACGCCAAGCGAGAGCGCGATATCGCGGGCCGCACCATTCTTGGCCTCGGCGAAATCCATGTCGCGGGGAGACAGGCCCATCGCCTTCCAGTCGAGCCCGCCTTCGAGAATGAGCGGCCGGCCGGCATTGACGGCACCGGCATAGCCTGCCTCGAGCTCCTGCTTCAGCCGTTCATACTGGTCGTCGGAGAGGTTCTGGCCCTCTTTCGGCTGATAGACGAGCGCGCCGGAGGGACGGGCCGAATTGTCGAGAAGCGCCTTGTTCCAGCCGGCCGCCGCATTGGAAAGATCAAGCGCTGCCCCCGCCGCGACCAGCGGCGAGAAACCGACATGATCATCGAGCGGATGGAAGAGTTTCAGATGGAGCAGCGCCGGGCGACTGGGCTGGTTGCCGGAGAGGTGTCCGGCGACCGCATCAGTATCGGCCGGCAGGCGGCGGGTGGTTCCGGCGGCGCGGTAATCATAGCCGATCAGCCAGCCGTCGCGGCCTTCGACCGGGGTGACGCGATCGGGCCGAAGGAGATGCAGTTCGCGCAGCTCATCCCCGATTGCCAGCGGCTCGACATAGGCATTGCCGGCGAGAAGAAGGTGGCCATAGAGCGCTTCGAGAAAATCGGCCCCGCCCTGCCGGCTGTTCGGCCGGCAAAGAAGTGCAAGGGCTGCATGATCCGGCTCTTCGTCCCGGCCGCGATAGAGAAGCCAGGGCACGGCGGCCGCCGTCTCGGCAACCATGCGGACCGCCCGGTGGGCGACCGGATTGCGCATGAAGCCGGCGCGCGACAGCGCCTGATAGGAACGCCCGGACCATGCCGCCACCGGCTCGCCCGAGAGAAGCGAAAAGCCGGAAAGCGCTGCCGTGGCCTTGGTATCGGTCGGGCGTGGCCCGCTGCTGCGGGACGGTGTTTGCCGGCGGAGGAATGAGATCATGATCCGGATGCTCCGATGGTGCGTGACTGTTGGTGAAGGTTTGGGCTCGGCCGGTCCGGACAGGTGGAGGGGCGGATCGGGCGTCGGGTCGGGCGTCAGGATACGGCATCAGGTTCCGGCAGGCAGTGCGGCCGCCGCGCCTGCCGGAACCTGACGTGCAAGTGCTGCGGCGAAGGCCTTTGCATAGGCGGCGACAAGGGCTGCGCGATCCGTGCCGTTGATGATCTTTCGGGCGTTGACGAAATCACAGCGGCCCTCGGCGATATCATCCGACAGGCGGCGGCCGGTGAAACTGCCTTCCGCCATGCCCCGCACGAGAATGGCGACGGCCGTTTCCATTTCCAGCGCGCGGGCCGGATCCTCGACGAGATCGACGCCGATGAGCGCCGAGAGTGCTGCGTAATTCTTCCGATGGGTCAGCTGCACGAAGCCGCGGCCAAGCCAGGTGCGGCCGGCGGCATCGCGGCGCCAATAGGGTGTCTTGACTGTGCCGAGCCGGCCATGGGCGAAGGCCCGGTCGAGAATGGCAATCGCCTCGGCATCGCTCGGCGCCAGCGTTTCGCGCACCGGCTGCATGCGCCGCGCCGTCTCGTGATAGGCGGTCGCCAGGATATAGGCGAGCCGGTTGCGGGAAACGGGTTCTGCTAGGCCCGGCTCATGGGTTTTGCCGTGGCTCTTCCAGGCGTCAAGGATGGCGGTCAGGCCGGCCACCTGGCCGGGCGAAAGATGGCCGGCAAACAGCGATCCACGCACCGAGGAGAAGAAAAAATCCGCATCGTGAGCCATTGCCCGCACCTTCTTCGTTGCGCTGCACAAGTTTCAATCGGTTTAAGAAAAACTAAATCGTTTTAGGACTTTAGGCCCCGGTTTACTTCGGCTCACGGTTGTGGAACCAATTGGTGGTGACGACGTTTCTGTCGGCTTTCCATTTCGAGAACCAGGAGATCATGATGATTCAGCAGCCGGTGCAGGCCGCCCCTTCCAAGCCGATCCCCCAGCATGTCGCAGAACGCCACGAATCCGAGTGGAAGCAGGTTCGCGAAACGACCGCTCCGAGCCCGATCCCCTCCACATCCCCGGCACGCTGAGCCGCGGAAACCGGCACCGCGGCGTTTCAGCCGCGGCATTTTTTTCAGCCGTTTCCAACTGTTTCAGAACCGATTTCCGGGGCCGATTTTCTAGGGCCGATTTTCCGGCTTCATCCGCTTTGACCGAATGCTTGCCGGCCCGGCTTTGCCGACTATGTCTGCCGCCGACTTTTGTCGGTTGCAGCAGATATTTCCGGATCTCGTTAGATGCGGGGATCGCGCCGGGCGCTTTCAGCCGCGGCTTGTGCTGTTCGCTTAGATCGTTCTGACGCGTGGTTCGGCTGCGGGTTCCAGCATCAGCGCCGTCAGCGCCCAGACAAGCGCGTCCAGCCTGTCGGGCGAGCGGCCGGATGAGAGGCCTTCCGGGCCGAAATCACACATCTGGTCTTCCAATGCCGTGAACCGTCCGGCATGGGCGATACGGGCCTGCTCGTAGAGAGCGGCGACGGGCTCGGCGCGGGCGAATTTTCCGCGCGACGCTCTCACCATGGTGATCGGCAGGTTGGCGTCGATGCTTTTCAGCATGGCCACGACCATCTCGCCGCCCTGATTGACTTCGGCGACGATACGATCTGCGCCGAAGCGCCGGTAGGCATCGACCACGGCCTGCGCCCAGCCGGCGGGACTAAGACCCTCGACCGAGCAATCGGCCAGAACAACGCCCCGGCCCGGATGACTTTCAGCGCGCAAGCCGGCTTGCCAGGGCGGGCTGCTGCCTGCCCGGCCGGTGCCACCTGCCCTGCCGATGCCACCTGCCCGGCCCGTTTCACCCGCCCGGGCCGCATCACCTGCTCGGCCCGTATCACCTGCCCTCGCCGCATCACCGCCTGCCCTCACCGCATCTCCTCCGGCCTTGGCGGCATCACCCGCCTTGCCCGTGCTACCCGTCGCCCCTGCCAGCCCTGTCGCCCCGGCCACACGCACCCCGCTTGCCTCCCTGCTTGCCTCCCCACTGGCCTCCCCTCTGGCCTCCCCACTGGCCTCCCCGCTTGAAAGGATTTCGCTGCGGGCGACAACTCCGCCTGCTTGCCAGCCCGGCGCTTCTCTCTGGCTCCCTCTTGGCGCGCCTCTGGCCTCCCCGCTTGCTTCCCGGCTGGCCTCGCGCTTTGCCTCCACCCCAGCAACGACGATGCCGCAGCAGGATTGCTCGCCCATGCCGGAAGGCGGGTCGACGGCGACGACGATGCGCCGCAGCGGCCCCGAAAAGCGGATGACGGCTGCCTCCAGATCGGCGCGCCTCCAGAGCGCGTCGGAACGATCCTCGATGAGTTCACCCGCCAGTTCCTGCCGCCCGAGCCTTGTGCCGCCATAGCGGCGTTCGAGCGCTGCGACGAAGCCCGGCGCGAGATTGGCGGCGTTTTCGGTCGTCGCGATCCTGACGAGACGGGTCGCCGGATCGGCGATCAGCCGTTTCAGGAGCGGCACCGGCCGAGGCGTGGTCGTCACCATCTGCTGCGGAGCTTGGCCGAGGCGCAGGCCGAATTGCAGCATGTCGAAGGTCTCTTCTGCGTGTTTCCATTTGCCGAGTTCATCGCACCAGGCGAAATGAAACTGCGGGCCGCGCAGGGCTTCGGGATCTTCCGAGGAGAAGATCTGGGCGATCGCGCCATTCGGCCAGACCAGCCGGCGGCGGGTGATCTCGAAATCCGGGCGGTTGCGCCGGGCGATGCGGCAGATCCCGGACAGGCCGTCGATCATCACCTCGCGGGCATCGCCCAGCGTTTCGGCAACCAGCGCGATCCTCAGATCAGAACGGCGGCCGGCAGAGGCAAGCGCATGCACCCATTCGGCGCCCGCCCGCGTCTTGCCGGAACCGCGACCGCCCATGACCAGCCATGTCCGCCAATCGCCCTGCGGCGGCTGCTGTTCGGGCCGGCCGATCACCGACCATTCGCGCATCAGCGCCGGCAGGAAGGCGGCAAAGGCCGGGTCGAGCAGCGGATCAGCGGAGAGATCGGTGTGCTGGCCGGCTTGTGGATGGGATGGCAGCCCCGGGATTGCCGAGCTTTCAGGCGTCACCGTTTCAGCCGGTTCCGGCCTGTTGCTCCCATCCTTGTCCATCTTGGCAATCAGGGAGGAGGTGCCGGCCTTCAGCCTAGCGGCTTCGGCTCTCGAAGCCTCAATAGCGCCGGTACTGGCACTGGCACTGGCATTGGCGCCGGTACTGGCATTGGCGCGCTCCGCATCCCGCTGTCGATCGATCTGCCGCATCCTGCCATTTGCCTTGACCATGTCCTTGCCTGCCTCTGAGGCCAGCTTTTCAGTTCCGCGGCGGATCTGCCGGCTGCTTGCCGCTCTCGGCTGACGGCCATATCGCGGCGTGGCCGGTGTCTTCGCTGCCGGTGTCTTCGCAGCCGGGCCGAGTGCCAAGGTCAGTGCCCGGCTGAGTGTCCGGCGGGCCATCCCGCTGCCAGGCTCTGTAGAGCGCTTCCGCTTTGGCTTTCGCACGATCCTCGATCATCGACAGGAAACGGGCTCTAGCCCCTTCGAAACCATTGGCATCGGCCGCATCATCGGCAGCCCGCTCGCGATCGAGCGACAGCTGACGCTGCAGGGCATCGACCTTTTCCAGCGTGCGGACGATCAGGCCCATGGCATCGGTTGCGGCCTTCACATCGGCGCGGGCCAGTTTCTGCGCCGTCTCGTCACCATCGGAGAGCAGACGCTCGGCCGAGCGCCGCAGGCTGCGAAAGGTGGAAAACTGGTCGCGCATCTCGGCGGTCATCTCATTGAGGAGAAGACGGAACTGTTCGGCCGGATCGCTGGATGCGGCATCTTCGGTCGCCGGGTTTTGCAGGCGTGTGCCAGCCGTCGATTTCATCTCGGGCGCGATGGCTTGCAAACCCGGATCGTCGTCTTCGACGATTGCTCCGCCGGCACGGATGCCGCGCTCCGGCGCATCCCAGAGCCGAAAGATCATCGGATCGAAATCCTCGTAAATATCCTGCATGGCACCCTCGCCCGCCGTGATCGGCCGGTCCTGATGGCTGGATTGGAAAGAATGGAAACTGCCGGGATGGCGACGGGTCGGGAGCCAGTGTCCCGGGTCTCCTGTCGGGGAGCCCGTGTATCGGGTCCCGTCATCATCCGCGCCTGCCGAATTTCGGATAAAAAAAGGGCCCGGTGCTAAGACACGGGCCCCTGACTGGAAGGCGTTGCGCCGCCCCATCACCTGGCGTCGACGCAACTCTTCGACAATATCTGAACCCTATCAGAGGACCGCGACGCCGTCAAGGATTATTTTCCTATCTCGGAAATTTTACTGGATGGTCATTGTCGCAAGGAAATCAAGGATTGGAAGTGCTTGCCCTGCACGGTGAAATGGAAAGCTGTTCGCCTTGCGTCCTGAAATGGTCTAGGTGGCGAGGCGGAAACGCGCCTGCGGCGCGGGTCTGCCACTGCGTTTTCAGGAGCCCTCGGCATGACTGTCACGATCTATCACAACCCTGCCTGCGGTACCTCGCGCAATGTGCTGGCGCTGATCCGCAATGCGGGCATCGAGCCGCAGGTGATCGATTATCTGAAGACCCCGCCTGCGCGCGATGTGCTGCTCGGCATGATTGCCGATGCCGGGCTTTCCGTGCGTCAGGCGATCCGCGAAAAGGGCACGCCGTTTCACGCGCTCGGGCTCGATGATCCGGCGGTTTGCGATGATGCGCTGATCGATGCCATGCTCGCCCAGCCGATCCTCATCAACCGGCCTTTCGTCGTCACGCCGCTCGGCACGCGGCTTGCCCGGCCCTCCGAGGCGGTGCTCGACATTCTGCCTGAAAGCCAGCGCGGGGCGTTTGCCAAGAGGATGGCGAGGTGGTGATCGGAAAAGACGGTCAGCGGGTGGTTTAAAGCCCCGCTTGCCCGGTCGTCATCAGCTGGTCGTCATCACATGGTCCGCGCCGGCTCAGGTGCCGCAGAATGTTCTCAGAACACGCTGTTCCGGCTGCGGCGGATCGGCCAGATCGGCAAATTCCGGGCGATCCTCAAAGGGTGTTTCCAGCGCCTCGACCAGCCGGACAAAGGGTTTCAGATCGCCGTCATTGGCAGCAAGGATCGCCTCTTCTATCCGGTGGTTGCGCGGGATGATCGCCGGATTGACGGCATCGAGCGCGCGAGCGATTTCGCCCGCAGAGCGCGCCGCACCCTCCGCGTCTTGCGCAAGCCGGTTACGCCATGCGGCGATCCATTCGGCAACGGTCTCCGGGGTTGAAAAGAGATCGAGGAAGCTTGCCGTACGGCCTTGCGCAACCTCCGACAAACTGCGGAAAACACGGGTGAAATCTGCCGAGGAGCGCTGCATTTCGGCCAGCAGCGCCTGCACCAGATCGCCATCATCCTCGCGCTTTTCGACAAGGCCGAGCTTATCGCGGAACGTATCGAGCCAGGCGGACTGGAAGCGTTCGCCGAAGGCTTTCAGCACGCCATTGGCCTTTTCGACGGCGCGTTCCTCATCCTCGTCGATCAGCGGCAGCAGGCACTCGGCCAGCCGTGCGATGTTCCACTGGCCGATGCCCGGCTGGTTGCGATAGGCATAGCGGCCGCCCTGATCGATGGAGGAAAACACCTTCATCTGGTCATATTCATCCATGAAGGCACAGGGGCCGAAATCGATCGTTTCGCCCGAGATCGTCATGTTGTCGGTGTCATCACCCCATGGATGAAGCCGACGCCGAGCCAGCGGGCGATCAGCTCCGCCTGCGCGAAGGCGACCGCCTCCAGAAGCCCCGCATAGCGTTGAGGACCCGGTTCGAACCGGCTCGCAAGGTCAGGATAGTGGCGGTCGATGACATAGTCGGCAAGGATGCGGATACCGTCCGTATCACCGCGGGCGGCAAAATACTGGAAGGTGCCGACGCGCACATGGCTTGCCGCCACGCGCACGAAGACGGCGCCCTGTTCCACCCGCTCGCGATAGACCGGCTGGCCGGTCGAAATCGCCGCCAGCGCCCGTGTGGCGGGCAGGCCGAGCGCCGCGAAGGCTTCCGAGACGATATATTCGCGCAGCACCGGGCCGAGCGCGGCGCGGCCATCACCACGGCGGGAAAAGGGCGTCGGTCCCGCACCCTTCAGCTGGATATCGCGGCGGCGGCCATGGGTATCGATGACCTCGCCCAGCAGGATCGCCCGGCCATCGCCGAGCTGGGGGACGAAATTGCCGAACTGGTGGCCGGCATAGGCCATGGCCAGCGGATTGGAACCGGCCGGGATGACATTGCCGGAAAGCACCGCCGCCAGCCGGTCGGGATCGGAAAGATCAGCCTCGACGCCCAGCTCTGTCGCCAGTTTCTCGTTGAACGCCAGGAGCTTGGGGCTTTCCACCGGCTCGGGATAGACCGATGCGAAAAACCGTTCCGGCAGGCGGGCATAGCTGTTGTCGAACGAGAACAAGAGAGGGTCTCCTTGGCGCTTCGGCGTCATCGGGCGGACGGGGCTCGCATCTCGGGCCAATGCGGGGTGGACCTATGCGTGCAGGCTCGCCATCGCCTTCCGTCAATATGGGAAAAACCGATGGCGGCACAAAAAAGGGGCTGACAGGGGCTGACAGGGGCTGACAGGGGCTGACAAGGGCACTCGGGGGCAGACAGGGGCGTTCAGGGGCGCTCAAGTGCAGGCAACGGGCACACAACGGGCGCA
>CABHNZ010000002.1 GCA_902167985.1 Shinella sp. UYSO24
GAGGGCATCGGCTTTCTCGAAGAGGAGACGATCTGGGAACGTATCGACTATTTCCTCGCCCGCGTCGTCCCGGTCGCCGAGGCTGCCAATGTCCGGCTTGCCTGCCATCCGCATGATCCCGCGACACCGCCCGGCTACATGGGCGTTACCCGCGTGCTCGGATCGGTCGAGGGGATGAAGCGCTTCGTCCAGATGCATGAAAGCCCGGTCCATGGCCTTAATTTCTGCATCGGCACGCTTGGCGAGATGGTGGAGGACGTGTCCGAAGTACCGGAGATTACCCGCTGGTTCGGCGAGCGCGGCAAGCTGATGAACATTCATTTCCGCAACATCTTCGGCAAGCGCTACTCGTTCCGGGAGAGCTTCCCCGAAGAGGGCGATATCGACATGCCGGCCGTGCTCGATGCGCTGCGCGACACCAATTACAAATACATGGTCATGCCTGATCATGCGCCGACGCTCTCGGGCGACAACCAGCAACAGGTCGCCTTCGCCTTCTGCTACGGCTATATCGCCGCGCTCCTGCAGACCCGGGTCTGACCGGTTTTCGGGATAATGTCATAAGTTGAGTGATTGAAGCGACGGCCCGTCCCATCCTGTCGAGGCGGGCCGTGTCGGATGGCGGTTGCTACCGACATCGACCTATTCAGCCGGTACGCCTGCCTTGGCGGTCTGCTCGCCCGCCTTGGCGCGGCCGGTGCCTTGCAGCCAGTAGCCGCAGCCGATGAAGACGGCGCCACCGATGATATTGCCGATGGTGACGAAGAAGAGGTTCTTCACGGCGCCGGCAATCGTGACGCCTTCGGGATGCTCGCCGATAAGGGCCATGCAGAAGGCAAACATGTTGGCGACCGAGTGTTCGAAACCTGCTGCCACGAATATGGTGATGGGCCAGAAGATCAGCATGATCCGCGCGGCCGCATCCGTCGTGCGGGTGCTCATCCAGATGGCAAGGCAGACGAGCCAGTTGCAGAGAATGCCGCGCGCCAGAAGCTGGCCCGCCGGAGCGGACATCTTCGCCTGAACAACGTTGAAGAACTGCTGGCTGCCATCGCCGAGGAGTACGCCGCCGCCCGCCGCATGCAGCAGTGCTGCCAGCGCAAAGGCACCGATCAGGTTGCCGATCCAGCAGGCGATCCATACGCCGATCATATCACCAATCGAGGCTCGTCCGGCGAAGACCGCAATCGGCATATACATGGTCATGCCGGTGAAAAGTTCGGCGCCGGCGAAGACGACGATGGTGAGGGCCGCAGAAAAGACGGCCCCCATGACGAGGTGAACCCAGGCCCCGTCCACATGGGCACCTGCCGTGAACATGATGATATCGCCAAAGCCGATATAGGCACCGGCCATGGCGCCGCCCACGAGAAAGGCGAGAAGCCTGGTCTTGACCAAATTCGCCTTTGCGGCGCGGTTTCGGATAGATGCTGCAACGTGTCGTTATACATGGCGACCTCGCGGGACGAGCGGTGGAAGGAGGTGGGGAGGATCTGTCAGGCCGTGGCGGCGATCGTGACCGGAACGCCCTTGAAGGCAGGTGTTCCCGACTGACGATCGTAATGATGTCGGGAGATCACCGTGTTCATTTCCGGGTAATAGCCGGCAACCGAGCCGCGCGGGATATCATATCGCACGACGGTGTAGCCCTGAATTGTACGTTTGTCGTCTTCTTCGACGGCCGCAGACACGATGTTGATGAGCGCACCTTCGGTAAGCCCGCGATCGGCCATGTCGTGTTCGTTCATGAACAGCACGTCGCGACGGCCGAAGACGCCGCGATACCGGTCGTCGAGGCCATAGACTGTGGTGTTGTACTGGTCGTGGCTGCGCAGCGTGGTGAGAACAAGAACATCGGGCCCGGCGAGTGCCGGATCCACGTTGAGGCCTTGCGCCACGCGGAATGTCGCCTTGCCGCTTTCCGTGTTCCACTTCCGATAGGAGGCAGGCACATCCAGCCGGAAGCCGCCCTTCACGCGGATCCTGCTGTTATAGTCCTTGAAGATCGGGAAGACGATTTCGATCTTGTCGCGGATACGGTCATAGTCGGCGATCAGCCAGTCCCAGTCGATGCCGTAGCGGTTGCCGAGTGTTGCCTTGGCAATGCCGGCGACGATCGCAGGCTCCGACTTCAGCAATTCGCCCGGAGGATTGAGGAAGCCGCGCGAGGCATGCACCATCGACATGGAATCCTCGACCGTCACCGCCTGCGGTCCGCTTTCCTGCGTGTCGAGATCGGTGCGGCCGAAGCAGGGAAGGAGGATCGTCGTCTTGCCGATGAGAAGATGCGAGCGGTTGAGCTTGGTGGTGATGTGGACGCTCAGATCGAGCTTGCGCATCGCCTTGAACACATATTCCGGATCGAACATCGCAACGGCAAGATTGCCGCCGAGGCAGATCAGCGCCTTGGAATGGCCTTCCGCTATGGCTTCGATCGATTCGACCGCATTGTGCCCCTGCTTGTCCGTCGGGCGGAAGCCGAAGGCGCGTTCCATACCATCAATGAGCGCCTTGTTGGGGATTTCGGTAATGCCGACCGTGCGGTCGCCCTGCACGTTGGAATGGCCGCGCAGCGGGCAGATGCCGGCGCCTTCCCGACCGATATTGCCGCGCAGCATCAGGAAATTTGCAAGCTGCTGAACGTTTTCGGTGCCGCGGCTGTGCTGGGTAATGCCCATGCCATAGCAGAGAATGACCTTCTTGGCCTTCACATAGACATCCGCGGCGCTCTTCAGCGCCGATTTGGAAAGGCCTGATGCGCGTTCGATACTGTCCCAGTCGGTCGCTTCTAGATCCTGGCGCAGGTCTTCGAAACCGATGCAATGCTCGGCAATGAAGGCGCGGTCCAGAAGGCCGTCGCCACCCTTTTCCAGATCTGCCGCATCCATCTCCAGCACATGCTTCATCAGGCCCTTGAGAGCGGCCAGATCTCCACCGGTGCGGACCTGATGATAGGCCGAGGCAATCGGCGTCGAGGAGAAGGTCGCCATTTCCACCGGGCTTTGCGGCGAGGCGAAGCGCTCAAGCGCGCGCTCCTTCAGCGGATTGAAGACGATGATCGGCACACCCCGGCGCGACGCTTCATGCAGGGTCGCCATCATGCGCGGATGGTTGGTGCCCGGATTGTGGCCGAAGCTGAAGATCGCATCGCAGTGATCGAAATCTTCCAGCAGCACCGTGCCCTTGCCGATGCCGATCGACTTAGGCAGGCCGACGCTAGTCGCCTCGTGGCACATGTTCGAACAGTCGGGGAAGTTATTGGTGCCGTAGGCGCGGACCAGAAGCTGGAAGAGGAAGGCGGCCTCGTTGGAAGCGCGGCCGGATGTGTAGAACTCGGCCTGATGCGGATCGGGGATCTTGTTGAGTTCTTCACCGATGAGGTTGAAGGCCTGCTGCCAGTCCAGCGGCACGTAGCGGTCGGAGGCCGCGTCATAAATCATCGGATGGGTGAGGCGGCCCTGGTCCTCAAGCTGGTGATCGGTCCATGTCCACAGTTCGGAGACCGTATGCTTGGCGAAGAAATCCGGGCCGATACGGCGCGCGGTCGATTCCCATGTGATGGCCTTTGCGCCATTCTCACAGAACTCGAAGGAAGACGTATGCTTGGGGTCGGGCCATGCACAGCCGGGGCAGTCGAAGCCTTCCGGCTTGTTGGCTTTGAGAAGCGTCGTCGAACCCTGAGCAACAATGTTCTGATGCGCGAGCGTCTTGGCGACTGCCTTGAGCCGCCCCCCACCGCCGGCGGTGCGTCATATTGCTCGATACCTTCGGGACGTTTCTGTGCCATAGTGCTTTCCTCGAATGCGATATGTGGCCGAATGTTATCAGGTCAGCCCGCAGGCCGCCCACTATACGTGAGCATAGGCCTGTTTTCGGCGTTTCGCACGTTCTTGCTGCGACCAAATCTCTGTTTCTAATGGCCTTTGGGCGACATGAGCCGGAGATGGAGGGATCATTGCGCATCTTCTCCTAAACCTCGGTATAGCTGTGCCTCGTCGTCACGCGGCTTAGGTCTCCTCTCGTTCAACACGCAAGAGGAGGTCCACGGATGACCAATCTTTCGAGACGGAATGCGCTCCTGACCATGACGGCAGGGGCCACACTCGCGGCAGGTGCCGCGTCTGCTGCAGATCTTGCCCAGCCGAAAAGGCCAGGGCTCGGCGGGGACGATCCGGGGCCGCGCAGCGCGGTTCGCGATGGCCTGAGCCCGGACATGCTGAACCAGCCGGCGACCGACGCAGGCACGCTGCCCAACCTGAAATTCTCCTTCGCCGACGCTCCGACCAAGGAATATCCCGGCGGTTGGACGCGGCAGGTGACAGTTCGCGAACTGGGTGTTTCCAAGAATATCGCCGGCGTCGACATGCGGCTCAATTCCGGCGGCGTGCGCGAACTCCACTGGCACAAGGAAGGCGAGTGGGCCTACATGCTCTACGGCAATGCCCGCATCACCGCCGTGGATGCCGATGGCAAGAATTTCGTCGATGACGTGGGGCCGGGCGATCTCTGGTATTTCCCATCGGGTATTCCTCACTCGATCCAGGGGCTGGGGCCTGACGGATGCGAGTTCCTGCTTGTCTTCGACGATGGCGGTTTTGACGAGGACAGCACGTTCCTGCTGACCGACTGGGTCAACCACGTTCCGCCGGAGCTGCTTGCGAAAATTTCCAGGCGCCGGTGGAGGCTTTCGCCAAATTGCCGAAGGAAAGCGAGCGATACATGTTCCCGGTCGCTCTTCCGCCGGCTGACGTGAAGAAGGACAGGATCGCCGGTGTCGAGCAGGTTCCGAATATCTTCAGCCACCGCATGATGGCGCAGGAGCCGATCAAGACGCCGCACGGCACTGTGCGCATTGCCGACTCGAAGAATTTTCCGGCCTCGAAGACGATTGCTGCTGCCTTGGTCGAGGTCGAACCAGGTGGCATCCGCGAGCTTCATTGGCACCCGAATACCGACGAGTGGCAATATTATATCGAAGGGCAGGCCCGCATGGGCGTGTTTGCCGCCAATGGACATGCGCGCACCTTCGATTTTTCCGCCGGTGACGTCGGTTATGTGCCTTTTGCCATGGGCCATTATATCGAGAATACCGGCACGACGACGCTGCGCTTCCTCGAAACCTTCAAGAGCAGTTACTACGCCGACGTTTCGCTCAACCAGTGGTTGGCGCTGACGCCGCCGGAACTCGTCGAGGCCCATCTCAACCTTGATCCGAAGAAGGTGATCCTCCGCAAGGACAAGGAGCCGGTGTCTGATCACGGCTGATGCTGCGGAAACTGGCCGCCATTTTTCCGGCGGCCGGTTTCGGTTCAAGACTTGGCCATTCAATAACTGCCGAGGATGGCGACTTTGCGCACGAGTTCCGGCAGCGACGAGGCCTCCATCTTGCGCATAACGGAGGCGCGGTGCAGCTTCACGGTAATTTCCTTGATGCCGAGTTCATAGGCGATCTGCTTGTTCATCAGACCCGCTACCACGCCCTTCATGACCTCGGCCTCCCGAGGGGTCAGCGCCGTTGCCAGCGCGCGAACATGCTCGACATCGTGATTGCCGGCGACGCGCTTCATGTCGGCTGCAAGCGCTTCGTTGACGGCTTCGAGAAGGGCATGCTGGCGAAAGGGCTTTTCCAGAAAATTCGCAGCGCCGGCCTTCAGGGCGCGCACGGTCATCGGTATGTCACCATAGCCGGTCATGAAAATGATCGGCATCCTGTTGCCCACGCGCTCCAGATGTTCCTGAAGTTCCAGTCCATTGAGACCGGGAAGCCTGACGTCGAGCAAGATGCAGCCATGGCCGCCATGCGGCAGAGAGGCCAGAAAGGCCTTGCCCGTGGCGTAACAGGCGGCCTTCAGCGACACCGAGGCAAAAAGCTCGACGAGGGCATTGCAGAGGTCAAGGTCATCATCGACGATATAGATGACCGCATCGTCCATGCCCGACGCGGTTGCACGGTTCTTTTCCATGTTCCTCCCACACAGAATTATGAAGGGCGTGGCAATCGGGACCGGTCGCCATGCGGATGCCGAGATGTTTCTCTAGCACATCAGGGGTTGAGAGCCTTGTCTATCTGCCTCGCCAGCTCGTTCATCGGAACGGGCTTTCCCAGAAAGGCAATTGCACCCCGGCCCATGGCCTGGTTTCTGATCTCCTCGTCCTCATAGGATGTCATGAATATGATCGGTCTGGCCAGAGACGAGCCGACCAGGAATTCCTGCAGTTCGAGACCGCTCATACCGGTCATCTTGATATCCGAGACTATGCAAGCGACGTTGAAGCGGTCCGGGTGGGTCAGGTAATCCTCGGCAGAGCCGAAGAGCCGGCTCTCATATCCATAGGAACGCAGATAGTCTTCGAGCGCATCGCGAATAGCTTCATCGTCATCGACGATCGCAACGATCGGCCCACAAGGGCCGGCATGGGAAACGTCAGGCATGCCTTGCATCCTTCTTATCCTCTGCTGGGGCCTGTTCAGGCTCAAATGAAAGTGTCTTGGGATCGGTATCGGCGAGTGGAAGTTCCACTGTGAAGCAGGAGCCCGGCTCGGAACCATTGTTGGCTGCATTGAGGCGTCCGCCCCGGGCTTCTACGGCAGAGCGGGAAATCGCCAGACCCATCCCCATGCCGTCCGGCTTCGTCGTGAAAAACGGATCGAATAGTTTGTTCAAGGAGCCCTCGTCGACACCCGGCCCCGTATCCGTCACGTCTATACGCAGCCTTCCCGGCTTTGGTCGGGTCAGCGAAATGGCGATCGAGCGCCTTGGTGATCGCGCATTGGTTATCGCCTGGGCGGCATTGGTGACGAGATTGATGATGACCTGCTGCAGCTCGTTGCGAGCCATCGCAACCCTCATCGGGTTGTCGCTGCCGGAAACGCGAAGCAGGATGCCATCGGCACGGAGCTGGTGATCGAGGAGTGCTGCTGTTTCCCGCACTAGGACGTTGGCGTCTATAATGTCGACGGAGGCGGGGCGTCTGGCCACCAGGGAGCGTGTGTTCTTGACGATCGCACTGGCGCGCTCCGCATCGGATACCATTCGCTCGACGGCCTTCCGGGCGGCATCGAGATTGGGTGGATCGCGGTCGAGCCATCGCAGACAGGTTTCGGCATTGACGGTGAGGGCGCCGAGAGGCTGGTGAAGCTCGTGGGCGATGGAGGCTGACACGACGCCGACGGTTGATACCCTTGCTGCTCGCGACAGCTCCATCTGCGCGGCAAGGAGCGCGGCGTGCGTTTGTTCCCGCTCGGTAATGTCGATGAGGCAGACGATGACCCGGTCGAGCCCATCGCGATCCTTCGGGTATCTGAGCACGGTCATGACCGACTTCACCATTCCGTCCAGCGCCTGAACCGTTCCCTGCGCCTCGTATTGCTTGCGGCCTTCGAAGAGCGTGCGGATGACCTCGAGAAACGTCTGTCCCCCGCGGGAATGAGACGGTTCAGTGGGCCGAGCAGTTCGGCTTCCGAGCCGGCATGAAGGAGATCGACGGCGGCGTGATTGACCGCGACGGTCTCGACCATGGCGGCACAATGCTGGACGAAATCCGGTCTGCCTTCGGCATAGGCGGTGATGTCGGTGACACCTTCATCGCGCAGAGACTGAAGGTAGCGATGAAGGCTCGAATAGTTCTGCTCCCATATGGCGACCCGCGCCTCCTCGAAAATCGACCTGTAACGATATTCTCCGCGCGCAAGCTCTGCGTGGGAGCGGAGAAGTTCGTGGCGGGCGGCATCATTGCGCAAAAGGAGAGCTGCGGTAATGGCGATAGCGGCGAGGCTAACCAGAAGTCGCAAGACCGTCTGGAGATCGTCGCTCATGCCGTGCTGGAAGAGGTAAGAGAGGATGCAGAGCGAAAGGCACGCGCCAGCCGCCATCATGATACCCGTTCGTGACAGGGCATCGGATGCGGTCAGCAGCGCCACCACGTAAAGAACGGCAATCGCGCTTTCGATCGAGGTGAACGTATCGATACCGAAGACGACAAGGCCCATGATCGCGCCGACGATCGTAAGGCCCGCATTGTGACGGCGCTCTCCCATGGAAAGCCCTTGCTTCCAGAGAGAGCGAGGCGTCGCCTCGAAATGATATGTCATCAGCCGCCCTCACATGCCGCCGCCGTCTACCCGTGAGCAGGGCCCGACGATCGCTGATGGTCGGCGATCATGGCCCTCGAGTGAGATTATAGGGCGCAGGCGTGATGCGGGGCACCATACGAAGGTTTAGTGCTCCTGCTGATCATGAAAAAGGCCGGCTCGCGTTGGCGGGCCGGCCCTTTGGTCTATGCAGCGCCCTCAGGCGGTGCTGGTTCTTCTTACTCGTGCGCGCCGATCGTCGCACGCACCGCCTTGACGTCCGCGGCGGTTACAGCCGAGGCGTTGTTGGTCCAGCCGCTGCGAACGAAGGATGCAAGAGCTGCAACTTCGTCGTCGTTCAGACGATTGCCGAAGCCCGGCATGGTCAGAACCGACGGTGCGCGTGCGTCGACGGGGTGGCGGCACCGGCGAGGATCGTGTGGATCAGGCCGGTCGGGCTCTTGGAGAGCGCGATCGAAGCACCATCGAGTTCCGGGAAGACCATCGGGCCACCCTTGCCGGTGACGAAGTGGCAGGCGCCGCAGTTGTCGATATAGAGGCGCTCGCCAAGCGACAGATCCTTGCCGGCCGTCAGCTTGGCAATCGTCTGCTCTGCGGCCGAAGCGGGCTTCGGCGCGACAGCAGCAGCCGCCGGCTGCAGCGACTTGAGATAGGCCGCGATGGCGTTCAGATCGCTATCCGTCATGTAGCTCATCGAATGCTCGACGACCGAGGTCATTTCGCCGCCAACGGCTGCAACGCGGTTGCGACCCTTGCCGAGGTAATCGACGATATCCTGCTGGCTCCAGCCGACAATGCCGGCGCCGGACGTGCCCTTGCCGCGCAGCGACGGAACGGACCAGCCGTTCAGTTCACCACCGGAGAGATAGGCGCTGCTCGACGAGTCATAAGCGGTTTCCTGCATGCCAAGGCCGCGTGGCGTATGGCAGCTGCCGCAGTGGCCGAGGCCCTCGACGAGATATTCGCCACGCTGGATGTCGGCAAGGCCGACAGCCGATTTCGGCGAGTTGGACGGTGCGTCGAAGACGAGGTTCCAGAACATCATGCCCCAACGCTGGCTGAACGGGAAGCTCAGCGCAGTTTCTTCGGGCTTGTACGAAACGGGCGTCACGCCATGCATGAAATAGGCGTAGAGCGCATGCATGTCGTCGTCGGCGATCTTGTGATAAGACGGATAGGGCATCGCCGGGTAGAGATGCGCGCCATCCGCGCGGACGCGTTGCGAACGGCATCCGTGAACTGGGCCTCGGTATAGCTGCCGATGCCGGTTTCCTTGTCGGGCGTGATATTCGTCGAGAAGATCGTGCCGAGATCGCTCTTGATCGCAAGGCCGCCGGCGAAGGGCTTGCCGCCCGGTGCCGTGTGACAGGCCACGCAGTCGCCTGCGCGCGCCACATATTCACCCTTTGCGATCAGTTCCTTGTCGGCATCCTGCGCGAGCGCGGCCGATGCGGTTCCTGCCAGTGCAAGGGCCGCGACTATCATGGATTTCATCATGTCTGTCACTTCCCTCATGCCTTGACCAGCGGTGCCGGGTTCTGATGTATTCCTTCACGATCTGCGCCGCAGAGTGATAGGTAAGCGCCCCGATGGTCGCCGTCGGATTGGCCTGGAAGTTGTGCGGGAAGGCGTTGCCACCCGGCACGAAGACGTTGTGAACGTCCCAGCTCTGCAGGTACTTGTTGAGCGCCGAGGTCTTCGGATCGTCGCCCATGACCGCGCCACCAACGTTGTGGGTGGAGACGTAAGGGCGAAGGTCATAATGCGCGTCGGGCTTCAGGAAGCTGTCCGAGATGCTGTCCGCACCCATTTCATTGGCGATCTTCAGAACGGCATCACGCAGATACTGCTGCAGCTTCAGCTCGTTCTGCTTCCAGTCGAAGGTCATGCGCAGCAGCGGGCGGCCATGGTTGTCCGTATAGGTCGGATCCAGGTCGAGATAGTTGCCGCGATAGGACATGCAGGTCGTGGTGATGCCGATCTTCATCGAATGGCCGTACCAGTCCTTCATGCCCTTCTTCCAGCCGGCGCCCCAGGCGGGTGTGCCCTTCGGAAGTGCGGTGCCGGACGGAGTGCCGCTGGCCTGCGAGGAATGGATCTTGGCTCCGCCGATGAAGCCGAACTTGACGCCATCCTCGAAGCCTGGACGCGGCGAGACGTCGTTGCACATTTCACCCGTGGCGCCAGCGGTGGCAAACGGGTTGAAGTTCTTGTCCTTGAAGAACAGCGTGGCCGAACCGTTCGAAAGGAAGGCGTAGTTACGCCCGACGACACCTTCGCCCGTGTTCGGGTCATACGGCTTGCCGATGCCGGAAAGCAGCATGAGGTGAACGTTGGCGAACTGGAAGGAGCACAGCAGAACGATATCGGCCGGCTGGAACACTTCCTCGCCGTTCTCGTCGATATAGGTCACGCCCTTGGCGGTCTTCTTGTCGTCGTGAAGTTCGACGCGGATGACCTCGGAATTGACCCGATAGGAGAAGTTGTCCATGCGCTTGACGGCATCCAGGATCGTCGTGTTCGGCGATGCCTTGGAATAGTTCAGGCAGGGATAACGGCTGCAGAAACCGCAATAGTTGCACGGAGCCAGCTGCAGGCCATAGGGGTTGGTATAGGCGGTGGAAACGTTGGCGGAGGAGTTCGGGAACGTGTGGTAACCGAGCTTGGTCGCCGTTTCCTTGAACATCGAACAGTTCAGCGTGTCCTTCAGCGGCGGCAGCGGGAAGGGGTTCGAGCGCGGGCCTTCGAAGGGGTCGCCGCCTGGCTGGATCTCGCCACGCAGGTTGCCGGTCTTGCCGGACAGGCCGCAGACCTTGTCGAAAAAGTCGTAATGCGGCTCAAGCTCATCCCAGGTGACGGGGAAGTCCTGCAGCTGCATGTCGTCCTGAAGCGCGCCAGGCGCATAGGTCTGGTCAGCGTAGGTCTTCAGCTTCAGGTCGGTCGGGGTAGCGCGCAGCAGGACGCCGGTCCAGTGCAGGCCGGAGCCGCCCACACCCGTGCCGGGACAGAAGGAGCCCCACTGGCGGGTCGGCAGCGCGGTCTTCGTCGTGTCGTGACGCACGGTGACGGCAGCCTGTGCCGGCGGTGCGAACACCTTCATGCGCTTTTCATAGGCGTATTCGTCGGCAGGCTTCGGGTAGGCGAAGTCTTCCGGGGTACGATCCGGGCCGCGTTCCAGAGCGCGGACCTTGAGGCCGGCGCGCGCGAGCTCGATGCTCATGATCGCGCCTGTCCAGCCGAGGCCGACGACGACGGCGTCAACCGCATCATTTATCTTGGTCATCTTGATGTCCTGACTATCTGTCTAATGGCTTTGGCGGCGCCGGTCAGGCGCGCTCACCCTTGATGCTGACGGGGCCGAGCGGATACTTGATGTTGTGCTGGCTCACCCACTCGACATAGCTGGCGCGCGCGCGGGGAAGCCGATCATCTTCCAGGATGCCATGCCCTTGTTGCCGCCATACATCGGGTCGGCAAGATAGCCGTTCTTCGTATCGGACAGAACCTGACCGAAGAAGCTGCCGGCGGTGAGGTATTCCTCGCCCATCGCTTCGAAGTTGACTTCGTTCTTCTGGAGCGAGGTCAGGACGGCGTCCTTGTCTGCATCGGACAGGTCGGCAAAGGGCGCGTTATGCGCCTGGCGACAGTGTGCATCGAACAGTTTGAGGCCAATCCGATAGATTTCCTGCGGGCGGTAGGGCATCTGGTAGCCCATCAGCGGATCCGGCTTTTCGGGAACGGTCCCTTCAGATACCATTCGTCGCCAAAATTGGCGTTCAGCTGCTGATCGATGAAAATCGGCACGTTGGTCTCAAGCGCGCCTGGGCCCTCGGCATCTGCAGGGATGAAGCGGTCGCTCATGGCCGAAACGGTCTTGAATTCGTCCGCAGTCAGAAAGACCGGCTTGTAGGACGCCAGATCCGGCGCGATCGCGGCCGAAACTTCGGCAGCCGACAGCTTCTGGACTGGTATGCCGAAAGTGGACAGAGATATTGACGCTGCCGAGCTAATCAGAATTGCTCGTCTGCTGATGGTAGGCGACATAGGGGCTCCATACTATTCGCCTCCTCCCACGCACTCGCTTACACCTGCGTCATTTTTTAGCAAGTCTTTTTTGTCGCATCCTTTGTCGTTTGCGACTAATTTAGACATAAATGTACAAAAGTCCTGTGAGGTGCCTGTATTATTGGCATCTCAGAACCCTATGAGTGGCGCTTTCTCGGCTACTGAATTGGATCGATATCCCGCTATATCATATTGTAATTGTTCGATTTATAGGCGGGTCGGTGGCGTGATTTCTCTCGCCGGCCTCGATGCTGCCAAACAGGCCGTCATCTACCGCCACTTTTGGCACCCCTTTATCGCAGATACTCGTGATGCCAGGTCAAGGCCTGCCCTGGAGACTCGTTTGCGCGCTGGTGCTGGGGCTTTGCGTCTGTGACAAATGGCGCGTCGCGCGCACTTCTTGTTGATGAGTTTTATCACATAACCGCCTCAATCCGCGGCGCCGTTGGGCACGTCAGAAAATCGTCATTGGGTTGGCGTGTTCCGATTGTAAATCAACGATGTAAGCGAGGTAGGACTATCAATGAAGATCAAAGCCTATGGCACTCTGAGGCTCGACGCACCCCGGAAAATTGCGGTCGTTCTGTGCGCTCTTGCGCCCGCTATGCCGGCCTTTGCTGCAACGACCGCTGCGACCGCAACGGCAACCGTCGCTGCTACGCCTGCAGCATCGCTTCATCCGGGTTGCGGCAGTTTTCCCGCCGCCAAGGGTGACGATGCGACTGCGGCGCTGCAGAAGATGATGGATGCCTGCAGCGCCTCTGGCGGCGGCCGCGTCAGCCTGTCTGCCGGGCGCTATCTGATCGGGCCGATTCGACTTGCGTCGGGAGTGGATCTTCATCTGGAAAAGGGTGCGGTGCTCGAGGCGCAACCCGATCACGCACTGTACAAGTCAGCCTATATCAACTGGGCCTTCCAGCCCGATGAAGCGCTGATCTCGGCCGTTGGCGTCCATGATGTTGCGATCACCGGTGAGGGAGAGATCGACGGTCGCGGGGATACATGGTGGCCCGAAGCGAGCGCTGATCGGAAGGCGGGTAATCCGAAAACGATTGCGGCCGGCATGCCAGCGACCAACGGCCTGCCGCGGCCGTGGCTCATCGAAACCTATCAGGCGCGCGGCATCACGATCAGCGGTGTCCACATCAAGCGCGCCCCCATGTGGAACCTCGTCCTTCGCTACACGGACGATGCGCAGATTTCCAATATCAGCATCGATAACCCGATCGATGCGCCTAATACCGATGGCATAGATCTGGTCGCCGCAAGAAACATCGTTGTGAGCAATTCCGATATCTCCACGGGTGACGACGATATCGCCATCAAGTCAGGGCTGGCCGGCAGCAAGCTGCCCTCGCAGGCGTCGGAGAATATCGATATCGACAATATCCGCATCCGGCAGGGTCACGGCCTTTCCGTCGGCAGCGAGACGCTGTTCGGTGTCAGGAACGTCAATGCCACGCATATTTCCTTCGACGGAACCGATAATGGTATCCGCATCAAGTCCGGCCGGGATCGCGGTAACGATCTCGATAATTTCCGCTTCAGCCACGTGACGATGCACAACGTCAAGACCGCGATTTCCGTCAGTTCCTACTATCCGAAGATCACTGAGGGCGATGACCCGGCTCAGAAGATCACGGCGACGACGCCATTCATCAGCAACGTCACGATCGAGGATTTGAAGGCGACAGGCATCACGACTGCAGGTTTGATAGCCGGCCTGCCCGAAGCGCCACTGACGAACATCTCCCTCAAGGACGTGAATATCGATGCGCAAAAACCGCTGGTGGTGCGCAATGCCGGGCTGAGCAATAGCAATGTGGAAATCAAGGCCGGCGGAAAAGCGCTCGACCTTCAGAAGGGCGCAAACGTGACCCAGCCGCATATTGAGGCCGGTTGAGCCGTCTATGCGGCTCCGGCTCTCAAGGAAATGAGCCATTTAACCAGAACGATCCTATCCCGTCGTTGACGGGATAGGATGCGAGCTTGATCAGAAATCGGCAACTTTGCCCCAGGACGAGCTTTCAAAGCGCTTCGGGTGGTAGGGCACCGGATCGACGATCGGGCTTTCGCCGGTCACGATATCGGCAATCAGGTGGCCGGCACCAGGCCCGATGCCGAAGCCGTGGCCACTGAAACCGGCAGCCAGGATGAAGCCCGGAATGGTGGTGACTTCGCCGATTGCCGGTACGCCATCCGGCGTGGAGTCGATATATCCGGCCCATTTCGCCGTAATGCTGCGACCGCGCAGCGCTGGAAGCAGCTCATTGGCGCGCTCGTAGGTGAGCCTGATCGTGCTTTCGTCGACCGCCGGGTCGAGAATGCGCATCTCTTCCATCGGCGTCGGCCGGTCAAGCCGCCAGCGCTTCAGGCCCTCATGCCCACTCCGAACGCCCTCGAACCGCCGGGGGACAGGCTGCGCCAGCGCCGCATGAACATTGGCAGAAACTGCCCGGCAAACCGCATCGTCTGTGGCGTGAGGTCAACCCGCCCGCGCCCGCTGATCGCAAGCGTGCTGCCGCCATCGCCGCGGCGCGTGACCGAGACGCGTGCAGTGTGAAGCGCATCGGGCAGATCGCCGTCTCCGGCCGCGACGGAGAGAATGGACGAGCGTATCGAGGCCTGAGGGAAGCGGATACCATGCTGACGGCAGAAGGAAGACGCCCATGCGCCACCCGCAAGAATGGCGATTTTCGTGCGGATCGTGCCGCGCTCGGTCACGACCGCCGACAGTTTGCCGGCCTCCGTCTCGATACCGCGTGCGGCGCAATTCTGCACCACCGCGCCGCCCAGTTTGACGATCGCGCGAGCAACGGCCGGCGCCGCCCTGGAAGGATCAGCCGTGCCATCCGTCGGCGAGAAAACGCCACCTTTCCAAACACGGCCCGTCGCCTTGCCGCGCTCGCTTGCCTCGGCGCTGTCGAGCATGTGGGTGGTCACGCCGACGGTTCGGGCGAAATCGCGCCAGCGGGCCCAGCCGGCCAGTTCGTCGTCATTGTCGCTGAGGTAAAGCAGGCCGCAACGGCGAAAGCCGTATCCTCGCCGCTTTCGGCGGCGAACGCGTCCCATAGATCGAGGCTGCGCGTTGCCATCGGCAATTCGCGTGCATCGCGGTTCTGCTGCCGGCACCAGCCCCAGTTTCGGCTCGACTGCTCGGCGCCGACCCGTCCCTTTTCGATCAGTGCGACCTTGAGGCCGCGCTTCGCCAGATAATAGGCTGTGAAGACACCGACGATGCCTGCACCAATGATGACTGCATCGGCCGAAGGCGGCAAGCCGGCGTCTGTATCCACAAGCGTGAGCGGTGCTGGCATGACGTGCAATCTCCTGCGATGCGATCGGGTCGATGGTCAGCATAGGTGCCGAGACGGGGTTGAGGTTGCCGCACAGCCTTGCCGAACAGAATAAGATTCCGAGGATGGTCGACTATCCAGCTTATTGTGCTGAGGGCCGTCGAGCAGAATGAAATAGACACGATATACCAACGTGTTAAAGTCTATACCGCAGAGCCTGCCGCATAAAATGCTGAAGGCGGCCAGGACCTTGGAAGGGTGTCAGTACATGAAGCTCGATCGCATCGATATCAAGATTCTCTACGAGCTCCAGAAAACGGGCGCATCACCAATGTCGAGCTGGCCGAGCTCGTCAATCTGTCGCCCAGCCCCTGCCTGATGCGGGTGAAGAAACTGCAGCAGGAAGGCTATATCGAGGGCTATTCGGCGCAGATCAATATCGGCAAGCTCGGGCAGACGCTGACGGTTTTCACCGAAGTCACGCTCAAGAACCACAGGCAGATCGACTTTGCCCGGTTTCTGGCCGCCGTCGAGAAGGTGGATCAGGTGATCGAGTGCCATCTCGTGTCCGGCGGATATGACTATATGCTGAAATTCGTCACGGCCGGGATCGGCGAGTACCAGACGATCATGGAGCGGCTGACCGATATGGATATCGGCATCGACAAGTATTTCAGCTTCGTCGTCCTGAAGTCGCCGATCGTCAAGGCGCATATGCCGCTGACCAGCCTGTTTCTGGTCTGAGCGTTAGAGCGGTTCGTCATAAGGCTAGCCTTCCTCTGGGAGGCGAGCCTTGGTGTTTTATCAGCCTTGAATGTAGGTCTTCACGAGGTCCGGATCGCGCTCCAGGCTGTCAAGCCAGTTGGGGTCGAGCTTTGGCACGGACGAGAAGAGCAGCTTGGAATAGGGATGCTGCGGAACCTTCGACAGCGCTGGCGTAAGTTCCTCGACCTTGCGACCCCGATACATCACGACGACCTCGTCGCAGATGGCTTCGACCACGGAGAGGTCATGACTGATGAAGATATAGGAGAGCGAAAGCTCACGCTGCATCTCCTTCAGCAGCTCGACAACGGCGCCGGCCACGACCGTGTCGAGAGCCGAGGTGATTTCGTCGCAGACGATCAGTTTCGGCTCGGCAGCAAGCGCACGCGCAAAATTCACCCGCTGCTTCTGGCCGCCGGATAGCTCGGCCGGTGTGCGGCTGCGCAGCGCCTGCGGCAGATGAACCATGTCCAGCAGCTGGTTGATCCGCGCATCGCGGGCCTTGCCGGTCATGTTGTGGTAGAATTTCAGCGGCCGACCAAGGATTTCCTCGATCGACTTTGCCGGATTGAGCGATGTATCGGCATGCTGGAAGACGATCTGCATCTCCCGCAACTGTTCGCGGGTCCGCTGCTGTGCCGAGGGGGCAAGATCGACGCCGTCGAATGTCAGGCGGCCCGCTGCTGCCGGAAGAATGCCGGCGATGGAGCGCGCAAGCGTGGACTTGCCACAGCCGGACTCACCGATAATGCCGAGATTGCGGCCTCGGTGGAGGGTGATGCTGGCCTCCTGCACCGCCTTGACCAGCGGCATTCCGTCTGCCTGCCTGGGACCGTAGCCGGCAATGAGGTCGCTGACCTTAAGGAGTGGTGTCGGGCCGGGCGCTTCAGCGCTCGCCTCGCCACGCGGCTTGGGCTCAAAGGCCGAAAGTAGTTCTCGCGTATAGGGATGCCGGGCATCGGAGAGGATGCTGGCAGTCGTTCCGACTTCCTGCACATCGCCACCACGCAGAACGACAATGCGATCGGCGATCTGGGCGACGACCGCTAGATCGTGGGATACATAGACGCCGGCAATGCCGCTTTTCTTCATGACCGACTTGAAGGCACGAAGGACCTCGATCTGGGTCGTGACATCAAGGGCCGTTGTCGGCTCGTCGAAAATCACCAGTTTCGGGTCGGAGATCAGCGCCATGGCGGCGGCGAGGCGTTGCAATTGTCCGCCCGAGACCTGATGCGGATAGCGGTTGCCAATACCATCGGGGTCGGGCAGGGAGAGTGCCCGAAACAGCGATACTGCCTTCTCGCGTGCTTCCGCCACCGGCATCAGGCGGTGGATGCGGGTCACTTCGATCACCTGGTCGATGATGCGTTTCGACGGGTTGAAGGCGGCTGCCGCCGACTGGGGAACGTAGGAAACATCGAGGCCACGCACCTGAGCGCGCTGGCGCTCGCTGGTGGCCACCATGTCCTTGCCGGCAACGGTCACTGTGCCGCCCGATATGCGGCATCCGGCACGGGCATAGCCCATGATCGACAGGGCGATCGTCGTCTTGCCGGATCCGCTTTCGCCGATCAGGGCGACGATCTCGCCGGTGCGATATCGAGATCGACACCCTTGATGATCTCAATGCGCCGGCCGGCATCGGTGGTGGCTTCGACTTTCAGGCCGCGAATTTCAACAAGGTTTTCCATTCACGCGCTCCGGTCACGGATCTTCTTGGGCAGATTGTCGATCAGCAGGTTGACGCTGATGGTGAGGCTCGCAATCGCCAGCGAGGGCACGATTACCGCTGCAGCGCCAAACGGAAGGCCGCCGATATTCTCATGGACCAGGGCGCCCCAGTCTGCATTCGGCGGCTGGACGCCAAGGCCTAGGAAGGACAGGCCCGACAGGAGAAGGACGATGAAGACGAAACGGATACCGAAATCGGCAAGCAGCGGGCCGATGATGTTCGGCAGTATTTCCGAAAAGACCACATAACCGATGCCCTCGCCGCGGGTGCGGGCAACGGTGATATAGTCCATCGTGTTGACGTTGACGGCAAGCGAGCGGGCGAAGCGATAGGCGCCCGGCGTGTAGATCACGGCCAGCATGACGATCAGCACCGTCAGTGACGAGCCGACAGCCGCGGCGACGACGAGGCCGGAGAGCTTGCTCGGTATCGAGTTGAGGGCGTCGAAAAGACGGCTCAGCACGGTATCGAACCAGCCACCGATCACGGCTGCGGCCATGCCAAGCGCAGCGCCGCTGAAACAGGCAAGGCAGACGGAGGCAAGCGAGATGCCGACGGTATAGCGCGCGCCCATCAGAATGCGCGAGAGCATGTCGCGTCCCAGATAGTCGGAGCCGAGCAGGAGCTTGGCGCTCATCGGGCCGAAATAGTCGTCATCGACGATCTCGCCGACGGGGTAGGGCGTGATATGCGGTGCGAGCAGTGCGATGATCGCCCAGAAGAGAATGACTAGGAAGCCGATGGTTCCGATCCAGCTGATCCGGTAGCTGGGTCCGCGGCGCGTCGTGGTCGATGTGGTCATGGTCAGCGCACCCTCGGATTGGCCAGGATTGCAATAATGTCCGCAAGCGTGATGAGGCGAGATAGCCGACACAGAAGATGATCGCGCAGGACTGGATGAGCGGCAGGTCACGGGTCGAGACACCGTCAACCATCAGTTTTGCGATGCCCGGATAGTTGAAAATCGTCTCGACGATGATGACGCCGCCGACGAGATAGGAGAGTGACAGCGCAACGGCATTGGCGATCGGGCCGACGGCATTGGGCAGCGCGTGAAGGAGCACCGCCCGGCGACGCGAGGCGCCTTTCAGGATTGCGGCTTCGACATAAGGCGTGTTGATCGTGTCGATGACGGCGGCACGCGTCATGCGGATCATCTGTGCGGAGACGACAAAGGTGAGGGTGATCACCGGCATCGCGTAGATCTTGAGCACCTGCCAGAGGGATGTGACGTCCGTTGCAAAGGAGAGTGCCGGAAGCCATTTCAGGTAGACGGAGAAGAGCAGCACGGCAGATGTCGCGATCATGAATTCCGGAATGGAGATGACGCCGATGGTCAAGATCGTGACGAGCCGGTCATAGAGCGAACCGCGATACATGGCAGCGGTAATGCCAAGCGTCAAAGACAGCGGGACGGCGAGAAGCGTCACAATGCCGGCGAGTTCCATCGTGTTGAAGAACCGGCCGCCGATCAGTTTGGCGACGGAAATATTATTGACGTAGGATGTCCCGAGATCCCCATGAAGCAGGCCGAAAAGCCAGCGACCGAAGCGGATGAAAGCCGGTTCGTCGAGATGCATTGCGGCTCTGAGGCCGGCAACGGCTTCCGGCGTCGCGGCCTGTCCGAGCAGGATGGTGGCCGTGTCGCCCGGCAACATTGCGGTGGCGAAAAAGACTGCAAACGAGACGATCAGCAGCGTCAGTGCAGCACTTGTGAGCCGGTTGGTGATGAGTCCAAGGACATAGGTGCGCAATAGGATTTCCCTGCCTGAAGAGTTGGAAATAGCCGGCATTGGCTGCGGTTGGCCACAGCAATGCTGTCAGGCGCGAAAGCGGCGACAGGAGAATTTGCTCTCCTGTCGCCAGAGATCAACCTCAGGCGTCGAGCCAGACATATTCGGCGAAGGCGTAGCCCATCATGCCGCCGAGCGGGTTGGCTTCCAGGCCCTTCAGCTTGCCGGAGATCGCATCGACGTTCGAAATGAAGACCGGAATGATGGTGCCGGCTTCTTCCGCGATCATGACCTGCATCTGGCCATAGATTTCCTTGCGCTTGGCTTCATCGAGAAGGCCGCGTGCCTCCACCAGCATCTTATCGAATTTCTCCGACTTGTACTGGCTTTCGTTCCACGGCGCATTCGATGCGTAGAGGAGCGAGAAGAGGATATCGGGCGTCGGGCGCGGATTGATATTGCCGAAATGGATCGGCGCCTTCAGCCAGTAATTGCTCCAGTAGCCGTCGGAAGGAACGCGCTGGACGTCGAACTTCATGCCGATATCGGCACCCGACTGCTGCACGATCGTGGCCATTTCAACGGCCGAGGTGGCCGCTTCAGACGTGATGACCGGGATCGACTGACGACGAGGCCAGCCTTCTGGAAATGGAACTTGGCCTTGTCCGGATCGTAGGCCTTCGGCTTCAGATCGGCATTGTGATAGATGCTGGCCGGCGAGATCGGCTGGTCGTTGGCGATTTCAGCCAGGCCGCGCAGGGCAGATTTCTGGATCTGCTGGCGGTTGACCAGGTATTTCATGCCGGCAACGAAGTCCGCCTTGTCGCCCGGTGCGAGGTCGAGGCGAATGTTGAGATCGGTATAATTGCCCGAGGTCGTCTGCGACAGGGCAAAGCCCGGCTGGCTTTCCACGAGCTTCATCGTGCGCGGCTTGATCGAGGCGGCGAGATGAATGTCGCCCGAGAGCAGTGCATTGACGCGCGCGTTGTCGTCGGAAATCGCGAAGAACTCGAAGGAGTCGACATGCGCGCCGCCGGCCTTGAAGTAGTTCGGGTTCTTGCTGAAGATCGATTTGACGCCGGGCTGGAAGGTTTCCATCTTGAAGGCGCCGGTACCGATGCCCTTGGAGAAATCGGTCGTTCCATCCTGCACGATCATGAAATGGTGCTGGGACAGAATGGTTGGAAGGTCGGCATTCGGGCTGGCAAGCGTGATCTCGACCGTCAGCGGATCGATGTCCTTGAAGTCGGTCATCTGCTTGGCGATGGCATTGACCTTGGAGCCGACGGCCGGGTCGAGATGGCGCTTCAGCGAGAAGACGACATCCTTCGACGTCAGCGACTTTCCGTCGTGGAAGGTAACGCCGGAGCGCAGCTTGACGGTCCAGACCTTGGCGTCGCCGCTCTTGATGCTTTCAGCCAGTTCCATCTGCACGGTGCCGGCCTTGTCGAGGAAGGTCAGGCGGTTGTAGAGAGCGCAGCAGCGGACGTAATCCGTCGAAAGGGAGGCCTTGGCCGGGTCGAGCGTGTCGGCGGTCGATGCGGACCAGCCGGCTGCCTTCAGGTGGCCACCGGATTTCGGGGTGGCGGCAGCCGCATTGGTGGCACGGCCAAGGATCATGCCGCCGGCAGACGCTGCAACGCCGCCAGCCAGCAGCATTGTCAACAGTTCGCGGCGGCTTGCACCCCGGCGAATGGCATTCTCGACCATGGCGTCGTCGGACGCGGTCCAGTTCGTGATCTTGTCGTTCATGTCATTCCCCTTCTCGTTGGTTGCTGGGCGCCCATCTTCAGTGGTTTGGCCCGTTGCTGTGGAAGTCTTGGATCTCTCAGTCGCCGTTGGCAGTCCTCACGGCTTCGGCCAGGCCGGCCATCGAGGTGAAGTGATAGTCCGGCTTGGTGAACTCTGCGGGCTCGATCGTACCACCATAGCCCTTCTGGGCGTGCCGGCGCTCGATCCAGCAATTGGTCATGCCGAGCGCGCGCGAGACGCCGATATCGTGATACTGGCTCTGCGCCACGTGAAGGATATCCGCCTTGTCGCCACCATCGGCGGTGACGAATTCGAACACCTGGTGGAAGAACGCCGGATCGGGCTTTTCCGTACCGGTGTCATCCGCGGTGAAGGCCGTGTAGAACGGATGGCCGAGGGCTTCTGAAAAATACTCGAGGCCCAGCGGCGAGCATTGGTCATGGCGATCAGACGATATTTCGTCGCAAGCTCGGCCATGGCCGCTGCGCTATCCGGGAAGGCCTTCCAGGTCTTGGCGGAATCCCTCAGGCGGATACCGTAGGCCTCATCAAGCGGCAGACCCAGTTTCGGCGCGATGGCGAGATAGACACGCACCAGATCATCGGGGAAAAGGTCGGCGTTTTCCGAATAGCGTGCGGCGCGATAGAGCGAGAGTGCCTCTTCGCTGTCGATGGTGACATTCGCTTCGGCGGCGATCTCCTGAAGGCAGGAGGTCAGGCCACCCTCGAAATCGATGAGCGTGCCCACGACGTCGAAGCTCATGTATTTGAATTGCGGTAGAGATTTCGTCAATTCCATATCCCCGGTTGATATCGCGGGTGGATCGCCACCCGCGAAAGAATATGCTGTTCCCGATCTCGGCGGCTTGCGCCGAATATGCCGGATTTTTCGGGCCCTTCGGGCCTCATTCTCAATGATAGTGCCAGTTCACCGGAACGCTTTTCGCCGAATTCTCGTGGCGGCCCGGCACAAAATTGCGAAATCGGGCCGCGGCAGTATTTCAGGCGGCGGCTCCTAGCGCGCGATCAGCCCTTCACCACGCGCCGGACATCCGGATCTTCAAGGGTCTCATCGAGCGTCTTTTTCGTCCGCTCGATGATCGCATCGATCTCGTCATCGGTGCAGCAGAGCGGCGGTGCATAACCGATCACGCCATTGGCGAAGGCACGGATCACGAGGCCGTTTGCCCAGGCGCGGTCGAAGACCCGGCGGGCCGGTGCGGCTTCGGCCGGAAGCGGCGTCTTTGCCGCCTTGTCCGTCACGAGCTCGATTGCAGCCAGCATGCCACGTCCGCGGACATCGCCGACGAGCGGGTGGCTTCTCAAGCCTTCAAGGCCGGCCATCAGCCGGGCTCCGGCCCTCACGCCATTGTCGAGAAGGCCGCCCTCGTAGAGTTTCAGGACTTCGAGACCGACTGCGGCGCTGACCGGATGGGCCGAATAGGTATAGCCGTGACCGACCGCCGATGCACCTGCGCCATCCGCAATGACCTGATAGACGTGATCGGCCATGAACACCGCCCCCATCGGAACGTAGCCGGAGGTGAGGCCCTTTGCCGTCGTCATGAAGTCGGGAACGATATCATCCTCGGAGCAGGCAAAGAGCGGACCGGTTCGTCCGAAGCCGGTGATGACCTCGTCGGCGATGAAGAGGACGCCGTATTGCTTGCAGAGATCGCGCATCGCCTTCATCCAGCCCTTGGGCGGAACGATGACGCCGCCCGATCCCTGGATGGGCTCGGCGTAGAAGGCTGCGACGCGATCTGCGCCAACGGTCTCGATCTTGTCCTTGAGCGCCGCAAGCGAGGCAGCGATGATCGCCTGTGGATCTTCGCCCACCGGATTGCGGTAGGGATAGGGTGAGGGGATCTTGTGCTGCCAGTCGAAGGGAATGCCGAAGCCGGCATGGAAATTCGGCAGTGCGGTCAGGCCCGCCCCGACGGTCGAGGAGCCATGGTAGCCCTGTTCGATCGAGATGAACTGGTCACGCTGCGGCTCGCCCTTGGCGATCCAGTAATAGCGGATGAAGCGGATCGTGCTGTCGACGGCGTCCGAACCGCCAAGCGTGAAATAGACATGATTGAGGTCGCCGGGCGCGCGTTCGGCAAGTTCTGCGGCAAGCCGGATGGCAGGCTCCGAGCCGAGGCTGAAATAGGCGGTGGCATAAGGGAGTTCGCGCATCTGGCGGGCGGCTGCTTCCACGATCGTCTCGTGACCGTAGCCGGCGTTGACGCACCAGAGACCGGCAAAGCCGTCGATCAGCTGGTGCCCCTGCGCATCGGTCACGGTTGCGCCCTTGGCGGAGGCGAGAACACGGACGCCCTGAGCTTCGTGGCCGCGATAGGAGGCGACGGGATGCACCAGATGGGCGCGATCGAGTTCAATGAGGGAATTGCTGCGCATGGATATCTCCGGATCAGCCGAGTGCTTGATTGGCAAGGGCGAAGGTGGTGAAGGTCGAGCCTGCGGGGCGGGCGATGACGGGACGGGCCATGACGACGCCACCACCCACCTCAACGAGCGAGTGGTCAGCGAGCCATGACACAAGGCCGGTATCGGCCGGGGTGTCGACCCTGAGGAAAGCCCCCGCTCGCTGGCTCATGAAATATGTAATCAGTGTCTTTGCATCGTCGGCACTGGTGGCGACGACCGGACCGATGACTTCGCCGCGGCCGAAGGCGCGGATGAAGGCGAAACCGGCGACGCGTCCATCGCGGCGGATGACCGCGCATTCACCGATATCTGCAAAGGTCTGAATGAGGGCCTTGCGTTCTGCGCCAAAAGCCTCGCGATCAATGGCAATGATCTCAGCCAGATCATCATTTGTCGCGGCCTCGACCGCTTCAGGGGCCGCAACCTCACCGGCGATGCCCTGGCACTGAACGATCCGGCCGGTTTCCCTGAAGCCGAGCTTTTCGTAAAGCGGCAGGCCGTCGGCGGTCGCAACCAGCCGCAAGGGGCGCTGTCCGCCAAGCTCAAGCACCATATCCATAAGGCGCCGGCCGACGCCGCGGCCGCGCATGGCGGCATCGACGATCACCATATTGATTGTCGCGCAGTCATCGCCATAGGGCGTCATCAATGCCGTGCCGACCACTTTGCCGGTCTCGTCGATGGCGGCAACGCCCTCGCTCAGCTGCAGGGCCAGATCCCAGTCCTGATGCCGGTGCGGCCAGCCTGCTTCGCGTGACAAATGCACGGCGCCATCCAGGTGCTCGGTTCCGAAAGTTCTGGTTTCGATGTCCTTGACATGCATATGGACAATGCCCTCCGCTTCTCCCCCGAGTTTCGCGGTGAACTGGCCGGACGATTATCCGAAGGCGATGCCGGCGGCGGTATCTTTTGCCAAAGCGGCAGCGCGCCGCCGCATCTTATGCCGCGCGCTTGCCGTCAGTCGTCCAAAAACGGCCCCTTGGAGACAGCGCTGGGGCCCATCTTCTGCAAGCAAATGCCAAACGGGCGGTGTGATACGAAACATTGTGCTTCGGATCCGGCCAAATCAGTCGGCTGCGTTGCCGGGGCTCGTCTTATGATGTGCTCATCAACCGAAAGGCTCGATGGGCCATCACGCAAGGACGAAGCGCATGACTACCTTCCGCCCGAAATACATCTCCTTCGATTGCCATGGCACGCTCATCAATTTCCAGATGGCTGAAGCGGCTCGCGATCTTTACGGCGATCGCCTGGACGAAGTGGCCATGCAGAAGTTCATCAAGAATTTTGCGGCCTATCGTCTGGACGAGATCATGGGCGACTGGAAGCCTTATGCCGACGTCGTCTACAACTCGCTGGAGCGCAGCTGCAAGGCAAACGGCGTCACCTTTGCGGATGAAGACGCCAAGATGGTCTATGAGCGTGTGCCCACCTGGGGCCCGCATGCGGATGTGCCGGCCGGTCTGGCCAAGGTCGCCAAGGAAATCCCGCTCGTCATCCTGTCGAATGCGATGGACGACCAGATCCCGTCCAACGTCGCCAAGCTCGGCGCGCCTTTCCATGCCGTCTATACCGCGCAGCAGGCCAATGCCTACAAGCCGCGTTTCCAGGCTTCGAATACATGTTCGACATGCTCGGATGCGGCCCGGAAGACATCCTGCATTGCTCTTCGTCCTTCCGCTACGACCTGATGTCGGCGCATGATCTCGGCATCAAGAACAAGGTCTGGGTCAATCGCGGTCACGAGCCGGCCAATCCGTATTATGGCTATACGGAAATCGCCGACATTTCCGGCCTGCCGGGCGTCGTCGGTCTCTAAGGGAAAGGCCGAAGCCGATGAAATACGTCTCCTACTGGCATGATACGGCGCCCCGCTTTGCGGGGGCCGTAGAGGGACCGGTCGAAGGTCATTATGATGTCGCCGTGGTCGGCGGCGGCTTTACCGGGCTCGGTGCGGCGCGCCGGCTTGCGATGGCCGGCGCCAAGGTCATCGTGCTGGAGGCGGAAACCGTCGGCTTCGGCGCGTCCGGCCGCAATGGCGGGCATTTGAACAACGGCTTGGCGCACAGCTACCTAGCGGCCAAGCAGGAACTCGGCAAGGAAAGGGCGATCGCCCTCTACAAGGCGTTTGACGCATCGATCGATACGCTGGAAGCAATCATTGCCGAGGAGGGGATAGACTGCAATTTCCGCCGCGCGGGCAAGCTGAAGCTCGCCTCCAAGCCGCAGCATTTCGATAGTCTGGCGCGAAATTTCGAGGCTGTTCATGCGGAGGTCGATCCCGACACGGCGCTGCTGTCACCGGATGACCTGAAGGCCGAGATCGGTTCGCCCTTCCATGGCGCCATGCTGTCGAAGAAAAGCGGCATGATGCATATGGGGCGCTATGTCGTCGGTCTGGCCGAGGCGGCAAAGCGCCGAGGCGCGCTGATCGTCGAGAAGGCGACCGTTACCGATATTTCGAAGTCCGGAGCGCATCATCGCCTGAAGACCACCAAGGGTGCGATCACCGCCGATAACGTCCTGATGGCGAGTGGTGCCTATACGACGCCGAATTTCGGCTATTTCCGCAGGCGGATCATGGCGGTCGGCAGTTTCATCATCGCCACGCGCCCGCTGACGGAACAGGAAATAGCCTCGACCATGCCGGGCAACCGGACCTGCGTGAACAGCATGAATATCGGCAATTACTGGCGCCTTTCTCCCGATAACCGGCTGATTTTCGGCGGCCGGGCACGCTTTTCCGCGACGTCGGACCAGCGGTCGGATGCAAAGAGCGGCGCGATCCTGCGCGAGAGCATGGCCAGCATCTTCCCGCAGCTTGCCAAGGTCGATATCGATTATTGCTGGGGCGGCCTCGTCGATATCACCAAGGACCGTTATCCGCGCGCCGGCTATCAGGACGGGCTCTGGTACGCGATGGGCTATTCCGGCCATGGCGCGCAGCTTTCGACCCATCTCGGAATGTCGATCGCCGATGCCATCCTCGGACGGCCGGATACCAATCCGGTGAACGGGCTGGAATGGCCGGCGGTGCCAGGCCACTTCGGAAAGCCCTGGTTCCTGCCGCTCGTCGGCCTCTATTACAAGATGCTCGACAAGATCCAGTAAGATATGTTTGTTTGCCGCTGAACAAACGAAAAAGGGTGGGGCCGCAATCTGCTGGCCCCACCCTTTTTTCGTTGATGATCCCGAGTGCTACGGGCTTAGGAGAGCCCACCCATGTGGAAGGTCTTGACCTCCAGATATTCGTCGATGCCAAGCTGCGAGCCCTCGCGGCCAAGACCCGATTGCTTGACGCCGCCGAAGGGGGCGACTTCGGTCGAGATCAGGCCGGTGTTGAGGCCGACCATGCCGAATTCGAGCGCCTCGCCGACGCGCCATGCGCGCTTCAGGCTCTCGGTATAGAAATAGGCGGCAAGGCCAAAAGGCGTGCCATTGGCAATCGCGATCGCTTCCTCCTCGGTATCGAAGCGGAAGAGCGGCGCGACGGGGCCGAAGGTCTCTTCGCTGGCGAGCTGCATGTCGGTGGTCGCGCCGGTCAGCACGACTGGTGCCGTATACTGGCTGCCGGCCGGAAGGTCCGCCTTGGCCGTGACGATCTTTGCTCCCTTGGCGAGCGCATCGGCAACATGGCGATTGATCTTGGCAATCGCCGCATCGTTGATCATCGGGCCGATCGCCACGCCTGCCTCGGTACCGGGGCCAACCTTCATCGCGTTGACGCGCTCGGTCAGCTTTTCTGCAAACCGATCATAGATACCGGCCTGCACGAGAATGCGGTTGGCGCATACGCAGGTCTGGCCGCCATTGCGGAATTTTGAGATGATCGCGCCTTCGATGGCAAGATCGATATCCGCATCGTCAAAGACGATGAAGGGTGCATTGCCGCCCAGTTCGAGCGAGAGCCGCTTCACGCTGTCGGCCGCGCCGCGCATCAGCAGCGAGCCGACCGGCGTCGAGCCGGTGAAGGAGATCTTGCGCACGGTCGGATTGGCCATGAGCTCGTTGCCGATCTCCTTCGGCATGCCGGTGACGATGTTGACGACGCCCGCCGGAATGCCGGCCATTTCGGCCAGCACGCCAAGCGCCAGCGCCGAATAGGGCGTGAATTCGGAGGGTTTTACCACCACGGTGCATCCGGCGGCCAGCGCCGGTGCGATCTTGCGGGTAATCATCGCATTGGGGAAGTTCCATGGCGTGATGATACCGCAGACGCCGACCGGCTCCTTGAGAACGAGGATCCGGCGATCAGGCGTCGGGGAGGGAATGGTCTGGCCGCCGATGCGGCGGGCCTCTTCGGCAAACCATTTGACGAAGGAGGCGCCGTAGCGGATTTCGCCGCGCGCCTCGTCAAGCGGCTTGCCCTGTTCCGTGGTCAGGATCAGCGCCAAGTCTTCCAGATGCTCGTGCATCAGGCCGTACCAGACTTCGAGCAGCGCCGCGCGCTCCGCATGGGTCTTCTTCTTCCATGCGGGATAGGCCTTGTTCGCGGCTTCGATCGCGGCGCGGGTTTCGTCACCACCCATGTCCGGCACGGTGCCGATCACCGTCTGGCTTGCCGGATCGGTCACGTCCACCACCTTGCCGGATTGGGCTGCGAGCCAGCTTCCGCCGATCAGGCCCTGCTGGCGGAAAAGGGAGGAGAGTGTGAGGTTTATCATGGGTCTGGTCCTTGGCGTCGAAGTGTCAGAGTGCAGCGAGAAGGGCGGCCGTAATCGCGTCGGTCTTGTCCTTGCCGGGATGGGTGCCGATGCCGCTTGCGGTCACGGCTTCGATCGCCGCCATTACAGCAGAGGCTGCCGCCTTCTCGCCGAGATGGTCAAGCATCATGGCGCCGGACCAGACGGTGGCAATCGGGTTGCGATGCCGAGATGGGCGATATCCGGCGCCGAGCCATGCACCGGCTCGAACATCGAGGGCGCAGTCCGCTCCGGATTGATATTGGCCGAGGCGGCAAATCCGAGGCCGCCCTGGATCGCGGCGCGAGATCGGTCAGGATATCGCCGAACAGGTTGGAGGCGACGACCACGTCGAGGCTTTCCGGCGCATGACCATACGTGCGGCCATGGCATCGATATGATAGCTCGTCACCTCGACATCGGGATATTCCGCAGCCAGCTGGCGGGTCATGTCGTCCCAGAACACCATGGAATATTTCTGGGCGTCGACTTGGTGACGGAGGCGAGCTTGCCGCGTCGCGCGCGGGCCTGCTCGAAGCCGAAGCGCAGGATGCGCTCGACACCCGTGCGGGTGAAGATTGAGGTTTCGACTGCGACCTCATCGGTCGTGCCCTGATGGATGCGGCCACCGGCGCCGGAATACTCGCCCTCGGTGTTTTCGCGAATGCAGAGAATATCGAAAGCGGTCGCCTTCAAGGGGCCTTCGACGCCGGGCAGAAGGCGGTGCGGGCGGATATTGGCATATTGCACGAAGTTCTTGCGGATCGGCAGAAGCAGGCCGTGCAGCGAAACGGAATCCGGCACTTCTGCCGGCCAGCCGACGGCGCCGAGCAGGATCGCATCGAAGCCGCGCAGCGTCTCGATGCCATCTGCCGGCATCATCGCGCCGGTTTCCTTGTAATAGGCGCAGGACCAGGGAAAATCCGTGCCGTCGAGCGCAAAGCTATGCGCGTCGGCGGCCTTCTGCAGGACCGACCATGCGGCGGATGTCATGTCGCGACCGATGCCGTCGCCGGGGATCAGGGCTATCCTGTGTGTCTTCATGGTTCTCGTCCTCAAAGGCTGATCAAGACGCTCTTGCTCTTGCGGTTGGCATGGAAGGCTTCGCGGCCGAGATCCTTGCCAATGCCGGACTGCTTGTAGCCCCCGGTCGGCAGGATATGGTCTCGCGAACGCCCGTAACGATTGACCCAGATAGTGCCGGCCTGAAGCCGCCGGGTCAGGCGGATGGCTCGTGACAGGTCGCTGGTGAAGAGGCCTGCGGCCAGCCCGTAGCTTGGATGGTCGGCAAGCGCCATGGCCTCTTCCTCATCCTCAAAGGTCTGAAGGGTCAGAACCGGTCCGAAGATCTCTTCTGCGATGGCCGGCGAGGCCTGATCCACGGCGGCAACGAGCGTCGGGCGGTAGAAATAGCCCGGTGCATCCATCACGCCGCCGCCGGTCAGGCACTCTGCGCCACCGGCAATCGAGGCGGCGATGATATCATCGATCCGCTGTCGCTGCTTTTCCGAGATGATGGGCGAATACTGGCTTGTCGCGTCCCACGTCGGGCCGGGCACGACCGTCTGCATTCGCCTGACAATGGCGTCGATCAGCGCCGGCGCGGCGCTCTTTTCGACGATCAGCCGTGATCCGGCGACACAGGCCTGACCGGCATTGCTGGTGATGCTCAAGGCGACAGCCGCGGCAGCGCGGTCAATGTCTGCATCGGCAAAGACGATTTGCGGGCTCTTGCCGCCGAGTTCCAGCGTCATCGGCTTGATGCCGGTGCGGGCAATATTTTCCATGATTGCCGAGCCGGCGCGGGTGGAGCCGGTGAAGCTGACCTTGGCGATATCCGGATGGCCGGTGATCGCATTGCCGGTGGTCATCCCGTCACCGAGAACGATATTGATGAGGCCGGCCGGAATGCCGGCCCTATCTGCCAGTTCGGCCAGATAGAGGGTCGAGAATGGTGTCATTTCGGATGGTTTCAGCACCACGGCATTGCCTGCGGCAAGTGCCGGACCAAGCTTCCAGACAGCCATGTTGACCGGGAAATTCCAGGGCGTGATGGCGCCGACGACGCCATAGGGTTCGGTCATGACCATGCCGAGACTGCCATTGTCGGTCGGCACGAGATCGCTGCCTTCCTTGTCGGCGAATTCGGCGAAGAAACGGATCTGTTCGGCGGAAACGGCAATGTCGCCATCGACGAGCTGGCCGACGGGCCTTGTCGAGGAGACCGCCTCCAGCCTTGCAAGCGTCACGGCCTCCTGCTCGATAATGTCGGCCCAGCGATGCAGTGCCTTCAGGCGCTCACGAGGGCGAATGCCACCCCAGTTGCTTTCCTTCAGGGCTGTCTTGGCGGTTGCGACGGCCTGATCGACCAGAGCGGCATCGGCGACGGGACAAGCGGCATAGGCCTTGCCATCGGAGGGCCGGTGCATCGGAATGACGCCTTCGGCTGCGACAAGCTTGCCACCGATGAAGTGGCCCATCGGCAGGTCGAGGCTGTCAGGATCGAAACTCAGGCTCATCGTCGGTCTCCGCTCATGTGCAGGAATGCTACCGGATCTGCCTTGTGGCGTGATCCGGTAGGGATGGCGGCCGCAGCGGAAAATGCCGTTGTGACCGCGCTTTGCAGCGTATTGTTTGGCAAGGCCGCAGCGCGCACCCGCGCTGCAGCCTGTCGTTGATCATGCGTCGGGTGTGACGGTGACGTAGATCTTGCGAACGGTTTCGATCGTCTTCCAGACGCCGACGAAACCCGGCTTCATGACGAAGCTGTCACCTGCCTTGTAGATGACGGGTTCGCCGCCCTCAGGCGTAAGTTCGACGACGCCGGCAAGGATATGGCAGAATTCGAAGGTCTTGCCCTTGATCGAGTGGCTGACGCCGGGCGTGGCTTCCCATACGCCGGTGTGAACCAGCTCGCCATGGGCTGTGTCCTGCGCCCAGGTCTTCAGCTGCGGATTGCCGGAGATCAGGCGGTCTGCCGGTGGCACGCCTTCGCGCGGTGCAAAGGACGGGTTGGGTTCGATGGTCTTGAGAAGCGACATGGTTTTCCTTCCGGGGTTGAAATGTCAGTAGCCGCGCTGCCGGTCGATGAGACCGATCGGGTCGAGGCCGTCGCGAAGCCGCCTTATGTTGTCGATCACTGCCTTGGCCGCCGTGTGGGGCTGGGTGATGCTGGCAATATGCGGAGTAAGGATGATCCGGCTGTCCTGCCAGAACGGGTGCCCCGGCGTCAGCGGCTCGGGATCTGTCACGTCAATCACGGCTGCCGAAATTTGGCCTTTGTCCAGAGCCGCAACCAGCGCCGGCTGGTCGAGCTGCGGGCCGCGGCCGACATGGACGAGGCCGGCGCCCTTTGGCAGTTTGTCGAATAGCTCGGTGTTCAGGAAACCGCGCGTTTCCTCCGTCAGCGGCAGGAGGCAGATCAGCACATCCGTCTGCGCCAGCATGGCATTCAGGCCGTGCTCGCCGGAAAAGCATTCAACGCCTTCGATCCGGCGTTCCGACCGGCTCCAGCCTGACAGCGGGAAGCCGAAGGGCTTCAAACGTTCCAGCACGGCCTGACCGAGATTGCCGAGGCCGAGAACACCGATACGACGGTCGGGCGCCTGCGCTTGCGGCAGCACTTTCCAGATCTCCGCCTGTTGCTGCTGCCGATAGGCGGGGAGGTTGCGGTGAAGCGAAAGCACGCCGAGGACGACATATTCCTGCATCATCCGGACGATGCCTTCCTCGACCATCCGCACGATCTTCACATGCTCGGGCACGCTTGCCGACTTGAACTGGTCGATACCGGCGCCCGTCGAGAAGAGCACTTCGAGATTGCTGTAGCGGGAGAGGTTTTCCGGCACCGTCCAGGTGATGAGGTACCTAACCGCTTCAGGGTCAACCGAAGCGGCATCCATGGAAAATGGAAGCTCCGGCAATTCCCGGGCGAAGGCATCGCGAAAAATCTGACCGCGGGCCGCATCGGAGTTGAAGAGGAATGTCATTTTCCGGTTCCACTTATCTGATTTACAATGCCATTTGGCAATGCTGGCCGAGCTTCTCGATCATCGCCTGGCAGGCGGTGAGTTCGCTCGCAAGGATGAACTCGTCGGGCTTGTGTGCTCTTGCAATGTCGCCGGGGCCGCAGATGATCGCGTCCATGCCGGCGCGCTGATAGAGACCCGCCTCGGTGCCATAGCTGACTGCAGGAACGAGTTCGGCCTCCGTCAGCCGGGCGAGCAGTCGAGCAAGGTCCGATGTCGGCGAAAGAAGAAGGGCCGGATAGGCGCTGAGGATCTGCCAGTCGACGTCAAAGCCACGAGCCTTCAGCGCTTCGGCAGCAGCACGGACCGGTTCCAGCAGCGTTTCAGGAGTGACCGAGGAAATGGCCCGTGCCTCGACTTCGAGCGTGCAGAGATCGGGAATGATGTTGACGGCCTTGCCGCCCTCGATCGTGCCGACGGAAAGCGAGGAATAAGCCGGCGCAAATTCCGCTTCGAACGGGCCGTGTGTCAGGTCGGCGGCGGCACTGACGGCTGCAGTCAACACCTCGGCCATGGCGTGAATGGCGTTGAGGCCGAGATCCGGTCGCGACGAATGGCCGGCTCTCCCGCCGATCGTGACGCGCGCTGCCGCCTTGCCCTTGTGTGCGAGGATAGGGCGCAGGCCGCTCGGCTCGCCGATGATGGCGCCAAGCGGCGACGCGCAAAGATCGGGCAGATGGGCAAGAAGATGCGGCACGCCGCGGCAACCCGCCTCCTCGTCATAGGAAAAGGCGAGATGGACCGGCCTTGAAGGCGGTGCGGACAGAAGTGCTGGGACGGCCGCGAGTGCTGCGGCGAGAAAACCCTTCATGTCGGATGTGCCGCGACCGTAGAGATGCTCGCCACGGACCGTCAGATGAAACGGATCGCTGTTCCAGCCGGCCTCGGAGGCAGGCACCACATCCATATGCCCGGAAAGGATGTAACCGGGGCGATCGGCAGGGCCGATCGTTGCAAAGAGATTTGCCCTGTCACCTTCCGGGCCGGTAAGGATATGGGCCTCGATGCCGTAGCCCTTCAGATAGGAACGGATCCACTCGACAACTTCATGGTTGGGCGTGCCGACGACGGAGGGAAACCCGACAAGCTTCTCCAGTATGTCTATGGCGCGCATCACCATGTTCCCCGATAGGCTCCTGACCAGATTGTTCCCGCGCTGCGGGCGCTCCATTCCTCTCAGGCTAGATCTGTGATGCGCGAATTGCTGCCGAATGTTGCCAGCCTACAGTCATATCTTGTGATGAAGCTTGCTTCAGCAGTGAAATATTTCGCCGAGTGGCGGGTAGCATGTATTTCCATGGTTGCGGTCCGGTCGGCATTACGGGACGATCACCGCAGCGGACGAGGTGAATGATGGACATGGACATACCGGAGACATTGCATGTCGACGTGTTCGAGATGCGCTTCGCCGATATTCATACGGTGGAAATGTCTCAGTTGCAGGCACTGTCGATCGGGGTTGGCTGGCCCCATCGTGGCGCAGACTGGCAGCATGCTCTCGAGGTTGGTCATGGATATGTCGCGCTCGATGAAATCGGCCGAGTGACCGCATCCAGCATGTGGTTTCCTTATGGCGACGATTTCGCCACATTCGGCATGATGATCACCTCGCCGCGCTTGCAGGCGAATGGAACAGCCAAATGGCTGGTGGATCGCATTCTGGCTGATTGTTCGGGGCGCAGACTGCGCCTCAACTCCACCCGGCAGGCAAAAAGGCTCTACAAGTCGATCGGTTTCCGGCAGACGCAGATCGTCTATCAATGTCAGGGAGAGGTCGGGTCGGTGCCCCCGGCCAATCCGGTGGGTGCAGGCCGCGAGCTGAGGCGGCTGGAACAAGGCGATATCGAGGCTGTCATCGCGCTCGATGCGCCGGCTTTCGGCGCCCGTCGCGCCGATGCCCTTCTTCGCCTTTTCGAGCGTTCCACCTGCTATGGCCTTTTTGAAGGAGACCGGCTGATTGCCTATGCCATGCGTCGCCGCTTCGGCCGCGGGCACGTGGTCGGTCCGGTCGTCGCCTTCTGTGATGAGGATGCGATGACCGTGATCCATCCCCATGTGGTTGCGAATGCCGGTCGTTTCCTGCGTCTCGACACCCATCTCGAACGTGGCGCCTTTGCCAATTTCGTCCAGCAGTCCGGCATGCCGATCTATGATACGGTCACGACGATGGTGACGACGGATACGGCGGGCTATGGAGCGGCGGACATCGGCCGGCCGGTCGTTTACGCGCTCGCATCGCAATCATTCGGATAAGGGCAGCGTGTCGCTGCGTCATGTCAGCAAGGGCAGTAATTGCTCTCCCTGCCTCTTGATCTCCTGAAGATAGGGCGTGTCGGAGAGTATGAAATGCGTGATGCCGAGCGCCCTGTATTTCCGCAATGAGGCAGCCACATCCTCCGCAGAGCCGACCAGCCATGTCGTACCGGCACCGCCGCCACCGTATCTGCCGGGTGCGGTATAGAGATTGCCGTCCAGCACATCGCCGCGCCCTGCCAGATCGAGCAACCGTTGCTGGCCGACTGCCCCGCCTTGTGATCGTTCCAGCGGCCGCTTTCGCCTTTTGCCATTGCTGCGACCCGGGCCTCGGCATCTGCCCAGGCCTGTGCACTCGTGTCGCGTACAAGTGTCGTGATCCGCAGGCCGAACCGAAGTGGCGGCAGATCGCGATCCAGCTGCCGGCTCAAGGTCTTGAGGCGATGGATCCGCTCCTCGATCCCGTCGAGTGGCTCACCCCAGAATAGCTGGACATCCGCCTCGGTGGCGGCGACCCGTTCGGCGGCTTCCGAAGCGCCGCCGAAATAGAGCTGCGGGTGGCGGCGTTCTCCGCGAATTTCGAGCCGTGGCACTACCGTCGATCCGCTGACGTTGAAATATTCGCCCGCGAATGTGACCTGTTCCTCCGTCCATAAGCGGCGAAGCAGTCGCATGAATTCTTTCGTGCGGGCATAGCGCTGCTGCGGATTGCCCTCTTCATCGCCATAGGCTGCGAGGTCATCGACGCCTGAAACGACATTCACCCGGACCCGGCCGCCGGTCAGCTGGTCAAGCGTCGCAGCCGATGATGCAAAATTTGCAGGCCGCCAGTAGCCCGGCCTTGCGGCGATCAGGGGCTCGAATGTGGTGGTGCGGGCGGCAAGCGCTGCGGCGATCGTGAACGTATCCGGTCGCCCCCAGCCGGTCCCGATCAGGGCGCCCTTCCAGCCATATGTCTCAAGTGCTCTGGCCTGTTCCGTCAAGGCGTCGAGACCATTATGGCCGGCGGTCGCAACATCGCCGCGATGCCCCGCCTCGACATTGTTGGGTATGTACCAGAGAAAGTCTGTCGTCCTGCTCATCATCAATGGCCCGGTGTTTTCAAGGCGTCGTCAGGCGGTGATACGGTTTCGCAACCTACCCTCATCGAGGAGTATCCTGACCGTGCGCGCCGCATTGCTGCGCATCTCGATTGCCGCATGGTCCGAATAGAAGGCATTGTGGGGTGTGATGACGAGGCGGCCGGCGAGCCATTCCTCCCGGTTTCGCCATGCCGACAGCAAGGGATGCTGACGAGGAGGCTCCTGCGCCAGCGTGTCGATCGCGGCTGCAGCCAGCCGGCCGCTTCGCAAGGCGTTTTCCAGGGCATCCAGATCCGACAGAAGCTCGCCGCGGGCCGTATTGACGAGAATTGCACCGGGCTTCACGCGGGAAAGCGTGTCGGCATCCAGCAAGCCTTGCGTTTCAGCTGTCGCCGGGCAGTGCAGGGTCAGAATATCGGAGCGGGACAGAATGTCGTCGAGCCTGTCTACCCGCTCATAGCCGACAGCCTTCTCGTGGCCGGGCGGCTGGAGCGGATCATAGCCGAGAATGGTAAAACCGAAGGGTTTAAGCCGATTGACGACCGCTGTGCCAATGCGTCCGACACCCACCACCCCGATGGTGGCGCGGTTCGAGCGGGGCAGAGGCTTCAGGCTGTGGACCTGCCACCCGGCCTCGTAGCCGCGGGCACGGGCATCGTGTTCCCAGAGCCGCCGGTGAAGGGAGAGGATCATCGCCAGCGCATGATCGGCCACTTCCTCGGTGCCGTAATCGGGATTGTTGGCAAAGGGAATGCCCGCTGCGGCCAGTGCGGGAAGGTCGATTTTCTCGTAGCCCACCCCGTAGCGCACGACACCGCGGCAGCGCGTCAGATGAACGACGCTGCGTTCGCTGAGGCGGGCTCCCCACACCATCAGGGCATCGAGCCTTGCAAGGCGTTGCGGATCGAAACTGCCCTCGTCCGTGCTGGCAAAGAAGTCGATCTCGACATCCGCTCCGAGGGTCTCGGCTTCGAGTTCGGGCGTGCCGATCATGTGGTCGGTAATGCCCACCACGTATCGCTTGTCAGTCATATCCTGTCTCCCACGCTATCGTGTCATGCCCCACTTCACCACCGTGCGCTGCTCCAGTTGGCGGAACAGGACGTTCTCGACCAGGAGGCCGAGTAGGATGACGGTGATCAGGCCGGCAAAGACGCGATCGGTGTAAAGTTCGTTGCGGTTCTGGAAAATGTACCAGCCGAGCCCGCCGCGGCCCGACGAGGCGCCGAACACGAGTTCGGCGGCGATGAGAGTGCGCCACGCAAACGCCCATCCGATCTTCAGTCCCGCTATGATCGAGGGAAGCGCTGCCGGCACCAGAATGAGGGCGACGTAGCGCAGGCCGCGCAGGCCATAGTTGCGCCCGGTCATGCGAAGCGTGTCGGGCACGCTGGTGAAGCCGGTATGCATGTTGAGCGCAAGCGGCCAAAGCACGGAGTGGATGAGCACGAAGATCAGACTTCCCTGGCCGAGCCCGAACCACAGGAGCCCGAGTGGCAGAAGAGCTATCGGCGGCAGCGGGTTCAGCATTGATGTCAGCGTCGAGAGAAGATCGCGGCCGAGCCGGCTCGACACAGCCAGTGACGTCAGCACGAAGGCGAGGAGGACGCCGGCCGCATAGCCCTTCAAGAGGATGTCGAGCGAATTGGCGGCCCGCCCCGGTATGACGCCGTTTATGACATCTTCAAAAAAGGCGCGAAACGTGTCTGTCGCCGAAGGCAACATCAGGTCGTTGCCCTGAAGCCTTGCGGCGATCTCCCAGAGCGCGACAAATGCCACCAGGATCAAACTCTTGCGAAGCCATGCAGCCTGCCAGAGGCGACGTGGCAGCGAGATCGGGCGGTGGATCGCCTCGAGCGACACCGGCTCTGGCACGCGTTCGTATTCTTCGCGAAGCGGTGGCCGAAGCCGCTGCGCTGCGGGTTCGGAAAGCGTCGGTGGGTTGCTCATATCGACGCTCCGCCGCCTGCCTGCGTGATGTCGTCGAAGAGCAGTCCATGAATGCGGTTGACCGCCGTCTGGAAGCCGGGCTTCCACCACTCTGCAGATCCCATTCGTCGCTGTTGATTTCCGCCCGCATGCGGCCCGGATGGGGAGAGAGAAGCGCGATACGGTTGCCAATGATCAGGGCTTCCTCGATCGAATGGGTGACGAAGAGGAGTGTGAAGCGGACATCCTCCCAAAGCGCCAGAAGCTCTTCCTGCATCTTGCGGCGGGTCAGGGCATCGAGAGCGGCAAATGGCTCGTCCATAAGAAGAACACGCGGTTCCATCGCCAGGGCGCGGGCTATGGCGACGCGCTGCTTCATGCCGCCCGACAGCGCATTCGGGTAGCTGTCGGCAAAGCGGCTCAGGCCCACCTTTTGCAGATAATGTTCTGCCCGCTCGTTGGCCTCTTTCCGCCCCAGTCGGCGCGAGACGCGGAGGGGGAAGGCGACATTCTCCCGCACGGTCTTCCACGGCGGTAGCTGGTCGAATTCCTGAAAGACGACGACGCGATCGGCCCCCGGCCCGCTGACAGGATGGCCATCCAGCAGAATTTGACCCTGCCTTGGCTGGATGAACCCTCCGATCGCTTTCAGCAATGTGGATTTGCCGCAGCCCGACGCACCGAGAAGAATGAAGCGATCCGCTTCCCAGACATCGAAGCTGACATTCTGTGTGGCGCGGACAATACGTCCGGGCGTCTCGTATTCAAGCGTCACCTGATCCACCGAAAGGATGGGTGGTGGCAGGGCGTGATCTTGATCGTCAGGCGGAGAGGACGTTCTGGTGCCGTGCATGCTATTTTCCGGACGGGTTGCGGGGCCCCGCTCATGGACCCCGCTTGAAAGTGTTTCGAGAGCGCGTCTGGAGACCCCGTCGATCTCAACTGCCGTCATCGGCCTGTGCTTCCGGAAAGAAGTAATCCTTCCACGACGCCGCGGCGTTCTTCAGGACGCCGATCTTGTGGAGCTCGCGGGCATAGACGAAGGTGTTTTTCGGAACGACAGTGAAGTCGTTTTCAGGATCGTTGATGATCTGCAGAACAAGATCCGGCGACAGCTTCGATTTCTGCTCTCGAATGAATGTCTTGGCCGCTTCCGCCTTGTGGGTGTTGATCCAGTCTGCGGCCTCTCTGAGTGCGGCATAGAAGGCCGCGTAGGTCTTTGGATTGGCATCATGAAAGGCGGTCGTCGCGTAAAGGACGTTGAACGTGGCCGGGCCGCCAAGAATATCATAGGAACTGATGACCTTGTGGACCGCCTTGTTGCCGGCGAGCGCCTGATAATAGAAAGGTGCAGACGAGAAGTGCGAGTTGACCTCGGTGCCGCCCGAAATCAGTGCCGCCGTCGCATCCGGATGCGGCAGGCTGATCGTAATGTCGTCGAGCTTCTGGTACTTGTCCGGACCGAAGACTTTTGCCGCCTCGATCTGCAGCGTGCGCGATTGGAAGCCAACGCCGGCGGCCGGCACGGCAATGCGGTCGTTCGGACCGAAATCCTTCAGCGAGTGGATGTTCGGGTTGGTCGTCAGCAGATAATTGGGCTGCGAACCGAGCGCCGCCACCAGTTTGACGTCCTGCCGACCCTTGGTGCGATCCCACATGGTGAGCGCCGGCGGCACGCCTGCCGCCGCAATATCGAGGTTATCTGAAAGAAGCGCCTCGTTCATGGCTGTCGCGCCCGAGACGGTTGCCCAGTCGACATGAATGTCGAGGCCGGCCTGCTTTCCATATTTCTCGATGAGCTTCTGTTCGCGCACGACGTCGAGCGTCAGGTAGGAGATGCCGAACTGCTGCGCGATGCGGATCCTGCCTTCGGCTGCGGCCTCGCCGGGCAGGAGTGTTATCGCGAGACAGAATGAGGCACTAAGGGCGACAAGTGGGCCACGCCAGATGGTATTACGCCGCGTGAGGGCATGGAGAAGCCTTGGCATTGATGCTCCTGATGAAATCACCTGAATAGGATCGGTCAATATGCGTTCGGTAATCTGCTTCGCGGCCGGCTCTCTGCGGGCCAGCTGTCATCCGAAGGCTATGAATAAAGATAAAATCGATCAATATAATGGAATTTTATTTTAAGTCTGTGTTGGGGATGAAAATCCTTTCCTCAGGCGCTGTCTGGAGAAAAATCCTGCATCTCTGCGAAAAGCGACCATTGGCGGCTTGGGCAATGACGTAGATACGGCGGGGTTTCTGCCGCGGCCGGTCAGGTTCATGTCTGTGGAGAAAACTGCCGTCAGTCGGCTACACCGGTGCTTGCGTCCGGTGCGAGATACGCGCCATGCGGAGCGCGGTGCAGGTCAGGCCGACACCGCGAGCGGGCGTTGCAGCCTCACGGGCATGGCTCTGAAGCGAACCTGCCTGACGATGAGTTCCATGCCGATGAGGAACCACATGAGCGCCGAGGCCTTGATGCTGTAGAAGGAGTTCGAGGTCATCAGTGCAAGGCTGATGTAGAGCACATAGTATTTTACCATGTAGCTTTTCGACGCGTATTTCAGCAGCACCACTGAAAAAAGCCACCACAGGGCAAGAACGCCGATCAGCCCGAACTGCGTGACCGCATAGGCGTAGCCGGAATCGAAATATGGGCGGTGCGTGACCAGGCCGAAAAAATCAATCGCATCGAATTTGAAGAACAGATGCGCCGCATATTCCAGGCGGCCCGAGAAGGTATTGGGAAATGACTGGCTGCGAATGAAGGCATAGTTGAGGATCATCAGCGACACGATGACCAGCGGTGCGGGAAGCAGCGCCGCCAGGGGGATCTGCCGGCGAAAGACGAAGACCACGACAGCCAGCAGGAACAGCAGCAGGCCAAAGCGGCCATCTGCAAGCACGATCGTTGCCGCTGTCGCTGCAAGCCAGCCGGAAGCCTTCGCGACCGAGCCTGCCCGCTGAAGAAACCAGGCAGCGGCAATCGCTGCAAAATTTGCGGACGTGACCGGTTCCAGAAAGATGGATGATGCCCGGTGTCCGCTCAGCAGCCAGGGAAGCAGCTCGCGCCCCTGGCTTTCCGGCCTCTGGCCGTTGATATTCAATCCGTCGGAAATGTATTCGAGCGCTGATGCATCGGCGCCACCCTTGGCGATGTAATAGTTCAATATGTTGAAATACTGCACGTAGTCAGTGACGAAGAAGTATTCGCAAAGCCCAACGATCAGAACGAAGACCACAAGGCCCTTGATCAGCATGTCGCAGGCCTGCCAGTTGGCGAAGCTGCGCCCCAGTATGATGAACACGACAGGAATAGCCAAATCGCGGATGGGCTTCGGATCGAAGGCGCCTCGGGCAATGCACAGAAGCGCGAAATAGGCGATTATGACCGTCATGATGGCGATGACGTCATAGGCGTGTTTCTGGTTTCGGCCGGTCAGGATGAGGGCGAGGGCACCGCCGATCAGCAACCCCTCCGATGCCATGGCAACGGCAGAGGTTGTCGTGAATAGCCTCGTATTGGCAAAGCACAGCGCAAAGTTGAATATGGCGCATCCGGCCACGATGCCGCAAGCGGCAAGGCTGCGGTAATATTCCGCGCGGGTAGCCCTTATGTCCGTGGCGGCATACAAGTTCAAATTGCACTCCCTCTGTCGTGATGCGGGGTTGCCATCGCCTATTTCCTCACCGGTCAGCCCGCCGACATCAATAGCTGCATGTAAGGGTTGATCCCCGTATTGTCGTCCGGTACCTGCAGCCTGAAGGGGTAGGTGCGGGACCAGCGCCTGCCGCCGCCCCAGGCCGACCATCCCAGCCATATGTCGCGGTTCTGGTTCATCTGGGCATTCAGCGATGCCATCTCGGTGGCGCAGCCCTCCTGGCCCGCGACGGTCGGATCACCGAAGGCGAACTCGCCGAGAAATCCGACGCGGCCGGGCTTGGCGCGGCACCAGTCCTGAAATGGTTTCAGCGCGCTGCAGCACTTCCGGGAACGCAAAGGCCGACGCGGCCGGAACTGTCCTTGTCGAAATACTGGTGGACCTCGAAGGCGAAATTGTTCGCCGGATCGACGAAGCTGTCAAACGCCTTTGCGTTTCCGCTGGACACCCAGGAATGCGCTCCGGTCCACGCCGTGCCCGGCACGAGAAGCTTGTTCGAGATCTTGGCGCTGCGAAGCTCCGATACGCATTGCTGCGCAATCGCTGCCCACTCCGTTGCGGCAATATCGTGTGGCTCGTTCATCAGACCGAGCCACACATTGGCGTCTCCGTTGAAGCGGGCGCCCAGCTGACGCCAGAACTCGACCAATGCAGCGACGGGAGTATCGGGACTGCCCACCACTTGAGGCTTTCCCGCGGCATCGTTCCGGCGCGCGTAATTGTGCATATCGAGCAGACAGGTGGCGCCCTGCCGCCGAACCAGCTCGACACTTTTCAGCAGCATGTCGAGGTCTTTTGCGGATTCGCGAGCGCCGACCGGCGCATCGAGATTGCGCTGCATCCGCTCCCAGCGAAACGGTATGCGAACGAAATTGAAGCCCCTGGTCAGGAAAAATCGATGTCCTGCTTGTCCGGGTAGAAATAGTCGAAATTGACGCGCGGCTTTGCTCTGCCGCCAAATTCGGCGCCGGAGATGTTTACGCCCTTATAGAATACATTTGCCGGAGCAGCGTTTAAATGTGAATTCTGGGTCAGGACAGATGCCGCAGCAACGCACGTCGTAGACATGAACGCTCTGCGAGTCATAGTAACCATTTGTATTTCCGCAAATATGTGTTGCGATATTATTTTGACACGTGAATTTCTGTGATATATATGCCTAAATTAATAATAAGGCAATAATCGTTCTTTCCGTGACTGTAGTATTAGTAATCCGGCAAAGAGGACATCATGAAGATCGTCCATGTTGTAAGGCAATACTATCCCTTTGTCGGAGGGCTGGAATTTGTTGTGCACGATTTGGCAAGGGCTCAGGTGGCAGCGGGTGATGATGTCAGTGTCGTTACGCTACGCCGAAGGCTGGGCGACAGCCGTGAGAGCCTGCCTGAGCACGAGGTGATCGATGGAGTTGAAGTGACAAGGATTGGGCATGTGGGATCGCGCCGCTATCCGATTGCTCCTGCCGTGATCCGTCATCTGGGGCAGGCCGATATCGTGCATGTTCATGCCATCGACTTCTTCTTCGATTTCCTCTCGCTTTCGAATTACTTCCTGCGCAAGACACTTGTTGTTTCTACACATGGCGGTTTCTTTCACACGCAGAAATTCGCCGGCCTGAAATCTGTCTGGTTCTCGACGCTGACGCGCCTCAACCTTCGTGGTTACTCTGCCGTGATCTGCATCAGCGAGCAGGACAGCAAGACTTTTCAGCGGCTGCGCCGCAATGGCATCCGCACCATCGTCAATGGTGTGAATACCGAGAAATACGGGCGAGCCTGCGATACTGCTGCCGAGCGTGCAGCCGGTCCGACCTTGGTGACGATTGGCCGTTTCGCACCCAACAAGCAATATGACAGGCTTCTCGACCTGCTTGCCGAACTTCGCCGCACCGCCCCCTGGCAGCTCAATATCGTTGGTGCGCCCGATCAGATCAGTGTCGACCAGATGAGGGCGATGATCGAGGCGCGCGGGCTCTCGGATGCCGTTCGCCTCTACGTCTCAGCCGATACGCGGCAGGTTCGCAACGTTCTTGGTCAATCCGACCTTTTCGTCAGCGCATCGTCCTATGAAGGCTTCGGTGTGGCGGCGGTGGAAGCGCTATCGGCCGGCCTCGATGTGGCGCTCAACGACATAAAGCCCTACCGCGATCTCGTTGGCGGGCTGAGGCAGGGCCTCATTCTCGATTTCAACAACACGACGCGTTGCGCCCGGGATTTGCAGGGATGGTGGTCGGGCCGCCGCGACAGCGATGTGAAGAGGGAGGAGCGAATGATGTTTGCGGAAAAATACTCGATCGCCTCGGCAGCCGCGGCGACAAAGCGTGTCTATCAGGATGCTCTGGGCACGCAGGTTCGCCACATATCCGGTCTCGATATTTCGGTCTTCAAGACGCCGGAGGCATTGGGCGCCGTGGCAGAGCGCCTCGAGCGGGGCAGGCCGACGCGCCTGATCTTTGCCAACTCAAATCTGCTGACGCAACTGAAGCCGCTGGAAAAGGCGAGACTTTCCGCCGATCCGGATTGTCTTGTACTCAACGACGGTATCGCTCTCGATGCCGCGAGCGTCATTCTCTATGGCAAGCGCTTCCCGTCCAATCTCAACGGTACCGATTTCATGGGGACGCTCCTCGGCGGCATTCGTCAGCCGCTGAAGATATTTCTCATCGGTGCGCGGCCGGGGATCGCGGAGCTTGCGGGCAAGCGATTGAAGGAGCGCTATCCGCATCACGAGGTGGTCGGCGTACAGCACGGGTATTTCAAGGCGGACGAGGAGCCGGCAGTGATCGAGGCGATCCGCCAGTCGGGGGCGGATACGCTGCTATGCGCCATGGGAAATCCGCTTCAGGAGCGCTGGCTGAACGAGCATCTGGAGAAGACCGGCTGCGTGCTGGGCATTGCCGCCGGCGCCTATCTGGATTTTCTCTCGGGGAACATGCCGCGTGCGCCGCACTGGATGCGCGATCTTCATCTGGAATGGCTCTACCGGCTGTCGATTGAGCCGAAACGGCTGTTCCGGCGCTATACGGTTGAGATGTTCGGTTTCTTTGCAGGCGTGGTGGGGCAGGCCGCAAGCGGCCAGAAGGTTCGTTAGTATGGTGCCTGACAGCATGCGGCCGCAGAAATGCGTGCTCTTCACATTCCAGAACCTGTCTCCGAACAGCCGAAAGACAGGGATGACCTTCATTGCAGATGCCTTGGCTCGGGCAGGGCACAGTGTTTCCGTCGTCACTGTCCAGCTGAGCTGGCTTTCGCGGCTGGCCAAGGTGGCCAGGCTCAAGGCAATCGATCCCGGCGAGCTGAACCGCTGGGTCGATCGTGGCGGCGGTATGCGCTCCTATGTCTGGTTTCCCCTGATGCATCCTTTTGGCGGCAGGCAGAAGCTCGCGGCATCGGTGGGCGCTCTCGTTGCCAAGCTCTATCCTTACCTCCTGCCGCGGGCGGTTGAGGCGGCGGCACGGGATGCGGATATCATCGTCATCGAGAGCTGTGCGGCCGTCGCACTTTTTGGCCGTTTGCGTCGGTTGGCGCCGCAGGCTCGCTTCATCTACTGTGCAAGCGATCGGCTGGATATCGTCGGGATGAACCCGGCCCTGATCTCCTACCTGGACAGGACGGCGGAGCAATATGCGCTGATCCGGATTCCCGCCGAGATGATGCGGCAGGATTTTCCGCCGCAGTCGAATGTCGCCTTCCTTCCGCACGGATTGGACAAGGCCGTCTTCGACCATGCCAACGACAATCCCTACGATCCGGCAACGACGAATGCGGTCGTGGCGGGTGACATGAACTCTGATATCGCTGCCCTCAACCACATGATCGAGACGAATAGCGATGTCCGCTTTCATATCTTCGGCAAGATCAATCCAAAGGAACTGACAAAAGCCAGCAATATTGTCTTCCATGGGGAGGTCGGCTTTACCGTTTTGGCGCCTTTCATAAAGTTCGCCGATATCGGCCTTGCTCCATACAGGCAGCGGGCTGGCGCCGAATATCTGGCGCAGTCGAGCCTCAAGCTGATCCAGTACACCTACTGCCGCCTGCCCGTGGTGGCGCCGGCCTTCGTGAAGGCCGGCCGAGAGCATGTTTGCAGCTACGAGCCGGGCAATGGTTCATCTATCACCAGTGCCATGCTGTCGGCGCGTTCCTTCGATCGTAAGTCCATTGATACGTCGGAAATAAGGGCCTGGGATGATGTTGCCGACGAAATGTTGCGCAGATCACACATGATGTCGGCCTCGCATTAATATTGTTTCTATATTATTACGAAATAATTCTCGAAATATACATATTTATATTATTGTCGATCGCGAAAATGTAATCTTTCGGAGGCAGATCGACTATCTGTGTTGCGGAATGAATTTTCTGGTATCGAAGATTGGTGTTAAGCCTCTGATTGCCGTTGGCGTCGCCACGGCGCTCGTGAATATCCTTTATCTCAGTGGTTCTCTGTTCATGCTGCAGGTCTATGACCGTGTCATTCCGAGCAAGAGCATACCCACGCTTGCAGTCCTGCTTTTATTCGTCGTCTTCCTGTTCGTCTGTCAGGCCGTCTTCGACATCCTGCGCACGCGGATACTGACGCGCTCTGCCTGGGCGCTGGATAGCGAATTCAGCCCGTCGGTCTACAAGACGATCATGAAGAAGCGCCTGCGGGGGCAGGCTCCGAACGATGCGATGAGTTCGCTGCGAGAGCTGGATACGGTTTGCGGCTTTATCGCAAGCCCGGGGCCATCGGCCTTTCTCGATCTGCCCTGGGTACCGTTCTATCTCCTGATCTGCTTCGCATTCCATTGGATCATCGGATTTCTGGCGATTTTCGGTGCGCTGGTGCTGATTGGTCTGACATTCCTAACAAGCCGCGCCACAACGCAGCCGGCCAGACTTTCGACGGAACTTGGCGCTGCCCGGATCACCACGCTCAACGCCACGCTCCGCAGCGGCGAGGCGGCGCAGGCGATGGGCATGGTCCCGCAGCTCTATCGCCGCTGGACTTTGGAAAATGCCCGCTTTCGCCACCAGAGCATGATTTCATCCGATATTCTGGTCCGCTATTCGGTGATCTCCAAGACATTCCGGATTGCCTTCCAGTCTGCAATTCTTGCCGTTGGCGCCTTGCTGGTCATTGGCGGTGAGGCGACTTCCGGCATCATGATCGCCAGCTCCATCCTGATTTCCCGCACGCTGGCACCGATCGAACAGGTCATCGCCAACTGGCGTGCCTTTGTCGTGACCCGTGACAGCCTGCAGCGCCTGCAGAAGGGCCTTGAAATAGAGGCGCCGGTCGAGCGTCTGGCATTGGGAAGGCCAAAGGCTACCCTGATGATCGAAGCGCTCGCAGGTGGGCCGCCGGGTGCGGATCGTCTCGCCTTCGCCGATGTCAGCTTTCAGCTCAAAGCCGGGGACGCGCTCGGCATCATCGGTCCCAGCGGTTCCGGCAAGACGTCGCTCGTCCGCTCCATCATCGGTCTGTGGCCGAAGTTCAGGGGCGTGGTGCGCTTTGACGGCGCGGCATCCGACCAATGGGATGATGACCGTCTCGGACGGGATATCGGCTACCTGCCGCAGGAGATCGAACTGCTGCCGGGAACGGTCGCCGCCAACATATCGCGGTTCGAGATCGATCCGCCGCCAGCCGCAATCCTTGCCGCGGCACAGGCGGCGGGTGTCCATGACCTGATCCTGCGGTTGCCAAGGGGTATGAGACGGATGTCGGTGAGGGCGGCGGACGCTTTCGGCCGGACAGCGCCAGCGTATAGGGCTGGCGCGGGCACTGTATGGCGATCCCTTCCTTGTCGTGCTCGACGAGCCGAATGCCAATCTGGATGCGGAGGGTGAGAAGGCGCTGACGGAAGCCCTTCAGCATGTCCGAAATCGCGGAGGCGTGGCGATTGTGATTGCGCATCGACCGAGCGCGATAGATGGCGTCAACATACTGATGATGATGGCGAATGGTCGGGTGCAGGATTGCGGCCCCAAGGATGAGGTTACGTCCAGGGTCATCCGTGCCGGGCCGCGTGCCGTCGTCACCGATCGCGGCGTTCTCAAGATCGCCAATGATGAGCCCGATTACTCCTGAGCGTCAGACCAACCATGCAGGAATATTACAAAAGATCACTCGACCGGCAGGTCTTTTATGTTTTCACGCTCGGGCTGGCCTGGCGGGAGGTGTCGGTGGCTGGGCGTCATTCGCCAAGCTGAGCAGCGCCGTGATCGCAGCCGGCACGGTTGCGGTCGAAAACAACGTGAAGGCCGTGCAGCACCGTGACGGAGGTATTGTCGAGCAGGTTGCTGTTACCGAAGGCGAGCGTGTCCAGGCAGGCCAATTGCTGGTAAAACTCGATGGAACGCTGATCCGGGCAAACCTGTCGATCGTCAACAATACGCTGGCCCAGCTCTATATCCGGCGGGCCCGGCTTTTTGCCGAGCAGACAGGTGCCGTTGCGTTTGAAGTGCCCATGCAGTTGCCAACGCTCGTTGGCCCTGAGACGGTGTCGACGCTGCGCCAGAGTGAATTTGCCCTGTTCGAAACGCGGCGTCAGTCGATCGACGGCATGCGCCGTCAATTGCTGTCGCGCAAGGATCAGATCAATCAGGAAATGAGCGGCATTAAGGAGCAGGTTTCGGCCTATTCCGATCAGCTCACCGTTCTGAGGGGAGAAATTGATGACGCTGAGCGACTTTTGAAAAAGGGGCTCACTGTCAACCAACGCGTAACCTCACTGAAAAAGGACGAGGCGGAGATCCGCGGCTATTACGGTGCGCAGGTTGCCGCCCTGGCGCAGGCCCGTGGACGGCAGGACGAAATCGACCTGCAGATCCTGCAGCTGTCGCAGGATCGCAGCAGCGAAGTCGCCAAGGATCTGACCGATCTCGAAGGCAAGATCACCGAATACGAGGATCGGCGTATTGCCGCAGCCGACCAGCTCCGCAGGATCGATATACGTTCACCGGTCTCGGGAAGGGTTTATCAATTGGCGACTCATACGGTCGGCGGCGTGATCGGGGCCGGGGAGACGCTCATGCTCGTCGTGCCGGATAATGATGCGCTGATGGTGGAGGCCAAGATCTCCACCCGCGATATCGATCAGGTCCATATCGGACAGGCCGTCAGCCTGCGGTTTTCGGCCTTCAACCAGCAAACCACGCCTGAAGTGGATGCCCGGATCTCGACGGTGGCGCCGGACCTTGTGGTCGACCAGAAGTCGGGTGTCAGCTACTATCCGTTGCGGATCGAGCCCTACAGGGCGAGCCTGCAAAAGCTTAGGGGGCTCAGTCTTTATCCCGGCATGCCCGTCGAGATCTTCATCAAGACCGGCGACCGGACCGCCGCTTCCTACATCTTCAAGCCGCTTAGCGATCAGATTCGCCATTCCATGCGCGAAGAATAAGTCTGATCGGGTGGGCAATCAGGAGCGCTGGCTGGGCAGCATCCCCTGGAAGGCGACGGTTGCCAGAATAAGGGCAATCAGTGCTGGCCAGAAGACGGAGAGCGTCAATCCCGCAACGCGCGCCGATGTCCACCGGCCGCCTGCAGTCTGGCCTTCACGGAAGGTCGCTCTGGTGCTGTAAGCCGCAATCACGATGTAGAGCAGGATTGATATCGTCGCCATGGGAACCTCCATTTGTCACGCGTTTTACGCCATGGTGGTCCAGATCGCATTATCGGCTTATACGTATAACATGCCCGGAATATACGTATAGAATCGGCAATTCGTCGTGAAATACAGAAGATGTCGATCGATTTACATCTGACCCGGCTCTGCGGGGCGATTTTATAGCTGATCTCAAATGCGAAAAGCCGGCGCAATTGCGCCGGCCTTCCGTTTGCGGTCAGTCGCCGATCCGGAAGATCGGACGACCAGTTCACTCTGCTGCTTGGGAGGAGATCGGAGCATCCTTGCGGTAGGGTTCGCAAAGCGCTTCCATCATGCGGACTTCTTCCGGGGTGAGGTCGGTGAGCGGCGCGCGCACCGGGCCGGTATCGAAGCCCATGATCCGGACGCCGGCCTTGATTGCCGAGACTGCATAGCCCTTCTGGCGGTTACGGATATCCATGAATGGGTAGAAGAAGTCGATCAGGATCTTGTCGGTGGTCTTCCTGTCGCCGGCACGCAGCGCCTTGTAGAAGTCCTGGGCAAGGCCCGGCACGAAGTTGAAGACGGCCGACGAATAGGTCGTCACACCGGCGCGAGGTAAGCATCGGCGAAGAGTTCCGCAGTCGGCATGCCGCCGAGATAGGTGAGGCGGTCGCCCATGGTGGCGGTGATCTTGCGAACGAGACCGATATCGCCGGAGCATCCTTGAAGCCGATCAGGTTCGGGCAGGCGTCGCACAGGCGTGCCAGCGTTTCCGCCTGGAGGATGGAGTTGTCGCGGTTGTAGACCATGACGCCGATGCCAACCGATTGGCACACTGTCTTGATATGCTGGTAGAGGCCTTCCTGCGATGCGTCCATCAGGTAATGGGGCAGAAGCAGAATGCCGTCAGCGCCAGCCTTTTCAGCTGCCTTGGCGATCGATACGGCGATGCGCGTGCCGTAGCCGCAACCCGAGACGATCGGCGTCTTGCCGGCGGATGCCTTGGCAGCCGAGATGATTTCAGGGATTTCGGACGGTTCAAGCGAGAAGAACTCGCCGGTGCCGCCGGCTGCGAAGAGAACCGTGGCGTCGAAGCCCGAGAGCCAGCCGACATGCGCCTCATAAGGCGCCCGGTTGAATGCTCCATCCTTGCCGAAAGGCGTGACCGGGAAGGAGAGCAGGCCGGCGCCGAGCGCGCGCTTGAGTTCGATTGGATCCATAGACAAGTGACATCCTCCAGACTTGATCTGATGTGACGCTAACTTGTTGTATGATGACTGTCAAGACTTGTAATATGTTATTGTCAAGATGTGGTCATCCACGTCGGATGAGTGAGCGGTATCGCAATTGGCTCCCGCGTAAATGAAGGCGCATGGCGTCGCGAGCCGCTTGCTCTTCGCCGCCCGCGATCGCTCTGGCGATATCCGTGTGTTCGGCATGGATCTGCGTCAGGTATTCCGTTGGAGACACGTCGGTATCGTCATCCTGAAGAAGCGCGCGGGGAATCATTTGCCGGCCGATGGCTTCCAGAAGTTCGCGAAAACGCGGATTGTTGGTGGCATCGGCGACCGCAAGGTGGAACGCCCGGTCGCTCTCCACGGCCGGCCCTCCATCGGCGATCCGCTGTTTCATCGTATCGAGACATTCGAAGATGAGTTCCTGCTGGGCGGGCGAGGACCGTGTTGCAGCAAGTCCTGCGGCCTCGATCTCGATGGCTGCGCGAACCTCAAGCATCTCGATGATGGAGGAGACCCGGCTGGGGTCGGCATGGCGCAGGCCGCCCACCAGCCCGGGGCCTGCCCCGCCAGCGAGGTCGCCGCCGGTGCGTGGCGCCAGGATGAAAACGCCGACCCCGTGGCGAACCTCTACGAGGCCATCGGCGCGCAGGGAGGCGATCGCCTCGCGAATGACGGTCCGGCTCACCTTGTGCTGCTCCGTCAGGCCACTCTCGCTCGGCAGCTTGTCGCCAGGCTTCAGGTCCCCGCGCAGGATCGCGGCACGAAGCCGCTGGCTCACGGTCTCGACCAGGTTCCTGCCCTTGCGTGGTTGTGTACCACTCGTGTTATCTTCTGATCCGGTCAAGGCTGCCTGCTATGGTTTGTGATGCGATGTCTCTGCCATCTAAAGGGGTGGTCTCGGGCCTGATTGTCAAGTCTTGCGCCGCGCAGAGGGCCTGATCCGGCTTCTCCTCCAAGAATTTCATTGACGCGCAATCGGCTCCTTGTAATATGAGTCAGGCGTTGAAATATGATAACGTGAGCGGCAGCGGGAGCCTGTCGCCAGCGGGAGGGAAAATGCTCAAGAAACTTCTTCTGACCGGCGCAGCCGGTGGTGTCGGCCGTGCCATTCGTCCGCTGCTTGGCGAGATTGCCGAAAGCGTCGTTCTCTCCGATATCGGCGAGATTACCGATCTCGCCCCGACAGAAACATTCATCCGCTGTAACCTTGCGGACAAGGCCGCGTCTACAGCCTGTTCGAAGGTGGCGTCGATGGCGTCATTCATCTCGGCGGCATTTCCATCGAGAAGCCCTTCGATCTGATCGTTGAGGGCAATATTGTCGGCCTCTACAATCTTTATGAGGCCGCCCGCCACAACGGCATGCCGCGCATCATCTTTGCCAGTTCCAACCACACGATCGGTTATTACCGGCGTGACGAGCGCATCGACAACACGGTCTATCCGCGACCAGATTCGCTTTATGGCGTGTCGAAAGTGTTCGGTGAGGCGGTTGCCAGCCTGTATGCCGACAAGTTCGGCCAGGAGACCCTGTCTCTGCGCATCGGCTCCTGCTTCGAAAAACCGGCCAACACCCGCATGCTTGCCACATGGCTGAGCTACCGCGACTTCCTGTCTCTTTGCCAGCGCGCTTTCGTCACTCCGAAGCTCGGCCACACGATCGTCTATGGCGCCTCGGCCAATGACGAACAGTGGTGGGATAACAGCAAGGCCGCTTTCCTCGGCTGGCAGCCGAAGGACACTTCGGCGAAATGGCGGGCAGAGGTGGAAACGGCGGCAGGCAAGGAAGATCCGAATAGCCCGGCCGTCATCTATCAGGGCGGCGGCTTCGCGCTGGCCGGCCATCCCGAGGATTGAGGGTGGTGGGGGAGTGCTGGGCAGGCGTCATGGCGTGCATCGGACCTCTCCGGACCCATCACAAGATTGGTTCGCCCGCCCGTCATTGCTTCGGGTAAGGCGGGCCTTGCGTCGGCGCTGATGCGCGCCTGCGCTTTCATAGGAAGAAACTGGATGAGGGAGGAGCTCTCGTCCGATGCAGGAGGAATGTTTCGTGAAAATCGTCGACGTCAATGTGCGCGTCTTTTCCCATACGACCCGTCGCCATCAGGATACCGCGGGCCACGCCCATCCGGGTCCGCCGCACAAGGTCAATCTGGCGCTGCTGACGATCGTGGCCGAGGACGGCACGGAGGGCTATTGCTTCTCGCCGCCGGAAATCGTGCGTCCGCATGTCATCGAAAAGTTCGTCAAGAAGGTGCTGATCGGCGAAGATGCCTTCGCCCGCGAGCGGATCTGGCAGGATCTCGCCCACTGGCAGCGCGGCAGTGCGGCTCAGCTGACCGACCGTACGCTTGCCATCATCGATTGCGCACTCTGGGATCTGGCAGGCCGCAAGCTCAACATGCCCGTCCACAAGCTGATCGGCAGCTATCGCGACAAGATCCCGGCCTATGGCTCGATAATGTGCGGCGACGAGCTGGAGAACGGCCTTGCGACGCCTGAAGATTACGGCCGGTTCGGCGAAAAGCTGGTGGCACGCGGCTACAAGGGCATCAAGCTTCATACCTGGATGCCGCCGGTTTCCTGGGCTCCGGATGTCAATATGGACCTCAAGGCCTGCGCCGCCGTGCGCGAAGCCGTCGGTCCGGATATCCATCTGATGATCGACGCCTTCCACTGGTATTCCCGCACCGATGCTCTCAAGCTCGGCAAGGGACTGGAAAAGCTCGGTTTCGACTGGATCGAGGAGCCGATGGACGAGCAGTCTTCGGCCTCTTATGCTTGGCTTGCCGAAAATCTCGATATCCCGGTTCTTGGACCGGAGAGTGCCGGCGGCAAGCATTTCAGCCGCGCCGAATGGATCACGTCCAAGGCCTGCGATATCCTGCGCACCGGTGTGCACGACGTCGGCGGTATCAGCCCGGCGATGAAATGCATGCATCTGGCGGAATCCTTCGGCATGCATTGCGAAATCCACGGCAATGGCGCACCGAACCTGATCATCGCAGCCTGCACCAAGAATGCCCATTGGTACGAGCGCGGCCTTCTCCATCCCTTCCTCGAATATGATGACGGGTTTGAGTATCTGAACGCGCTGGTCGACCCGATGGACAAGGATGGATACGTCCATATCTCGGACAAGCCGGGCATGGGCGAAGATATCAACTTCGACTTCATCAACGCCAATCTGGTCGAATGATATTTTCGAAGGCCTGAACAGACACAGACCCGGTCATCACAAGATGGCCGGGTCATTTTTATTGGACAGCATTCTCCAGCGAGAAAACCTGCCCGGCGGCTTGTGATCGCGACTGAATTTGGAAAATGGGACTGAACCCGTACCGTACTGGCTTGTCCGAAAGCCGGACTTCGGCGGCCAATAGAAGCGTGCTTCAGAGGACCCGATCGAGCCAGTCGAATGCGTAATCCTGCTGGTCGACAGGGAAGGCATGGCCGCCCGGCCAAAGGCGCGTTTCGACCTTGTCCTGTGCACCGGCGTCGCGCCACAGGTCCGTCAGACGGTCAAATGCTTCGCTGGCCACCGCCTCGGGAAAATGTCGATCTTCGCGGCCGGTGAAGAAAAACGATGGCTTAGGGGCGGCAAGGCCTGCAACATCGGCATAGTCCAGCTTGCCGGCGATTTGCGGGTGCAACATGTAAAAGGCCGATTGACCGCGCAGCTGATTGTTGCCCGACTGCATGAGCCCGCGCAGCGTTCCCATCCAGCCGCCGGAGACGCAGGCCCTGGCATGATCCGAAAGTGCCGCGAGCTGGAAGGCGCGAAAGCCGCCCATCGAATAGCCCATGACCGCCACACGGGATGGATCAACCGCTGGCAGGCTGGCGAGATAGTCCAGAGCCTCCATGTCTTCCTGAAGCATGACCGAGGCGAGCGATGTGCCGAATTGCAGGAGATTGGCCCCCAGCGCCTGCTGGTGCTCATAGCCATTGCCACGTCGGCTACCCCAGCCGAGGGCATCGACACACAGAACCACGTAACCGCGGCGCGCAAGCGCGTTGCCGACAGCGCGGCCACCATAGATCCTGTCGGTCCAGTGGGCGATGTCTTCGGTAAGGGACGACGGCGTGTCGTTGCCGGCTGGATCGCGAGGCCGGATCAGTTTTTCCTTGCCGATCGAAAAGAATGACCCGTGGTCATGGAGCATAAGGACGGCCGGTAACGGCCGAGAAGCCTTCGATGGGTAGAGGATATAAGCCTCTGCCGTCTCGCCATTCGAGAAGCCAAACCTGATATGCTGACCGGTCAGGCTGTCGGAAATGCCCGGCCGAATGGCAAGGCTGTCCCGGCCATCGGTCCCAGGATCCTGCCATTCGTCAAGCAGTTCTGCCCGCGGCGGTGCAGGCGATCGCGGCAGGCCGAGTGCCTCGATGACGCGCTCTCGCGTGTCATCCCGCCAGACGGCAAAATCCTCGGTGGTTCGCGCCGCAACATTGGGCGGATTGCCGGGAACAGTTCCTTTCCAGGCCCATGGGAAGGAAAGCCCGTCGCGAAGCCGGCGCGCGAGCGCCGGCATGTTCTCCGCATCGATGGGGGGAGGTGCCTCTGCCATCGCAACCGGCCGCTCTTCTCAGGCTCAGACGGCGTGGTCGTATTCGAGGCTCGCCTCGATCAGCTCGCGCGCGTAAGGGTTCTTGGCATTGCCGGTCGACAGCACTTCCCGATCCATGATTTCGACGACCTGGCCATATTGCATGACGGCAAGCCGCTCGCACATATGGTCGATGACCGCGAGATCATGGGAGACGAAGAGGTAGGTGAGCTTGCGCTTGGCGCGGATATCGGCAAGCAGGTTCAGCACTTCCGCCTGAACCGAAACGTCCAGTGCGGATGTTGGCTCGTCGAGCAGGAGGATGCGCGGCTCGAGGATGAGCGCGCGGGCAATGGCCACGCGCTGACGCTGGCCGCCGGAGAGTTCGTGCGGGTAGCGGGCAAGGAAATCCGGGTTGAGGCCGACATCGATCAGAGCCCGTTCCATGCGCTCGACCTGACGATCCATCCGGTGGATGCGCAGCGGTTCCTGCAGGGCGGTGCGGATCGACTGGCGCGGATGCAGCGAGCCGTAAGGGTCCTGAAAGACCATTTGCACCATGCGGCAATATTCGGAGAAGGGCATGTTGGAGACCGACTTGCCTTCGACTGCGATCTCGCCATCCCAGAGGTTCAGCAGGCGGGCGATGCAGCGCAGGATCGTCGACTTGCCGGAGCCGGACTCACCGACGAGGCCGAAGGATTCACCTTGCGCCACCGAGAAGCAGACATCGCCGAGGATGCGCTTCTTGGCACCGCCATAGCCGAGATCGATCGACAGCTGGTTGACGTCGATTGCATTGCCGGCGGTGCTTGCCTTGATGGGTGTGACGGCATTCATGCGCGGATCTCCCGGTTGGCGGCTTCGCGGTTCAGCACCGGCAGCGGCTTGCGGCTGCCGCCGATATGCGGCTGGGCGGCGATCAGGCCCTGGGTATAGGGGTGGGTGCAGTTCTTCAGGTCGCGGGCGGCCCGCTCCTCGACCACTTCGCCAGAGCGCATGACGAGAACGCGATCACAGAAATTGCGAACCAGGTTGAGGTCATGGCTGATCATGATCAGGCCGATGCCCTTTTCCGTCACCAGCTTGTTGAGGATGTTGAGAACCTGCATCCGCACGGTGACGTCGAGCGCGGATGTCGGCTCGTCGGCGATGATGATCTGCGGTTCGGGGATCAGCATCATGCGATCATGATGCGCTGGCCCATGCCGCCGGAAACTTCGTGGGGGTAGAGGCCGAAGACGCGTTCGGGATCGCGGATCTGCACCGCCTCCAGCATTTCCAGCGTCTTCTTGCGCGCGACTTCGGCGGAGGACGAGTAGTGGACGCGGTAGGCTTCCGCCACCTGATCGCCCACTCGATGAACCGGGTTCAGCGAGAATTTCGGATCCTGAAGGATCATCGAGATCCGTCGGCCGCGGATGGCGAGCATCTCGCGCTCCGAGGCGTTCAGCAAGTCGGTGCCGGAAAAGTCCATGCGGTCTGCGTCGATCTTTGCCGTCGGCAGCAGTTTCAGGAGCGCGCGGCCGATGGTCGATTTGCCGGAACCGGATTCGCCGACAATGCCGAGGCGCTCGCGGCCAAGCTCGAACGAAACACCCTTGACGACATTGTTGTAACCCTTGCCGGCACGGTAGGCGACCTTGAGGTTTTCAACGGTAAGGAGAGGGGCTGACTGATTGTCCATGATCTGTCCTTCCTTAGTGCTGCTTGGGGTCGAGGGCGTCGCGCAGGCCATCGCCGAGAAGGTTGAAGGCAAGGCTGACGAGCAGGATGGCGCCGCCCGGGAAGGCTACCAGCCACCAGTCGTCGAGCATGTAGCGGCGGCCGGTCGCCATCATCGCACCCCATTCGGGGAGCGGCGGCTGGGCGCCGAGGCCGAGGAAACCGAGACCGGCGGCGGTCAGGATGACCGTTGCCATCGACAAGGTGATGCGCACGAGGACCGAGGGAAGGCACATGGGCACGATCGACTTGACGATGATACGCAGAGCTGACGCGCCCTGCATGCGCGAGGCCGAGATATAGTCGGCATTGCGGAATGTGAGCGTTTCGGCGCGCGCCAATCGGGCGATCGGCGGCCATGTGGTCAGGCCGATGGCGATGATGGCGTTTTCCAGGCCGGCGCCGAGCGCTGCAACGAAGGCAAGCGACAGGATGAGGCTCGGGAAGGACAGGAATATGTCGGTGATGCGCATCATCACCGTATCGTACCAGCCGCCGAAATAGCCAGCGGTGGTGCCGACCAGCAGCCCGACCGGGCCGACGATGACCGACACGATGGTGATGATGGTGAGGCTGACGCGCGTGCCGTAGATGATGCGGCTCAGGATGTCGCGGCCCAGTTCGTCTGTGCCGAACCAGTGCGTGGCGCTCGGTGCCTGCAACGTGTTGTTGAGATCGACGACGATCGGATCATAGGGTGCGATCAGCGGCGCGACGAGCGCGGTGAAAAGCAGGATGCCGATGACGACGACGCCGAATGCCGATGTCGGGCTTCCCATCAGTTCGCGGATCAGCGCGAGGAACCGGTTGAGCGGCGAATGCTTGTTGATTTTACGGCCGGTCATTGTCGTATCCTGCAGGGAAATGGAATTTGCTGACATGTCTCCGCCTCCCTTTCTATCGTGTCCGAGGATCGAAAATCTTGTAGAGCGCGTCTGAAAGCAGGTTCAGGGCGATGAAGATGACGCCGACGATGAGCACGCAGGTCATGACCGCGTTCATGTCGCCGATCAGCATGTTGTTGGTGATGTACTGGCCAAAGCCCGGCCAGGAGAACACAGTCTCGATCAGGACTGCACCTTCAAGCAGGCTGCCATAGGCAAGAGCCACGATCGTCACCAGCTGCACGCGGATATTGGCGAAGGCATGCCGCCAGATGGTGCGCCCCTTCGACAGTCCCTTGACGCGGGCGGTGGTGATATATTCCTGGTTCAGCTGATCCAGCATGAACGAGCGTGTCATGCGGGTGATGTAGGCCATCGAGGAATAGCCGAGAATGCTGGCCGGCAGGATGAGGTGGTTGACGGCGTCGCCGAAGACTTCCCAGTCGCCTGCCATGATGGAATCGATCAGCAGGAAGCCCGTCGTATCGGGCACGAGGCCGACGTAGAAATCCGAGATACGGCCACCACCGCCGACGAGGTCGAGCGCGGCGTAGAAGATGATGAGCCCGATCATGCCGGTCCAGAAGATCGGCATGGAATGCCCGATCAGCGTCAGGAACCGGATGATCTGGTCGATCGGCTTGTTGCGCTTGACGGCCGCCAGAATGCCGAGCGGAACGCCGAAGCCCGCGCCGAAGATGATGGCAAACGTGGCAAGCTCGATCGTTGCCGGCATGACATGCAGGATATCGCTGATAACCGGTTGGCAGGTGCGGATCGATGTGCCGAAGTCGCCATGCAGCAGATCACCGACATAGCGGAAGAACTGCTGCCAGATCGGCAGGTTCGCGCCGATGCGCTCGGCGACCATGTTATAGGTGGCCTGATCTGCCTCTTCGCCGACTATGGCGCGGACCGGATCGACGGGCATCAGCCGGCCAATACAGAAGGTCAGGATAAGAAGGCCGCAAAGGGTAGCAAGGATCGTTCCTGCCTGCCTCGTGAAAGCGGAAAGTCGCTCATTCGTCATGGATAAATCCTCGGTATCCAGCATCCCGAAGCCGCAGCGCAAAAGGCGCTGCGGCGCCGGCGCTTAGCGAGACTTGGTGACTGTGCGCAGCTGCGTCGACCAGGACGGGTTGAGAACCAGCCCCTTGATGTCCGAACGATAGCCCACGCTGTCGACCACCTCGGAGAAAGGCTGGATGGCCGGCATCATATCGGCATAGTAGGTCTGGATATCCTGGTAGTCCTTGACCTGCTTGTCATGGTCTGACTCGACCACGGCATCGTCGATCATCTTGTTGAGCTTGGCGTCGTAGAAGGATGTGCGCCAGCCCTGGAAATTGGTGAGCTTCGCCTCGTCGGCATTGTCCGGATTGTAGACGATGGCGCGCAGGTTGCTGTCGGGATGCGGCAGCTGGCCGCCGCCGCCGCGGCCTACGACAAGCTCATATTTCCGCTCGCGCATGGCACCATAGACCTGATCGCCGGTACCCGTCATGATCTCGGCCTTGATACCGCCCTGGGCAAGGGATGCCTGGATGGCGGTCGCGACATTCATGAAGGGCGCATCGGAAATCGCGCGAAGCGTGGTGGAAAAGCCGTTCGGATATCCGGCCTCTGCCAGAAGCTTCTTGGCCTTTTCGACATCGAGCGTGTAGCCGGCATTCGGCAAGGCGCCGAAAATGCCGGACGGGATCGGCCGGTCGCGCAGCTTGCCGAAATAGGGCAGAACGCTGTCGTTCAGGCCCTTGTAGTCGATGAGATAGCGCAGGGCCTCGCGGACCTTCGGGTTCTTGAACTTGTCGTCCTTCATCGAGACGGCGAGATAATAGAAGCCGCTGCCACCATTGGTCTGGATGGTGACGTTCTTGTCACCTTCCAATGCCTTCAGGTCGGAGGCCGAGAGGGTGTAGGCGACATCGATGTCACCCTTTTGCAGCATCAGCCGCTGGCTCTGGGATTCAGCCAGATGGCGGAACATCACACGGCGCATTGCCGGCTTGTCGCCCCAGTATTTCTCGTTGCGATCAAGGATGACGCGCTCGTTCGAGGCCCATTGAGACAGTGTGAACGGTCCCGAACCGGCAGAATTGGTGGTGAGCCATGCGCCGCCCATGTCGCCGTTCTTGTCGTGGCTCATGACGGTCTTCATGTCGAGAACCGAGCCGGGGCCAACGATGCCGAGCGTCATGACGATCAGTTCAGGATCGACTTTCTTCGGCAGCTTGACGACGACCGTATGCTCATCCGGAGCGGTGAAGCTCTGATCAGCATTGGCTGCCGAAAACCCGTGGGTCTTGAAGAAGGATGCCTGTGCGAGATTGAGCTTCATCACCCGCTTCAGCGACCAGACCACGTCATTGGCCGTTACGGGGTTGCCGGACGCGAAGGTGGCGCCGTCCCGCAGCTTGAAAGTGATCGTCGTCTTGTCGTCGCTGATGGTCCAGCTCGTTGCAAGCTGCGGATCAACCTGCGAGCGATTGACGGCATCGAGCGCGACAAGGTTGTCATATATGTTGGCCAGAACCTGAACGGTTTCCTTGCCGGTAATCGCAGCCGGATCAAGCGTCAGAATATTGTTCATCGACAGGCCGACAACCAGCATGTTCGGCGGCGTTTCAGCCAGAACCGGCTGGGAAAGCAGGGTTGCGCCCAACAATACAGACGCGAATGCCTTGGAAAGCATATTCATTCTTATCTCCTCCCTCAGACCGCCATCTCTCCACCCGGCGGTCATTCAGTATGTCTGACTAAAGAGATATGACGTCTTGTAATACATGTCAATGCACGGCGGCGTGAGGTCTCGGAGAATGCCTGCGGGAATGTCGCGGTAGTTGAAGTTCGGATAAAACCGCCGTTTTTGGCCTTGTCAGGCAGCCGGTGCCACAGTCACTTCCAGAACATGCTCGATTTCCGCAATCAGGTCAGCAAAATCCGCGTCATCCGGATCAAAGAAATCTCCGATGAAAAGAATGGCATTGTCGACACTGACCGGGAGCCCGACGATGGAGCATTTTATGATGGCCTGATTGACGATGGTCGTGGCTGAGATCTTGAGAAGTAGGCGGTTCAGTTTTTCGCCGGCCAGTGTCATTGCTATCCTCTGATATGCGTCCGCATATTCGGTTTCATCTCGCCGCACCTGCGGAATGGCGGGCGGGAGCTCGTTGTGTGGCAAGCCTTGCCGTGATTTTTCTTCTGATCTGGCGCAGGAAAGAGACTGCAGAGATGGCGCACGCCATCAGGTCATGCGGCGCAGGCCCGTAACTCGCTGGAGACCGAGCGAACGGGCGCGGCTTTGCGGTAGATCGGTGCATCAAGGTTCAGGCAGGCCCGCATCTTCTGAAGGACGCGTTCGGAGACTTCGAAAGCGCCGCAGCAGACAGGACGCAGACCATAGCCCTCGGCGCGGCCGAGTTCCTCCACATCTGCGCCCGCACGCCGGTATACGCGGGCCATGTGGGGCTCATAGTTCGAGATCATCGTGTGGATGCCATGCGCCATGGCGCATTCGCACAGCGCTAGGAGAAGAAGGCTGAAGGCACGACCCGCATCGACATCCGGAAGATCCGCCTCGATCTTTTCCGGGTCCAGACACATGCGTGTGCCTTCCCATATGCCGGGAGAGACGAGGTCGACGCTTGCGGGAAACGTTCTGCTGAAGACATCATACAAGAGCGTCGGGCCGGTCGTCGGCATCAGGCGCATGGCGCCGTAGAGCGTCTTCTGATCCTCGTCGCACCAGACGAGGTAGGCAGGCTGTAGCGAATCATAGACGTCGATCTCGCGATCGCGGATGATTTTCACGTCCCATTTCAGTTGATCGGCAAATACCCGCTTTCTCAATTCGAACATCTGGTCCAACAGCGTCGCATGTCGGGAATATTCATGAGCCTCTATGGTAAAAAACATGACAGCCTCGATTAATTGATCGACGTCGGCAGCATGGGGGAAAGCGGTAGGGGCGAATATTCCCCCGTATGGGGTCCCCAAAACAGGGGTATTGCCATAGCGGCAGGCGCAGCGAATCACCCGACAGGGCATATCCGTGGCGGATGGGCGCGGTGAGGTGAGGGAATAGGGAGGCAGTCGCTGCGGCTTAAGGGTTGATCATCCGCAGCTTGATGGCCTTGGTGACGGCTTGCGAGAGCGTGGCGCAATTCAGCTTGAACCGTGCAGATTTCAGATAGTCGCGGGCCGTATGGTCTGAAATGCCGAGCAGGATGGCGATGGCCTTGGCATCCTTGCCAAGTGCAGTCCAGTGCAGACATTCGACTTCGCGGGGGCTGAGCTGCGGTGCCGGGTCATTCTGCCCATAAAGTTCGAAAAGCGCCTTGTTGTGGATGGCATGGGCGAGTTCCGCCCAGTTTTCACGGTGTTCGGCCACATAGACGTTCCAGTCCTTGCGACCTGCATCATTGATGGATACCAGCGCCCGCCGACGGTTTCGATCGATGACCGGTATGGAATAGCCGTTGGAGCCAAGCCCGTGCCGGAAGGCGTCTGTCAGCATCTCCATCACTTCCGGTGTGGATTCGACATCGGACCAGAGAAAGGGAAGGCTGCGCTGCATGCCTTCCCGGACAATCGGGTCGATGGCGACATAGCCCTTCAGCAGGTAGCGAGCCACCCATTCGGCCGGATAGGTGGTGCGAACGAAGGGTGCGTCGACGGTGCCGGTGACGGTCTGGGCGTGATGGTAGGTGAGATGGGATACGCCGTAGATATCCCGCATGGCCGCAATGGCCTCAGCCACGTCGCTGCTCTCCTCGATACGCCTGAACGCCTCTTCGAACTTCAAGGATGCTGCGTCTTGTTCTGCCATGTGAACGTCCCCCGTCATGGGGGAGCATATAATATTACAGACTATTTGTCGGCCTGTTGCCGAATTTTCAACAGATCTACTTGAGCGCAGCCTGTTAATAGTCTGGCCGCAGCATTTTTTTGCGTATCTGCCGATGAAAATGGCGGTGGGCGAAAGCTGCGCTACAGCGCCAGCGCCTTGATCCGCCGACTGAACAGAGGCTCAGATCGTTGCGGTGAAATAGAGGGTTGCTCCAAGCAGGAGAAAAAACGCGCCGACGATCCAGCCGACAATGATGTATTTCTCATCCATATCTGCCTCATCCGACAATATTCTTAGCGGATACTAATATATTCTCGGATGAAAGAAATGGACCGCGTGGCTTAAATCCGTTGCGTGGTTAATGCGGGCGAGGTCGCCTCAGTTTGCCACTTCGGTTGCGGCAACAACGCTGATCGTCACCTGATCGGTGCCCTTGGGGTAGCGTGGCAGCGTGATGGCGATGGCCGCTTCCCGGTCGCCAACCTTGGCGCTGTAGCGCCTGTAGATCGTGTCTTCGCCAACCTCCTCGCCAATGCGCCTGGCGGCAATCTGCTCGACGAACCGTTTTTCGAAGGCAGGCGCATCGACTTGCGAGGATGCCAGCGAACATCCCTCGATGTCCTTGTCGCCCGCCTTGCCCCTGTAGACGACGAGAGCGGCAAACGGCTGCTGGTCGCCGTCGCCGAGCGTCCAGCCCTCTATACCTGCGGGTTCCCCGACGGGCGTGAAAGCCATTGCCATATCAGAAGCAAGCTCGGTCCATTTCGCCTCTTTGGCATAGGCTATGGCGGCGTCATAGCTTGGCCCGTTCTGGAGGCAGAGGCGGCTGAATGCCTCCATGGATGCGCCGTCGTGGACGGCGGCATTGGGTGAGGGGGCAGGCGGCACCTGCGCTGCGGCCGACCCGGCAGCGAACAAGGCGGCGGCGATGACGATCAATCTCATCTTGCTGTGTCTCCACTATCATCCATCGGCCACCACGACATGGATACCCCGCGGGCCTGACAAGGGGCGGCGGGGCGGACCGGCGGAGACAATGGGAGGCGCGGGGCACACGCCTCGAGGGACACGCCGGGGGCACAGGGGAGCCGCGTCGCAAATCTCGCAAGGGTCAGGCGACGTGCATGCGCTCCTCGGATCTGCCGGTCCTTGAGATCCACGTCCGCCGGTAATCCGCGAGCTGCCAATCTGGCCTCGTTACTCCCTCGGCACTTTTGTGAGCACCTGCATCACCGGCAAGAAGGGCGGCTCCCTGGCTCGTGCCGGTCGAGCCGGGAAGCGCCATGACAGGACGGCCCAAAACTGCGCTCAGGGCGGCGAGATAAGCCGGATTGGCCGCAAACGGGCCTTCGACCAGTATCGGCCCGTCAGCGCCGATGAGGCCAAGGCAGGTTTCCGTCATCAGTGCCAGATAGAGGCAGGCTGCCGCCCAGCGCTCGGCGGGCGTTGCACCGACGTCGTTCAGCCATTCCGACGAACGGCCGGGGAATGGTCCGGACCCGGTTGCGAGATTGGGAAGCAATATCATCTCGCGCGCAATCACCGCCGGGATGGCCGCAAACGCATCCTGCGCCGAGAACGGGCCAAGGCTGGCGGAAAGAGTTTCGAATTCCCGTCCGCCCATGAAGCGCGCGGAAGGAACGGCGCGTCCATAGGCATCGACATTGGCAAGCGTGTCACGGGCGGCATCCAGATGGCTGAGATCTCCGCCGACAGCAAAGGAGATCACCCATGTGCCCGTCGAGACGACGGCAAACGGCGGCTTGCGACCGATGAGGTGGGCGAGAAGCGATGCATTGGAATCGTGGATGCCGCAGTGAACCGGCACCGGTTTCTGGAGGCCGATCCTCTCGGCGATGTCAGGCAATACCATGCCGAGCGTATCAAACGCCGAACGCACAGGCGCATCAGCGGCCGGATGGCGAGCGTGTCGACAAGAGAGGAAAATTCGCCCGTTCTTGGGTTCCACAGGTCGGTATGGCAGCCGAGCGATGTTGCTTCATTGGCGGCAATGCCGGTCAACCGAAATGCCCAATATTGCGGATAGGTGAGGATCGTGGCGGTCCTCGCAAACTCGTTCGGGAACGCCGTCTTCTGGTAATGCAGCTGCGCGCCGAGATTGAGCCCGACGGAAAGCCCCGGCGAAAATGTTTCGGAAAAATCCGGCCGCAGGCGGCTATAGGCGTCGCTGATCGCCTGCGGGTAGGCCTGTTCGTAATCGAGGACAGGCATGGCAAGCCCGCCATCACCATCAAGCAGGGCGGCCGACGCGCCATGGGTGGTGATCGAGATGGCATCGAAGCCGGGGCTTTGAGCGAACGCCTTCAAGGCTTCGAGGGTGAAGGTCCAGAGCGCCTCGATATCGTAATGAGCATAGGGCGGGCCGGGCAGGACACGGTTGGCAATACGTCTTTCGGCGATTTCCGCGCCGGTCAGGCAATCCAGCACGACAACCTTGGCATTGGTCTTGCCGATATCGAGAACAGCGATCTTTTCTGGGTTGGTCATGATGGCCGGTTCCTCGTCACGGCATATGGAAGACGGTGACGAGATCGCTCTGGACCGGCGAATTGTCCGGGTTCGTCTCCATGATATCGGCCATATGCGCCCACCATTTCTTCATCACCGGGTGATCGGGCAGGGCGGCCATCCGATGATCGACCGGACGGGAGAGGACGCCGAACAGGATATTCGTCTCACGGTCGAGATGGATAGAATAGTCGCTGACGCCCGCATCCTTCAGAAGCGCGGAGAGTTCCGGCCAGATCTCGTCATGGCGCTTGCGATATTCGGCTTCCATGCCCGGGTTGAGCTTCATCTTGAAGGCATGACGTTCGGTCTCTGTGGTCATTTGCGGATACCTTTCAGACGGCGCGCGACGATCGGCACGGCAATGGTGAGGATCAGAAGCAGACCGACGAAGATCGACATGACGATGCCCGGCACGTTGAGAAGCCCAAGCCCGAAGGTGACAAGCCCCATGACGAAGGCGGCGATCACGACACCGACGATCGTCCCGGCACCACCCAGAATGGAGACCCCGCCGAGAACCACCATGGTGACGACTTCGAGCTCCCAGCCTTGGGCGATCGACGGCCTTGTCGAGCCGAGACGCGAGGTGAGGCAGACGGCGGCAATACCGGACATCAGGCCCGTGAGCAGGAAGAGCGTGAACTTGATCCGCTCGACAGGAATACCGGAGAAACGCGCGGCGAATTCGTTATTGCCGATGACGAAAATCTGCCGGCCGAAATTCGTCTTATGCAGCACGATGCCGAAGACGATAGCGAGCGCGACGAACAGCGCAAATTCGAAAGAAAACACCCAGGCAACATAGCCCTGGCCGAAATAGGCGAAGCTTTCCGGATATTTGCCATAGGCCTGATCGCCGAGAACGATATAGGAAATGCCGCGGAAAAGGCTCATCGTGCCGATGGTCACGACGATCGACGGCAGGCGCAGAACGGCAACCAGAACACCGTTGAAGGCGCCGCAGACGAGGCCGACGAGAATGCCGATCGCCACCAGTCCGGGCGTGTCGATACCGGCCTGTGCTGCGGCACCCATCGCGGTCGAGGCAAGCGAAATGATGGCTGCGACCGAGAGGTCGATTTCGCCGGCAATCACCAGGAGCGCCATGGCAAAGGCGATCATTGCCTTTTCCGTGAAGTTGAAGGTCGCATCCGACAGGTTATAGGCATTGAGGAAATAGGGCGAGGCGAAGGAGTTGAAGATGAAGATCAGCACCGCGACGCCGAAAAGCAGCACTTCCCAGCTGGAGAGAATGCGCGAGAAAGGCGTGCCGAGCCTGTCCGGGATCACGCGTTTCGCGGGCGTTCCCGATGTTGGGTTGGAATGGGCGGTGATATCGCTCATGCGGAGACCTCCGGAGCTGCGCGATCTCGCAGGATGATGCGGCCGGCCTTCTTTTCGGCGCGGGCGTGAAGAGCACGGCGAGCACGATGACGACGCCGGAAATGGCCATCTGCGCGAAGGGCGAGATGCCGATGACGGGCAGTGCGTTCTTGATGACGCCGAGGAAAAGTGCGCCGAGCACGGCGCCCGCGACCGAACCGATACCGCCGGCAATCGAAATGCCGCCGATGACGCAGGCTGCGACCGTGTCCAGCTCGAAACCGGATGCGACGTCGACATAGGCGACGGCATAGCGCGATACCCAGAGATAGCCGGCAAGGCCTGCCAGTGCCCCGGAAATGACGAAGGCGATGAAGCGCGTCCAGCCGATATCAATGCCGGCATAGACGGCTGCCGTCGGATTGCCGCCCGACGCATAGGCCGCACGGCCAAGGGCAGGCGGGTCAGCACGAACCAGGCGCCGATGACGATCGCGATCGCCACCCATGACAGGATCGGTAGGCCAAGGACGGGAAAGCGCGGTACGTTGAGGAAGGTCGGCGTCATCTGGTGCGCATTCACCCAGCGCCGCCCGACATGACGAAGGCCATGCCGCGATAGATGGTGAGCGTGCCGAGCGTCACGACGATCGGCGGGATCTGCAACGCCCAGACGAGGAAGCCGTTGATGGCGCCGAGCCCGGCGCCGATGCCGACGCATGACGATGAGCAGCGCCAGCGGCAGGTCGGGAAAGGCGGCATTGGTCATCGCCACGGCCATGCCGGTGAAGGCCAGATTGGCTGCGACCGACAGATCGATCGATTTCGTCAGGATCACGGTCATCTGGCCAAGCGCCAGAATGATGAGGATCGACGTATCGTTGAAGATGTTGGCGAGGCTTGTCGGCGAGGCAAAGCCCTCGGCGCGGGTGGAAAAGCCGATGACCATGATCGCGATAATGGCGACCAGCAGGATTTCGCGGTTCTTCAAAAGCTTGTTCATCGGGGTTTCCTTAAGCATTGCCGGTTGCGGCGCGCACCAGCACCTCGGCGCTCAGACCGTCGCGGGCAAAGATGCCGGCCTGCAGGCCCTCGCGCATCACCATCACCCGGTCGGACATGCCGAGAATTTCCGGCAGTTCGGACGATACCATGATGATCGACAGGCCTTCGGCTGCAAGCTCGCTGATGAAGCCATGGACCGCCGCCTTGGAACCGATATCGATACCCTTGGTGGGTTCGTCGAGAATGATGACCTTCGGCTGGGTCGCAAGCCACTTGCCGATCACCACCTTCTGCTGGTTGCCGCCAGAAAGCGTGCCGACGGGCACCGAAAGGGCGGCTGCGCGCAGATCCAGCCGCTCGGCATATTTGCGGGCAAGCGACAGTTCATTGGCAGCCTTCAGGAAGCCGGAGCGTGATGTGCGCCTTAAGGACGGCAGCGACATGTTCTGGAAGATCGGCATCGGCAGCGCCAGACCATGGCGGCCGCGCTCTTCGGGGACATAGACGATACCGGCACCGATTGCGTCATTCGGTGAGCGGATGGCGATTTCCTGACCGTCGAGTGTCAGCGTGCCAGAGGATGGCTTGGTGACGCCAAAGAGCGACTGGCAGAGTTCCGAGCGCCCGGCGCCGATGAGGCCGTAGATACCAAGGATTTCGCCTTTGCGAAGTTCAAAGGAGATGTCGCGGAATTCCGTCGGGTGACAATAATTCTTCACGCTCAGAAGCGGTGCGCCGATCTTCACCTCGGTTTTGGGGAAGACGTCGCTGACGTCGCGGCCGACCATGAGGCGGACGATATCGTCCTGCGCCGTCTCCTGCAGACGGCCGTGGCCGACAGCCTTGCCATCGCGGAAGACGACGAAATTCTCTGCGATCTCATAGAGTTCATCGAATTTGTGGCTGATGAAGAGGATCGCCTTGCCCTGGCGTTTCAGGTTCTCGACGATACGGAAGAGATCGTCGATCTCCTTGCGGGAGAGGGCGGCGGTCGGCTCGTCCATGATGACGATGCGGGCTTCGACGGAAAGCGCACGGGCGATCGCCACGAGATGGCGCTGCGCAATCGAGAGATCGCGGAGCCGGATCGTGGGATCGATATCGCTTTCAAGCTCGCGCATCAGTTCGCGGGCGCGCAGATTGATCCCTTTCCAGTCGATCAGGCCCAGTCTGGTTCGGGGTGCGTGGCCGAGGAAAATGTTCTCTGCCACGGTCAATTCGTCGAAAAGCACCGTTTCCTGATGGATGGCGGTAACGCCCGCATCGATCGCGGCCTGCGCGCTTGCAAATGTCTTGACCTCGCCATCGATCAGGATCTCGCCCTCATTGGGGCGGTAGATGCCGGTCAAGATCTTCACGAGTGTCGATTTACCGGCGCCGTTTTCGCCGATCAGGGCCGTCACTTCGCCGGGATAGAGTTTTATGCTGACGCCATCAAGTGCGCGCACACCCGGAAATATCTGCGAGATCCCGCGCATTTCGAGAATGGGCGCGACCGACGCTGACGGATGTTCTTCGCCACGCTGCATCTCAGCTCTCTCACCCGGCCTGTGATGGGTCGTCGATACGACTGTATTCATGATGATATTCACCTTTGGAGCCCCCATTCGGCGGCCATTGCCCGACCTGACTGCTCAGGAGCGGGCAAGGCTCAGCCGGCTCCCCGCTTGGCTGAGCAAACGAGGTCAAGCTCCCTCTCCCCGCATACGGGGAGAGGGTTTATGCAAGGGCGGTTGCCCCGGATGCCTGCGATCGGGTCAGAAGACCTTGGAGAACTGGTCGATATTCTTGGCGTCGTAGATGAAGGGGGATGACATGGCGGCTTCGCCACCTTCACCCACCTTGATTTCGCCCATGCGGCCGGCCTTCACTGAGGAGCCCGGCTTGCCGTCGAAATCACCCTTCACCAGATGATAGGCGATTTCGGTGGCGGAATAGCCGAGATCGATCGGGTTCCAGATGGCAAATTCCTTCGTCGCGCCGGACTTGATGGCGCCCGCCATTTCCGAGGGAAGGCCAAGGCCGGTCACATAGACCTTGCCGATCTTGCCGGCATCCTTGACGGCCTGCGAAGCGGCAAGCACGCCGACCGTGGTCGGTGCAACGATGACCTTGACGTTCGGCTGCGAGGTGAGCAGGCCCTGCGCTTCGCGGTAGGACTTGTCGGCGAGGTCATCGCCATAGACCGTCGTCACAAGGTTGAGGCCCGGAAAATCCTTGAGCTGCTTCTTCATCTCGCCGATCCAGATATTCTGGTTGGTCGAGGTGGTGGTGGCAGACAGGATGGCGAAATCGCCCTTGCCGCCTTCAAGGTGATCCTTGACGAGCTGCAGGCACATCTTGCCGATCAGCTCGTTTGAGGAGGGATTGAGATGCATGATGCGGCCGGCCGGCGCGACGCCGGAATCCCAGGAGATCACCTTGATGCCGCGCTGCGCCGCCTTTTTCAGAGCCGGTACGACCGCATCGGGATCGTTGGCCGAGATTGCGATGGCGTCGACGCCCTGGGCGATCAGCGAGTTGATGACTTCGATCTGGCCTTCAGCCGTCGTCGTCGTCGGGCCGGTATAGATGATCTTGACGCCGCCCAGTTCCTTGGCGGCTTCTTCTGCGCCCTTGTTGGCTGCCTCGAAGAAGCCGTTCCCGAGCGATTTGACCACGAGCGCGATCTTCATATCGGCAGCACTTGCCGCCGTCGCCATGGTGGCGAAGGCAAGTGCCGCGCCGAGTGCGAGTTTCCCCGCCAGTCTCCTTGAAAGTTTCATTTCCACTCCTCCCGTTGAAATATATGTCCCAAAAATCCCGCCATGCCTCCTCAGGCGACGGACGTGAAATCCTCCCCGGCGGCGTCCTTGCCGGCTTGTCCGGAATGACGCGCGCCGCCGCCTGAGGCGATGACCAGCTTGACGCCGGCATCCTCGATCATCCGCGAAGCCTCCTCGGAAATGTCCTCGTCGGTGATGATCGCCGTGACCCGCTCCAGCGGACACAGGATCAGGCTGGAGCGGCGGTCGAATTTCGATGAATCGACCATGACGATCAGTTCTTCGGCCTGCTGCATCAGCCGCTGCTCGCTCTGGATCACCAGCGCATCCGGTTCCATCACGCCGAGCGGGCCGATGCCCTGCGCGCCGATGAACATGCGCCGCGCATAGAAATTGCGGATCGCGTCGTTTTCGAACGGCGAAAGGATGAGGCTCTGCTCGCGATAGATCGCGCCGCCCGGCACCGTCACCGTACTTTTCGAGTGTTTCACCAGATGTTCGGCAATCGCGAAAGAATTGGTCATCACCTGCAGGCGGCGCGCCGCCATGAAATGCACCATCTGGAAGGTCGTCGTGCCGCCATTGATGATGATCGAATCACCCTCGACGCAGAGATCGACGGCTTTGCGCGCAATTGCGCGTTTCTTGTCGATATTGACCGATTCGGACACTCTGAAGGGTCGCGCGGCGAGATTGCCCAGTGTCGGGGGATGCACGGCCTCGGCACCGCCGCGCACACGGCGCAGTTTGCCCTGAACATGCAGGGACGCGATGTCGCGCCGGATCGTCGCCTCCGACGCATCCGTCAGATCGGCGATATCCTGGACCGTGACCACGGCCTTTTCCTGGACAGCGCTCAATATGATGCGATGGCGTTCGCGTTCGTGCATGGTGGTCCTCCTGAGCGCCAAATATGACGGCAATCTCTACACTGTCAATCATCAACGATCAAAAATACACAGTGTGCGCTGCACAATGAAAATTAATGATCGATTATGATTGACATTGACGATTGCAGTGGGCGATATCCTGCGTGGGAGACGGCGGCGGTTGCGCTGCCGTGACGTGAAACACATTGGGAGGAATGCCATGTCGGGCCAAACCCGCCTTCTCGAAAACCGTTGGGATGACAGTCATGCGGCAGGGCTCGATGAGCCGGGCAAGCTGCTCTATCGATCGAACCTTCTGGGGGCAGACAAGCGCATCACCAATTACGGCGGCGGCAATACATCTGCCAAGGTCGAGGAAACCGATCCGCTGACCGGCGAAAAGGCCAGTGTCATGTGGGTGAAGGGATCGGGCGGCGATGTCGGCACGATCAAGCTCGATGGTTTCGCGACCCTCTATCTTGACAAGCTCGAAGCGCTGAAGGGCCTCTACAAGGGCGTGGAAGATGAAGACCGCATGGTCGGTTTCCTGCCCCATTGCACCTTCAACCTCAATCCGCGCGCGGCCTCCATCGATACGCCGCTGCACGGTTTCGTACCTTTCACCCATGTCGATCACATGCATCCCGATGCGATCATCGCGATCGCCGCCTCGAAGAATTCGAAGGAGCTGACGCGCGAAATCTTCGGAGACGATATCGGCTGGCTGCCCTGGCGCCGTCCCGGCTTCCAGCTCGGGCTCGATCTCTCAGCTTTCGTCAAGGCCAATCCCAATGCCAAGGGTGTCGTGCTGGAAAGCCACGGCCTGTTCACATGGGCCAATGATGCCAAGGCCTGCTATCTCCTGACGCTCGATATCATCAACAAGGCGATCGACTGGTTTGCCCAGAAAACCGAGGGCAAGACGATCTTCGGCGGTGCGGTTTCCCAAAGCCTGCCGGCGAAGGAGCGTCGTGCGATTGCGGCGAAACTCATGCCGGAAATTCGCGGCCGGATCGGTAAGGGCGAGCGCAAGCTCGGCCATTTCGACGATCAGGATGCCGTTCTCGATTTCGTCAATTCTAGAGATTTGAAGCCGCTCGGCGCACTCGGCACGTCCTGCCCGGATCATTTCCTGCGCACCAAGATCCGCCCGCTGATCGTTTCCTTCGATCCCCTGAAGCCGGATGTCGAAGCTGTCATCGCCGGCATCGACGCGGCGCTTGAAGAGTACCGCGCCGATTACACCCGCTATTACGAAACCTGCCGCCACGACAACTCGCCGAAGATGCGCGATCCGAACCCGGTGATCTTCCTCGTTCCCGGCGTCGGCATGCTCTCCTTTGCCAAGGACAAGGCGACGGCGCGGATTGCCGGCGAGTTCTACGTCAATGCGATCAACGTCATGCGCGGCGCCTCCACGGTGTCGGAATATCAGGGCCTGCCGGAACAGGAAGCCTTCGATATCGAATACTGGCTGCTTGAAGAGGCAAAGCTGCAGCGCATGCCGAAGCCGAAGAGCCTTGCCGGCCAGGTGGCCTTCGTCACTGGCGGCGCTGGCGGCATCGGGCGGGCTACCGCATCGCGGCTCGTGGGCGAGGGCGCCTGCGTCGTGCTGGCCGATATCGATGCGGCCGCTCTCGAAGCCACCAAGGCCGATTTCGAAAAGGGGTTCGGCAAGGATAGTGTCCGCGGCGTGCTTCTCGACGTGACGAAGGAAGAGGCGGTCGCGACGGCCTTTGCCGCGGCCTGCGTCGAGTTCGGCGGGATCGATATCCTCGTCTCGAATGCCGGCATCGCATCGTCGGCTCCGGTGGAAGAGACGACGCTTGCGATGTGGAACAAGAATATCGACATTCTGGCGACCGGCTATTTCCTCGTCTCGCGCGAAGCCTTCAAGCTGTTCCGCAGGCAGAATATCGGCGGCAACGTCGTCTTCGTCGCCTCCAAGAACGGGCTTGCCTCGTCGCCCAACGCATCGGCCTATTGCACGGCGAAGGCGGCCGAGATCCATCTGGCCCGTTGCCTGGCGCTGGAGGGGGCTGATGCCGGTATCCGCGTCAACACGGTCAATCCCGATGCAGTCCTGCGCGGCTCGAAAATTTGGAACGGCGAATGGCGCGAGCAGCGTGCCGCCTCCTCCAAGATTGAGGTGACGGATCTCGAAGAGCATTATCGCAAGCGCTCGATGCTGAAGCTCAATGTCTTCCCCGAGGATATCGCGGAGGCGATCTACTTCCTCGCTTCGAATGCCTCGGCGAAATCGACGGGTAATATCATCAATGTCGATGCGGGCAACGCGCAGAGCTTTACGCGCTGATTTCAACGGCGATCGGTTGCGCGGCGTTTTTGCCGCGCGATCCTATTCTTTGGGAGGATTTTGACGATGACCGAATTGATGATCGCTGCCGATCTCGTGGCCGGCGAAAACGACAAGCGCGCAGCCGCGCTCAAATCCGATTACGAAGCGCTCGGCGCCCATCTGTCCCGCCGCGGCATCGATATCGACGATGTGACGAAGAAAGTCGCCGAATTCTTCGTGGCCGTTCCATCCTGGGGTGTCGGCACCGGCGCACCCGCTTTGCCCGCTTTCCGGGTGAGGGCGAGCCGCGCGGCATTTTCGACAAGCTGGAAGACTGCGCCGTCATCCAGCAGCTCACCGTGCGACGCCGACCGTCTCCCTCCATATTCCGTGGGACAAGACCAATATCCGCGAACTCAAGGTAAAGGGCGAGGCGCTCGGCCTCGGCTTCGACGCGATGAATTCGAACACGTTTTCGGACGCGCCGGGACAGCCGCATTCCTACAAATACGGCTCGCTCAGCCATGTGGATGCGGCAACGCGCGCCCAGGCGATCGAGCACAATATCGAGTGTATCGAGATCGGCAATGCGATCGGATCGAAGGCGCTCACTGTCTGGCTCGGCGACGGCTCGAACTTTCCGGGTCAGAGCCATTTCATCCGCGCCTTCGAACGCTACCTCTCCTCTATGGCGGAGATCTACAAGGCGCTGCCGGATGACTGGCGGATCTTCTCCGAACACAAGATGTACGAGCCGGCCTTCTATTCCACCGTGGTTCAGGATTGGGGCACGAACTATCTGATCGCCAACACGCTCGGCCCAAAGGCCTTCTGCCTCGTCGATCTCGGTCATCATGCGCCCAATACGAATATCGAGATGATCGTCGCGCGGCTCATCCAGTTCGAAAAGCTCGGCGGCTTCCACTTCAACGATTCCAAATACGGCGACGACGATCTCGATGCGGGTGCGATCGACCCCTACCGCCTGTTCCTCGTGTTCAACGAGCTGGTGGATGCCGACTATCGCGGCGTCAAAGGCTTTCATCCCGCCCATATGATCGACCAGTCGCATAATGTCACAGACCCGATCGAGAGCCTGATTTCGAGCGCCAACGAGATCCGCCGCGCCTATGCACAGGCGCTGCTCGTCGATCGCAAGGCGCTGGACGGTTATCAGGATGAAAACGATGCCCTGATGGCGACGGAGACGTTGAAGCGGGCCTATCGCACGGATGTAGAGCCGATCCTCGCGGAAGCCCGCCGCCGCGCCGGTGGCGCGATCGATCCGGTCTCGGCGTACAGGGCCAGCGGCTATCGCAGGAAGGTCGCAAGCATTCGTCCGGCATCGCTCGGCGGCAGCGGCGGCATCGTCTGACGCCCTATCCGCTCACGACTATCCGGCACTGCTGCTGACGCGGCGGTGCCGTTTTCATTCCAGCCGGCTGAGATCGACGGCGCGATTGTAGATGATCGCTTTCATCGAGAAGAAGCCTGTGACCGTGGCGAGATCGAATTTCAGCGCTCTTTTGCTTGTGATCCTGTCTTGGATAGGAAGCCGTCTTTCTATCCGCCCGGCAGATGAGCTCATGTCGGCGGGAATTGAGGCCGTCAGTCGCCGACAAGCGAAACGAGGTTGCGTATCTCCGGCAGGAGCGGGTTCTCATTATAGGGGCTCCAGACGGCATGCAGCTCGGCGATACATTCCTCGCTCAGGTCCAAAGGTCGGAAGACGACATTGTCGAAACAGGCATTCTGGGTGCCCGCGGGAACGATGGCGAGGCCGATCCCGGCGCTGACCAGTGACAGGATCGCCTGCGAATGGGTCATGCTCTGGACGATCCGTGGCGCCACATTGTTTTCCGCCATCAGGCGCGCCAGCTTGTCGTGCAGATAACGGGCAGGCGTCGAAAACCCGATCAGCGGTTCGCCCTCGAGTGCCTCCAGTCGCGGACGGCGCTTGCTTGCCAGCGGATGGGCGCGGGGTATGGCAAGCATCATCGGCTCGCGTGCAACGCACAGGTTTTCGAGATGGTGCGTGCCGGACAGAGGCCGCGACAGGCCGAGATCGATATCGCCGCTATTCAGTGACTGGACCTGCTCCGATGTCTCCATCTGCACCAGTTCAAGCTCGATCTCGGGCGCGGTCGTCCGTATCCGGCTGATGAGACGGGGGAGGAAACTGTAGGTTGCTGCACCGACAAAGGCGATCTTCACCGACCCCGCACTGCCGCGCGCAGCCCGACGTGTTGCCGTGATTGCGGCATTGCTCTGCTCAAGCAGTTTCTGCGCCTCCGCCAGAAAGGCGGTGCCGGCAATTGTCAACGTCACCCGCCGGCTTGTCCGCTCGAGAAGCGTGACGTCAAGTTCTTGTTCGAGCAGCTTGATATGTCGGCTGAGCGGCGGCTGGGTGATGTTGAGCCGCCTGGCCGCCCGGCTGAAATTCAGCTCGGACGCCAAAACGACAAAGGATCGAACCTGGCCCATGTCAAGCATCTATTCAATTCCTGTATTGATGCGGAACAATATTCGATTTGGACTTAAATTGATCGGCAGGCTATCAGTCAAGGAGGAGATGGCCCCGCCGGCAAGCGGCGACAGGGTGCAGGGAAGAGGATGACGACATGGACACGCAATCGACCAAGCTGAACGACCTGCACAAGAGCGTTGGACCGGACAGCATTGCCTGGATCAAGCTTTCCTCGATCTTCCTGCCCTTGAAGACCGCCATCAGCGATGCCAAGGTGCTGACCGGCCGTCAGAAACCTTTGACCGAAGTGGCCTTCCTGTTTGCAGAAATCGAGACGAAGCAAGGTCATAGTGGCATTGGTTTCAGCTATTCCAAGCGTGCCGGCGGCCCCGGCCAGTATGAGCATGCCAAGGAGATCGCCAATGTCCTGATTGGCGAGGATCCGAATGATATCGGCAAGCTGTGGAACAAGCTTTGCTGGGCTGGCGCTTCGGTGGGCCGCAGCGGTCTTGCCGTCCAGGCGATCGCCGCCTTCGATGTCGCGTTGTGGGATCTGAAAGCCAAGCGCGCCGGTCTGCCGCTCGCCAAGCTGCTCGGCGCCCATCGTGACAGCGTGCAGTGCTACAACACCTCTGGCGGTTTTCTCTCGTCTCCCATCGAGGAAGTGCTCGATAATGTCGAGCAGTCGATTGCGGCCGGTATCGGCGGCATCAAGATCAAGGTCGGCAGCCGGACATGGCTGTCGATCTGAAGCGCGTCGCCGCCGTGCATGAGAAGATCGGTGGCCGGGCGGCGATGATGGTCGATGCCAACCAGCAGTGGGATCGCCCGAGCGCAATGCGCTTCGGTCGCCTGATGGAGCCCTACCACCTCACATGGATCGAGGAACCGCTCGATGCCTATGACGTCGAGGGCCATGCGGCGCTCGCAGCGCAGCTCGATACGCCGATCGCGACCGGCGAAATGCTGGCAAGCGTGCTGGAGCATATCGCTCTCATCCAGAACAATTCCGTCGATTTCATCCAGCCGGATGCGCCGCGCGTCGGCGGTATCACGCAGTTCCTGAAAATCTGCGCGCTTGCGGAAGCCAAAAAGCTGCAGCTCGCGCCGCATTTCGCCATGGAGATCCATCTTCATCTGGCCGCAGCCTACGAGCTTGAGCCCTGGGTCGAGCATTTCGACTGGCTCGATCCGCTTTTCAACGAGCGCCTTGAGATCCGGAACGGGCGCATGATCGTGCCGCAGCGGCCGGGGCTGGGGATCACGCTTTCGGAACAGGCCGCACACTGGACGCGAGGCACGGCCGAGTTCGGCAAGCGCCCCTGATCGGTTGTCACGCCGATCAGGCGGTTGCGCGGGCGACGATGTGGAAGTCGATGTTGATCATGGCTTCCACATGCTCGTCGCCGGCAATCTTCCTCAGGATGGAGCGGGCGGCCTTTGTGCCGATATCCCGGCGGTCGATGCGGACCGTCGTCAGGGGTGGATGCGTGTGAGGCGCGAAGTCGAAATCGCCAAAGCCGACGACTGCCAGCTCATCTGGCATTTTGCAGCCGCGGGCAAGGGCTTCGGCCATTGCGCCATGGGCGACAACGTCCGAAGAGCAAAAGACGCCGAGCGTGCCCTTTCCGCGATCCAGAAGCTGCGCCATGGCCACACGTCCGTCACGGAAGGTGGAAGGCGAGCTCATTTCCAGCTGCGGCAGTTCTACCTCGGCAATCCCCTTGAGGCGGTTGACGAAACCGTCCCGACGCTGCACGGCGCGAGGATCGTTCGCGCCGATCTGGGCGTAGCGGTCATATCCCTTCACCAGCAGATGTTCCGCCACCAGCGAGCCGACCGCGGCATGCGAAAAGCCGACGGCCGTATCGAGCGGCGAGGGTGTGGAATCCCATATCTCGACGATAGGAAGGCCGGCCCCGGTCAGCATCGCACGGGTTTCCTTGAGATGCGTGATGCCGGTCAGGATGATGCCGTCAGGGCGTCGTGCAAGGATGGCACGGGTCAGTTCCAGCTCCCGGCTTGCATCGTAGCCGGAAAGGCCGAGGAGCAGCTGATAGCCGGCCGAAACCAGTTCGGCATTGAGCCCCTCTATGGTTTCGGCGAAGATCGTGCTCGCAACAGACGGGACGATCGCGGCGATGAGGCGCGTTTTTCGCGACGCAAGTCCGCCCGCGAGAAGATTGGGCACATAACCGGTATTGCCGATCGCGCGCTCGATGGCTTCCAGCGTCCGCGGCTTGACCAGACTGGGTGTATTGATGGCCCGCGAGACCGTCACGGGGGATACGCCCGCAAGCTTTGCGATATCGGCAAGCGTGACCGGGCGGTTCGTCGGGATATGCTTGTTCATATCGCATCTGGCCATGCTGATGTGTTGCGCTGAAATGAGTTACGCTTTCATTTTTGTCGAAATCAAGTGGCGTTGCAGCAGTTATTGGTTGTGTATCTCTAGGTATATGAATCCATTGGTCTAATTGTTATAGACCGGAGGTTGCAGCTTGGAATTTTCAAGCTAGAATGAAAGCGCTTCCATTTCTTCGAGAGGAGGGTTTCGAAGAGTGGAAGGAGGGGCCGGCAGGAGGCCGGACAAGTGGAGGAATTGATTATGAAGCTCAAGCGTTTCACGGCGTTTGCGGCCGTAACGGCTGCTATTCTTGCAGCTGGATTACAGCCCGGCCATTCACAGGATTATCCGACGAAGACTGTCACGGTGATCGTGCCGTTTGCTGCCGGTGGCAATACGGATACTTTCGGTCGCCTTGTGGCCGAAGAGCTGGACAAGCGGCTCGGACAGCGCTTCATCGTGGAAAACAAGCCCGGCGCGGGCGGCAATGTGGGACTTGGCGATCTCGCCCGTTCCAAGCCTGACGGCTACACGATCGGCATGGGGACGGTCAGTTCCAATGCGATCAACCAGACGCTCTACAAAGCGCTGCCTTACGACAAGGACAAGGGCTTTGCGCCGATCTCGCTCATCGCCAGCCTGCCGAACGTGCTGGTCGTCAATCCGGAGAAGATCAAGGCGAATAATATCGAAGAGCTCATCGCCTTTCTGAAGAGCGAGCCGGGCAAGCATACCTACGCATCTTCCGGCGTCGGAACCTCCATCCATCTGGCAGGCGAACTCCTGGCCACCAAGCCGGCGTCAAGATCACCCATGTGCCCTACAAGGGCAGCAGCCAGGCGATCCTCGATGTCGTCGCCGGCCACGTGGACATGATGTTCGACAATATCCCGACCGCGGCGCAGCAGGTGAAGGCCGGCAAGGTCAAGGCCCTGGCAGTGACCAGTTTGGAGCGGGCCGCACTTCTGCCGGACGTGCCGACCATGGCAAGCGTCATCCCCGGTTTCGAGGCCACCTCGTGGCACGGGCTGTTTGCACCGCCCGGCACACCGCCGGCGATCGTCGAAAAGCTGAGCAAGGAAGTGCAGGCCATCATTGCCGAGCCGGTCATGAAGGCAAAGCTTGAGGCGATGGGCGTCAATCCCGTCGGCAATTCTTCGGCGGAGTTCAAGGCCTTCATCGACACGGAAACGCTCAAGTGGGCAGATGTCATCAAGGCTGCAAACGTGCCGCTGCAGTGAGGTCATGGCCGGCCGGGCCTTTCTGTCCGGCCGGCACGTCTCTCCCACACGAGTATCATGCCATGCTGAAAATCCGTAACGGCCGCGACTTTGTCGGTGGCGTAACAATGATCTGTATCGGCCTGCTTTTCATCTGGTTCGGCCGGGAGCTTGCGGTCGGAAATTCCTTCCAGATGGGGCCGGGCTATTTTCCGATGATGCTGAGCCTGCTCCTGATGGTGTTCGGCATCCTCATCATCGGCCAATCGCTGATCGTCGAGGCGGAAGACAGCGATCCGGAAACCTGGAACTGGAAGGCCTATGGCCTCGTGATCGCAGGCCCGGTCGGCTTCGGCCTCGTGCTGGCGGGGCTGGGGCTGGCGCCGACCATGCTTCTGCTAATCGTCGGGGTCGGTGCTGCGAGCCGCTATGCGAACTGGCGGCATTCGATCCTGCTCGGCCTGTTCCTTTCGGTCTGTTCGGTCCTGCTGTTCACCAAGCTTCTGGCTCTGCCCGTATCGGCCTTCGGCCCCTGGGTTCCTTTTGTCGGCGACCTGTTCTGACGCTGGCCGGCCTAGTGCCGCAACCGGATTGGATTGCATATGGATATCTTCTCAAATCTTTGGCTTGGGGCCACCACCGCCTTCATGCCGATGAACCTGCTCTATGGCTTCATCGGCTGTATGCTTGGCACCGCTATCGGCGTGCTGCCGGGGCTGGGGCCGACGGCAACCATCGCCATGCTTTTGCCGATCACCTTCGGCCTGCCGCCGGAATCGGCTCTCATCATGCTTGCCGGCATCTTCTACGGCGCCCAATATGGCGGCTCGACAACAGCCATCCTGATCAATCTGCCGGGGGAAAGCTCGTCTGTCGTTACCGCCATCGATGGTTATCAGATGGCCCGCAACGGGCGCGCCGGTGCTGCGCTTGCGACCGCGGCGCTGGGGTCGTTCTTTGCCGGAAGCGTGGCGACGATCCTCTTGGCTGTTGCAGCACCGCCGCTTGCCTCGGTGGCCTTGAGTTTCGGCCCGGCTGAGTATTTTTCGCTGATGGTGCTTGGCCTTGTCGCCTCCGTCGCGCTTGCCAGCGGCTCGCTGCTCAAGGCCTTCGCGATGATCGTCCTCGGCCTGCTGCTTGGCACGATCGGGACCGACGTCGAGAGCGGAACGCCGCGCTATGTGTTCAATGTGCCGGAACTGTATGACGGGCTGAATTTCGTCGCCGTCAGCATGGGCATTTTCGGCATCTGCGAGATCCTGCGCAATCTGGAAGGCGAGCATGAGCGGACCGTCGGCGTCAAGCGCGTCACCGGGCTGATGCTGACCAAGGCCGATTTCAAGCGGGTTATCGCGCCGGTTCTGCGCGGCACGGCGCTCGGCTCCTTTCTCGGCGTCCTGCCGGGAGGCGGGGCAATGCTTGCGTCATTTGCCTCCTATGCGATGGAAAAGCGGCTCTCGCCCAACCGTGCCGAATTCGGCAAGGGTGCGATCGAAGGCGTTGCGGCGCCGGAATCTGCCAACAACGCCGGTGCGCAGACCTCGTTCATCCCCATGCTCACGCTCGGCATTCCCGGCAATCCGGTCATGGCGCTGATGGTGGGGGCGATGATCATTCAGGGCATTACGCCCGGCCCGAATGTGATCTCCGACGAGCCAAGCCTGTTCTGGGGCATGATCGTTTCCATGTGGTCGGGCAACCTGATGCTGGTCATCCTCAACCTGCCGCTGATCGGGCTGTGGGTGCGGATGCTGGCGGTGCCCTATCATCTGCTGTTTCCCGCCATCGTCGCCTTCTGCTGCATCGGCGCCTACAGTATCAACAACAGCGTCTTCGACGTCTTCGTCATGGCGGCCTTCAGCGTGATCGGCTTTGCCTTGAGCAAGATGCGGTTCGAGCCGGCGCCCCTTCTGCTCGGCTTTATCCTCGGGCCGATGCTGGAGGAGAACCTGCGGCGGGCGATGCTGATCAGCCAGGGCGATCCGACGATTTTCGTGCGCAGCCCGCTCAGCCTGTCGCTGCTGATTTTCGCCGTCCTCGTGCTCGTGCTGGTTCTGTCGCCCAGCATCAGCCGCAAGCGCGAAGAGGCCTTTACCGAGTGAACTTCCCCTCCCGCTGCGGAACGTAGCGGGAGGGTTGACGCCTAAATCCGACTGGCATAGCCTTTCGACATTCACCAGGGGTGTCCCGGCAAGGGGCTGAGATTCTGCTATCGCGCGCAGTGACCCGTTGAACCTGATCCAGTTCATACTGGCGTAGGGACGGTGCAAAACGCTGCGATAGCTCGCAATCCGTTCATGCGGATGGCGTTCCGGCGTTCTTCCATCATTCCGGCTCTAGGACTGGGTCTCCAAACTCAAACTTGGAGCCTCACGAATGAATATTGCCGCAAAACCAGACAAGCCCATCGTCACTTCGGGACCGTTTCCCGCCTCCCGCAAGATCCATGTCGCAGGCACGCGTTACCCCGAGATCCGCGTGCCGATGCGCGAAATCGACCTCCATCCGACAGCGGGCGAACCGCCCGTCACCGTTTATGACAGTTCCGGACCCTATACGGACCCGGCTCATCCTGTCGCGATCGATCGCGGCCTGCCGCGCCTGCGGCAAAGCTGGATCACGGCGCGTGGTGATGTGACCCCCTATGAGGGGCGGATCGTGCGGCCGGAGGATAACGGCTTTGCCACGGGGGAAAGGCTGACACCGGAATTTCCTGTTCGCAACATGCCCTTTAGGGCGAATGCGGGTCAGGCCGTCACCCAGCTCGCCTATGCCCGCGCAGGCATCATCACGCCGGAAATGGAATATATCGCCATCCGCGAAAATATCGGCCGGCAGGCGGCAAAGGAGGCCTTGAGCCGCGACGGCGAGAGTTTTGGCGCACATATTCCAGATTACGTAACGCCGGAATTTGTGCGTCGTGAAGTGGCCGAGGGGCGGGCGGTCATTCCGGCCAACATCAATCATCCGGAAAGCGAGCCGATGATCATCGGCCGCAATTTCCTCGTCAAGATCAATGCCAATATCGGCAATTCGGCCGTCACCTCGTCCATGGGGGAAGAGGTGGAGAAAATGGTCTGGGCCATCCGCTGGGGTGCCGATACGGTCATGGACCTCTCCACCGGCCGTAATATCCACAATATCCGCGAGTGGATCGTCCGCAATTCGCCGGTGCCTATCGGCACCGTGCCTCTCTATCAGGCACTTGAGAAGGTGGGCGGTATTGCCGAGGATCTTTCATGGGAGGTCTATCGCGATACGCTCATCGAGCAGGCTGAACAGGGCGTCGATTACTTCACCATCCATGCCGGCGTGCGGCTCGCCTATATCCCGCTCACCGTCGACCGTGTCACCGGGATTGTCTCTCGCGGCGGCTCGATCATGGCCAAGTGGTGTCTGCACCATCATCGGGAGAGTTTTCTCTACGAGCATTTCGACGAGATCTGCGACATCGCCCGCGCCTATGATGTGACGTTCTCGCTGGGCGACGGCCTGCGTCCGGGCTCGATTGCCGATGCCAATGACGCGGCCCAGTTCGCCGAACTGGAAACGCTCGGCGAGCTGACGAACATCGCCTGGGCCAAGGATTGCCAGGTGATGATCGAAGGGCCCGGCCATGTTCCCATGCACAAGATCAAGGAGAATATGGACAAGCAGCTGAAGACCTGCGGCGAGGCGCCGTTCTACACGCTTGGTCCGCTCACCACCGATATTGCTCCCGGATACGATCACATCACCTCGGCGATCGGTGCTGCGATGATCGGCTGGTTCGGCACCGCCATGCTCTGCTACGTCACGCCGAAGGAACATCTCGGCCTGCCGGACAGGGATGACGTGAAGACCGGCGTCATCACCTACAAGATCGCCGCACATGCGGCCGATCTTGCCAAGGGGCATCCGGCCGCACGCCTCCGAGACGATGCGCTATCGCGTGCCCGTTTCGAGTTCCGTTGGGAAGACCAGTTCAACCTGTCGCTAGACCCGGATACCGCCCGCGATTTTCACGATGAGACGCTTCCCAAGGATGCGCACAAGGTCGCGCATTTCTGCTCCATGTGCGGGCCGAAATTCTGCTCGATGCGGATTTCCCACGATATTCGCGCCGAGGCGCAGAAGGAGGGGTTGGAGGCCATGGCCGCGAAATACCGCGATGGCGGCGACCTCTACATGCCCGTCGCGGCCCCGGCAGGAGACGTATGATGGCACGTTTCCTCGTCAAAGGTGCAGGCGTGGCCGGTCTCGCCGCCGCCTATGAATTGCTCTGCCGCGGCCAGGAGGTCGATATTGTCGAGCGTCGCGACACTGTTGGTTGCGGAGCATCCTTCTATGCCGGTGGCATGCTGGCACCCTATTGCGAAACCGAGACGGCCGAAGAGATCGTGCTTCAACTCGGCCTTGCTGCCGCAGATTGGTGGGATAGGGCCGTGCCGGGCTCGGTGGTGCGAAACGGCACGCTTGTCGTCGCCCAGCCGCGTGATCTTGCCGATCTCACCCGCTTTGCTGCCCGAACGACCGGTCATGCCTGGCTGGACCGCGACGGCATTGCTGCACTCGAACCGTCCCTCGCAGGGCGGTTCGACAAGGCGCTGTTCTTCGAGAGCGAAGCCCATCTGGACCCACGGCGCAGTATGGCCGGGCTCGCCGAGGTGATCCGCGCAAAGGGCGGCGTTCTTCACTTCGGCGCAGCGCCTCCTCCATCCCCGGACTACACCGCCGTTATCGATTGCACCGGGCCGGCCGCTATCGGCACAATTCACGGTCTTCGTGGCGTCCGGGGCGAGATGCTTTACCTCGAAACCTCCGAGTTACATCTGTCGCGGCCGGTGCGGATGCTGCATCCGCGTCACCCCATCTACGTCGTACCGCGTGACGACAACCGTTTCATGATCGGTGCGACCATGATCGAGACGGGCGAGGATGGCCCCATTTCAGCGCGGTCGTTGATGGAACTCCTGAACGCGGCCTATGCACTTCACCCCGCCTTCGGAGAGGCGCGCGTCATCGAGACCGGGGCAGGCATCCGTCCCGCCTTCGATGACAATGTTCCGCGTCTCGTGGAAACACCCGATGGGCTGGCGATTGCCGGACTGTACCGGCACGGCTTTTTGCTCGCACCGGCTCTAGCCGGGCAGATGGCGACACGTCTTCTCGGCGCGCATGGCGCTCATGAAAGGACAGCCGCATGAAGCTCATTATCAACGGCGAGACACAGGAGATCGGTGTAAGCACCCTCACCGATCTCCTCATTGCGCTCGAATATGAGGGCGATTGGCTGGCCACGGCCGTCAACGGCGATCTCGTCCACCGAGAAGACCGGAGCGAGGCCAATCTCGCCGATGGCGACCGGGTCGAGATCCTGTCACCCATGCAGGGAGGTTGAGACATGCTGAGGCTTTACGATGTCGACGTGTCATCGCGTCTTCTTCTCGGTACGGCGCGCTATCCTTCGCCGGCGGTCCTGTCGGAGGCTGTGAAGCGATCCAGCACCGGGATCGTCACAGTTTCCCTGCGACGCGAAACCGCCGGAGGCAGGGCGGGCGGTGCCTTCTTCGAACTCATCCGGCAGATGGCTGTGCGTGTTCTGCCGAACACCGCCGGCTGCCATAGCGCATCGGAAGCGGTGCTGACGGCAAAGATGGCGCGGGAAGTTTTTGGCACCGACTGGATCAAGCTCGAAGTCATCGGCCACCACGATAGTCTCCAACCCGATGTCTTCGAACTCGTCGAAGCCGCCCGCATTCTGACCGGCGAGGGTTTCTCGGTTTTCCCTATACGACGGACGATCTGATCGTGGCGGAGAAACTGCTGGCCGCCGGCTGCCATGTGCTGATGCCATGGTGCGCGCCGATCGGATCTGCCGCCGGCCCACGTAACCCTTCGGCGCTGACAGCGATGCGCGCAGCCTTTCCGGATGTTCCCCTGATTGTCGATGCGGGCCTCGGCCGACCCTCCCATGCGGCGACGGTGATGGAAATGGGCTATGACGCGGTTCTCCTCAACACCGCCGTCGCCAATGCCGCCGATCCACCTTGCATGGCCGAAGCATTCGCCAAGGCCGTTGATGCAGGCAGGCTTGCCTATCTCTCCGGCATGCTGGAGCCGCGCGACATGGCGGTGCCCTCGACCCCGGTCATCGGCAGGGCGGTGTTCTCATGAGGCTCGATCCGTTTTATCTCATCGTCGACAGCGCCGAGTGGATCGAGCGGCTTGTGCCGCTCGGTGTGAAGCTCGTCCAGTTGCGCATCAAGGACATGCCCGACCGCGAGTTGCGGCGGCATGTTCGCCGCGCGCAGGTGCTCTGCCGGGCGCATGGTTGCCAGCTGATCGTCAACGACTATTGGCAGCTGGCGATCGACGAGAACTGCGACTTCATCCATCTTGGCCAGGAGGATCTGGCCGAGGCCGATCTGGGCGCCATCCGTCGCGCCGGCCTGCGGCTTGGCATCTCGACCCATGATCCGGCCGAGCTTTCGACGGCTCTTAGCGCAGAACCGGATTACGTGGCGCTGGGGCCGGTCTGGCCGACGATCCTGAAACAATGAAGTGGCAGCCGCAGGGTGTGACGCGGGTCGGAGACTGGAAGAACAGGATCGGCGCTCTGCCGCTCGTTGCCATCGGCGGGATTACCGCGGAGCGGGCGCCACTCGTGCTCGCCGAAGGGGCCGCCTGCGCGGCTGTCGTGACGGATATAACCCGCAATAGCGATCCCGAGGCCCGCACCTTGCAGTGGATCGCTGCGACGATGCCATGGCGGGACAGGGACCGGGAGAGCGTGGAGGTCAAGAGATGACGGCGATCGCGCTTACCATTGCCGGATCGGACAGCGGCGGCGGGGCCGGCATCCAGGCCGATCTCAAGACGTTTCAGCGCTTGGTGTTTATGGCGCAAGCGTGGTTACAGCCGTAACCGCGCAGAACACGAAGGGCGTTGCTGCCGTGGAGGACGTTTCAACGTCCATGGTGGCCGCGCAGATGCAGGCAGTGCTTGCCGACCTTGCCGTCGCCGCAATCAAGATCGGTATGCTTTCAAGGCGAGAGACGATCGAAACCGTCGCCGATGAGCTCCAAGCGTATCAAGGGCCGTTGGTGCTGGATCCCGTCATGGTGGCAACCTCGGGCGACAGGCTGCTGCGGGACGATGCGGTCGCAGCGCTCCTGTCGCGGTTGATGCCGCGCGCCGATCTCATCACGCCCAACCTGCCTGAAGCGGCAATCCTGACCGGCATGCCGATTGCTGCCACGTTAGAGGCCGCGATAGATCAGCACGTGCCTTGCAGAACAAGGGGGCGCGTGCGGTTTTGATAAAGGGAGGGCATGGTCAGGGTCGCGACTGTGTCGACGTGCTGCTGGAGGCAGATGGTCGCTTGCACCAGTTCCTCCGGCCGCGCGTCAGAACGACGAACGACCACGGAACCGGCTGCACGCTCTCTGCAGCAATCACCGCCCGGCTGGTACGCGGCCATGATCTGCCGCAGGCCGTCGCCACGGCCAGGGAATATCTGCATCAGGCGCTGGAGGCGGGACGTTTCTCAAGGTCGGAACCGGCCGGGGGCCGGTCCATCATTTCTTCGGGCAGTGGTCGAACATATCTCCCGACACGCCCACGGATGACCTAACGGGAGATCAGCAAAATCCGTTGAGTTTCAGGATCTTGTGAGCTTCAATTGAAGCTTGGAGATCGCGTTCCGAGTTGCGGTCTCCGCCATTGGCATCCGGATGAAGCATCTTCAGACGCTCCTTGTAGCGGGCCCTGATTTCTTCCGGTGTCGCATCTTCCGAAAGGCCGAGCACTTCGAAGGCCTTGGCTTCGAGAACGCGCAGCTTGCGCTTCTGCATTTCGGCCTTCTGCGCCTGCCGCTGTTCGGCGGATTTACGGGCGTTCACCGCCTTGGCCGAACCGGAGCGTGCCGTCGAGGGAAGCGGCGCCTCTGTCGGCTCCGTTACCGTGCTGCCGAGCGCCTTGCGGGCGCCGGTTGCGGCTTCCTTCTGATAACGTGCAACCTCCGGGCTGGAGAGCGCGCTCGAGTAATTATAGCCCTTGTTGTATTCCTTGACGTGCTCCATGCAGAACATGAAGAACCGGCCCTCGGATTCCTGGCCAATCGGCGCACGGTGCTGCCCGGTCCGCTCGCAACCGTCCCAATGGCATTTCGGTCCGCTCGGCTCGCTGCGCGTCGGCGCCTTCTTGCGGATCGATTTGAGGCTAACGAAGATTTTTGAATCACCAGTCATGGGCGTCATATGGAAGGATCGCGGCGATGAAGCAAGTGCCGGATTGCAATACCAACGCTGTTTGTCACAGCCCCCGGCGATAGCTGTTTGTTTCAGAAGCACTTGCCGCCAGCGTGACGGAGTGACCCACCACCATGCCTCCTGTGGATGAAGCCTGCGGTTGCGTCAGGGGATCGAGCGCAGCCACTCATCATTGCCGAATTTGTCTGCCGCAAGCTTTTCCGCTGCGGCATATTCCTCGTCGGAAATCTTGCCCGGCGTGCCGCCGTTGAGGCTGACGAAAACCTCTTTCATCCGCCGGATGATATCCTCGCGCGGCAAGCCGGTCTGGCTGCGCAGGGGATCGACGCGTTTCACCGCGCTGGTCGTCCCCTTGTCGCTCAACTTTCGCGACCGATGCGCAGCACCTGCACCATCTTCTCGGCATCCATGTCATAGGCCATAGTCGTATGATGGAGGACGGCGCGGGACGAAAAACGCTTCTGTGCGGCGCCGCCAATCTTGCCCTTCGGGCTCGATATGTCGTTGAGCGGCTTGTAGAAAGCGTCGATGCCGAGCGATTGCAGGGCTTTCAGCACCCAGTCGTCGAGGAAGGCGTAGGACTCTGCGAAGCTCTTGTCTCGCACCAGTTCCGCCGGCGCATAGAGGGAATAGGTCACGGCGCTGCCGGGCTCGACGAACATCGCGCCGCCACCCGTCGTGCGCCGCACGACATCGACGCCAAAGGCTTTCGCAGCCTCCATGTCCACCTCGTTGCGCAGCGACTGGAAGCCGCCGATGATGATGGCGGGCCGCTCCCATTCCCAGAAACGCAGGCAGGGACCGCGCCGCTTGGCGGCCACTTCCATCGCCAGCACCTCATCCATGGCAAGGTGCATGGCCGGTGAAAGGGCAGGGGCCTCGATGATCTGCCACTCGTAGTCGCGCCATGTCTCGGCAACGCCCAGCGCGCGGCGCACGGCAATCGCGACAGCCTCGGGGCTGAAGCCGATCAGTTCCGCCTCGGCGCGAAGCCCGGCACGCAGCGCAGTGCTGATATGCTCTACGGATGCGGAGACCGGCAGTCCTTCAAGGGCGGTGCGGATGTCGGCAAGCGCCTCCGGTGGTTCCAGAAAGAAATCACCCGAGACCTGGACGTCACGGAGCTTCCCGTCGCTGACTTCGAGATCGACGACGACGAGCTTGCCGCCCTGTACCTTGTACTCACCATGCATCACTGCGTCTCCCGCATTTCGATCCCGGTTTCTGACCGGTCATAGTGCGGTAGCGTCCTGAAGCAGACAGCACAAGGGCGGGATATGCTCCCGCCCGACAAAGTGGCTCAAATGGTGTTCGGTCGATCAGCCGATGAGGTCGGCGGCCATGTAGACCAGTGCCGAGACGATTGCCGCAGCCGGCATGGTGACGATCCAGGCAATGACGATATTGCCGGCAAGGCCCCAGCGCACCGCGGAGAGACGACGCGCAGCACCGACGCCGACGATCGCACCGGTGATCGTATGCGTGGTCGACACCGGAATGCCGAGCCATGTGGCGCCGAAGAGCGTCAGCGCACCGCCTGTTTCGGCGCAGAAGCCCTGCATCGGGTTTAGTCTTGTAATCTTCGAGCCCATCGTGTGGACGATCCGCCAGCCGCCAAAGAGCGTGCCAAGCGCCATGGCCGACTGACAGGAGAGCACGACCCAGAGCGGCACATAGAAGGTCGAACCGAGCTGGCCCTGGCTGTAGAGCAGGATGGCGATAATGCCCATCGTCTTCTGCGCGTCATTGCCGCCGTGGCCGAGCGAATAGAGCGAGGCGGAAACGAACTGCATCATCCGGAACGTGCGATCGACGGCAAAGGGTGTCTGCCTGACGAAGATCCATGAAACGATGAGGATCAGGAACAGGGCAAGCACGAAGCCAATCGCGGGAGACAGGAAGATTGCCCCCACAGTCTTGAACAGGCCGCTGAACACGACCGACGAAAACCCGGCCTTAGCCCAGCCTGCACCGACCAGCCCGCCGACAAGCGCGTGCGAGGAACTGGACGGAATACCGAAGATCCAGGTGATGATATTCCAGACAATGGCGCCGGTCAGAGCCGCAAAGATCAGCTGCGGCGTCACGATCGACGGGTCGATAATGCCGGTTCCGAGCGTTTCTGCCACATGCAGGCCGAAGAACAGGAAGGCGATGAAGTTGAAGAACGCCGCCCAGGCGACCGCGAATTGCGGCCGCAGCACGCGTGTCGAGACGATCGTCGCAATCGAATTGGCCGCGTCATGCAGGCCGTTCAGGAAGTCGAAGAACAGCGCGACGGCGATGAGGCCAGCCAGAAGCGGGAAGGCGAGCGAAGCATCCATCAGACGTTCTCGATCAGGATGCCGCTGATTTCGTTGGCGACGTCTTCGAAGCGGTCGACAACCTTTTCCAGATTGCCGTAGATCTCGCTGCCGATCATGTAGGCCATGGCATTGCCGTTTGCCCCGTGGCGGCGGAAAAGATCCTTCAGGCCTTCGTCATGCAATTCGTCCGAGCGGCCCTCGACGCGGGTAATCTCTTCGGCGATGGCCGAAAGGCGCGGCGCATTCGCCTGCATGCGGTTGAGAAGCGGGATGGCCTCGGCAATCAGCGCGGAAGCCTTGACGATCTCGGCACCCATCTGCTGCATCAGCGGATCGAAGCTTGTCTGCTCGAACAGGCGGATGGTCTTGACCGTCTTGTGCATCGTATCAATTGCGTCATCCATGGACTGGATGAGATCCTTGATATCGCCACGGTCGAAGGGCGTGATGAAGCTGCGGCGGATCGCAAGCAGGACTTCGCGGGTAATCTCGTCGGCGTCGTTTTCGAGAGAGACGATGCGCTCGCAATTGGCCTCAACGTCACGTCCGGCCAGAAGATCGTTCATTGCCTGTGCTGCAGCCACCACCGTCTTGGAGTGGTTGGCAAACATATCGAAGAACTTGTCTTCCCTTGGCATGAGCTTGCGAAATAGGCTCATCATTTGAGCGACCTTCCCGTGTGAACGACTGTCATCAATCTGTCATAAAACGCGCGAGACCCTTGAGGCACCGGGAAGGGTTTGACAACCTGCATTGTCACAAATCCGGGAAAGAATGACAGGAAATTGCGGTCTGCGTGGCGAAAAACAGGCAATTCGCGTCGTCGGGAGCCGAGATGAGCGCCACCAGCAGCCGGCTTTCCCCATCCATCGGGGGATTGCAACAGCGCCGCTCGGGCGCGTTAGACAGGCGGTCGGTGGCGGCGCAATCTGCAGCCGCCACCGGCTTTCAACGGTGAGGGTTCAGGCGTCGGCCACGCCATCGACCAACAGGAAGGGCTCGCCCTGCGAACAGGTCTCGATCCGTGCCCGCACCTTATAGACGTCCCGCAGCATGTCCGGCGTGATGACGTCGAAGGTCTTGCCGCTCGTCACCATGGTGCCGTCTGAAATGACGATCGTGTTCTGGCAATAGCGCAGGGCGTGGTTGAGATCATGCAGGGCGATCAGGACGATCATCCCGGTTTTCCGGGCGAGATCGCCGACGAAGCCCAGAACCTCGATCTGCCGGTGGAGATCGAGTGCCGAGGTCGGCTCGTCCATCAACAGCACGTCGGGCTTGCGCACCAGCGCCTGCGCCAATGCCACCAGCTGCCGCTGGCCGCCTGACAGTTCTCCGAGACCGCGAAAGGCGAGCGGCTCGATGCGCAGCGCCTTCAGGATCCGGTCGATATCTTCAAGCTCGTCATCCTGCACCCGCCAGCCCCCGCCCTGCTTGGCCGAGAGAAGCACGGATTCGTAGACGGTCAGAACCGCATTCGCACCCGTATCCTGCGGCATGTAGCAGATGGCTCGGTCGCCGCGCTCGGTTCCCGAGAGCGTGACGACACCCGGTCCGGAGATGAGCGAGGCGATGCGTTTGAAGAGCGTCGACTTGCCCGCCGCATTCGGGCCGATCACCGCCGTCATGCTGCCGCTGTCGATCGTGTCGATGCCGATCTTCGACAGGACTGTGCGCCGCCCGTAGGTAGCGCCGACATCCTTGAGTGCGAGTGCTACCACGAGCGCCTCCTGTTGCCGAAGATGAGGGCGAAGAAGAAGGGAATGCCGACAAGCGCCGTGATCACGCCGATCGGCAGGATCGCACCGGGGATGATGATCTTGCTGACGACCGATGTTGCCGACAGAAGAAGCGCACCGCAGATGACCGATCCCGGCAGGAAGAAACGCTGATCCTCGCCGACGACCATGCGGGCGATATGCGGGCCGACGAGGCCGATGAAACCGATCGTTCCGACGAAGGAGACGGGGATGGCGGCAAGCAGGCTGACCGTCAGCATGGTCTTGAGGCGCAGCCGGCGCACATTGACGCCCATGCTGGCCGCCTTGTCGTCACCCAGGCGAAGCGCCGTCAGCGCCCATGCGTCGCGCATGAAGAGCGGAACGGTGACGAGGAGAACGACGGCCGTGACATAGACCTTCGGCCATGTCGCCTTGGTGAGGCTGCCCATCGTCCAGAACACGACCGCTGCCAGCGCCTGTTCGGACGCAAGGTATTCGAGGAGGGACAGCGCCGCGTTAAAGGTGAAGACGAGCGCGATGCCGAGAAGCACGATCGTCTCGACGGTCACGCCACGCATGGTCGAGGCGAAATAGATGAAGAGCGAGGCGAACATCGCCATCAGGAAGGCGTTGATCGGCACCATATACTGGATGGCGGCCGGGAACACTGCGACCCCGGCGACAAGCGCCAGCGCGGCACCGAAACTGGCGGCGGCGGAAATGCCGAGCGTGAACGGACTTGCCAGCGGATTGGCAAGGATCGTCTGCATCTGGGCGCCGGCAAGCGAGAGGGCAGCACCGACGGTGACGGCCATCAGCGCGATCGGCATGCGGATATCCCAGATCACCACCCGCAACTGGTTGCCGGCCTCCTCCGGATTGAAGACCGCGAGCAGCACCTCCGAGATCGTGTAATTGGCCGGGCCGAGCGCCATGTCGGCTGCGATGCTGAAGGCAAGTGCGGCCGTCAGCGCCAAGAGAATGAGAATACGCCGGAAGGCGAGAGCGCGGTAGCGCTCCCGCCCGGCGGCGGTCGTTGGAACGATCACGCTGGCCACCGGATCATTCGTCCTTCAGAGAGACGAAATAGCCGGGCTTGTAATCGAGCGGCAGGAAGCGGGCATGCAGTTCCTTGAACGTCGCTTCCGGGTCGACATCCTTGAAGAGATCCGGATGCAGCCACTTGGCGATCTGCTGGATGGCGACGAACTGGTAGGGATTGTTGTAGAACTGGTGCCAGATGGCGTGAACGTTATGATCGGCAACCGCCTTGACGCCGGTGAAGGCAGGGCGCTTGGTCAGCGCTTCGAGCTTGCGCTTGGCTTCCTTCATGTCGGCGCCATAGCCGACGCCAACCCAGGCGCCGCCCGGAACATAAGCCTGCCACATGCCGCCCGTAACGATGACCTGATCGGGGTTGGAGGCGACGATCTGCTCCGGATTGACCGTGCCGAACGTGCCCGGAATGATGCCCTTGGCCATGTTGATGCCACCGGCGATCTCGACCATCTTGCCGAAATTCTCGTTGCCGAAGGACATGCAGCAATCGTCCGAATAGCCACCTGCGCGCTCGACGAAGACGACCGGCGACTTCGGCTTGGCGGCAGCGAGGCGATCGGTCACGAGCTTGATGCTGTCGGCGCGGAACTTGATGAAGTCCTCGGCGATCTTTTCACGGCCCATCAGCTTGCCCATGACGCGCATGCTCGGCTCGGTGTTTTCCATCGGCTTTTCGCGGAAGTCGACATAGACGAGCGGAATCCCGACCTTGCCGAGCTTTTCGATATAGCCGGCCTCTTCGGTCGCGGTCTTGGCGTCGATATTCATCAGGATGACATCGGGCTTCAGGGCCACGGCCTGTTCGATGTTGAACGTGCCGTCCTTCATGCCGCCAAAGGTCGGCAGCTTGGCGATCTGCGGATATTTCGCGAGATAGGCGTCATAGGTCTCCGGATCGGCCTTCGGCAGGTCGTCGCGCCAGCCCACGACGTGCTGGAAAGGGTTCTCCTTGTCGAGCGCCGCGAGGAAGTATATCTGGCGGCCCTCGCCGAGGATGACATGCTTGACGGGCACGTCGACTTCGACCGCGCGGCCGGTGACGTCGGTAATTGTCGTTTTCTCGGCCAGAGCCGGAAATGCGGCAGCCAGAAGCATTGCCGCGGTCAGGCCCGCAGCCTTTAGTGTGATGGTCATGGAACTCTCTCCCGTCGAAACCGAGCGGGCTCTATTATTTTATGATTGCTAAAGTCAAGTTTTATCTTTTAGAGACATTCTCAACTAGGGAGGGATATTTTGTGACTGAACAAATGACCGGCTTTGACGGGCGAAACCATGAGATCCGGGACGAGATCAAGGCCTATTGGTCCGCCCGCGCTGCAACCTTCGATCTCTATGCCGGGCACGAGATATTTTCCGAAGTGGAACGTCTGGCGTGGCGCGAACTGATCGACAAGCACCTCGGCGCAGGGCAGGGGCGAAAGGCGCTGGATCTGGCAAGCGGTACTGCCGTCATCTCGCACCTGATGGATGATGCCGGCTTCCGGGTGACGGGGCTCGACTGGTCCGAGACGATGCTTGACCTTGCCCGCAAGAAGGCGGCCAAGCGTGGCCGGGACATAACGTTCCGCATGGCGGACGCCGAAAACACGATGGAGCCGGATGGCGCCTATGACGCCATCATCACCCGCCATCTGGTCTGGACACTTGTCGATCCGGCCGCCTGTTTTCGCGAGTGGCTGCGGGTTCTGAAACCCGGCGGCCGGCTTTTGATCGTCGATGGTGATTTCGTCAATGTCGGGTTTGCCGAGAAAATGCTCGGCAAATTGGCGGCTTTCCTGACGAAGAAGGGCCTGCTCAAGCAGGATGGACCGTCCATGTCTCCTGACATGGCGGGCAAGCATCGGGAGATTTTGCAGCAGGTGCATTTCTCATCGGGCGCGCGGGCCTCAGAGGTCGCGCTTCTCCTGCGGGAGGCCGGTTTCGACAATGTCGTCATCGACACGGACCTTCGCCAGATAAACCGGGCACAGGCACCGCACTGGAACCGCCTCAAGGCACTCGCCCGCGGCCTGCAGCATCGCTACGCGATCAGCGCGACCAAGCCGCTCGTGTGATAGGCGCAAGGATCACGGCCGAATGTTCCTCCACCGGAAATCCGTCGACATGATCTTGCTGCTGGCGCGTGTTGCGACTTGAATGACCGCAGATATCAGGGAGCGGCGATAGGATCATGACTGTTTTCAGCAATGCCCGGCTTGCAGACGGGCGCCTGCACGAGATCGATGTCGAGGGTGGCCGGATTGCGACGATCCGCCCGTCAGTGGAGCCGGCGACCGGCGGCACCCGAACCACCGTCGAGACTGTCGATCTCGGCGGTGCGCTCCTTCTGCCCTCCTTTGTCGAGGGCCATATCCATCTCGACACCAGTTTCTACGGCGGCGAATGGGTGCCGCATCGGCCCTGCACCAATGGCTTCGACGTGCATGAGCGTGTCGCGTTCCAGGCCGAGAACATGGCAAAGGCCGAGCCTATGGCCGAGCGCGCCATCAAACAGCTCGAGCTTTGCATCGGCCAGGGTAGCCTTAGGATGCGCAGCCACGTCATGGTGGACGGTTCGGTCGGGCTGGCCTCGCTCGAAACGATCCTCGCGGTCCGGGAAAAATATCGCGACATCATCGATATCCAGCTCGTCGCCTTCCCGCAGAGCGGCATTCTGAAGAGCCCCGGCACGCCAGAACTGCTGGACGAAGCGATCATAATGGGGGCCGATGTGATCGGCGGGCTTGATCCGGCAAGCTTCGACCGTGATGTGACGGGCCATCTCGATGTGGTCTTCGGCATTGCGGAGAAGCGCGGGGTGGATGTGGACATCCACCTGCATGAGGCGGGCACGATGGGGGCGTTCAGCATCGAGGAGATCTGCGCCCGCACGCAGGTGCTCGGCATGCAGGGGCATGTCGCGATCAGCCACGCTTACGGGCTTGGCGATCTTCCGCCGGATGCCGCCCGCCGGATCGCCGCGAAGATTGCCGCCAGCGGTGTCTCGATCATGACCAATGCGCCCGGGAACCATAATTTTCCGCCCGTCGCCCTGCTGCGGCAGGAAGGCGTGAACGTCTTTTCCGGCAGCGACAATATTCGTGACAGCTGGTGGCCCTATGGCGACGGTGACATGCTGCGCCGGGCCGAGATCATCGGCTACCGGTCGGGATTTTTCACCGACGAGGATCTGGGTGCAGCCTTCGATATCGTCACGCATGCGGGCGCAAAGGCACTTCGTCTTGCCGATTACGGGATTGTTGTCGGAGCCAAGGCGGATTTTGTCGCGGTCAATGCCCGCCACGTCCCCGAAGCGGTGGTCGGCTTTCCGGCGGGCCGCAAGGTCTACAGAAAAGGGCGTCTCGTCGCGGCCGATGGGGTCATCGTCACGCGACCCGTTTGACGATAACCACTGACACGATCGTCTCTCCTCTTCGTCACTCTTGAATTTTGCGCGCCGGGCACCACATCGCACGGCGCTGTGGAGATTGCATCGAAATGCCCTCATTCTTGGAAACCACGTTTGGTCCCGCCGAACTGGATATCATCGACACCGTGCTGGAGCAGTGGCGCACTAGCCGTTCTCTTCTCAAAAGCGATCCTGACGTCAGTATTGCCGCGGAAATCTGCATCAATCTTTTCAGGGAAGGCCACAGGACCGTCCTTGAACTGCAACAGGCAATGGCCGGCCACAAGGCGCTGGCCGACCTGATAGACGGCGCTATCGGATAAGGCTTGGTTATGAGCGAGGATGAGGAGCGCATGCATTTGATGCGTTCCTCCGGGGCGTTGACTTTAAATTGAACACAGTCTTGCCGCTACGACAGACGGAACTGGTTGTTTGGCGCGACGCGATGCCTAGTTCCCGTGGCATTGACGTCTAATGGAAAGACTGAGCGGCAATGGATTTGGGTTCAGGCCACGGCGACGTGGCGCATCGTATACCGAGACCGGCACCTGCCGAAAGCACCGCTCCGTCTTTGAAACCTTATAGCGGCATGCCTGTCGCGTGGCGCCGAAGGCTGGTTCTCGCCCTCAATCTGATAACGATCCTGGCGATCGGCATTCTGGTTTATCGCGTCCTTTCGCCTACCCGTTTCTTCGGGCCGGAGACGGTAATGCTGGCGGGCTTCCTGCTGGCAACGCCTGGACCGTGCTGGGCTTCTGGAATGCCGTGATCGGTCTCGTCCTGCTGCATGGCTTCGGCAATCCGGCCCGCAGCGTCTACGCTTTCTATCCGGAAGGATCCGAAGCGCAGCCGAAGCGGCTGGAAAGCATGACGGCGCTTACCGTCTTCCTCCGCAACGAAGATCCCGCGCCGGCTTATGCCCGTCTCGATGCCATCTGGAAGAGCCTGCGATCCACAGGCCTCGACCGGCACTTTCGCCTCTTCGTGTTGAGCGACACATCGGATGCTCAGATCGCTCGGGCAGAGGATGACGGGTTCGAACGGCTGGCAGCGATGATCGAGGACGGCGGCGGCAATCCGCCCGTCTATCGTCGCCGGCTTGTGAATACCGGGTTCAAGGCGGGCAATATCGAGGAATTCCTGCAAGAATACGGGCAGGATTACGACTTCTTCCTGCCGCTTGATTCCGACAGCGTGATGGCCGGCGATGTTATCGTCCGGCTGGTTGCAGCCCTCGAACGTCATCCGGAGATCGGCATCCTGCAGACGCTGGTGGTCGGCATGCCGGCGGAAAGCGGTTTTGCCCGCCTCTTTCAATTCGGCATGCGGCACGGCATGCGATCCTTCACCATGGGGTCTGCATGGTGGAATGCCGATTGCGGCCCCTACTGGGGCCATAACGCGCTGATCCGCACCGGTGCGTTTCTCGCCCATTGCCGCCTGCCGGTGCTTCCGGGAAAGCCGCCGCTCGGTGGCCATATCCTCAGCCACGACCAGCTGGAAGCGGCTTTCATGCGGCGTGGCGGCTATGAGGTTCGCGTTCTGCCGATCGAGAGCCGCAGCTACGAGGCCAATCCGCCGACCCTTATCGAATTTGCAAGACGCGACCTGCGCTGGTGCCAGGGCAATATGCAATACTGGCGCTTCCTCTTCGCGCCGGGGCTGAAAGCCATCAGCCGGTTTCAGGTGCTGCAGGCGATCCTGATGTATATGGCGCCGCCGGCCTGGATCGCGATGACCTTCGCCGCGACCTGGAAAGGCGTGTCATCGGGTTTCGTCGCAGCCGATATCGAGCTTGGCTTCTGGCTGTTCGTGACGATTTTCCTGATGTCGATCTCGCCGAAAATCGCAGGCGTCATCGATGTCGTGCTGACACCGGGCAAGATGCGCGGCTATGGCGGGGCGGGGCGTTTCCTGGCCTCGACGTTTGTCGAGATCGTCGCGTCGATGCTGATGGCACCGATCATCGCCGTCTATGTCTCGCTGTTCCTGATCGGTCTTCTCTTCGGCCGTTCGGTGACATGGAGTGGCCAGAACCGGGATCAGCTGGGCGTTTCGCTGCCGACCGCGGCCAAGGCAATGGCCGTCCAGACGGTGATCGGCGTGGCTCTCGCCGTGGCCATCTATCACCGTGGCGGTCTTACGACGGCGCTCTGGGCACTGCCATTCGTCGGTGGCCTGTGTCTGGCCATCCCGTTCACGATCGTGACGGCCTCCACGGCTTTCGGCCGGATCAGCACGCGGCTCGGCCTCTTCGCCATACCCGAGGAAAGCCGCATGCCGCGGGTTTTGAGCGCTTTCATATCCGATGAATCGCGTCGCTGGAGGCGCCCCGGCGGTCGTCAGGCCGTCGTGCTGCACAAGGCGGAAACTGCCGATTTGCCAAAGGAGGCAGCGGGCGCACCATGACAACCGCACAGTCCCTATGGCTCACGGACCGCCAACGCGCGGAAATGCGTGCGGTGCCGCTTGGCACACTCGGAGACAATGAGGTCCTGATCCAGAGCCGGTTTGGCGCAATCAGCCGCGGCACTGAGGCGCTTGTGGCCAATGGTGGCGTGCCTGAAAGCGAATATGAGCGCATGCGGGCGCCGCTGCAGGACGGTGATTTCTCGTTTCCTGTCAAATATGGCTATGCCGTTGTCGGGCAGGTCGAGGCAGGCCCACGAGAACGACGCGGAGAAACGGTTTTCTGCCTGCACCCGCATCAGGACATTTTTCATGCACCTGCGGATATGGCGATCCGTGTGCCGAAGAGCGTGCCGCCGTCGCGCGCCATACTGGCCGCCAATATGGAGACGGCGCTCAACGCGATCTGGGATGCCGGGATCATGGCAGGCGATCGGGTGGCGATCGTCGGCGCAGGATTGCTCGGGCTTCTCGTCGCCTCACTGGCGGCAAAAATCCCGGCCACCGAAGTGACTGTCGTCGACGTCAATGCCGCACGAGGGCCGCTGGCAGAGATATTCGGCTGCCGGTTTGCAACACCGGAGCACTTAGAGGAGCTGGCGGGAAGGGCCGATGTGGTCATTCACGCCTCGGCAAGTTCCGAGGGCCTGGCGACGGCGATCTCGCTTGCCGGCTTCGAGACACGGATCATCGAGATGTCGTGGTTCGGTGATCGCGGCATCGAAGTGCCGCTCGGCGGTGCCTTTCACAGCCAGCGCCTGTCGATCGTCGCTTCGCAGGTTGGGCATGTGCCGGCAGCGCGCCGGGCCCGTTGGCCGTTGAGGCGCAGGCTTGAGGTCGCGCTCGGTCTTCTTGAGGATGAGCGGCTGGATCAGCTTATTTCCGGCGAGACGGCATTCAGCGCCCTCGCCGAACCCTATTGCGATATTCTCCTTGATCCTGACACGCTGTGTCATCGCATTCGCTATCGTTGATTTTCGAAAGGAAGTTCATGTTTGCCGTTGAAGTTCGCGATCACATGATGATCGCGCATAGCCTGCCTCGCGAGGTTTTCGGCCCGGCTCAGGCCATGCATGGGGCGACCTTTATCGTCGATGCCGCCTTCATGACCGAGGATCTCGACGAGAATGGTCTGGGTGTCGATATCGGGCTGGCAACGAGCGAACTGAAGGCCGTCGTGGCACCGCTCAACTACCAGAACCTCGACGAGCTGGAAGTGTTTCGCGGCAAGGTGACGACGACCGAAGTGCTGGCGAAGCATATTTTCGATGCCCTTGTGAGCCGTATCAAGACCGGCGGACTTGGCGAAGGCGGAGCGCGCATCCGGCGACTGAAGGTGACACTGCACGAAAGCCATGTTGCCCGGGCATGGTACGAGGCGGAGGTGCGTTGAGCATGACGGCAGGAAAGCGTCTCGTTTTTGCGATACCCGGTGACATTGAGACCAGAAGCGGTGGGTATGGCTACGATCGCCGGATCATGGCGGAGCTGAGGGCGCTCGGCTGGCAGGTCGAGCATTTGAAACTCCCGGCCGGTTTTCCCGTGCCGACTGAAGCGGAACTGGCCGAAACGGCGCGCCAGCTTGCGGGGCTGGAAGATGGTACACTGGTTCTGATCGACGGACTTGCCTTCGGCTGCATTCCGCAGATCGTCGCGGCGGAAGAAAAGCGCCTGACGCTTGTGGCTCTGGTCCACCATCCGCTGGCGCTGGAGACCGGTATCAGCGCCGAGCTCTCAAAGCAGCTGCGCGCGAGTGAGACCGAAGCACTTAAAAGTGCCCGCGGCATTGTGGTGACGAGCCCGGCGACCGCAAAGACGCTGGCCGGCGAATTTGGCGTGACGGCTGATGCCATCCACGTCGCCGTGCCCGGAACGGACCCAGCACCGCCCGCTGGCGGCTCGGACGGTGAGGGCAACGGCCCGATGATCGTGGCGGTGGGCTCGCTGACGCCGCGCAAGGATCACGCGCTGCTGATCGCTGCCCTTGGCAGGCTGCCCGATGATCCCTGGCAATGCCGGATCATCGGCAGCGAGACGATGGACCTGCGACGGCGCAGTCATTGCGGGAGCAGATTGGCGAAAGCGGGCTTGGCGATCGGATCACGCTGACCGGCGCAATCAACGAGCTGGCGCCGGAATATGACCGGGCAGATATTTTCGCGCTCGCCAGCCGCTATGAAGGCTATGGCATGGCCTTTGCCGAGGCGATGGCGCGAGGCCTGCCGATCATCGCCTGCCGCGGCGGCGCCATTCCCGATGTCGTGCCGGAGACGGCAGGTATCCTCGTCGAACCGGGTGATCTCGACGCATTTACAGATGCGCTGGCCCTCATGATCCGCGACCCCGCCGAGCGCAGGCGATATGCGGCTGGCTCGCGGCAAGCGGGGCTTGCGTTTCCGGACTGGCCGGCGACGACGGCGGGCCTCTCCGCCTATCTGGAAGCGATCCGATGAGCGGGTTCGAGGCACGCTGGCTCAATCTGCGCGAGCCGGTGGATCATGCCGCGCGCGATACCGATTTGCGCCGGATGGCCATAGAACACCTCGTCGGGAAGGGCGAGGGAGTAAAGGTCGTCGATCTCGGTTGCGGGACCGGTTCGACATTCCGCGCCCTCTTGCCGGAGAGCCTCCGCTGGCACTGGCTGCTCCTTGATAACGATCCGCTGTTGCTTGCCGAGGCAAGATCCCGCCATGGCGATGCGCCGGTCCTTGAGACCGCTGAAACCGATCTTGCGGCACTTTCTCCGGATCTGTTTGCAGGTGCGGATCTGGTAACGGCCTCGGCGCTGTTCGATCTGGTCTCGGCAGGGTTCGTGCAGCGTCTGGCGGAACAGATCCAGCGATACGGTGCCGGTCTCTATGCGGCGCTGAATTACGACGGCACCTGCCAATGGGGCAACCGGCATCCGGCTGATGCCGATGTCGTCGCTGCCTTCAATGAGGACCAGCGCCGTGACAAAGGATTTGGTCCGGCGCTTGGGCCGGAGAGCGGGCCTTTCCTGAAAACGGCCCTGGAAGCCGCAGGGTTTCGAGTGTCGATCAAACCCAGCCCTTGGGTATTCACGCCCGAACATGCCGAATTGCACCGGCAGTTCATCGAAGGTATGGCGAGCGCGGTTGCTGCGATGCGTAGCCTCGATCCGTTGTTGCTTGAGGACTGGAGGCGACACCGCCTCGCCCGTGCGGAACATTCCAGCTGCACGGTCGGCCATTGGGATGTGCTGGCATTGCCTTAGGGCCGACTGGAACTTGGCAGCAGGCTGCCCATACACAGGTCATGTACTGCCGCTCGCGTCATCAATGATGACGCGAGCGGCAATTCGTGCGCCCGACGGCGAAGATGATGAGAACCAGGCCACAGGCGGCACTGCCGGCCTGCAACTGCCGGCAGGCGGCAATGACGCCATCCAGCGGCACAAGGCCAAGGGTAAGCAATACGAGCCCGATGAGTGGCAAGGGGCCGGCAAGGGCCCGCAGGACAGCTCTCTCTTTCATGACGTCTTCCAATGGAGAAAAAGAGCGAAATCGATCGGCGGCGAGACTGTCGATCACGTCAGCCGCGAACCGGATTATCGCCAAAAGAAAGGATCAGGCAGCCACGCGAGCGCTGGTGACATGCTCACGAATGGCAGCCTTGAGATCGAGCAGGCTCGAAAAGCGCCTGTCATCAAGATCGATGACGTGAAATTTGACCGCAATAAAGCGAAGATCGCCGTTATCCGGTACCGCTATTCCTACTGGCAAGCCGCCAAACTCAATAACTTGTCTCTGCATGTGCTGAACTCCATCCTGTCGATCGTTCCTGTTGTCGTGGGCCGGAAGATGTTCCGGTCCGCATTCGCGAAATCGGGTGGTTACAACATGCAAGATCAGACACATGGCTTGCCGCGTCTTTGCTGTATGAGCTGGAAATGTCCGAAGCGGTCATTTTCTTCTGCCTTGTGGTTCTTCTGATCATGAGCAGAAAATAGCCAAAGCCTGCTGTTCGGCACAGGCAATATAATCTATCTTTATTGTAGAATGTAGATCGGTGTTCGCCGGATCTCCATTTGCAGGATCTCTGGAGTGCCCTGATCACCCGGAGCGTGAGCGATTTGCAATCATCGCCCGTTGATGCGGCGCGCTTCGTCCTGTAACGGTCGGTTGAGACAAAATGTGAGGCGGCAAAGGCCGTTCGGATCCGCAATGCTGACGAAAAAAGGCAAATATGGCTGAAGGCTCTGGTGCATCTGGCGCAGGTCGAGCCAGGCAAGACGGCCTTCGTCAGTGAGATCGCGGCGCAGAACAATATTTCCAAGAAATTCCTGGATGCCATTCTCCTGGAACTTCGCAAGGGCGGCATTCTGCGCTCGAAGAAGGGCCCTGGCGGCGGCTATGCGCTATCGAAGCCGGCGTCGGAGATCTATATCGGCCATGCGGTTCGCATTCTCGACGGGCCGCTCGCGCCTATCCGCTGCGCCAGCAAGACGGCATTCGAAGCCTGCGATGACTGTGATCATCCGGAAGACTGTCAGGTCAGGCATTCGATGACCGAGGTTCGCGATGCGATCTCGGCGGTCCTCGACAATATGACGCTGGAAGACATGGTTCGCCGGCGCTCACCTGCTCTTACGACAAAATCAGGCACGGCCGACTGATCCGCCTGATCACGTCGCTTAGAAGATGCCGCTCGGCCCTGGCAGACGTCCGTTAAGGTGGAAATCACCGATGGCGTGGAACTTCCACCTGACCGGATCATGGACGGTATGGGTTCTGGCATTGCGCCAATGGCGATCCAGATTGAGGTTCTCGTCAGTCGACGATGTCCCCGCCAGTTCGAAGAGGGCGTTTGACGCCTCCAGCGCAGCCTCCGTCGTGACGATCTTGGCGGTGGCGACTGCCAGCGAGGCCTCGGCAGAGGTCTGCGGCGAAGCATTGATCTGCGCCATGTCCACCTTCCTGCCGGCCTGTTCGAGCATGGCACCTGCTGTCTCGATCTTGACCGCGATCGTTCCTGTCCTTGCGATTGCCAGTGGGTCGTCGCTTGCCCTTGAGACCCCGAGGCTTCTGTTGCCACGAGACTTGTTGCGGACGAAGTCAATCATGTCGGCGAAGGCAGATCGGGCAATGCCGAGATCAACCGCCGCATGCAATAACTGCCCGAGTGAACCGAGCGTATTGGCCTGCGCGAAGAGATCCGGGTGGCCGATCACGCAGTCGGCAGGCACGTAGACATTGTCGATCGTCACCGTGCCGCTGGCTGTCGTGCGCTGGCCAAAGCCTGCCCAATCGTCGATCACCGTCACGCCGCTCGTCTCGCGCGGCACCATGGCCATCACCATCCGGCCACCCGGATCGAGCGCGAAAATGGCGATCCAGTCGCAGAACAAGGCGCCCGTCGAGTAATATTTCTGCCCGCTGATGCGAAATCCCGGGCCATCCGGCACAAGCCGGGTGGTGATGTCGCCTGCGGCCTTCGTGCCGGTTTCGGCAAGGGCATTGGCGAAGTGATCGCCCGCGAGCGCGCGTGAGAAGAAAAAGCGCTGCTGCTCGGCCGTTCCGGCAAGCCGAAGCACTTCCAGAATGTAGAAATGGTTCTGGGGGATCTGGCCAATCGAGGCATCGGCCTGCGAGAGTGTCGCGATGACCTCGGCCAGAAAGGGGTTGGAGATATCCGCACCACCATGTTCGGTCGGCACGGTGATCCCGAGAAGACCCGACTGGGAGACGAGTTCGAGCTCCGCAAACGGCAGCAGACGCTCGCGGTCACGACTGCTTGCGCCTTCGGAAAGAACCGCCGCCAGAGATCTTGCAGCCTCCAGCGCCTCGTCTTCCGTCGCGAGATGCGGGGGCAAGGATCGGGCTTTCGCCGCCAGACGGATAACGTTGTTCATGGGGCACTCCGGAGCAGGTCTCGCGCGATCGTTCCATTCAGCCATGCGCCACCGCTGAACGAAAGCAACAAAACTGCCATTCGGGGGAGTATGGTAGCCGAATTTTGCGCCTCTCTCCCCCGCTGATGTAAATCCTTGTCCGCCCTGCCGCCACGGGCTGTCAGGCAGTCTTCAGAAGCGGGCGCTCCAGCGGCGTCACACTTGCCGATGCAGCCGGCGTTGCCACCGCGCTGCGGTTCCATCGATCGAAGGCGGCACGGCCGAGATGGGCAATCGACGTGTCTTCCTGTGGCGCATGAACGAGTACCGACTGGATGTCGCGGAAATGCCGCTCAAGCCCGAGATCAGCACCGAGGCCAGGATTACCGAGCCCGCGCACGGCGATCTGTACCGCGTCGCGCAACTGCCGGCCGGCGAGGATGCGGGCGCGGATGAAGCGTTCCGGGTCGTTCGGCCCCTGCAGGGCATCGAAATGATCTGCCGGGCGCCGAGACGAGAAGGTCGATCTCGCCGGAGAGGTTGATGAACCGTTCCGTGCGCGCGACAGGATGCCCGAGATTGGTGGGGATCCGCTCATGGGCAAAGCGGTTGAATGCGGCCTGCGCGGCCTCCGCCACACCGAGATAGATTGCCGCCACCGCAAGGGTAACTGCTGCATGTGCCCGATTGTCCTGCTGGGCGACAGACGGATCGACGAGTTCCAGCACGTCCTCGGCGGGAATTTCGACGTCGATATATTCGACATCGTGCGAGCCGGTCGCTCGCATGCCGACGCTGGTCCAGTTCTCGATAATCCTGATGCCGGGCAGACCGTTCGGCACGACGAAGGTACCGACGCGGGGCGATGGCTCGTCCGTATGAGCCCAGACGAGGAAATGCGTCAGCCCATGGGCGCCTGTGACGAACCTCTTCTTGCCGCTGATCGACCAGCCATTGGCGGTGCGCCGTGCAATCGTTGCGGGAAGACCGCCGCGGGCAGGCGAGCCGAGTTCCGGCTCGACGCGAGCGGCATTGAGCAGAAGGGGACGGGTGCCTGCCTCTGACAGAAGACGTTTATAAAGCGCTTCCGGCCAATGGCCCTTGTTCGCCTGCCCGAGATGAGTGAAGAGCGTCATGGCGCTGATCAGGGCGACGGATGGATCCCCCCTGCCGAGTGCGGCGAGGATCTGCGCCGCATCATAGAGGCTTGCCCCGTCACCGCCGTACCTGGTGGCGACAGTGCGCTCAAGCAGACCGGCCCGGTGAACGGCACGGATACCAGCCCATGGAAAGTTGCCGCCTCGGTCCGCCTCGGGCGCAGCCTCTGCCAGGATCTCTACCGTCGCGTTCAGTGCCTCTGTCTCGTAGGGCATTGGGAAGACCTTCAGTTATCGGCATGCCTGCCCACCATCCGGATGGCCGGGAAGCGGGCAGGCGCCTTGAAATATGTTCAGGATGAAAAATTGCCGACGCCTGTCAGGCGGCGGTCCGTCTGGCGTTTTCCCGCTCGCGAATGCCCTCGCGGACAAGCGGAAGAATGTAGCGCCCGTAGTCGACGGCATCATTGTAATTGTCATAACCGCGGATCGAGATGAGATCGGCGCCGAGATCGATATAGTCGAGGATCGAATCGGCAATGGTTCGCGGCGAGCCGACAAGCGCAGTAGACGCGCCGCTGGCATTGGTCGCAGTCACCGTCGGATACCAGAGGGCGCGATCCTGGACATGGCCGCGGGCGGCGATGTCGAGAAGTCGCTGGGAGCCGACATTGGCCGGGCGCGGGGCACCGACCGGCGCACGGGAGAGGCCCTTTTCGCGGTTCTCGTTCAGCCGGTCGAGCACGCGATGCGCCTTTTCCCAGGCCAGTTCGTCAGTCTCGGCTACGATCGGCCGGAACGTGACCCAGATGCGCGGACGATCCGTGCGGCCGGCCTTGGCGGCCTCGGCATAGACCCGTTCGATCTGCTGCTTCGTTTCGGCAAGCGGCTCGCCCCAGAGGCCAAAGATATCGCAGAGCGATCCGCCGATCCGGTATGCTGCATCGGAGGATCCGCCGAGCGAGATCGGGATATGCCCCTTGGTGGGCCGCACCGCACTGCGGAACTGCTTGAATTGATAGTATTTCCCATCGAAATCGAAGGGCTCGGTCGAGGACCATGCCTGCCGAAGAATGCGGATATATTCCTCCTGCCGGGCGTAACGCTCTTCCTTGTTGAGAAAATCACCCTCTCGGGCCTGTTCCTCGTCACTGCCGCCGGCGATGAAGTGGACAACCACACGCCCGCCGCTCAACTGGTCGAGCGTTGCCAGCGATTTGGCTGCAACCGTCGGATAGACGGTGTTCGGGCGCAGGGCGACAATGATCTTGATCTGATTGGTATGCGCAAGGATCGTCGCGCCAAGCGTGAATGGATCGAAGGACGAGGAGGAATAGGGGATCAGCGTATAGTTGAAGCCATAGTCATCCAGCGCCCGCGCATAGCGTTCGAGAAAACGCGGATCGACCGGTGCATCGGGAATGGGGTTAAGGTCGTTGGACGAGTTGGCAAAGCTTGCGCTGATAAATTCGGCCGTCATGTGAGTGTTCTCCCTGATGAGATTACCGAGCGATGAGAGGAGGTTAGGGGCTGGTCCGCGGCGCAGGAAGATAGGTCTTTCTTTTTCTATGGCTTATGTAGAAAATATTCCTCCGCGATCTTGCGCGCAGCGGAGATCCTGCCGGCAGGCCGTTTCAAGCCAAGACGAAGACGATCAGATACCCGGCGACCATCCGAGGGCAGGAGCAACTTCGCCGGAGAGATCTGCGAGCAGCTGGATGTTGTCGGAGATGCCGAAGGCGGGCGGCAGGAAGAGGACGACCTCGTCTGCGGCGGCGAGGCCGGGATCCGCGAGGATCTGCCTGATCACCTCGTCGGGAGTGCCATGAAAGACAGGAGAGATCTGCGCGCCTGTCGGCTGGGCTGATGGAGGCAGGGCGCCTTTTGGCCGCGACGCAGCGATGCCCTTGGTGCGACGCTCCAGATCGTATTCGGCATAAGTTCTGCGCCTTTCGTCGGTCGTTCCGACAAGAATGGACGCTGCGACCGCGACCGGTGGCGGTTCGGTCTTCCAGGTTGCGCGCCAGGTGCTGCGATAGGCCTCGATGCAGCGAGCCTGATAGGCGCCGAAGCTCTCGCCTTCCTCATGATCGTGCTGAACGGTTCCCGAGATCAGGCCGATGCCAAGCTGGGCGGCCTGTATTGCAGAACCGAGACTGGCCGATCCCTGGCGAATGCGTGATCTGAGGCCGGGACTGTGCGGCGTCACGCGCAACTCGGTACCGTCCGGCACGCCCTTGCCCTCGCCCTGCACCGTGTGCAGGATCTCGCCCGAAATTGCGGCAAGAAAACGCTGCTGCCGCCGTTTGGCCTCTGAGCGTGCATCCGTATCGACAGTGCCGAATACCGCATCGAAAGCGGCGTTCGCACCGGTCGATATGGCGAGTTCAAGCCGTCCGCCGATGAGAAGATCGGTTGTGCCTGCGGCCTCTGCCAGCAGGATCGGGTCCTGATAGCGCATGGGAATGACGGCGCTGCCGAGCGTGATCGTGCTCGTGTGCTGACCGGCAGCTGCAAAGAACGGCAGTGGCGACGACAGATAATGGTCGAAATGCCGCTGATAGGCCCAGCCGGATTGATAGCCCAGCCGCTCTGCCGCCTTGAAAAGACTGATGCCGTCTGCAAGCCCCTGCGCGGGGCCGGCATCGTCATTGAAGGAAACGCGGGTGTTGAAACCGAGTTTCTGTTTCGGTCGGAAACCGGATGGGAGCGGCGTTGCCGGTGCGAGCGCGTTCATGCGATTTCTCTTTGCTCGATGTTGCGTTTTGAAGGCTGCGGCGCCTTGCGGCCTGCGCCGGAGGGGATGGATTCCAGCAGGGTGCGCGTATAGGCCTCACGCGGGCTGCCGAAGATCTGGTCGACCGTGCCATGTTCGATGATCCGCCCACGCTGCATGACCGACACCGTGTGAGCAAGCTGCCGCACAAGGGCAAGGTCATGCGAGACGAAGACATAGGTGAGCCCGAGACTGGCCTGCAGCGACAGAAGAACCTCGACGATATCGGCCTGGACGCTGACATCGAGCGCCGAGGTCGGCTCGTCGAGCACGATGACATCAGGCTTCAGGACCAGCGATCGGGCGATGGCGACCCGCTGACGCTGTCCGCCGGAAAGTGCCGTCGGTTTGCGAGAAAGAACATGCTCGCCGAGGCCGACCTCGGCCAGCACTTCACGCACCCGCGCGTCGCGCTCGCGCGGGGTTCCGATGCGGAAACGATCGAGCGGTTCACGAATGAGGGAGCCGACCTTCCACGCCGGATCAAGCGACGTGAACGGGTTCTGGTAGACGAGCTGCAACTGGCGTCGGAGCGACTGAAGCGAGGCCTGCGACCTGCCCGTGACCTGCTCGCCGGCAACGGAAATCGTCCCGGTATCCGGCTCCTCCAGCCCGAGCAGCAGCCGTATCGTGGTCGTCTTGCCCGAGCCGGACTCACCGACCAGCGCATGGGTGGTACCTGCCGTCACATTAAAGGAGATGCCATCGACGGCCTTGAGTGCCGAACCATCGACACCGAATGTCTTGGTGACGCCGCTGATCGAAATCTTCGCCTCAGACGCAACTGCCTCAAGACGGCGAAACCCTGGATCGCGCAGCCGCGCATAGCGGTCGGGATTGAGCGCCGGCACATCCGCGTGGAGCTTCCGGCCATAGGAGGAGGCCGGGGAGGCAAAGACGTCGCTGGTACGGCCCGCCTCTTGTACCTGACCGTCCTTCAACACCACGAGAGAATCGACCCGCTCGGCGGCGATCGCCAGATCGTGGGTGATCAGGAGGAGGCTGATATCGAGATCCCGCTGCAGGCGCGACAGAAGATCGAGGATCCGCTTCTGGATCGTCACGTCGAGTGCCGATGTCGGCTCGTCAGCCACCAGCAGCGATGGCCGCGGCAGAACGGCAAGGCCGATCAGCACACGCTGGAGCATGCCGCCGGAAAGCTGATGCGGATAGGCGTCATAAACACGTTTCGGATTGTCGAGCCCTACCTGCGCGAAGGTCTCGAGAATACGGTTGGTGCGGGCCTGCCTGTCCGGCTCGTCGAGGAGGGCGGCTGCCTCTTCGGCCTGTGCGCCGATGGTTCGGACCGGATTGAGCGAATTGCCCGGATCCTGCGGAATGAAGCCGATCGATCGACCGCGCAGTGGCCGGAACCGTCTGTCGGAAAGGGCGAGGATATCGTGACCATCGAAGGTGACACGGCCTTTGGCGCTGGCCCCAGCAGGAAGGAGCCTCAGCACCGAGCGGGCAATCGTCGATTTGCCGGAACCGGATTCACCGATCAGGGCGAGGCTCTGACCTTTGGCAATCTCGAAATTGACCCCGCTGACGACCGTATTGCGGTCGTAGGCCACCGATAGACCCTCGACCTTAAGGAGTGGGGTTGCTTTTGCGGCGTTGGCGGAGAGGAGGCTTTGGGGAAGCGTCAGTCTGTCTTGCGGAGCCATCTGCTGATCCTGTTCATTGAGAGGACGGTCGCGATCGTGACGAGGGCGGGTGCGTAGACGAGCCAGGGCCAGCGGAGATAATCCTTGCCTGTGGAAATGAGCAGGCCCCAGTCGGAAGCGGGTGGCGGATCGCCATAGCCGAGGAAGGCAAGGCTGGCGATGACCAGAATGGAGAGCCCGAAATGCAGGACGGCCAGCGTCAGCACGGAGCGGGAAGCGTTGGGCAGGACATGGTGGAGAAGCACGTAACTGCGCGATCCGCCCTGCAGGAAAGACGCCTCGACAAAGGTCGCCTGCCGGATTTTCAGGACTTCGGATCGCATCACGCGGGCGAAGACGGCGACGGCCGAGACACCGGTCGCAATTGCGGCGTTGATCGTGTCGAAGCCGAGCGCAGTCACGATGATGACGGCCAGAAGAAAGCTCGGAATGGCGAGGAGTACGTCCACCAGTCGGGCGAAGAGAATATCGACGACACCACCGAGAAAGCCGGCGAGAAGACCGATCAGCCCGCCGACGACCACACCGATCGCGACCGCAATGAGGGCGCTGCTGACCGAAGACGCCGTGCCATAGACGACCCGCGCATAGAGGTCCCGCCCCAGCTGGTCCGTTCCGAACCAGTGTTTCAGGCTTGGACCAAGCAGTTTCTCGGCAGGTACGCCAATGAACGGGCCATAGCTGGTGAAGAGGCCAGGTGCGATTGACCAGCCGATCACAAGGGCAACCACGGCAAAGGCAAGCAGCACGGAAAACGGCAGGCTGAGGTTGGCGAACCACCGCACACGCGCGGCCGGCGGTGTGTAGGAGAATGGCAGGAGGGTCATGCGTGCACCCCTCCGTTACCCGCGAGTTGCGGTTCTTCCAACGGGGTGGCTGGCGCAGCTGCAGCTGTCGCCGCCTTGCGGTTCTCACCGAGCTTCATGCGCGGGTCGAGCAGCGGATAGATCAGATCTGTCAGCAGGTTGACGGTGACGAAGACAACGGCGGCCAGCGAGACGATGGCCTGAAGAACGGGAAGATCCTGCGTCGTCACGGACCGCTGGACGAGGCTGCCGACGCCGGTTCGCCCGAAGACGGTTTCGGTAATCAGCGAGCCGCCGAGCAGTTCACCGATCGTCAGCGCGATGACGGTGACGACGGGCAGGGAAGACGGCTTCAGCAGATGCTTGGCAAACAGGCGGGCGGGGCCGAGCCCGCGGCTGCGCGCGACAGCCGCATATTCCTGCCGTCCTTCGTGATCGAGATTGGCGATCAGCACTTCGGCAATCTGGGCCGAAATCGGAATACCGAGCGCAACGGCGGCAAAGAACGTGGCCCAGGCGCTATCGGGCTCGATCACGCGGAAAAGGCCGAGCTGGAAGCCGAATGCATGGATCAGGAGAAGACCGATGACGAAATTCGGTACCGACAGGAAGAGCGAGGGAAAGCCGCGCAGCAGCCCCTGACCGAAGCGCTTCGGCAGGAACTGTGTGCCATAGGCGATCACGACCGCCAGAACCAGCGCCACGACCAGCCCGGCCGAGGCGAGGATCAGGGTTGAGGGCAGAACCTCGCCGATCAGCGTTGCCACCGGGCGGCTGGAGCGCATCGACAGGCCGAGATCGCCAATCACAAAATGAGAAAGCGCGTTCCACAGCTGCACGAGCACGGGCTTGTCCAGCCCCTGTGCGGCGATGATCTGCGCGATCTCGTCCTCGGTAAAGCCGTTCTGCGGATCCCGCAGAACGTTGGTGATCGGGTCGCCAGGCAGGATGCTGACGACCACGAAGGTGAAGACATAGGCAAGCAGGATGACGGCAATCGCCTGTCCTATGCGTTTTGCGGCGTAGGTGAGATAGGGGCGTTTCATGCCGGGCGCCTCCCTGTTCTGTCTCGTTTCATCTCAGGCTCAGGCGTTGCTCTTGGTCGCCGTGTAGTAGCTGGCATAGGCGACGCCGTTATAGACCTCGCCCTTCAGCTCGGGCGCTGCACATAGATGCGCTGGACGATCTGCGTGCGGGGAATGAAATAGCCCTGTTCGAGCACATATTGCTGAAGCTGCGCGAGCAGCGGATCGCGGGCGGAAAGCGACTGGGCGCCGGCAATCTGGTCGCGCAGACGGTTGATCGTCTCGTCGCTCTGGCCGAGTGCGAACCAGTTCTCGCCATTATTGGCGTCGGTCAGGATGCTCGCTACTGTGCCAGCATCGATGAAGCTGCGCGTCACCTCATAGGCCGGAACGCCGGCACCGCCATAGCGAACCTTCTGACCGTAGGTCACGACGTCATAGGCGCGAATATTCACCTTCCAGCCGATCTTGCCGAGTTGCTGGGCGATCAGTTCATCGATCGACTTGGAGGCAGCCAGATAGGGGTTGGAATTCAGCGTCAGCACCAGCGGCTTGCCATCCTTGGAACGAACGCCATCCGCCCCCTTCACCCAACCGGCCTCATCGAGGAGCTTTTCCGCCTTTGCCTGATCGAAGGCCAGGAGCGCGCTGTTGTCGGTTGCACCCGGCACGTTGCTCTGGATGAAAGACGTCGCCAGCTTCCAGTCCGGCGTATAGACCGTATCGATGATTTCCTGACGGTTGATGCCGGCCTGCAGTGCCTGACGAACCTTCACGTCGTCATAGGGGGCAAGCTTGGTATTGACCGCCCAGCCGTTGACGAAGCCGAGATAGCGCGGGGTGGCGACGGTAAAGCCTGCATCCTTGAGGGACTTAAGCTCCTGGGGCGAAGCGTTGTAGGCGACGTCCGCCTGACCCGACTGGACGGATGAAACGCGAAGAGACTGTTCGGAGACAAGCTTGTAGGTAAGACTGTCGAGGAAGGCAGGCCCGGTATGGCCGACGGCTGCCGGTCCCCAGTTATAGTCCTTGCGCTTGGTCAGCTTGACGAAATCGCCTTCCCGCCAGGACGAGACCACAAACGGCCCGCTGCCGGATGTCTTTGCGAGGTCCGCCTGCTCCGATCCGGCTTTGCCAGTGTCTTTGGCGAAATCAGGATCGAGCCGTGATAGCCGAGCGTCGGAATGAAGCCGAGCGTCGGCGCCTTGAAGAACACTTTGACGGTGAGCGGATCAGCGGCTTCTGCGCGGTCATAGGTCTTGGGGAAGAGGCCGACGGGGTTGATGCCGTCCTTCGGCCGTCCCGCGTACCAGATGTCGAGATTGGCAACGATTGCCGCCGCATCGACCGGGGTTCCGTCGGAGAAGGTGACGCCCTTCTTCAGGTGGAGGGTGAATTCGGTGGCCTTGTCATTCTGTTCCCAGCGTTCGGCAACCCAGGGGCTCGTCTTGCCTTCGGCATCGACATAAACCAGCTTGTCGGCAACGTGGCCCCAGATATGACCCTGGAAGCTTGAGATCGAACTGTTGTTCGGGATCCAGCTGTCGCCGAGGGAATCGATGAGGAAGACGACATCGCCGCCTTGGTTGGGCGTAGCGGCCAGCGCTTGCGGAATGCCGGTGGCCGTTACCAGAGCACCGGCGGCAACGACTGATGTGCTGACGAGCAAGCGGCGGCGGGAAAGGGACAGCGAGGAGAGGCGGTCGGTCATGGCTTGGTCCTGATGTTCGAGGGGCTTGACTGTCGGCTGATGCGCCGAGCCGTAGAAAGGCGCGCAGGTTCGCAGCGCCGCGGCCGGTCTGTGCCGAGGTTGAATTCTATTTTAAGTGAGTGGGTTATGGCTCTTGGTTAAGCCAGTTTATTGCTCTCTGGCGAGCAGCAGCATGCACAGCAGCTCGCTTCATCCTGCTTTCGCAGAGGCAGGCCATGGGCATTTGCTGTGGTCAATTCGCGGATCATGTTGCGGTCCCCGTGGGTGTTGACGAGACGATCACAGCGCACAGGTTAGGCATGGAAAGGCCGGAGAGAAAGACTATCCGTTCTTTTACCATTAAATCTATGGATTATTTTGTTCTCTTTTCCGGCGATGTTGGGATCAGCGTTTCAGGCCGGGCAATCTCTACCGAAACGGCTGAACGCGAGCGACCGGCTGTGATGCAGAAGGCGAGCCGAGACAGGTTCCCGCTCCAAGATGTAGCGCCGAGAGACGGCGTGCGGCAGATGACTGGCAGGTCTCGTCGGGCCCGCCTCGAGCCCTGCCGCAGCATCATTGGGGCCTTGTGGGCGATGGCTCAAAATGCGCCACGCGCCTCATCGGGCGCGTGGTTTTTGCTTAAGTCATGACCGGCAGGAGTGAACTGGATCAGCCCCTGTCGGCAAAGCGCATCGGTTCGAAGATACGCACGGGCGGGATCTCACCCGTGAATTTCTCGACTTCGACACGCGTCAGCTGGCCGGTCGAACCCTGGGCAAGCTTGGAGGTGCCGATATCCCGGGTCAGGATGTTCGGGTTGCCGTGCACGCACATCGGTTTGTCGGCATGCGGATCATGCGGTTCGAACCATGCGCCGGTGGCCAGCTGCATGACGCCCGGCCGGACGTCGCTGCTGACAATGGCAGCTGCAAGGCAGCTGCCGAGACTGTTGAACAGTCGCACGATATCGCCATCCGCGATGCCACGCTCGGCGGCATCGGTGATGTTGATACGCACCGGCTCGCGGTCGCGGATCTTGGTCGAGCGGCTGAAGGCGCCGTAATCCAGCTGGCTGTGCAGTCGCTGGTGCGGCTGGTTGCAGACAAGGTGCAGCGGATAGGCAACGCCCGTCCCATCTGCGAACGGCCGCGGCGGATACCAGCGCGGATGCCGCCGCAATCGTCATAATCGAAACCATCGATCGTCTCGGAGAAGATCTCGATCTTGCCCGAAGGCGTGGCAAGCTTGCCGGCTACCGGATCATCGCGGACGCCCGCGCCGGTCCGCCATCATCGGGCCGCTTTGGCAGGCGGATTTCGCCGCGCTGCCAGAAGCTTTCGAAATCCGGCGCATCATGGCCGCCGGCAACGAGCGCCTTGCGGGTGTCTTCATAGAGAACCGGCAGCCATTCCATGCTTGTCAGGCCTTCGGTAAAGGCATCGCGGCGGCCGAGACGCTCGGCGATCTCTGCGAAAATATCATAATCGTCGCGCGCTTCGCCGACCGGCTCGATCAGCCTGTGCATGGCCACGAGAAGCGGATCGCCGACCGATGCACCGATATCGTTTCGTTCCAGCGTGGTCGTTGCCGGAAGCACGATATCCGCATGGCGCGCGGATGACGTCCAGGCGGTTTCGTGGACGATGATCGTTTCCGGCTGACGGAAGGCGTCGCGCAGACGGTTGATGTCCTGATGATGATGAAAGGGATTGCCGCCCGCCCAGTAGACCAGCCGGATGTCGGGATAGGTCATGTTCCGACCGTTATAGTCGAACGGGCTGCCGGGATTGAGCAGCATGTCGGCAATGCGGGCGACGGGAATGAAATCCGAAATCGGGTTCTTGAACTGATTGAGCGTCGGGAGAGGCACGGCCAGCTGCGTCTTGCCGACATTTCCCAGCGCGCCGAGCGAATAGGAATAGCCGCCACCGTCAAGGCCGATCTGCCCGAGCATGGCGGCAAGCACGACACCCATCCACACCGGCTGCTCGCCATGATCGGCGCGCTGAAGCGAGTGGCTGACCGTGACAAGCGTGCGCTTGCCTGCCATTTCACGGGCCAGATCCCGGATCGTCGATGCAGAGACGCCGCAGATCGCCGATGCCCATTCCGGCGTCTTTTCGATACCGTCCGTGCGGCCGAGAATATAGTCCTCGAAACGGTCATAGCCGACGGTATAGCGATCGAGGAATGCCCGGTCGTGAAGACCATCACGGGCAATTACATAGGCCAGCGCAAGCATCAGCGACACATCGGTGCCCGGCACGATGGAAAGCCATTCGCCGTTGGCTTCAGGCGGAAGATCGTCTTTCAGCGGGCTGACGAGAATGAACCTGGCGCCGCGCTGGCTGGCACCTTTCAGCTTGTCGCGCACGATATGGGCGCTGTTGCCGCCGCCATGTACATCGGCATTCTTGATTGCCATTCCGCCGAAGGCGACGACCAGATCGCTGGAGCGTTCAATGGCGTCCCAGGTGACGCTCTTGCGCTCGAAATGATCCCAGCCGCCGAGAACATGCGGGAGGATGACCATCGATGCGCCGGCGCTATAGGTGTTCACGGATTTGACGTAGCCGCCGAGCACGTTGAGAAACCGGTGAACCTGGCTCTGGGCATGATGGAAGCGGCCGGCACTGGACCAACCATAGGAGCCGCCGAACACGGCCTGCGGGCCGAAATCCTGATAGACGCGCTTCAATTCGCCGGCCACGAGATCAAGCGCTTCCGCCCAGCTGACCTCGACATAGTCGTCGGCGCCGCGTCTGGCCTGATGCCCCGCTGCTCTTTCCAGAAACCCGCGCCTGACGGCCGGTCGGCGGACGCGTGCCGCGCCATCGGCTGCCGCCGCAGATTGCCGAGAATGGGAGAGGGGTGCGGGTCGCCCGGATGCGGGAGAATGTCCAGCTTGCCGTCCAGCAGCCGGCCGGAGAACGCACCCCAGTGCGAACTGTGAGGCTTGTATTCGTTCATGCTCTGTCTATCCGTTCATCCATGCCGAATGGTTCACGCGGCAGATGCGTCTTCGGGCAAGACCTTGCCCGGGTTCATGATGCCATCTGGATCGATAGCATGCTTGATCAGCGCCATGAGGTCCACTGCGTCACCATGTTCCTCCCGCAGGTAGGCGATCTTGCCGGTGCCTACACCATGTTCGCCCGTGGCGGTGCCACCGACTGATATGGCATAGCGAACCATCTTCTTGTTGATTGCGGCGACCTCGTCGAGTTCCGCCTGATTGCCCGGATCAACCGCGAAGACAACGTGATAATTGCCGTCTCCGACATGGCCGAGAATGGCGGCAGGTACGCCGCAGCCTTTCAGGAGGTCACGGGTGTTGACGATACAATCGCTGAGCTTGGAGACAGGCACGCAGACATCGGATGACCAGCCTTGGCATTCTGTCTTTGCGAGACCACGGCGTAAAAGGCATTGTGGCGAGCTTTCCAGAGCCGGTTGCGATCTTCCGGCGCATTGGCCCATTCGAAATCCTGGCCGCCATGTTCCTCGACGATCGCGGCCACCAGTTCCACCTGTTCGGCAACGCTTGCCGGGGAGCCGTGAAATTCGAAGGCAAGCGTGTCCTCGAGCTTCAGCGACAGGTTCGAATAGGCGTTGACGGCCGCGATGAGCCCGCGATCCATCAGCTCCATGCGGGCGACGGGGATGCCGAGTTGCACCACGGCGATGGCGGCACTGACGGCCTGCTCGACGCTCTTGAAGGAGCAGAGTGCCGCCGAGATTGTTTCCGGCAGGCCGTAGAGGCGCAGCGTGACTTCGGTGATGATGCCGAGCGTGCCTTCGGAGCCGACGAAGAGCCGCGTCAGGTCGTAGCCCGCAGAGGATTTGCGGGCGCGGCCGCCGGTGCGGATGATCTTGCCGTTTGGAAGAACGACGGTCAGCGACAGAACATTTTCGCGCATCGTGCCGTAGCGCACAGCATTGGTGCCCGAGGCGCGCGTTGCGGCCATACCGCCAAGCGACGCGTTGCGCCGGGGTCGATCGGGAAAAACAGGCCTTGATCACGCAGGTAGGTATTCAGCTGCTCGCGCGTCACGCCGGCCTCGACCGTGCAATCCAGATCATCCGTGCTGACACGCAGGATCTTCGACATGCGCGACAGATCGATCGACACACCGCCGCGGACGGCGGTGAGATGACCCTCGAGCGATGTGCCGGCACCAAAGGCAATCACGGGCACGCGCTCGGCGGCGCACAAGCGGACGATCTCCGACACTTCCTCGGTCGTCTCGGCAAAGACAACCGCGTCGGGAATGGCCGGCGTGTGGTGGGATTCCCCGCGGCCATGCTGCTCGCGCAGGGGCAGCGAGGTCGACAGGCGTTCGCCGAAGCGTGTGAGAAGGGCATCGGCCAATGCGACAGGTAGATTGCTCATGCCGGTTCTCCGTTCCGTGGCGAGAAGGCGGCAGCCTGAGCGGCACCGGTGAGGATCGAACGGGAAAAGGTCAAGATGAAACTCCATAATCGAAAACGGCGGCCGGGCCGGCAGCTCCACTCGTGATCTGCCGGCCCGGATGAGCGCGGAAGGCTGGCGCCGGTCAGGAAACCGGCGGTTCACCCTTGAGGTGGCTTTCGAGGAAGGGCAGGCTGTCCTGCCCCCAATAGAGCTCGCCTTCGTATTGGAAGGTCGGAAGACCGAAGACGCCGGCGGCGCGGGCCGTCTCGATATTTGCATTCCAGATCGCCTGCACTTCGGCGCTTTGAGCCTTTTCTTCCAGTGCGGCCCCGTCGAAGCCGGCCCTGTCGGCGATTGCCTGACGGACGGCCGGCTGACCGATATCGGCAGCCTCGCTCCAGAAGGCTGTCTGCAGCGCTCGCGCCAATGCCAGCCAGTCCTGCCCGGCATCTGCCGCAGCAATGACGAGGAAGCCGGCGGGCGTCGGATCAGAGAGGGACGCACGGTTCTCGAAGTTGAGCACCTTGCCGCGCAGTGCCGCCCAGCGCTTCAGGTCCTTGGTCCAGTAGGCGCGGCGTGCGGCCGGGCGATTACGCGAGGAGATGCCGCCATTGTCCTCGATCAGCGAGATCACATAGGGCCGGATCGTTGCGCCCTGTTCGGCGGCAAGCGCCTCGAACGCATCCAGTCCGATAAAGGCCCACGGCGAACCGACGCCGAAGAAATAGTCGATGGTCTTGGTCATGGGGGCAGTTATTCCTCTTTCATTGTGGGGTGCCGCTTGCGGCGTCGAAAACGGACAGGGCGCAGTCGCGCGCAACAAGAACGGCGGCTGGGTCGCGATTGACGGCAACGGTTGCCAGCGCGCCTTCATAGAGAAGCGACAGATGCGCGGCCGGCGCGGCACTAGTGATGCCGGCCTGCGCCATCACGTCTAGAAATATCTTCTGAACGGTCGCCTTGTGCAGCCGTGCGATCGTCACGACCCGCTCGGATGCTTCATGTTCGGCGACGGCCATGGCGAAGGCGCAGCCGCGAAAATCGGGACTGTCCGCCTTTTCATGCAGCCGCAGGAAGATGCTGCCGATCTTGTCGCGTGGCGGGGCATCGCCCGTCACGACATCGTCCAGCGAGGCAAGCACACGTTCATGACGGGCCCTCAGATAGGCCGCGACGAGATGATCCTTTGACGGGAAATGGCGATAAAGCGTTGCCTTGGCAACCTTGGCTTCGTCGATGATCCGGTCGATGCCAACCGCCCTGATACCTTCACGATAGAAGAGGCCGCCTGCGACAGCCAGAATCTGCTCTGATACGGTCTCTTTCATCAGTCCGCTTCGTTCCTCGTTCCGCTCGTCCCAAAATCGTCTCGCCACGCATGCGCGCTGACGCGCAATCGGCGGCTGATGTTCGCAATCAGTGCGGACGCTATTCTATAAGAGCGGACATAGAAAGACAGGTCGTTCTCTTTTCGACGCTGATGCCGGAACGCCTTTGCATCGACGCATGTTCACTATGAGGTTTGAGGGTCGCTTTCGCCGGCGGTGCAATACGGCACGAAAAATGCTTCTTCCAAGGCGAGGCTCGCGCAGGCACCATTCGTTCCACGCATGCCGTGCAATTTAGTATATGGTTTTTGTCGACTAAATTGACGGAAACCGAGGACAGAGGCAAACTTCGAACGTCAACAAAAGGAGACCCAGAATGATACTCAGTGGCGCATCTTTGTTCCGCTCCGACTTTCCCGGTCTGTTCAAGGCCGGCAAGGCCGCCAAGGCAGAGGCGAAGCAGGCCAAGCCGGACGAGGGCCGTTCACGGCAGGCTGACAGGTTCGCTGAAGAGCGCGCCGAGTCCGACGCATTCTTCTGGGCAATGTATCCGATCTACTGATCGACCCGGTCAGCAGGCGGAACAGGCTGGGGCCCAGCGATTTCGGCCGGGCCTCAGAGCGGTTCCATGCGCGGCACGTAGCAGCTGACCTTGGCGCGCCGCAGGGCATCGCAGGCATCGGCAGCTGCCTCCTGAGTCGGGAAGCCTGTATAGCGCGAGCGATAGATCGTGCCGTTGCCATTCTTCACCGTCTCGACGAAGGGATAGGCGTGCGCCAGCACCTCGGGTTTTCGCTGCGTGTCGTATTGAGCAACCGTGTTGCTGCGGTCTCGGAGGGGGAGGCGCCGACCTGAACCATCCAGTAGCGGGTGGGCTTGGCATCGGCCGTCGCATCGCCGGACGCATTGGCTGCGATCATGTCGGACATGGCGTTGGATGCCGATGCGACATGAACCGTCTCCATCGGCCGGCCACTTGGCAACGGCGCGGTGACTGTGTCGGCCATTTCTACCGCGGCTGGGCGCTTTGGCTGTGATCTGGAGCGTGATACGCTGGCGACAAGCAGGTTCGTGCGACGATTTTCAGCCTTTGCAATCGAGCGGTTTATCAGCTTTTCCATCAGGTTATCGCGGCTTCTGGCCGTTGAGCCGCCCATCACGACGCCGATCACACGCCGGTTGCCGCGGTGGACGGCGCTAACGAGATTGAAGCCGGACGCATTGGTAAAGCCGGTCTTGAACCCATCCATTCCCTTGTATCGATACATCAGGTTGTTGTGGCCGCGCACCGAGCGACCGTTGAACTTGAAGCTCCGTGTGGAGAAGAGCTTATACTCGCCGGGAAAGTCGTTCATCAGGGCGACGGCCAGCGTGGACATGTCTCGCGCAGTCGTGACCTGATTGCGGTTGGGCAGGCCTGAGGCATTGTAGAAGCGCGTCTGCGTCATGCCGAGCTCGCGTGCTTGGCATTCATCAGGGCGGCGAACTTGATTTCCGAACCGCCAAGCTTTTCGGCCATGGCCGCCGCTGCATCGTTTGCCGAGGGGACGATCATGCCGAGCACTGCTTCGCGCACCGACGTCGTATCGCCTGCCTTGACCCAAGCTTTGTTGGCGACATCGAGGCTGCGTGCTTGGAAAAGCGCACCCGCGAGGACCAGTTGAGTTTTCCCTGATGGATAGCCTCGAAGGTGAGGTATAGCGTCATCATCTTGGTGAGGGATGCCGGGTGATTTCTGACATCTGCATTGTGCGAGGCAAGCACTTCGCCGCTGCGTGCGTCCAGAATGAGATAGGCCTGACCCGCCATCACAATGCCGGGCGACATCGCCAAGGCCAACCCGAGAGCGGCGGCCGCAAGCCGGCCCTTCATGCTCGAGAACCGGGCGCCCATCGCCCTGTGGAAAAGGCGGGTGGCTGGAGCGAGCTTTGTCAGCATGTCTTCTGCCTGTCGATATAGAGTTCCTCCGGGCACACATGGTCCCTCCCGAAGGAGCCCAAATGTTACCGCGTCTCTCTGAACTGCCGTCATTTGGTTACTGAAAGATTGATGGAGGACGGTGTTTTCGCGGCAGTGATTGCGCGCCAATGGCGTAAAAAGTGGCAGAAAATGGCGCAAGTCCCTGTCGCAAAAGGAAAGTCCGCCGATATTCATGATGCCTTGGGTTGCATTCACTCGCTCGTAACAATTATTTGAAGCGGAAGGACGCGCAACAGCCGGCCGGCTGTGGCAGGTTGCACGGCGAGATGCGTCGCCATCCGACCGCGGCTTCGTTCGGGTTGGGATGGGCGATGCGAATGTCGTCTGCTTGGAATGATGGGATCGGTTTTTCGGATGCGGTTTGCGGGCTATTACAGTCTGGTGCTTGGCTTGTGCCTGGGCGCATCCGTGGCGCAGGCCGAAGAGGGGGACCGCTGCGCATCTCTCGCACGCGACCTTGTGGCCAAGCCCAATACCCAGCTCTTGTCTGTCCTGCGCGGTGAAACGGGGTGCCGGATCATCTATCTGGAACGCAATGCCGGAAAGCGGGCAAGACGTCTTGCAGTCCAGATACCCTATGCGCCGGCCGCGACGGAGCAGGCTGCGGTGGACGAGCGACGTGTTGTTGCGCCGCTCGCGTCGGCCAGCAAATAGTGTCTCCGTCTCGCCATCTCGGACGGTGAGCAGCCGGCGGCAGAAAGCCACCGGCCGACTTGATTGACGTCAGCCGAAAGACACATTGAGGCTGATCGGTACGGCTGCCAGCGCCTTCGATACCGGGCACCCTGCCTTGGCCTTGTTGGCCAGTTCGGTAAAGCTTGCTTCATTGGTACCGGGGACGGATCCCTTCAGATTGAGTTCGATTGCGGTGATCGCAAAACCGTCGCTCACTTTTTCCAGGGTAACGACTGCCTTTGTGTCGAGACTGTCGGCTTTAAGGCCTGCCTCACCAAGGATCAGCGACAGGGCCATTGTGAAGCAGGCGGCGTGCGCCGCGCCGATCAGTTCTTCCGGATTGGTTCCGGGCACACCCTCGAAGCGGGTGTTGAAACCATAGGGCTGCGTCTTCAGCGCGCCGCTCTCGGTCGAGACTTCACCCTTGCCGTCCTTCAGTCCGCCGACCCAATGTGCCGACCCGTTTTTTTGAATCTTCATTCGTGGTCTCCCTTGTGAAAATGCTGCTCACTATACGGCGTCTTGCACCTGCCCGTTTGTACGAAACGCCTGTCCGCGTCTGCTACGACAGGCGGTGCATGACCGCCGGATCCGGTCAGAATACCGCCAGATATTTCAGCAGCGAGATGATGCCGATGATGATGACGATCACGCGGGCAATCTGGCGCACGCGCGCGTCGAGCGGCAGCATGTTGATGAGATAGAGCACCAGCACGATGACCAGAAAAGTAATCAGAATACTGATCAGAAGTGACAAACCCATTGGCCCCATTCTCCATTTTCCGGCACCCAACGTGCCGATCACAGGATTGTAATTGGAGGCGCTTGGCCGAAAGGAAAGAGGAGCGCCGAAGAAGAATGACGTCCGCGCAACCTCTCAGGCACCCTCATCGGGAATGTTGAGGATCTCACCGCAGGCCTTGCAGTGAACAGCATCCGCATCGTGCCGCTGCAGCCCGCAGCGGTGGCAGGCATATGTCACCTTGTGGGGACGAACGACCGCCTGCGCGAGACGCACGAATAGCGAAATGCCGACGATCATCGTCACCACGGAAGTCAGTTTGCCGAGAGGACCCGGAAGAGTGATATCGCCGAAGCCTGTCGTGGTCACGGTCGCGACCGTGAAATAAAGGGCATCGACAAAGCCTTCGCCGCCTTCACGATCATAAAAGAAGCTCGTGTAGACGAAGCCCGTGACGAGGAAGAGGAAGACGAGAAAATTCAGGACTGCCCGCACCACGTCGAGATGCTCGGCGCAGCCCATCCGTCGCAACGCTTCCCTTAAAAGCGGGCTGCGGCCGATCGCCCAGAGCCGCATGACGCGCAGGAAGGCGAAGTTGAACAATATATCGGGAAAGGCGAGCGTTGCCAGAACGACAAGGTCGATCCACGTCATCGGGCGGCGCAACCATTGGCCGAAAGAGGGGGCTGCTATCGCGCGCCCGGTCATCTCCAGCGCGATCCAGACCGCAATCCCGTAATCAATGATCAGATAGGACGGCCCGGACCGCAGATAGGGTCCGAGGACGAAGAAGGCGAGGATCGCAAGATCGATAATCGTCAGCGCCAGCTGCAGAGCAAAGCCGCCACGGCCTTCGGCCCTCTCGATACGTCGGATCCCACCGCGAAAATTCCTGCGGCCTGTCTGGCTGTCGGGTTCAAATATGTCCATCGCGCCAAAATAAGAGCGTCCGTGTCGCTGGCAAGGCGTGCCCGTTCGAGAGAATTGCAGGAATGCTGCAATTAAATTGACGCGCGAAGAATAAAAAGTTGACGCGCGCAAATTTTAGCGCATATGTGTCCGCATTCGCCGGCGCAAGGAGGCCAGCCGGAGGATGTCAGCCAGAGCGGCCTCGACGACGGGAGGAACCATGACCATTTCTGCAAAAACCAAGACCCTGCTGATGTCCGCAGCCCTTGCGCTGGTTGCCGCAAGCGCCAATGCCGCCGGTATCGGCGCATCGCTTCTCACCCAGCAGCATCCTTTCTATAACGAGCTTTCCAAGGCGATTGCCGCCGAGGGCAAGGCCCAGAACGTCCCGGTCGAGATCGCGATCGCCAATCAGGATCTCAACAAGCAGCTCGCCGATATCGAAGACTTCATCGTCAAGGGCGTCGATGTCATCATCATGTCGCCGGTCGACAGCAAGGGCGCGCTTGCAGCGGTTGCTCGCGCTCAGGCAGCCGGCATCAAGGTGATCACCGTCGATGTTCCGGTCGAGGGCGCCAAGGTTTCCTCCTACATCGGCACCGACAACTATGCCGGTGGCGTGAAGGCCGGCGAACTGATGGCCGAACAGCTCGGCGGCAAGGGCAATGTCGCGATCATCGATTACCCGCTGGTGCAGTCGGTGGTGAACCGCGTCAACGGCTTCAAGGAAGCCATTGCCAAGCACCCGGACATGAAGATCGTTTCGATCCAGACCGGCATCACCCGCGCAGAAGCGCTCGCCGTTGCGCAGAACATGCTGCAGGCAAACCCGGACATCAACGGCATATTCGGTTTCGGCGATGACGCGGCTCTTGCCGCTTCCGTCGCTGTCAAGTCCGCCGGCCTTGCCGGCAAGGTGAAGGTGATCGGCTTCGACGGCATGCCGGAAGCCCGCGCCGCCGTCGATAGCGACCCGGATATGGTCGGCGTCATCCAGCAGTACCCGGACCAGATGGGTAAGCTTGCCGTCGATACCGCGATCAAGCTCGAAAAGGGCGAGACCGTGCCGGAAAGCCAGCCGATCGTGCCCGGCGTCTACACCAAGAAGAAGTAAGACTCTTTCGAGGTTTCGATGCGGCCCGCTTAGGGCGTCCGCTTGGAGCGGGCCGCAGTTTCCCGTGCCGTCTTGTCTAGCCTTGGAGCAGGTGGTGACGAGACGTGCCAGACTTCGGAGGTTTCCCCATGGTCGGGACGCAGACGACGTGATCCTTGAGATCCGCGACGTGTCCAAGCTGTTCGGCACCGTCGCTGCGCTGAAAACCATGCAGCTGAAGGTCCGTGCCGGACGCGTGCATACCATTCTCGGCGAGAACGGTGCGGGCAAGTCGACGCTGATGAAGATCCTTGCAGGCGTGCACCAGCCGAGCGGCGGGACGATCACGCTCGGCGGCGCGCCCTATGCGCCGAAAAACCCGCAGGATGCCGTGAAGGCTGGCCTGACGATCGTCTTTCAGGAGCTCAGCCTCTGCAACAATCTGACCGTCGCGGAAAACATTCTGGCGACGCGCGAGCCGGCAACGGCAGGCTTCATCAACGACAAGGCGCTGGTGCGAACCGCTGCCGCCCTCGTGTCGGATCTGAAGCTTCCCGTCCATGTCGAGGACAAGGTCGGTGACCTGTCGATTGCCCAGCGCCAGCTGGTCGAGATCGCCAAGGGCCTGAGCGTCGATGCCAAGGTCGTTATTCTGGATGAACCGACCTCATCGCTCAGTGACAGCGAGGCGGAGATCCTCTTCGAGATCATCGCCAAGCTGAAGGCGAAGGGCGTCGCCGTCATCTACATTTCCCACCGCATGGAAGAAATCATGCGGTTGAGCGACGACATCACGGTCGTGCGCGATGGCACATACATCACCACCAGGGAAAAGAGCGAGACGACGATCGAGGAGCTGATTGCCCTGATGGTCGGCCGTGACATGAACGAGATCTACCCGCCGCGCGATGTACCGGCGCCACCGGCAAGTGCGCCCTCGGTGCTTTCGGTGAAGGGCCTGACGCGTCCCGGCGAATTCGAGAATATGAATTTCGAGGTACGCGCCGGCGAGATCCTCGGCTTTTTCGGCCTGATCGGTTCGGGCCGCTCGGAAGTCATGAATACGCTGTTCGGCGTGCGTCAGGCGGCGTCGGGCACGGTCGAGATCGACGGTAAGGTCGTGAAGATCGCATCAGCGGTCGATGCCATCGATCACCGCATCGGATTCGTCACCGAAAACCGCAAGGAGGAGGGGCTCGTCCTTTCCCATAGCGTCGAGACCAATATTTCGATGGTGGCGCTCGATAGCTATGCCGGGCCGTTCGGCTTTCTGAAGCGCCGGGCCGAGCGCAAGGCGGCACAGGTCGAGGTTGGGCGCCTTGTGATCAAGACGGCATCGCTGGAGACATCCGCCGGTGCGCTCTCGGGCGGCAACCAGCAGAAGATCGTGCTCGCTAAATGGCTTTTGACCAAGCCAAAGATCCTCATTCTGGACGAGCCGACGCGCGGCGTCGATGTCGGCGCCAAGTTTGAAATCTACAAGATCATCCGCCAGCTGGCGGCCGAGGGAACGGCGATCCTGCTCGTCTCCTCCGAACTTCCGGAAGTCATCGGCATGAGCGACCGCGCGTCATCATGAGCGAGGGCCACCAGACGGCTACCGTCTCGGCGCCAGATGACACCGGAAAAATTATGAGCTTTGCTACGGGATTTGCCGAATGAGTGATAAAGCCGCAAACAATGCCGCCTTCGCGCGGGTGATGAAACAGTATGGCGGGATCTTTCTCTCGCTGATCATCCTGTGCGTGATCTTCTCCGTCATGAACCCGCGCTTCATGTCGGTGGCGAACTTCCTGAACGTGCTGCAGCAGGTCGCCGTCATCGCGATTGCCGCCTTCGGCATGACATGGGTCATCCTGCTTGGCGAGATCGACCTGTCGATCGGCTCGATCATTGCGGTTGCCGGCATGGTGGCGGCGCAATGCTTCGCCTTCGGCCTCGGCTTTGCCCCGACCTTCCTGCTGACACTGGCCGCCGGCGCCATACTCGGCCTCGCCAATGGCGTGCTGACGGCAAAATTCCTGCTACCGTCCTTCATCGTCACCGTGGCGACGATGGGTATCTATCGCGGTCTCGTCAGCCTGCCGACCAATGGCGCTCCGGCGATGATCATGGAGCCTACATGGACTGCCATCGGCACCCAGAGCTTCCTCGGTATTCCGATCGTCATCTGGTTCGTCGCTGTCCTCTTCCTGTTCAACCATATCCTGCTCAGCAAGACGAAATTCGGCCGTCGCGCCTATCTGACCGGCGGCAACCGCGAGGCGGCACTTTACTCCGGCATCAAGGTTGATCGCCTGAAGATCATCATCTTCATGATCTCCGGCGTCATGTCGGCCATCGCAGGCATCCTCTTGTCGTCGCGCCTCTTCTCGGCGCAGACCAATGCCGGCATGAGCTACGAGCTCGACGCGATCGCCGCAGCCGTTCTTGGCGGCACGAGCCTTGCCGGCGGCGTCGGCACGATGATCGGCACGCTTATCGGTGCGCTCATCATCGGCGTCCTCAACAACGGCATGAACATGCTGTCGGTCCCGTATTTCTACCAGCTCATCGTCAAGGGCCTCGTCATCCTCATCGCCGTCTATCTCGACGTGCGGTCGAAGCGGGCCAAGGCGTAAATTTCAGCAGGCGAAGATAGTCATGTCCAAGATCCTCACCATCGGCGAAATCCTTGTCGAGATCGTCGCGACCAGCAAGGGCAACGGTTTTCGCGAGGCCGTGCCTTTGATCGGGCCTTTTCCCTCCGGCGCTCCTGCGATCTTCATCGATCAGGTCGGCAAGCTCGGGCAGGATTGCGCCATCATCTCGCGCGTCGGCGACGACGATTTCGGCTACGTCAATATCGACCGCCTGACGCAGGATGGCGTCGATGTCTCCGGCATCGAGATCTTGAAGCAGGGCACGACCGGCAGCGCCTTCGTACGCTATCGCGAGGATGGCAGCCGCGCCTTCGTCTTCAATATCCGCTACAGCGCCTGCGGTACGATTTCGCTCAATGATGAAACACTGAAGCTGATCGACACCTGCACCCATCTGCATGTGATGGGAACGGCGCTTTACGCGCCGAGCGTCGTGGAAAGCATTCTGACGGCACTGACACGGATTAAGGCGAAGGGCGGCACCGTCTCGTTCGACCCGAACCTGCGGCCGGAAATCCTCGATAGCCCCGGCATGCGCGAGGCTCTGCAGACCGTGCTTTCGAAGACCGACCTCTTCATGCCGAGCGGAGAGGAGCTTTTCCTCTTCACCGCTGCAAAGACGGAGGCCGACGCCGTCGCCGAACTGCTTGGCCGGGGCATCAAGGCGATCGTCGTCAAGCGCGGCTCCAAGGGCGCCAGCTATTTCGATGCGTCACAGTCGGTCGATATGGCGAGCTTCACCGTCGAGGAAATCGACCCGACGGGGGCCGGAGACTGCTTTGGTGCGACCTTCGTCACCTTCTGGCTGAAGGGAACCGCGCCGCAGGAAGCCCTGCGCTACGCCAACGCATCCGGTGCCCGCGCCGTCACCAAGGCCGGACCGATGGAAGGGGCCTCGACGAAGGCCGAACTCGATCAGCTGATCGAAGCACAAGCTTGACCGGTAAGAAGAGGATACCCGAGATGCAGAAGAACTACCTGTCCGACATCGCGACCTGGGGCAAGGGAACCGGCGTTAAAGGTATCCCATCCATTTGCTCGGCACATCCGATGGTCATCGAAGCCTCGATGCGCCATGCGCTTGCCCGCGGCGAATATCTGCTGGTCGAGGCCACCTGCAACCAGGTGAACCAGGATGGCGGTTATACCGGCATGACGCCTTCCGATTTTCGCGCCTTCGTCGAGAAGATTGCCACTAAGACCGGCTTTCCGCTGGAAAAGCTGATCCTTGGCGGCGACCATCTCGCCCCAATCCCTGGAAGAACCTTCCCGCTGATGAGGCCATGGAAAAGGCACGGGTGATGATCGACGCCTATGCGCGGGCGGGCTTTACCAAGCTGCATCTCGACACCAGCATGGGCTGCGCCGGCGAGCCCGTCGCCCTGCCGGATGCCGTGACGGCGGAACGTGCGGCAAGCCTTGCCGCCGTCGCCGAAGCCGCGATCGCCGGATCTGAAGGCGTGCTGCCGGTCTATATCGTCGGTACCGAAGTGCCGATCCCCGGTGGCGCGATGGAAGAGATCGAAGAACTGGAACTAACCAAGCCGGAAGCGCGCGGGAAACGATTGCCGTGCATCGGGCAGCCTTTGAAGCAGCCGGCGTCGGCAAGGCTTTTGGCCGTGTCGTCGGTGCCGTCGTGCAGTCGGGTGTCGAGTTCGGCAACCACAATGTCATCGCCTATGACAGCCGCAAGGCCGCCGACTTAAGTGCGACGCTCGCCGACCTGCCGGGCCTCGTCTTCGAAGCGCATTCCACCGATTACCAGACGCGTGATGCCCTGCGCTTGCTCGTGCTCGACGGTTTCGCCATCCTGAAAGTCGGCCCCGGCCTGACATTTGCTCTGCGTGAAGCCTTTTACGGCCTCGACCGGATCGCGGCCTTCCTCTTCCCGGAAAAGCGCTCTGCAACGCTGCTGGAGACGATCGAGACGGTTCTCCTGGCCGAGCCGAAGAACTGGGAAAAATACTATCATGGAACGGCAGATGAGCAGCGGCTGCAGCGCCATTTCAGCTATAGTGATCGCGTCCGCTATTACTGGCCGAACCCGACCATCAACGTCGCGCTTGAAGAGCTCTTCGGCCTGCTGGACGGTGTCGAGATCCCCGAGACGCTGATCAGCCAGTATCTGCAGGGCTCCTACGAGGCCGTTCGTTCCGGCACGGTTTCGCGCAGCGCCGAGGCGCTTGCGCTTCACGCCGTCGACCGCGTTCTGGAGGACTATTTCGAAGCTTGCCGCGCCTGAGAAAGGCGCAGCTTGCGCTGCGGCCCGATATTTGATTGAAAGCTGCATCCAAAATTTAAATCGATTGAAGTCATGAGCGGGACACAGATTTTGTCAGATAGACCGATCAAGACAATGGAAGACTTTTCCGAGTTCGTCGGCTTGTCCCGGCCGACCGTGTCGAAATATTTCAACGACCCGGCATCGGTGCGTCGCAAGACGCGCGACCTCATCGAAGTGGCGCTGAAGGAAAGCGGCTTTCGGCCAAATATGTTTGCGGTGAACCTCAACCGGCGCCGCAGCAATATTATCGGCATCATCATACCGAATTCGACGGACCCGTTCTACATGGCGCTGACGCGGCGGGTGGAGCTGATTGCCAATACGGCAGGCTTTCTCGCCTTCGTCCTCTCGTCGGATGGCAATGCCGAGCTTGAGGCGCGCGCCATCGAGACGCTGAAATCGATGAACGTGGCGGGCGCCGTGATTGCCCCCCTCGGCATCAAGTCCCATCAGCAGACGCTGCGCACGCTCGGCGAAACCATTCCGCTCATCTATGTGGATTCTCCTCTGGACGAAACCTCGGCCTTTGTCGGCACGAATAACCGGCAGAGTTTTCAGCTGATCGTCGATTATCTTTGCCGTTCCGGCGAGGCCCCCTGTTACCTTGGCATGCCCGGGGTCAATACCAATGCCGGCACGCGCGAGACGGCCTATGTCGAGGCCATGCGGCAGTTGAAGATGGACCCGATCGTTCTGCCAGTCGCGACCGACGCCGGCTGGGATTTCGAGCGTTTCGGCTATGAGGAAACCCTGCGCATTCTCGATGAAGGCGGGTTTCCCTCGAAAACCGTTCTCTGCGCCAACGACCGCGTCGCTTTCGGCGCCATAGCGGCCGCCTATCATCGCGGGCTGAAAGTGGGGCAGGCGCCGGGATGCGATCTGAGGATCGCCGGGCATGACGACCACCCGCTCTCGCGCTACGCCTGTCCGCCGATCACCACCGTTGCGCAGAACTATAACGAGATTGGTCGGCTGGCGATGGACCTTCTTTTCCAGAAACTCGATGCGGATGCCCCTCAGGGCGATGACGTCAACGACCGCATATTGCTGGATGCCGCAATCATGCTGCGGGAATCCGCCTGAGCGGTGAATGCCGGATAAGGTTCAACGCAAACAGTGAGGTTGCGGGTTCGCTATCCGGCAAGATGGACGGTCGCCGCATGTTGCCATGGGCCACCGAGATAGTCCCAGAGGTCGAGGCCGGTGATCCTTACCGGCAGCGGTTGATACGACGCCTGCAGTTCCCGATAAAGCCGGTCTGCGGTCTGCCTGTCGACATTGTTCTGGATCGTGATGTGCGGTCGCCAGACCTGCATGTCCTGCGGGCCGAGCCATGGCGCAAAAGCGACCCTCAGCCGCGCGCGCATGGCCTCAAGCTCGGAACTGCCAATCTCCAGCGCGACCCCGGCGCCCAGATGGCGCAGGCGACGCGCCTCGGCCGTGAAGCCAGGCGTTTCACCGCCGACACGCGTCAATTCACGGACGATCCGGTCACGATATTCACCGGGGAGGCGGTGAAACATGGTGATATGCGCCTTGAGGACATTCCGCTCCGGCGGAAAATGCTGCTGTCGCAGGTCATTGAATGGGGCAATGTCATGCTCGGCGATCTGGGCGGTGAGAATCAGCGGATAGCGTGTCTTCAAGTCGATCATCCGGCGCGAGAGTAGAGCGAAGGCCGTCAATATAGGCGGCGTGGGGTCATAAATCTTCCGCCCCGTTTTTCTCCTGCCCCAGAATGCTGAAACCGCGGGAAAAACCCGTCAGCTGGCCAAAGCCTCCCGCCCTGCGGCATGACGACCGGCAAGGTCCATGCTAGGTTTCTCATATGATGCAGCGAACCATGCCCAATCGACCTGCCCAGTTCGACATGTTCGGCGAGGAGCAGGTGAATGACCACCTTCCGAAGCCTGCCGCAGATCCGCGCTCACGCCGCATCACGCCGGCCGCGATGGATGAGGAAGACATGGTGGCATATCTCGCCGCCAGTGGTCGCTACCGTGTCCTCCGCAAGCTGATGCCAAGGCCGGTCGTCGCGAGACCCCGGCCGGCGTCGGATTTCCCTTTGAAGGGCGTCATACTCGACACGGAAACGACCGGTCTCAACCATCGCAAGAATGAGATCATCGAGATCGGATTGATCGCTTTCACCTTCAACGCGGAGGGGGAAATCGGTGATGTGACCGGGGTTTATGGCGGGCTCCGGCAGCCTGCGGCTCCGCTTCCGCCGGAGATTATCAAACTCACCGGCATAACCGACGAGATGCTGGTGGGGGAGGCGATCGATATGCGGGCAGTGGAGGCACTCATCGCGCCCGCTGACTTGGTCATCGCCCACAATGCGGGCTTCGACCGGCCGTTCTGCGAGGCCTTCTCGCCGATCTTCGCCGGCAAGGCCTGGGCCTGCTCGAATGTCGAGGTCGGCTGGTCGGCGCGCGGATATGAAGGGACGAAGCTTGGCTATCTGATCGGTCAGGCCGGTTTCTTTCACGATGGCCATCGCGCAGTGGATGATTGTTTCGCGCTGCTTGAAGTGCTTGATCGGAAGCGGGAAGGGGAGCAAACAACACCGTTTTCCGAACTATACGCGGCGAGCCAGCGCATAAGAGTGCGTATTTTCGCCGAACACAGCCCATTCGACATGAAGGATCACCTCAAAGCGCGCGGCTATCGCTGGTCTGATGGCAGCGATGGGCGACCGAAATCCTGGTGGATCGAAGTGGCAGAGACGGACCTTGAGCCCGAGCTCCACTATCTGCGCTCTGAGATCTACCGCTATCCCGAGGCGGATCCGCACGCAGGGTTTTGACAGCTTTCGACCGTTTCGCGCATGATGTTTCGATCTGATCAGATCAGATCCGAGCGCTCCCGAGATTACTGCTATCCTGCTAAAGCGGGACGCCGCAGTCGGCCGAGCAATCAAACCCTGCGCTTTCCACCAAACCCCCGCGATATGGCACACCAATCGCCCTCACGCTGGAGCGCCCGTCGCGTAATGCTTGTGCCGCCCGGGCCCCGGCTTGAGCGTGAGCAGCATGCCGGCTTTACGACCGGGCGCCGTGCCTGGGCGTCAAGGAAAGGTGGTCCCTATCGTCGGCCTCATAATCAGGTGGTTCGACACGAATACCCATTTGCGGATCAAGGCCAGAAAATCCGCCTATGTCAGCAGGGCCCATCTCGCATACCTAACTTTGCGCGATGGTCGTGTCTGAGGCTCGACTTCCTCGGTCCATCAAACACACGTTAACGCGAGAGACACCTTAAACAGCTTCGCGCCGCCGCCGCTCCCCACGGCCATCAACGGCTCATCCTCCCGCTGCCTCCGCCCACGCTTCTCCTTCGATCAGGCCACAGCGCGCGAAATCCCGCCAGTCGCGATAGGTCCTGGTCGGTTCCCCGACGAAGGATATGGCATTGCGATCGGCAGAATAGGCGGCGTATTCGGCCGTATGTTCTGACAGGATCGGCCGCTCGGTGACGTTTTCAACGAAGCTCGACATGAATTTGTAGTGCAGCAGAGCCGCCGTCACGGTTGGTCCGGCTTTGGCCTCGGGCCGGTTCAACCCCAAAGGCCAGATCTGATGTGACGACTTCAGGTAAAGCCGCTCGCCGCCAACATAGACAAGCGGCAGCTTGTTGAGCGCCGGCCCGTTCCAGAGCTGGTCGCTGAAATAAACCCGACCGCGAACGCCCCCCTTGATCCAGAGCGTTCTGTCTTTCTCGACGTAGTCGACCGCATAGCCGCTGGCATCGAAGAGGCTGCAAACTTCCAGCGGATCGCGGCCTGGTGCGCAGATATTCGTGCTGATGTTACGGTCGCTATACATGTCGACCATGACTGCCCGCAGCGCACCCATTCCGGCACGCGTCATATAGCGCGTCAGGTCTGCAATCGAACGCGTGTCGGAATGCGGAAAGACGAGGAATTCGTCTGCATCGACATAGAGCACCCATTTTTCGCTGCAGTAGCGATTGATGACCTCGTTGATCCAGTCATTGCCGAAACGCGCCGCCTTGTAGGATCCGGTTGCAACGACCAGTGAGACATCGTCAAAGCCGGCCAGCAGGGTTGCAGTATCGTCCGTCGACTGGTTGTCGATGACGATGAAATGCTCAATGCCGAGGCGTCGATAATAATCGAGAAAGAAGGCGAGGCGGTGCCCTTCATTTCGCACGACGCAGACCAGAACATGTCGTGCCCAGCGCATGGATTTGCGCATGCCTGACACATTCAGCTGGCCTGCCTTCAATCGGCGACGCAGGTGAGCCTTGGCGAAATGCGAGAAACTGCGGGATGCCTGGCCGTTCGCCAGACGCGCAAAGGCCGATCCGAGTGACGACAAACCACCGCGGCGATCAGGTCGATCAGACGTTGTGGCACTACGGGCAAGCGTGAGCAGGCTATTGTCGGTCAGCATGGTGCTGCTTGAGGCGTCATACCGCATAGTCGCCTACCAGAAGTTTCTGCACCGACTGGTCGGAAACGACTTTCTCAAGCTTGTAACGAAGCCGGTCCCGCGCCGACCGGTACTTGTAGACGAGCATGCGATCGAGCGAGATACCGCGATAGAGTGCGTCATAAAGCGGGCTCGACTTGCGCATTTCGCTGTAGACGCGGCTTTCTGCCGGGCCCCAGGGGAAAAACGTGCCATGCCAGGGCTTTGGATGTGCCATGTAATGGACGACAGAAAGCGATGACATATCCACCCAATGCAGGAAATGCTTGGGGAAATTCCAGCGGTTCGAGATCAGGGTCAATGCGGAGCCGCACACCGCATTGAGGGCGCCCTGGTCATGTCGCCCGTCGCATGCGTCCGGATCGTTGACGAAAAGGTCGAAGGCTTCCGCGCCGATCCAGCCCTCGCGATGGAATTTCAAGACGCCGGCATTGAAATAGCTGGTTGTCTTGCCCTTTTCCATCATGTCGACGATAGCGGTATAATCCCGCGCGGCGAAGAACTTGCCGGGTTTTGCGTAGGCCTTCTCAAGACCTTCGAGCGAGCCGACGATCTGTGTGTCGCCGTCGAGATAGATGATCTGTTCGTAATGAATTGGCAGGATTTGCGGGAGGACGAGCTTGGCCATCGTGCTTTCGCTGATCCTGGCCTGAAAATGTGAACTGTCGAGCCGCTCCAGCGAGCCCCGCAGCGCATCCGTGGCATCGATGAGCAGAACACCGCTCGCCGAGAGAAGCGCTCTCAAGGCTTCGAAATCACCTACGCCTTCGGACAGAAGCACACAGATATCGGTGGCATCTGTCGCAAATTTTCTCGCCTGCAGGGCAGAAAGGAGCGTCGGAAACAAGTATTCTACGTCGGATACATAGCAGACGCATTGTTTGTTCATCTCGATGCCTTCCTCATCTTGAGTTTACGCAAACATCAATATTTATGCCTCTCAGGCATTTGAATATTGACAAGGATGTGTTGTTTGTTTCGTGTAATATTTTGGCATATAAAGGCGCTTCGTCCGAAATCGGGCGCCAATATGCCGTGGTAGCAGCTTTGTGAGGGCGTAAAGGGAGTAGGTCGTCAGACGATGTCGAACAGTATTCTGCTTGTAGGCTTGGTATGCGTGGTTGCCGGAGCCGCCATCAAGGTTTGGGCCTTCGCCGTTTTTACTGCTTTCCTCATTATCGCCATGTCCATCGCGTCGATGCTCGGTGGCGCCTCGGTAGGCGAGACGGCCATCCTTGCTGTCACGCTCATCGCGGTGATGGAAATCTGCTACCTTGCCGGTGTCATCGCCTCCCATCTGGGACGGCCTGTCTTGCGCCAATGGCTGCCAAAGCGCGAAAAACCCAAGCCTGCGCCCAGCATTCAAAAAACCATGCAGGTTCGCCGAGATCAATCGCAAGGCTAACGGCCGCTGACGGCGTTTTGCCTGTAGCGGTGAACGATCAGAAATAGGGCGACCTTTGTGGCCCATGCGGCCGCTCACCATACCACCGCCCACGATGCAATCGCTTGCTATGCCGCGCATTGCCATAGTGCGGTTCAGGACGCCGGCATTTGCAATATCGGTGCCGTTTGCTCTAACTTGAGCCAATCCCCCGACAACCACCTCCGTCCCGATCCAGGATCGACCGAGCCGTCGTCCACTAACCCTGCAGCCTGTTTTGAAAGTCTGGAGGAGGAAAGCGTAGGCCTGTTGCAAGGCGAGAGACATTGACATCGTCATGTGCGCCCCCCTGCCTGTGTCGGTCCGGACCGCAACGAGCGTATGGCGACACTGCTGGCCATCAATCGTGGCAGGGCACGCTTCAATTCCTGGCTTCTCAGGCGCCCGACGGCCATGGCTGCCGTGATGCTGAATATCAGGCCGAGATCGATACCGCTGCTGGAGACAGTGGCAGAGGCAATCTGGCTGATGCAGGACGCGATTGCCGCCATGCGGATGGCTCTGCTTTCGCGGTCTTCTGCCAGATTTCCTGAGCGAAAGAACAGCCGATAGGCGAAGATCCCGAAGAGAAGCGCGCCCGGCAGACCGACATTGGAAAGAAGCGCTGCAACGAAACTGGACGCACGAACGGAGCCAAGCCCGGCACCGAAGCCGCTTGTGTCGAGGAAAGCTAGCAGGGCGAGCGTGTTCCAAGCCGTCCGCTCCTCGCCGGACTGTGAATCAAGCTTGTTGGCAAAGGCGGCGTCGAAAAGGCCGACGATCGACTGCCAGATTTCCGGCACCAGCATCGCCCCCATGATCACGATCGGCAGGACGAGAAGCATGGCCCCGAGGAAGGAATAATGCGTCGTGTGGCCCTGACCTTGCCATGTCCTGCGCAGACTATAGGCAATCAGATAGGCCAGCATGACGATGGAAACGGAATAGGCGGTGGTTGACGTGCAGAGCGCAACGGAAATGCCGCCGACGAGCGACACGTAGCCTAGCCCCCGCATCGGATAGCGCTCCAGCCAGAGAACGACGGTGAAGGAAACGAAGGCCAGAGCCACCGCGCCGTAGGTGCTGGCCTCCGGGAAAGTGCCGACGATGCGCTTGAAGCCGGCAAAGGTTTCCGCCGTATGCATCGTGTAATTCGCGTTGCGTAGAAAATCGAGCAGGTCGGCCTGCCCGGTAAAGAATGTCAGGACATCGATGCCGGCGAACACGAAGCAAGTGATGGCGGCGATCACGAAGGCGCGCGCGACGAAATTGCTGTGCCCCAACTGTATCAGACCGCCAACGACGGCAAAGCAGAACAGATTGCCCAGCAGATAGACCGATTGGGTCAGATTGGATGAGCCCGGTTGCAGGGGCGAGGCCAGCGGCGACATCATGGCCGAGTCGTCGCGTGCGGAGGAATAGACGAGCGTCACGCCTTCGAAGATACGCGGCAGGAACAAGGCCGACATGACGGAGAACAGGACGAAGGCCGCGAACCAGAAGCCGGCACCCGGATAAGCGAGGCTGCGCAGGCAGGCCTGCGCTTCAGCCGGCCGTAACAGGATGCCGAAAGCGAGAAAGACGAGCATCAGGTGGCTTGGCGGAATGCTGTTGCCGCCAAGCGATGGCATGAGGATGGCCGCAGCGGCACCGAAGATCATCGCGACCGTCAGCGCCAGGACCCCCGCACGCGTGCTGAAGTAGACGGTGGTTATGCCGATAAGCAGGACGATGAAACCGATGATGGTAATAGCCAAGGTCTACGCCTCCCCCAGCATCATGAAGAGCCCAACTCGGTCACGAGCGGCATGCGCGGTCGTGAGCAATCCGTAGCCCTGACCTTGAAACAAAGCTGCCGCTCGCGCATCGGTCTGCCCTCCTCACTGTTGAACAAGAACGGATGGCTGGCCCGGCACCGAGCCTTGAGCCGACGGGCTGGGGCCGCGCCCATATCGAGCGCGAGATGGGGTGCATTGGCCGGGACGGCGGATACGGCGCCGCCGGTCGTCCCGTCGACAGCGTCTGCACCGCCGATATCCAGCATATCATGCGGCTGCAGCAATGTCGTTCCGTTGGCGGGGAAGGTGGACGTCGTTCCGTCGCCATTGCGACGGGTAATGGTGAAAAGACGCTGGTTTGCTGGTGCCTCATCCGCCGCCGCCTGCATGCGCGAAAGCTGCTCATCATAGCCGGCCTGCTGGCCGAGCATCTGAGCCACCTGCATGTCGATGGATGTGCGTGACAGCGACGCCTCGATCGTGTTCAGCTGCTGCTGATTTTCCGCATTACGCTGGTTCACGATCCCGGTCTTGTCGCGTTCGCTCTCGCTCACAGTCTGCCGGGCACGCGTCAGTGCGATCTCGAGGTCGAGCAAATTCCCTTGCGCCGAGGCAAGATCACGATCAAGCGACGACAGGCGGCTACTGCTGATCACGCCCTTGTTCATCAGGCCCGTTGCGGCCTGGAGTTCAGATTCGGAACGATCGATCTGCCGCTTCTGTGCGGTAATCTTGGCTTCCAGCGAGGAAATTTCCTGGGTGTAGAGCCGTCCGACATCATCAGCGGCCGTGATGCGGCTGGCGGTCTCTACCTGACGAAGCCGCAGAAGATTGAGCTCGTCTGCTTGGCTTGCTCGACATTCGGCATATCGGCCAGTTCTGCCGGCACGTCGAACGTGCTCTTTCCCTGTATTTCGGCCATCAGCGCGCGCGCCGCATCAGCAGGTCACGGCGGTTGCTCAGCGCCGTGCGATAAGCACCTGCCGCCTGGATCTGGTCCCGCAGAAGATAGGCGTTATCCTCGCGCGAGCGCAGGAAGCCGCCGGCAATGCTGACGGCCTTCATGACTGTCATGTCGTTTTCAAAAGGATAGCGGCCGGGACGCTGAACGCTGCCGCCCACATAGAGCGGCGCATGCTCGGCAATTTCGAGTGCCACCGACGGAGTGGTCTGCAATCCTGCCTTTTCCGTGAATGCCTTGACGAGATCCTGGCTGAGTTGCTCCGTCGTCAGACCGCCCGCACGGATCTGACCGGCGACTGGCAAGGACAGATTGCCGGCTTCATCGACGGTGTAGACACCGTCGACCGCAGCCCAGCTTGCATATTGGGATTCTGCTGCACGCCACTCGACGACCCGCAGCCGAATCCGGTCATCCGACACAATCTTGTAGCTTTCGGCATGGGCGGCACTCCAGGAGAGCAGCACGGCCCCGAGGCCCATGAACATGCGCCGGACACAGCTGCGATGTGCTTCGATCATGCCTTACCCTTTCTTGCGACTTTCATGGGCGCGATACTGACAGGCGCCGGATTGGTTTCGAGCTTCAGGATACGTAACGGCGACGCCCGTCCGCGCATGAGATCGCGGAGTGCCATAAGGTTGCCCTTGAGCCGGCCTCTGCGGTCGATGGCCGAGCCGGTCTTGAGGCTGCCGAGCGTATTGGCGGTCAGGTTGCGGCCGATCTGCAGGGCAGCCCGCCAATGGGCCAAAGTGCCCTTGGAGGCCAGGTAAGCCGGGTTGGCGACCTGCGAGTAGCCGAGCTTCAGGCCGGGTTGCCGACCGCTTTTCACACCCATATGCACGCCCCGGGCCCCAAAGACCTGAACGGAGCGCCCGTGCCGGGCAAGTGCCCGGCTGAAATCGACGTCCTCCAGCCAGCCATAAAGCGGCAGGTCCTCGTCGAAAAACACGCCATGATGTTCTGCAGCTGCCAGCCGCACAGCCATGTTGCATCCATAGGCATTGTAGATACCGGTTACTGGCGATTGACGGGCATGGTCCTGCGGCAGCAGGCCAATTGCTTCTGCCACCGTGTAGCCGGTGCCCAGGATCCCGTCGGCCACGACACCGCCCGTCGCGATGACGATGCCGCGGTCTGCGGCAAAGGCCTTCTCCATTTCCGCGATATAGTCGGGGCAGGGAATGAAGTCGTCATCGAAGAAGACGACAAGATCCGCACGCCCGAAGGCCGACCGCATGATCCTGTTGCGCTGTTTCGTCAATCCCTGCGGGCCGGTGAGGATTTCAACGTCCTGCCCCTCCTCGATGTTTGCCGCATCCTCGACATTTGGAACGCAGATGAGGATCTGGACATCATCGAGTTTCAGGCTTCGCAGATAGGCAACAGTTTCGGCAAGCACCGGCGCGCGCCTGGCCGATGCGATGCCGATCACCGTGCGCAATCGGACGGATGTCTCGACATCGGCTGGCATGGCCCTGTCGCCGGCATTCACCTGCTGAAGGACAGCGTTGGTCATGGTCTACGCCCCTGCCGACCGGTTGACGATCGTCCCGAGCACGTCGGCACCCACCAGTGCCAGGCCGGTTGTGGCATTGGTCAGATCGTCCAACGTGGTGCGGCCATAGGCGACCACCAGCAGGACCCCATCCAGTTCCGGTGCAAGGGCATTGACGTCCGAAGATTCTGAGACGGAGGCGAGGTCGATGAAGATCGCATCATAATCCTGCTTCATCTTCGCAATGCTGAGTTCTGTTCTGTGGGAGCTCAGACGGATCGCCGGAGAAACGCCGGTATATTGACCAAAGGGCAGATAGGTCAGCGTCGGCGTGATTGGTCGCAAGGCCGCGTCCAGTCCCGAAACATCGTCGATCACATTGCCGAGGCCATTGGGCGTATCCGTCAATGCTCGGGCCGCGGGCACGGCATCGATCAGCAAGGTACGAGCGCCCGACGCCGCCGACTGGACTGCCAGCTCGCGGGCAATCGTCGTGGCACCGCAGCCCGGGTTGATGCCGGCAACACCAACGATCGTCTTACGCTTGCGCCTGAGCCCGACCATGACCGTGGTAAGTTCTTCGAGCTTCAGCGGTGAGGACACACTTCTAGATTCCAGAAGGCGTGTGAAGGAGCCCTGTGCCGCTGCTGCGATCGGCTTCAGCGACTTATAGGTCCTTACCGTTGCAAGCGGCGGCGCGCCGACGACATCCGCAAGTGGCCCCTTGCGACGAATACGGCGGTCGCTGCCATGCTTGATCATGGCTATGATAATGCCGATGCCGAAGCCGGCTGACAGGGCAAATGCAACGATGAGTGTCGAACGGGGCCTTGCCTTGCTCAGGGGCGCGACAGCCGGGGAAACCACCGTTGCATCCGACACCGGCAATGAAATGCGCTGCCTGGCTTCGGTATATTGCGTCAGTGTATTTTCGAACAGCGTGCGACGGGCATCTGCCTGGCTCTGCAACTCGGTCAGCCGGTACTGGTCCCGAGGATTGGCGCGGTAGATGGCCAGATTGTTGGCGGCTTCCGTGAGGTTACGCTGCTGTTCGGTCACGAGCCTTTCGAGCCAGTCCGAATACTGCTTGGCGGCGTCGGACTTCATCTGCAGGTTTTTGGAAATATACTCCTGCGCCATGGCGTTGGCCATTTCCGCAGCTTCCTCCGGGGTGCGGCCAGAAGCGGATATTTCCATGACCGATGACCGCCCGATCCGTCGTGCCCAGGTCAAGGTGCCGAGTGTAGCGCTCGCGCGGTTGAGATTATTGGCTTCCGGTGTTTCACCTTCGGCGCCGGCCTGGGCCGCTGCCGGCGAATTGGATTCACCGTCGCCAAGCAATTCGGTCAGCGTCGTTGAGACAAGGGATCGAACGGAGACATCGCTCTTGAGAAAGTCAGGATCGTCCTGCAGGTCCAGCTTTCGCACGGTTGCGGCAAGCACGTCGTTGGATTTGACGATCTCAAGCTGCCCTTCGATGAAGGCATCCTCCACGTCAGTGCGCTGAAGGCTGGTGCCACCGAGTTGAGGGGACAGCACAAGCTGAGTATTTGCGACATAGCTCGGTGGCGTCGTGGCAACATAGGCTAGGGCCAACAGGCAGAATATCGCCGCACTGGCAGCGATCAGATGCCAGCGCAATTTGAAGAAGAACAGCAAGTCCGCAAGTGTAATAGACCTTTGCTCTTCTGCGGAAGCCAGTATCGAGACCGGCGTTATATTCTGAAAACTATGCCTTGTAGACATTTTCTTTCCGTTCAAGCGTGGATCATCATCGGGCCGCAAGAACGACCGCCGGCGTTCTTGCGATGGCGAATTGCGCCTGCTCCCAGGCTCAGCAGGAACCCTTTCCTGAGAAAAGCACTGGCACTGTCTTGAACATGATTTGGACGTCCCACATCAGCGACCAGTCCTGCGCATATTCCGCATCCATCAGCACTCTGGACTGATAGCTGACATCGCTGCGACCACTGGTCTGCCAATGTCCAGTCAGACCCGGTCGGACTGTGAGATAGGCCTCCAGATGCTCGGCGTAGCGGGGCAGTTCCTCGCTTGTGACCGGCCGCGGCCCAACCAGGCTCATGTGGCCGAGAAGAACATTGAGCAACTGCGGCAGCTCGTCGAGGCTGGATCGTCTCAGCAGATTACCGAGAAGGGTGACACGGGGATCATCCTTCAACTTGCGGGTCTCTTCCCACTCGCGACGAATCTCTGGACCCGATGCCAGAAGCGCCGCCAATCGCTCGGCGGCATCCTCCCGCATCGTTCGAAACTTCAGGCACCCAAACTCACGGCCGCCCATGCCTACGCGTCGATGGCTGTAGAATACGCTTCCGCCATCGGAAATCTTGACCATCAGGCCGACAAGCAACAGAAGCGGCGCCAACGTAGCCAAAGCCATTGATGCAATAAGGATATCGAGGCTGCGCTTGATTATCCTTTCTGCCTTGCGTGTATGGCCACCTGCCGCAGCTTCCGCTACGGGCTTCCCGGCACCAAGCGCCATCCACGTTCTTGCGGTATCCATGCCCTGGTATTCCGTCGTCATGAAACAACGCCTCCGCTGCCCAGACCTGTTTTCGAGGCAAGACTGTTGCAGCGCACATGGCGTGTCTGTGACGTCGGTTACAGAGTTAACGAAATCTTTCCAATGGTGTCGAAATGGACACTGGGGGATACCCTATGTTGACAAACAGAGTACAGCCGATTCTCTATCTGTTTCATGCCGTTAAATCAGAATAAGCTTTAATGATCATGTCTTCGTGAAGTACAAAATAAATATTTTTAGACTTACACGTTGATTAAATATTTTTTGGATGTACGCTTTCAATTGCGCAACGTTTCCCGGCGCCTTTTATCCAAATTATTCAAGCACCACAGAGCACTTCGTGCTCAAGTATATCTCTATGGTCGTATTATCCAGGGAGTGCACGCATGAATGGGGCGACGATACAGACGACGCGCGATAGAAAAGCAGAGAGATTCTTTATTCACACGCCGGAGCGTGTTCTCCCAAACAGGGAATACTCATCTATAGCAGACTGGACTCAGGAGCTTCCTCGACCTACGGTCCGGACGTTTCGCAAGGGTGACATCATCGCGGTAGCGGGGGCAGCCACCGACATGTTTGCCCGTGTGCAGCGAGGCATCGTCAGCGCCAGCGCCTTGATTGCAGATGGTCGAGAGTTCATCGTCGACGTGTTCTCCAAGGGCGCGCTGATCGGGGAATTGGAAGCGCTGCGCAAGCAGCCCATCACTCTGGAATATCGCGCTGCGTCGGACTGCGAACTGCATTTTTTCGATGGCCGTCTGCTCCGTGAAGCCTGTGCCAGCGACCAGCATTTCCAGGTCAGGGTTCTGACGACGGCTCTGGCGCGGATCGCAGAGCTGGAGCTGCGCATTATCTCAAATGCGGGCTCCAACCTGACCTCGCGGCTGGCTCAGACATTGTTGAGACTTGCGGCTGTGTATGGCGTTGATCCGCAGTCGAACCGTGCTGAAGTTGTGATTTCGCAGCATGAGCTGGCGGCGACGCTTCCGGCATCTCGGGAGAAGGTCAATCAATGCCTTCGCCGTCTGCGGGAAAGCAAGGTGATTGGCGGAGTACCCGGGCGTATCCAGATCCTCAACTGGAAGGCTCTTGAAGTTTACGCCAAGGTTGGCGGCCAGGTGTCGTGACCCACTGACAACCCCTTTGGGCGATCTGATGCGCCTCCGGGATCGATTTCATGACCATCGTGCCTCATCCGCAAAGTCAGATGAGTGCGCCATCCCGATCATGTCGCGGCCGGTGAGGCAAACCGTAAGCTAAATCCCGAGTGCGGGGTTTGGTGCAGGGACGTGATGCGCCGAAGCTGGGGGAGGCCGATGCGAATACTCGTGGCGAATATCGTCGTGGTGAATATCGAAAGCGTGTTCGGGGTTCGGACGATGCTGGGTCCAGTACAGCATCGCGGCAGATACTCAGTGCCATCAGATACAGCGCGCGATCCGAAATGCATTCATGCGCAGGTTGTGCCTCAAGTGATTGAAAAGAATACCTAAGCGTCCGTAAAGCGAGATCAGGTCATAGGTTTTTTGAATGGACACGATTGCCAAAACAGAAGCCGAAGAAGGACGAGGACGCTCTCGCGGAGGGTCATCATCCGGCACCGTCCTGCGTTTCCCGAGCACGGCGCAGGGTGCAATGTTGAACGGTAGTGTCGATCTCGCGGCCGACATTGATCGGGTGGTGGTAATCGACGACTATTCTCTCGCACGTGGCGGCGCGACCGGCCTTGCCCTTCTGTCAGCTCGGCTCCTGCGTCAGCGCGGTATCGCCGTGAGTTATCTTTGCGGCGATGACGGGGATAATACCGCTCTGGGTGCAACGGGAGTTGAGATCCACGCGCTCGGCGGTCGCGATCTGCTCAATGCGGGTAAATTGACAGCGCTCACCAATGGCTTTCACAACAAGGCTGCGGCACGCATGATTGCGGACTGGATCAAAGCCCATGATACGCCAAGGACAGCCTATCATGTACATGGCTGGTCGAAGATCCTCTCGCCGGCAGTTTTCCAGGCGCTGGATCCTGTTGCAGAGCGTACGCTGGTTCACGCCCACGACTTCTTCAATGCATGTCCAAATGGCGCCTTCTACGATTACCAGGATCGACAGGTTTGCGAACGGCAACCGCTCGGGCTGGATTGCCTGACGACGGCTTGCGACAAACGCAGCTACACACATAAGCTTTGGCGTTCGGCCCGCGGGTTCAATCTTTTCCAGCAGCTGCGCAGTCGCGAGAAATTCGCCCGCATCGTTCTCCTGCATGAGGCGATGGAGAATTTCTTCCTGCGTGCCGGCTATGCACCCAACCGGCTGATTACCTTGCGCAACCCGACGACGCCCTTTCGGGCGCAGCGCGTGGCTGCAGAGCAGAACAGGGAATTCTTCTTCATCGGCAGGCTTGATGAGGAGAAGGGTGTGCAGGATGCGGCCGAGGCGGCCAGGCTTGCCGGCCTGCCGCTCACCATCATCGGTGACGGCCCGCTGCGTGAGACACTCGCAAAAGATCCGAGCATACGCATGCTCGGCTGGCTGGATCAGGCGCAGATCGGCGCTGCTATCGGCTCGGCTCGTGCGCTGATCATGCCATCCCGCTATCCCGAACCCTTCGGCATGGTCGCCCTGGAGGCCGCCGCAAGCGGCCTGCCGGTCATCCTGTCGAAGACCGCCTTCCTCGGTGACGAACTCCAGAGGCTGGTGCGGGCATCACTTGTGACATGCGCGATACTTCGGAAATCGCGCGGGCGCTGAAATTCATCGCTGCCATGCCGGAAGACGGCTTGCGGTTGATGAGTGAGGCCGCCTTCGAAACCGCACCCCGGCTGTCCACCACACGGGATGGCTGGGGGCGGCCCTTATCGAGCAATACCACGACATTTTGACCGCTGCGCCGAGCAATCAGCGTGGCCAAGCCCAGAGGACAAGCCCTTGAGCATCGACACGACGAGCCTGCGCACGGATATCGGCTACTTCAATTATCCCGAGCCCGTTGCCTTCGAGCCCACGCGCCGCGCGTGATCGGGGGCAGTCGGGGCAGTTGCGCGTTGCTATCGTCCATTACTGGCTTGTGGCAATGCGTGGAGGCGAAAAGGTCATTGAGGAACTCTGCCAGATGTTTCCGCAGGCGGATATCTATACGCTTGTGATGGACCGCGACCGGCTGAGCGATACGCTCAAGACAAGGCGCATCTACACATCATTCCTGCAGAAAATCCCTGGCGCCAAGCGGCATTATACAAAGATGCTGCCATTGATGCCTTTCGCGCTCGAACAGTTCGACCTCAGCGAATACGATCTGGTCCTGTCGAGTGAATCCGGCCCGGCAAAGGGGATCGTCACACGTCCGGATGCGCTGCATATCTGCTATTGCCATTCGCCGATGCGTTACATCTGGGACCAGTTCCACGTCTATCGCGGCAGCCTGCCCTGGATCGGCCGAATGCTGATGTCCATGACTGCCCCGCTGCTGCGGAGCTGGGATGTCACGACATCTGCCCGTGTCGACAGTTTCGTTGCCAATTCGGCTTATGTCCGGGGGCGTATCCGCCGTTTCTACAATCGTGACGCAACCGTCATTCATCCACCCGTCGCGGTGGATGACTTCGTCGTTGGCCAGGGCCGTGGCGATTTCTATCTCTATGCGGGTCAGCTGACGGGCTACAAGCGAGCCGATATCGCGGTAAGGGCCTGCAGCGAAACGGGCCGCAAGCTTGTGGTGATCGGGGAAGGTGAGCAAACTGCCTATCTGAAATCGATCGCCGGCCCATCGGTGACTTTCCTTGGCCATCAGCCCTTTCCGGTCCTGCGCGAACATCTATCGCGCTGCAGGGCCTGCTTTTCCCCGGCACCGAGGATTTCGGCATTCTGCCGGTCGAGGCCATGGCTTCCGGCGTCCGGTTATCGCATTCGATGCCGGCGGCGCACGGGAAACCGTCTCCTCGCCGGATGTCGGGTTGCGTTTCGCCCGGCAGGATGAGCAGGGGCTTCTGGGGGCGATTGAGGCCTTCGAGGCGCGTGAGACGAGCTATTGCCCGGAAACGATCCGTCAGCATGCGGAGACATTTTCGAGCGCAGTGTTCCATTCACGCCTGCGCGCCTTCATCAATAATGAACTTGCGGCCCGCAACGAACCCTCTGCGGCCAGCGCGAGGCTGGTGGCCGGAGAGCGCCGATGACGGTCGCCAGGCGGCAGATCATGTCGAGTTTCAGGCCCTGGGGAAGCGGGGCTGATCAGCAGCGGGGGAGCGGAGTGGAGGCTGTGCGCTCCCCCGGCTGCAATGAGCCGCGTTCTCGCGACGACAGTATGCGAGGCCCCTTGTGAACACTCTGGCGAACAAGACGGCGCTGGCCGGAATATGGACGATTGGCGGAAAGATCATCGCCCGCATGATCGATTTCGTCGCGCTTCTGGTTCTGGCTCGCCTTCTGAGCCCCGACGATTTTGGTCTGGTGGCAATCGCCACCTCCATTCTCGTCATCGTCGAGACCGTTCTGGATCTGCCGCTGGTCGCGGCCCTGCTGCGTCGCCAGACCCTGTCAGATGGCATGATCAACACGGCTTTCACAATGAATGCCTTGCGCGGGCTTGCGATCGCGCTGCTGCTCATCCTGCTCGCCTGGCCAACGGCGTGGATCTATGGGGATCCGCGCCTTTTCCCGCTGATGGTGGTGATCTCCGCCGCCCCGGCGATGCGCAGCATCGTTAGCCCCAAACTCGTTCTGTTCATGCAGCAGTTCGACTTCCGGCGGGAATTCGCGCTGGATGTCATAACCAAGGGCACTGCGCTCATTGCAAGCGTTAGCGTGGCCAGTCTGACGGGCAGCTACTGGGCCCTTGCGGTCGGCGCAGTCGTAGGGCCGACCATCGCAGCCATTATCTCCTATATCATGGCGCCTGTGCGCCCGGTCTGGACGCTTTGCGAATACCGGCAGTTTACCGACATCATCAGCTGGAACACGGTCGGCCAGATCCTGAGTTCGGTGAACTGGCAGCTCGATCGTCTGCTTCTGCCGCGATTTGCAAGCCTTGCCGTACTTGGCATGTTCTCGATTGCCGACAGTCTCGCCGGTGTCGTGCATCAGGTCTTCGTCGGGCCATTGATGCGGCCGCTGATCGCCGGATTTTCCAATCTGGCGGACCGCCAGCGTCTCGTTACCGCCTACCTGAAGTCGACCAGCGCCATCACTCTGGTCGCCGGTCCTATCCTTCTGATCATGACCGTGCTGGCCGAGCCGCTGCTGCGTCTGGCAGTCGGTGAGAAATGGGTGTCGGCCACCACGGTTTTCCAGGGCCTGTGCATCGTCAGCCTGTTCACCCTGCCGACGGCCTCCATGCCGGCGCTTGCGATGGTGCTGGACAAAACACGCTTTGCGGCGCTTCGAATGGGTCTCGAATTTGCCATCCGCGTTCCGACAGCGATAGTGGCCATCGCTTATTTCGATGCCACAGGCGCGATCATCGCGCGTCTTGTCGGCGTTCTCGTCGGTTATGCAGCGACGATGGTGATCGTCCGGCATCTGATCGGCGCGTCTATCCTGCGGCAGCTGTCAGCCTTCCTGCGTCCGCTGCTGCCAAGCTTGCCGATGCTCGCCTTTCTTCTTTGGGCGCAGCCGTGGCTGGCCGTGTTGCCCGTGGGTCTTGGTCTTGCCATCGGGCTTGTCGTCGCCGGGGGCGTCGCCATGGCTATCTTCTGGCTGTTTGCCCTGGCGCTGTGGCAGGTCCTCGGCGGTCATGGCGGGCTGGAGGGCCTGATTGTCGCAAGGCTCAAGGCCCTGCTGCGGAAAACCGATCAACGATGGGGTGCAATATGATGGCGAAAATTTCCACTATCGGCTGGCGTTCCAGGCTGGCAATGGCAAGCTTTGTCATCGCCATCGCAGGCTTTCTCCTCGTGACGCATATCCGCGCGACGATGGCGGAAGAGCCACTCGATATCGGCAAGTTCGACCTGACATTCGATGAGAGCTTCGATCATCTCGACGTTTCCGCCTGGGGCGAAAAGAAATCGCGCTGGATAGCGCATACACCATGGAATGGCGATTTCGGCGATGCGCGCTTTACCGATCCGCAGGATGGTTTCCCCTTTACCACCAAGGATGGTGTGCTGCAGATCGAGGCGCGCAAGGGGCCAGACGGTGTCTGGCGTTCCGGGCTTTTGTCATCGGTCAATCCGCGCGGAGAGGGCTTTTCGCAGCAATTCGGCTATTTCGAGGCCCGCATGAAGCTGCCGCCGGGCAAGGGCGTGTGGCCGGCCTTCTGGCTGATCGGGCTCGACAGATCGAAATTCACATCGGAGATCGACGTTCTCGAATATTACGGTCGGGCACCTTACGAGTTTTCGAGCGGCTTCCATATCTGGCGTCAGGCGCAGGGGGGCCAGAACAGCACGGGCGGCTACTGGACGAAAGTGCCGGAGGGAAGTCTGAGCAGCGACTATCACACCTATGGTGTCGAGATCCTGCCGAAGACGACAACCATTTATTTCGATCGCAAGCCGGTCTGGAGTTTTGAAACACCGCGGGAATTCTGGATGCCCTTCTATCCTCTGGTCAATCTGGCGCTCGGCGCCGGATGGCCGACGGATGAAACGCCCAATCCATCATTCCTCTATGTCGATTACGTCCATGTCTATAAGCGCAAGGTCGATGTGCTGCAGGATATAGAGACCCGCTGAGGCGCGTTTCTGAGAGGCCGGAAGCAGCACCAAGCCGCGCAACATGGCTTTACCGCCCGGATGTTACAAACGGGCGGCCATGGAAATAGAAGGATGCTTCAGGCTCTGGTCGCTCCAGATGCCGGGGCTCTCCGAATGTTTTCGTCTGCTGGCGCAACCGCCGCGCCATCAGACATGGAAATGCCCAGCGCGATCGGCCGGGCATTTCCCTTTTTATTCAGCAAGCAGGCCATTTTGTCGGCCTATGCACTTTGAGCGAGCTTCTTTCCGGTCAGCAGACTTTCTGCCTTAGCAGCGGCCGAGAGGAAGGTTGGCAAGGCCAGCTTTCCGAAGCCGAAAGCCTTGTCGGCATCGGCCTCGGATCAGTTGGCCTCTGCGATCAGGCTGTCGCCTTCTTTGCGCGACGAAGCAGGAGGAAGGCGATCAGAAGCGCGATCACGAGTGCCACAATTCCGCCGATCAACACCCCGACACGCGCCAGCTGGACGAGATTGGAACGCGGCCCACCTTCGCGGATCACCTGCACATCGGCGGGCTTCACGGTCAACTTGGCATTGCCGTAATCCTTCAGGATATAGTTGGCGAGCGAGGCGACTTCCGTATTGTCAAGCGAGACCATGGCATTCACCTGATCGCCGAAGGGCGGCATGAAGACATGGCCGTGCTCGGTCTCACGGTCGACACCGTAGAGAATGGTGGCAATCAGGTTGGCAGCACTGGGGCCCGCGGTGGCCGCATTCTGGAAGAGGCTCGGATAATAGCCATCTGCCGTGCCCTTTGCATCATAGCCATGGCAGGATGCGCAGTTTGCAGAAAAGATCTGTGCACCGGCATGGTCGCCCTTCAGCTCTTCGGCAAATTTCTTGCCGCGGAAGGCAGCCGAGTCCGTGCCAGGCTTGCCCTGATCGAAGCGGCTTTCGCCACTTGCCGGCGTGCCGGCATGAGCGGAGGGTACGCTGCGAATATAGGTGGCGATCGCGTTGAGATCGGCGTCCGTCAGGTGCTGGAAGGAGTAGCTGATCGCTTCCGCCATGCTGCCTGCTGCCTGCGCCTTGTGCTCGATCCGACCGGTCTTCAGGTAGGCGACGAGTTCGTCCTGCGACCAGCTGCCGATGCCCGTCACCTTGTCCGAGGTGATGTCGGGGGCAAACCACGGGCCGACCTGCGCACCGCTGAGATTGAGGCTGGCCTGTTCCTGCATCAGGAAACCGCGCGGCGTGTGGCACGTGCTGCAATGGGCAGCGCCTTCGGCAAGATACTTGCCCCGGTTCCACTCGGCAGATTGCTTGGGATTGGCAACATAGGGGCCATTCGGCCGGAACAGCAAGTTCCAGCCCATCATGGAGGCACGGATGTTCATCGGGAAGGGCAGCTTGGTTTCCGGCGCCTTCTCGTCTACCGGCTGCACACCCTGCATGAAATAGGCGTAGAGCGCGTGGATGTCTTCATCCGTCATCACCGCATAGGCGGTGTAGGGCATGGCGGGGTAGAGGTTTGCGCCATCGCCGCGCACACCCTTGCGAACTGCATCGGCAAACTGCGCCTCGGTATAATTGCCGATACCGAATTCTTTCGACGGCGTGATGTTGGTCGAGATGATCGTTCCAACAGGCGAGGCCAGCGGCAGGCCACCCGCCATGGGCTTGCCGCCTTCATGGTTGGTATGACAGGCCATGCAGTCGGAAGCAGTCGCGATATAGCGGCCCTTCTCGATCAGTTCCTTGGAAAAGTCCTCGGCGGATGCCACTGCAGGAAGGAGAAGCCCGAGCGAGAGCGGTGCTGCGAGGGCCAGCGATTTGAAGATCTTCATGGTGTTGGTCACGATCATGCGCCCCGCATCTGGTGGACGATTGCGTCCGCTGCCTTGAGGGCGAGAGCGGTCATGGTGATGGTGCTGTTGCCGCAGGCCGTCGAGGCCATGGCGCCGCCGCCCGGAATGAACAGGTTCTCGTGGTCGTGGGCGCGGCAATCGACGTCGACGACGGAGTTTCCGGCGTCCTTGCCCATGATCGTGCCGCCCATGATGTGCTTGCTGTTGTTGAATTTCGGACTGATCTTGACGTCGGTCGCGCCCATTGCTTCGGCGATCTGCTTGCCGATCGGCAGCGAGTAGGTTTCCCAGGACTTGCGGACGTAATCCCCGACATCATAGTGGATAGAAGGCTTCGGCAGGCCGAGCCAGTCCTTCTTGTCGGAAAGCGTCAGGCGGTTGTCCGAATTGGGCAGAACTTCATGCGCGGCAACGATATCGGCCGTGCAGGCGGTCATGCGGCGGATTTCCTCATCCAGCGCCTTGCCGACGAGACCCTTCTTCAGCGCCGCGAAGGTGACGAAGCGGTTGCGGGCGAAGTTGTTGTAGCGGAAATAGGCGCCGGCATGTTCCGAACGGAACGAGCCCTGCGAGGTTTCCATAATGCCGGAATTGACCACCGGGCCAGCGCCGGACCAGAAGGGCTCCTTGGTCGTCACGGTCAGCGTGCGGGCAGGGTGGTCCATCATGTTGCGGCCAACCTGATCGGAGGAGTTGGCAACGCCGTTCGGGTTGCGGTCGTCCGTCGACATCAGAAGCAGCTTGGGGTTTTCCAGGCCGTTGGCGGCGAGCACGAAGAGCTTGCCGGTGATCCGGTGGGTTTCCTTGTGCTGATCGAGGTAGTGCACGGCCTCGATCTTGTTCTGAGCATTGGTCTCGACCTTGTAGACGACCGAGTCCACCAGCAGCGTCGCGCCCTTCTTCTCAAGGCGCGCAAGCGAGGTTTCCGCGTCGTATTTTGCGCCGACGGGACAGACGGGAACGCAGTTGTTGTTGGAGCAGCAGGCCGGGCGGCCGTCATAGGGCATGCCGCTATTGCGCGCCTGGGCAACCGGGATGTTGTTATAGCCGAGTGTCTTGACGACCTCGGTGAAACGCTGCTCACCCGGAGAGAACGGCAGCGCCGGCATCGGATAGGGGGCGGAACGCGCGCCAGACTGCGGCCACTGCAGCGCCCGGTCGGCAGGTCCGCAAATGCCGAGCTTGTGCTCGGTGCGCACGTAATAGGGTTCGAGCGTGTCGTAGTCGAAGGCCCAGTCGCGGCCAACGCCATAGAGCGAATGAAGGCGCATGTCTTCCGGCGTCAGACGCCAGGACGTGCCGGCCCAGTGCCAGGTGGAGCCGCCTGCGTAGCGGATGAAGGTCTGGTCGTAGGCATCCGGGCCGGTGAACTGCAGATAGGCCGTTTCCGGCTTGTCGGCGCCGGTCGGGTGCGGCGCCCAGGGGCGCGGCGGATAGGCGACGGACGTGTCGCCCTTGACGCCGAGCGGCGCGTTGCGCCAGTTCTCGACCACTTCGGCGCGCGTCACGCGCGGTCCGGCTTCGATCATCAGGACGGAATGACCTGCATCAAGCAGCTGTTCGGCGATCACGACGCCGACAACGCCCGTTCCGACGATCACGACGTCGGCACTGTTCTTGCTAACCATGGGGAATAGACTTTTCTTGCGTGAGTTCGTCAGAAGCGCGGCATCGGAGCCGAAAGCGGCAGGTTCGGCCGGGTCCAGAGATTGGGGCCGGAGAAGCCGAAAGACGGAATGGTGACGATGTCACTTGTCGTCTTGAAGGTCAGCGCTTCCTCATAGGTGAAGACCGCGGCATCGCGCTTTTCCGAGGAACAGCCGCTATACCAGGCGAAGATCACCCAATGGGCGAAATCCTTGAGTTCGCCCTCAGGGATATCGGCGAAGAAATCCTCCACCTGTGCTGCATTCTTCTTCTCGGCAATCGCGATGATCGCATCGAGCATCTGGCCGAGGTTCTTGTGCTGGCCTGCCGCGTTATCGACGATCCGGGCGCCAACCTCAGGGCTTAGCTGGTGGTTTATCAGCAGGCTCGACAGCTTCATGAAGCGATCCTGAAGGGCAGGATCGATGGCGGCCAGCGCCATGCTGGGACAGAGGTTTGCAATCATCCCGCCGGCCAGAAGCGTCGCGCTGCCCAGCAGCATGCCGCGGCGTGACGTCATCAGCCTTCCGGCGGGGTCTTTCGGCAATCTAGTCATTGTTGTTTCAACCAAGGAGAGAGGAGGTAACCGTGCCCGCAGCCGACGGTGTGGGATGTTTCGGCGCGTTGCATCCGCTGCCAATGTCGGGCAATGTCCGCGCCTGCAGAAAGGCTGCCGAAATGCCGGTGGCCGGCTGCAGAAGGCACGAGGGAGGAGTGCTGGAACGCAGACATGAGGGCTTCGATGGATGGGAACATAAACGGCCTGAGACAAGGAACCACAGGCCGCCAGCCGCCAATTAGTTGGAAAGCTGATTATCAGCTACGACACCAACTTGCCGTTGTCAATTCAGATAGGAGGAAGATTTCGCCGTGAAACTGACTGCCGAACACATGCGCAATACGCATGGTATTCTCCTGCGGCGTTGCCAGCAGGTTGCCATGACGATTTATATGGAGGAGGCGGCCGAGCTCGACTTTTCGCCGACCCAGTTCAGCGCCCTGGCTTTCATACAGATCGAACCGGGCATTCATCAAAACGCGCTCGGCAAGAAGATTGCTCTCGACCGCTCATCGGTCACCAAATGTGTCGAGATACTGGAAAATCGGCATTTCATCCGCCGCGAGGTGGACCGGAAAGACAAGCGTGCGCGCCTGCTGTTCATCACGCCCGAGGGAGAGGCGACGCTCGAACAGGCAAGTGCAGCGGCCATGCGCGCAAAGACGCGCATTGAAGAGCGAATGGGAAAAGATCGTTTCTCCAATTTCATCAAAGACCTCCACGCTTTCAGCGCGGTGCTTGACGAGATGGAGTAGAAGAGGGTGGCGGCGCGCCAAGCCAAGCCAAGCCAAGCGAAGTGAGGCGCCCCACTTACCGCGCTATGCGCGTCGACAGGATGATGGATGACATTGTCCGCTCGACGCCCGCAATTTCGCCGATCTCGTCGATCAGCCGGTCGAGTTCGGCAATGCTCGGGGCAGCAACGATCGCGATAAGGTCAAATGTGCCGCTCACGGAGTACAGGGTCGTGACCTCGCTGACCTCGTTCAGCGAGGCCGTCACGCCGCCAAGGGCCTTTGGTGCGATGGTAATCATCACATGAGCCCGGACCAGTTCCGAGAGATAGGTTTCCGAAAAGCGTACCCCGTAACCGGCAATGACCTTGTCGCGCTCCATGCGCTCGATTCGTGCCTGCACGGTGGTGCGCGACAGGCCGAGACGTTGGCGAGAACGGCGACGGGCATCCGTGCATTCTCGTTCAAGAGAGCCAGCAATTCCCGGTCCTTATCCGTCACTGCCATGCCTGGCCCCCTCTCGTTGGTCACTTTGCCGATTCGGATCGGCATCTTGCCTATAATGCCCATCCATATAGCACATTATGCAGCTGTGATCCGCCGATAATCGGCCTATCCCTATAGGAAACCTATAGGAAATCGAGGGGATCGATCATGAAGGACATCGTTGTCATCGGCGCAGGCAAGATTGGCGGCGCGATTGCGGATATGCTGGTTGCAACCGGCGACTACCGTGTCACGATTGCGGATCGAAGCGAGGGCCAGCTTGCCGCCGTCAGTCGTCATCCGGCGATCGAGACCAGGGTCGTCGATATCAGCGACGAGGGCGGTCTGGATGCAGTGCTCTCCGGCGCATTTGCAGTCCTCTCGGCCGCACCGTTTCACCTGACGGGCCAGGTCGCCAGATCGGCCTTCCGGACCGGCACGCATTATCTTGACCTGACCGAGGATGTCGCCACGACAAAACAGGTCGAGCAGCTTGCGGCCGGTGCCTCCACCGCCTTCATTCCCCAATGCGGCCTTGCACCCGGCTTCATCTCGATCGTTGCCAATGATCTGGCAAAGCGTTTCGACAGTCTCGACAGTGTGCGCATGCGCGTCGGCGCCTTGCCGCAATTTCCGTCTAATGCGCTCAATTACAACCTGACATGGAGCACGGACGGGCTGATCAACGAGTATATCGAGCCCTGCGAGGCGATCGTCGAGGGCAGGCTGATCAGCGTGCCGGCGATGGAAGAGCGCGAGGAATTTTCGCTCGACGGCGTGACCTACGAGGCCTTCAACACATCCGGCGGCCTCGGAACGCTGGCAAAATCGCTGGAAGGCAAGGTGCGGACGATGAATTACCGCACGATCCGCTACCCAGGCCATCAGGCGATCATCAAGGCGCTGCTCAACGATTTCAACCTGAAGAACCGTCGTGATGTTCTGAAGGATCTCTTCGAAAATTCCCTGCCGGCGACGATGCAGGACGTGGTCGTCATCTTCGTGACCGTCTGCGGCTGGCGCGATGGCCGCTACATGCAGGAAACCTATGCCAACAAGGTCTATGCCGGCATGGTCGGCACCCGGCAGATGAGCGCGATCCAGATTACGACGGCCGCGGGCATTACCACGGTTCTTGATCTGCTGGCGCAAGGCAAGCTGCCGGCGCGCGGCTTCGTGCGGCAGGAGGAGATCGGTCTCGACGATTTCCTGGCCAACCGTTTCGGCAGGTTTTACGTGCCGGCCAAGGCAGGTTCTTCGCCGCAGGGCAGATCGCGGCCTGACGGCGGGCAAGTGGCAAGAAGGCCGGCTTGATATCCGGCCTTCTGATGGATCGTTGTTTCGGCTGCCGGTGTCACAGCGTTTTCGGGATACGTGCCACGGAGCGTAACTCTTCGGCCGTGGTGGTGGGGAAGCCGAAGAATTCGAGATAGGCGGGGATCTGCTCGAACAGCATATCGGTGCCGACCTGATAGGGGCACCCTTTCTTGCGGGCAGCAGCAAGAAACGGCGTGATCTCCTGCTTCATTACCACCTCACCGACAAAAGTGTCCGGCGACAGCGTGTCACATCGATCGGCAGTGGATCGCCGGGCTGCATGCCGAGCGGAGTGGCGTTGACGACAATATCGAAGCCCGCCGGATCCGCCGAACCGGTCGTCACCTCGATCTGCGGATAATGCTTGCGCAACCTCTCTGCCAGCGAGAGCATCGTCGTCTCATAGGCATCGAAGAGCGCAATACGGCTGACGCCGGCTTTCGCAAAGGCGGCAGCAATGGCGGAGCCGACCCCGCCGGAGCCGACGACCAGAACCTTGGCACCGGGGACGCTGCGCCCTTTGCGCAGCACGCCGCGGACAAAACCTTCGCCATCGAACATATCACCGACGAGCCTGCCATCCGGCCCGAGTCTGACCGCATTGCAGGAGCCCGCGACCTGGGCGCTGGTCGAGATCTCGTCGATCAGCCCCATCACCGTGACCTTGTGCGGCATGGTGATGAGCGCGCCATGAATGTTGGACAGGCGAAAGACGAGCTTCAGAAAGTCGGGGAAATTTTCCGGCCGGCAGCCCATAGGCACGACGACGGCGTCGATATTGTGTTTTTCGAAATAGGGGTTGTAGATCAGGGGCGCCTTGAATGTTTCGGTGGGAAAGCCGAGATGGGCGATGATCCGGGTCGTACCGCTGATCATGCGATAACACCTTCTGTCAGGGAAAATCCGTCATTCGCCGCCGCAATCTCGATTGCGCGGCCGGTCTTGGCCGATGTTTTCACGGCCTCGATCACCCGCAGGGTCTCAAGCCCGTCGCGCCCGCTGACCCGCGGCCCTGCCGCACCATCGATCACCTCGCAGAAATGCCGGATCTGGACGGCGAGCGGATCGGCCGGGACGTAAGGCACGCGGCGGCGCTGCAGCGGTTCGAGCCAGCCTCGCGGCCCCACATTCGACCAGAGTTCCAATGCGGGGAGGCTGAGCGCGCCATGCGTGCCGCCGATCTGGTAACAGCCTTCATTCTGGTTGGGGTAGGCGCTGTTCTCATTCGCGGTCAGCTCCCAGCTCCAGGGTGCCACGACCGCATCGGAGACATTGAACGTTGCCAGCGCGCCGCTCCTGAAGCGCAGCAGGATGACGGCCGTTTCCTCCACGGCATGACCGCGAACCGCATTGCTCTCGATTGCATGGACTGTCGCCACCTCGCCGAAGAAATGGCGGAAGAGATCGATGTCATGGATAAGATTGAGGAAGACCGGGCCAGCCCCCGCCCTGGTGCGCCAGGCCATGTCGAAATAGTCGTCCGGCTTCATCGTCCAGAAATAGCCGTGGGCTGTCAGCACCGTGCCGAGTTCGCCGCTTTCAAGGATTTCCTTGGCCTTGGCAATCAAAGGATTGTGGCGGCGATGGTGGCCGACAAGCAGTGGAATGCCGGCTTTCTCGGCCGCCTGCACCAATGTCTCGGCTTGCCGCACACTGTCGGCAATCGGCTTTTCCACCAGCGCCGGGATGCCGGCTCGCACGGCCGCAAGCCCGTTTTCGACATGCAACCCGTTCGGCGTCGCGATGATGACGCCATCCGGCCGGCTTGCCGAATGAGCCGACGCAAAATCCGCATGCCAGGGCGCGCCGATCTCCTCGGCAAAGGCCTTGCCCGCCGGGGAGGGGTCTATGATGGCCGCAAGTGCCGTGCGCTCTTCCGCCAGTACCCGCTCGACATGGCGCCGCCCGATGAGCCCGGCTCCCATGACCGCAATGTTGAAAACCCGTTTCGTGCTCACGCGCGTCACCTCGCCCTTCTGGTCGCCTTTCTGGCGGATCGGTCAGTGATGAAGGATCTCGCCGAGGAATTTTCGGGTGCGTTCGTTCTTCGGGTTGGTGAAGAATTCCGAGGGCGGTGCCTCTTCGACGATCGCACCGCTCGCCATGAAGATCACGCGGTCGGCCACCTGCCGGGCAAACCCCATTTCATGGGTGACGCAGATCATCGTCATGCCTTCTTCGGCAAGGCCGATCATCGTATCGAGGACTTCCTTGACCATTTCCGGATCGAGCGCCGAGGTGGGCTCGTCGAAGAGCATGATCTTCGGCTTCATGCAGAGCGCCCGCGCAATCGCCACACGCTGCTGCTGGCCGCCGGAGAGCTGGGCCGGATATTTGTCCGCCTGTTCGAGGATTTTCACCCGATCGAGCAGTCGCTGCGCCCGCGACCGTGCCTCGGTCTTGTCGAGGCCAAGCGCCCGCATCGGTGCCAGCATGCAGTTCTCCATCACCGTCAGATGGGGGAAGAGATTGAACTGCTGGAACACCATGCCCACTTCGCGGCGGATGGCATCGATCGATTTTGCCCCATGGCCTAGAAGGATGCCGCCGACACGGATCTCGCCGGCCTGATAGGCTTCGAGATGGTTGATGCAGCGGATCAGTGTGGATTTGCCGCTGCCTGAGGGGCCGCAAAGCACGATCTTTTCGCCCTGCCGGACGGACAGGTTGATGTCGTGCAGAGCCTTGAAGGCGCCGTAGAATTTTTCGACATGCGCCATGGTGATCATGGTCTCTGTCTTGGTGCGCTCAAGCGTATCGCTCATGTTGGAAACTCCAGTTCCGGATCGACCGGTGATGATCTGTGCCCAGTGCCTAGCTTGGCCTCGCCCGGCTCAGCGGGCCGAGAGCGCGAAGCGCCGCTCCAGCCTTGCGCCGAGAATGGTCAGCGGGCAGCACATGACGAAATAGAGGGCGCCGACGATGCCGAAGACCAGAAGCGGCTCGAAAATCTGGTTCGAGATGATGTTGCCGGCGCGGGTGAGTTCGGTGAAGCCGACGATGGCTGCAAGCGAGGTGCCCTTGATCAGCTGTACAAGGAAGCCGATGGTCGCCGGCAGCGAGATGCGGATTGCCTGCGGCAGGATCACATCCTTCATGCGGGCGGCATATTTGATGCTGAGCGCCTTGGCGGCCTCTGTCTGTCCGCGCGGCACGGCTTCGATGGAGCCCCGCCAGATCTCGCCGAGATAGGCGCTGGCATGCAGCGTCAGGCCGATTGCGACGGCAATCCAGGCGTCCAGCTTGAGGCCGATCAGCGCCAGTCCATAATAGACGACGAAGAGCTGCATCAGAAGCGGCGTGCCCTGGAAAATGCCGATATAGCCGGCCGTCAGCCTTTCGAGGAGACTGTTGCCGCAGGTGCGCAGAAGCGCCACGACAAGCCCGCCGATACCGCCACAGACGAAGCCGACCGCCGACAGGACCACCGTCCATTTCAGGCCGATCAGCAGGAAGAAGAATTCATCGCGTCCCATAATATCCTCCTACTTGACCGGATAGGCGAAGCAGCGCGCCGAGATGAGACCGAAGATGCGCATCATCACCCAGGAGATGACGAGGTAGAACGCGGTCACGGTGAAATAGACCTCGAAGCTGCGGAAGCTTTCGGATTCGATCCGTTGCGAGACGGAGGTCAGCTCATAGGCGGAGATGGCCGAGGCGATACTCGTCGTCAGGGTCAGAAGCACGAACTGGCTGGTCAGCGATGGATAGATGGCGCGCAGGGCAGGCTTCAGGATGATGAAGCGGAAGACCTGGGCCTTGCGCAGGCCGAGCGCATAGCCTGCCTCGCGCTGGCCGGCCGGTATCGACTGCACGCCGCCGCGGATGATCTCGATCGCATAGGCACCGCCATTGATACCGAGCGCGATGATTGCCGTCACGGTCGGATCGAGCTTCAGGCCCGCCAATGGCAGGGCGAAGTAGATGAAGAAGATCTGCACCAGGAAGGGCGTGTTGCGGATCAGCTCGACGAAGCCGATGACCAGCCATCTGACCGGCTTGAGCGGGGATTCCCGCAGCATGACGCCGCCGATGCCGATCACGATAGCCAGCAGCATGCCGCTGATCGCCAGACCGAATGTCCCGAGACAGCCGAGGAGCAGATCGTGGAACCCGTCAAAGACGGGCGTGAAATCCAGCTGATAATTCATGGTGTTATCTCTGGTCTTTTGTTGTTGTCAGCGCGGCTTGACGAACCGGGCCATGGCCTGGATCGCAAGGCCGTAGCCATCCGCCCCGAAGCCGATCATGATTGCCGTCGCAACCCGCGAGATCAGCGAGTTGTGGTAGATGCTCTCGCGTGCATGGACATTCGAGATATGCAGCTCGATCTTCGGCGGATCGTAGGTCTTCAGCGCATCGAGAAGTGCGATCGACGTGAACGTGTAGGCCGCAGGATTGATGATGATGCCGCAGGAGGCGTTGCGCGCCTGATGCACGCTTTCGATCAACTCGCCCTCGAAATTCGACTGGCGGAAATCCACGTCGAAACCGAGGCCTCCAGCTACAGTGATGCAGTTCTCCCTGATCTCATCAAGCGTCGTCGAACCATAGATATGCGGCTCGCGCTGTCCGAGAAGATTGAGATTGGGACCGTTCAGAATGAAGATCGTCTTGCTCATATCGTTGTGCTCATGGGGAGGCTCCCGAATGTGCCATGCCGCCGAGAGCCGCTCGCCATTTAAGGCAAGCGGGCGGGGAAGCCGCGGCGAGCGTTCAATGAACGCCGCCGCCCAGTCCTGATCGCGGCCGTGAGAGTGATCGCGGAGAGGTCCGTTCTCAGTTCGCCGTGAACGAAATGCCCTCAAGCGATGCCGGGAATTCGGGCACCGGAACCTTCATCCACTTGTCGTAGACCTTCTTCAGCTCGCCATTCGCCCGGATCTTGTCGATGAAGGTGTTGATCGCGGCGTTGATTTCCTTTTCCCCAAGTCGGGTGCAGGCGCCGTTATAGAGCTTCTGGAATTCGAGCTTGTTTTCGAACTCGCCCGGACGGGCCTTTTCGACGCGGTCCATGTAGAAAATATTGCCGCCGATCGTATCGACCTGGCCCGACGCAAGGGCCTGAAGGCTGGCGGCATCGCCGTCATAGCGGCGGATCGTGGTGCCGGCCGGGGCATTCTTCGTCACTTGCGTATCCTGTGCAGCACCCTTTGCGACGCCGACGGAAAATTTCGCCATATCCTCGTTGGTCTTGATCGAGGCGGATTTCGGCCCGATCAAGACGATTGCGTTGGCGACATAGGGCTTGCTGAATTGAACGGCCTTGGCGCGTTCCGGCAGCATGGCCATGGTGGCGAAAAGCACATCGACGCGGCCGGTGGTCAGCGCCGGAATGCGGTTATTGACTTCGAGCGGCACGAATTCCACTTGGACGCCAAGCTCCTTGGCAAACAACGTGGCAATATCCGCATCCAGCCCGTCCTGCTTGCCGGCGCTGGTGACGAAGCCCCATGGCGGGTTGTCGCCCTGGATGCCGACGATGATCTTGCCGCGCGTCTTGATTTCCTGCGGCGTAACGGCGGCTGCGGGCTGAACCAGACCGGCAGCGACGACCAGAGCGGCACCGGACAGCATGAGGCTGCGGCGCGAAAGCACTTTCCTGAACATGATTTTCTCCTCCTCCATGGCCGCTTTCGCGAGCCGCGGCCAATCCTCCTTCGGCCGTGGCCTAACAATTGTCAGAGATTCGAATTCATATCAACATAGTTTTTGCATTTCGTATGAGAATTTCATTTTGCAGTGGCGAATTGAAATTTGGAAGGCATTCGGCATAATGCATGCTGCACCGGGCCGGGAGGACGGCTCCATGCGGCGGAGGACACAGAGATGAAGACATCCATTGCGACAGTGACGATCAGCGGCGAATTGCCGGAAAAGCTGGAGGCGATCGCAGCGGCCGGGTTCGATGGCGTCGAGATTTTCGAGAACGACTTTCTGGCCTTTGATGGCAGTCCAGCCGATGTCGGCAGGATGGCCCGGGACCTTGGGCTGACGATCACGCTCTTCCAACCTTTCCGCGATTTCGAAGGCATGCCGGAGCCGCACCGCAGCCGCACCTTCGATCGCGCCGAGCGCAAATTCGATGTGATGCAGCAGCTTGGTACCGATCTCGTTCTGGTCTGCTCCAACGTCTCGCCGATCTCGCTGGGCGGAATAGACAGGGCGGCCGCAGATTTCCACGAACTCGGCGAGCGCGCGGCAAAGCGCGGCCTGCGGGTCGGCTATGAGGCCCTCGCATGGGGGCGGCATATCAACGACCACCGGGATGCCTGGGAGATCGTCCGCCGCGCCGACCATGCGAATATCGGGCTGGTGCTCGATAGTTTTCACACCCTGTCACGCAAGATCGATATCAACTCGATCCGCTCGATCCGCTCGATCCCCAAGGACAAGATCTTCATCGTGCAACTGGCTGATGCACCCCTGATCGACATGGATCTCCTCTATTGGTCAAGGCATTTCCGCAACATGCCGGGCGAGGGGGATCTGCCCGTTGCAGCCTTCACCTCGGCCATCGCTGAGACCGGCTATGACGGCTATTATTCGCTGGAGATCTTCAACGACCAGTTCCGCGGCGGTTCCTCACGTGCCATCGCCGCCGATGGGCATCGGTCGCTCATCTATCTCGGCGATCAGGTTCGCCGCACGCTCGGCGGCCGGACTGCGATCGGCAAGGACATGCCGCCACGCGCCGAGGTGAAGGGTGTCGGCTTTGTCGAGTTCACCTCCAGCGAGGAGGATGCACCGGAATTGGTCGGCATCCTGCGAGCGCTCGGTTTCCGCCAGACGGCCCGGCATCGCAGCAAGAAGGTCGCGCTTTTCGAACAGGGCGATATTCGCCTTCTGATCAATACGGATGAGGCGGGCTTTGCCAATGCTGCCTATGCCGTTCACGGCACCGCAGCCTATGCCATGGCTCTGAATGTCGAGGATGCCGCAGACGCCTATCAGCGTGCCCTGGCGCTCGATGCGGAACCCTTTCACCAGTCCGTCGGGGCGGGAGAACTGGATATTCCGGCCATCCGCAGCATCGGCGGCGGGCTCCTTTACCTGATCGATGACAAATCGCCGCTCGGGCATTTCGCCGAGGTGGATTTCGAGACCGTGCAGGACGAGACCGCCCTTGCGCCTGCAGGCCTTCTGAATTTCGATCATGTCGCGCAAACAGTCTCTTACGACGAAATGCTCACATGGCTGCTCTTCTACACCTCGATCTTTGCGGCGGGGAAATCACCCATGGTCGACATCATCGATCCGGGCGGCGTCGTGCGCAGTCAGGTGATCGAAAACGACAGCGGCACGCTGCGACTGACGCTCAATGGCGCCGAAAACCGCCGGACACTGGCTGGCCATTTTATTGCGGAAAAATTCGGCTCCGGCATTCAGCATCTGGCATTCCGCACGGATGATATTTTCGCAACCGCTGCGGCCCTGCGGGAAAACGGCTTCACGACGCTGCCGATCTCGCCCAACTACTACGATGATCTGGAGGCGCGCTTCGGGCTCGATCCGGACCTTGCCGAGTGCCTGAAAGCAGGAAACATCCTCTATGACCGTGACGAGCAGGGCGAGTATTTCCAGCTCTACAGTCGCACCTATGGCGAGGGATTTTTCTTCGAGATCGTCGAGCGTCGCGAATATCGCGGTTACGGCGCTGCCAATGCCATCTTCCGGATTGCCGCGCTGAAAAAGCAGATCAGCCGGATGGCGTACCTCGGATCAAAAGCTGACCGCGCGTCGATCCTCAGGTGATCCGTTTTATCTAGGACTGGCATGCGTATATTGCTGGAGCGTATGCCCGCAGGATATATCGCATCAAAATGCAAATCTCAGAGAATCGCCAATGCTGCCCAATGTGACCAGCGAGACCGTAGCCGAGAGCAGCTACCGCCGTATCCGCTCCGATATCATCTTCGGCCGGCTGGTGCCGGGCCAGAAACTGAAACTGGATGGCTTGAAAAGTGCTTACGGCACCAGCATCAGCACGCTGCGCGAGATCCTCAACCGGCTGGCCGCGGATGGCCTCGTGCTGGCCGAAGGCCAGCGCGGTTTCGAGGTCTCGCCGGTTTCCGTCGCCGATCTTGAAGAAATCGCCGATCTGCGGCTGCTCCTCGAAACTCATGCGCTGGAGCAATCCATCGCGCGTGGTGACATGGAGTGGGAGGCGCGCCTCGTGTCCGCCCATTACAAGCTTGCCCGCATGGAAGAGGTAATGGCGACCGGCGACACGAGCCGCGCGGAAGACTGGAAGCGCTATGACTGGGAGTTTCATCAGGCACTGATTTCGGCCTGCGGCTCGCGGCTTCTGATGGAGACGCATTCCGGCGTCTTCGACAAATATCTGCGCTACCAGATGGTGGCGCTGTCCTACCGGGGTGATGTCGCGGCAAAGGAGCATCAGGAACTGCTCGACGCCGCCATTCGCCGGGATGGAGAGACCGCCAAGCGGATCCTCGTTGCCCATATCGGCGGCGGCGTCGAACATGCCCTGAGCAAGGGCAAGCTTCGCAAGGCGCCTTGACCGCGCCTTGCGCAATACCGGTCAGACGCGCAGCAGGGCCTTGATCGCGCGACGCTCGTCCATCGCCTTGTAGCCTTCGGCAACATCACCCAGTTCAACTTGAAGGTCGAAGACCTTGCCGGGATTGATCTGGCGGGTCAGTACGAGATCCATCAGGTGCGGCAGGTAACGGCGAACGGGGGCAGGGCCGCCAAGCAGGCTCTTCTGCTGGAAGAAGAGCTGCTGGCCGTCGAGTGTCACCCCGTGGGGCACGCCGACGAAACCGATCTTGCCGCCCGGGCGGGCACAATTGATCGCCTGCATCATGGATTCTTCGAGACCCACGCATTCCAGAACATTGTCTGCGCCAACGCCGTTGGTCAGTTCCTTGATGCGGGCAACGCCGGCATCGCCGCGCTCGGAGACGATATCGGTTGCTCCGAATTCAAGCGCCAGATCCTGACGGGTCTTGTGGCGGCTCATGGCGATGATGCGGCCCGCGCCCATCTGCTTGGCTGCCAGCACACCCATCAGACCAACGGCCCCATCACCGACGACAACAGCGGTTGAGCCTTCCTGAACACCGGCGGCATCGGCGGCGTACCATCCGGTGCCAAGCACGTCGGACACCGCCAGAAGCGAAGGGATCAGCTCGTCTGCGGGCATTTCCTCCGTTGCAACCAGAGTGCCGTCGGCAAGCGGAACCCGCGCATAGGGTGCCTGTGCACCGGTCATGAATTCGCGCTGTTCACAGGAGGACTGGAAGCCGAAGCGGCAATGCGGGCAGGTATTATCCGACAGGCAGAAGGAGCCGACGACGAACTGGCCCGGCTTGACGTTTTTGACCGCGCTGCCGACCTCGACGACGACGCCGCAATATTCGTGGCCCATGGCCTGCGCCGCGCTGACATCGCGGATGCCGCGATAGGCCCAGAGGTCCGAGCCGCAGACGCAGGAGGCCGCCAGCTTGATGATGGCATCGGTGGGCTTGAGGATTTTCGGTTCGGCAATCTCCTCGCAACGGACATCACCCTTGCCGTAAAGCATGGTAGCCTTCATGTGCATATTCCTTTTTAAACAGTGACTTGTTCGATTGTTCTAAGTTTTTAGATTCACACGCGAACCGCCCGGGCAGTGATCAGCAGGGCGCAAAGCGCGCTGCCGATGCTCATGGCGGCGATCACCCAGGCCATCGGCCACGGCGTTCCGTCCGCCATTGCCCCGACCAGACCGGACCCGGCGATGCCGCTGCCATACTGGATGGCACCCACCAGTGCCGAGACCGATCCCGCCTGCTCGGGATAATCGGAAAGGGCGCCGGCGATGGAATTGGCGACGATCAGCCCGGTCATCGAGACGAACACGAGAAGTGGGGTGAAAAGGCCCCAAAGGCCGCCAAAACCCGTCAAGGCGGTAACAGCGAGTGTCGCGCCGGAGATGAAGGCTGCAAGGGTGCCGCAGATGAGGATGCGGTTCATGCCGAAGCGATGGACGAGCCGCGCATTCAGGAGATTGGTGAGGACAATCCCGACGATGCCCGAGCCGAACAGCAGGCCGTAATATTGTGCGGGCACCTGATAGAAGGTGATGAACGCAAAGGGCGTTCCGGCGATATAGGCATACATGCCTGCATAGAAGAAGGCGCCGGCGCCCGCGTAACCGAGAATACGCCGGTGGGTCAGCAGCGTGCCGTAGCGGCGAAAGGCGCCGAGCAGCGATGCGGTCTGGCGGCGTTCGGCTGGCAGTGTCTCGGGCAGGGTGAACAGGGCCGCAAGCGTGAGGAGGCCGACGAGAACCAGCAGCCAGAAGATCGATCGCCAGCCGGCAACCGCGGCAATCTGGCCGCCGACGATCGGCCCAAGCAGCGGGGCAATCGCCATCACGGCAATAAGGGTCGACAGCATCTGGGCCGCCCGCGGGCCCTGATAAAGATCGCGCACCATGGCACGCGACAGGACGACACCGGCGCAGGCACCAAGCGCCTGGATGATCCGCCAGACGATGATCGCCTCGATGCTTTGCGCCATGGCGCATCCCGCCGAGCCGATGACGAACAGCACAAGGCCAATCGCGACCGGCATGCGCCGACCGTATTTGTCGCTAACGGCACCCCAGAACAATTGCCCGAGGCTGAAACCGATCAGGAAGCCGGAAATGGTGAAGTCGACGCTGCCGGCATCTGCGCCAAGCTTTCGGCCATTTGCGGCATGGCGGGCAGGTAGAAATCGGTGGAGATCGACGCAAAGCCCATCAGTGCGCTCAGAATGGCGAGCACATGCCAGCGGCTGGTCGTCTGCGGCACTGGCTGATCGAGCGCGGTTGCGCCCGCGATGGCCGGAGATTGCGATTTGAGAGACATGATCGGGGACAAATCCTGGGAACGAGCGAGGAAGACGTGCCTCCTCGCCACGTCCTCCTGATTTTCACGATGGCTGTGAATGCGGCCTCAGAGGCCGGTGGTCTTCATCAGCGCTTCGGGGTAGCGGTCGCCCTCGATATCGATCTCAGCCGCAGCGCTTTCGATTTCGGCAATGTCGGCCGCGGTGAGGGTGACATCCGCCGAGCCGAGGTTCTCTTCCAGCCGGTGCCGTTTTGTCGTGCCGGGAATGGGCACGATCCAAGGCTTCTTCGCCAGAAGCCAGGCGAGCGCGATCTGCGCCGGCGTCGCGTTCTTGGCAAGTGCAATACGCTTCAGCAGAACGACCAGTGCCTGGTTCTTCTCCATCGCTTCCGGCGAGAAGCGCGGCAGGATCTTGCGGAAGTCATTGTCGCCGAGCGCCGTTTCCTTGCTCATCGCGCCGGTGAGAAAGCCCTTGCCGAGCGGGCTGTAAGGCACGAAGCCGATACCGAGTTCTTCGCAGGCCTCAAGAATGCCGTTGGTTTCCGGACCTCTGGTCCAGAGGGAATATTCGTTCTGCAGGGCCGTAATCGGCTGGATCGCATGGGCGCGGCGAACGGTCTGCGCACCCGGTTCAGACAGGCCGAAATGACGGACCTTGCCGGCCGCGATCAGATCCTTCACTGCGCCCGCCACATCCTCGATCGGGACGTTCGGATCCACACGGTGCTGGTAGAACAGGTCGATGACATCAATGCCAAGACGCTTCAGCGAGGCGTCGCAGACTTCGCGAATATGATCCGGGCGGCTGTTGGTTCCGCTCATGCGGCCGTTTTCGATATTGAAGCCGAATTTGGTGGCGATGACGACCTGATCGCGCACCGGCTTCAAGGCTTCGCCGACAATCTCCTCATTGGTGAACGGGCCATAGACTTCGGCCGTATCGAAGAAGGTGACGCCGAGATCGACCGCCTGACGGATCAGTGTGATCGCGTCACTCGTCCCAAGTGCGTGGCCATAGCTGAAGTTGAGACCCATGCAGCCGAAACCCAGCGCGGAGACTTCAAGGCCGCTTTTTCCAAGCAGACGTTTTGCATGTTCCGTATCCTTCGAAATTCTCATGTTCAGGAAAGACGAGGGCGGCCTCGCGCTACCCTGCGTCATCGGTGCGGAACTTAACTCTGGCGCCGATTGAACATTAGATGCTAAATGGCGCATGAACCTATCCTCTGGATTCATGAATGAAGAGAGATGAACTTGGCGATCTGATCGCCTTTCTGGCCGTTGCGGAAGAGCGTAGCTTTACCCGCGCAGCGGCGAGGCTCGGAACATCACAGTCGGCCCTCAGCCACACGGTCAGGCGGCTGGAGGAACGCATGGGCGTGCGGCTCCTGACCCGTACCACCCGCTCGGTCACGGCGACGGATGCGGGCGAACAGTTGATGGATACGCTCAGGCCGGCTTTCGACGATATTCGCGACAAGGTCGAGGATGTCAGCGCCATGCGGCAGAAGCCGGGCGGGACGATCCGCATCACCTCAAGCCGCCATGCTGCCGAGATCATCCTGATGCCGGCGGTGAAACGGCTGATGGCGGATTATCCCGATATCAATATCGAGGTCTCGATCGAACAGCGTCTCGTCGATCTGGTTGCGGAACGTTACGATGCCGGTATCCGGCTTGGAGAGCGCGTCGAGAAGGATATGATCGCCGTCCGCATCGGGCCCGAATTGCGGATGGTGGTGGCAGGCTCGCCAGCCTATTTCGAACAGAACCCCAAGCCGCAGACGCCGCATGACCTGACCCAGCATCGCTGCATCAACCTGCGGCTTCCGACGCTTGGTGGGCTCTACGCCTGGGAGTTCGAGCGTGACGGGAGGCCCCTCAATGTGCGCGTCAACGGTCAGTTCATCTGCAACGACGTGCCGATGATTATCGACGCGGCCAAGAGCGGCCATGGACTGACCTGCCTGCCCGACGATCATCTGGCGCCGCTCGTCAAGGCCGGAGAACTGGTCTCGGTTCTGGAAGACTGGTGCCCGCCATTTCCGGGCTACCACCTTTATTATCCAAGCCGGCGCTTATCGTCGCCAGCCTTTGCACTTCTGGTGGATGCCCTGCGCTATCGCGGCTCGTGACGCCTAGCGCAGTCGCTTCGCCGGTTGATGCCGATCAAGGTCGGGACGTTCAGCGGGCGCCGACCACGCCGCCGACCAGCCTGAACGGTGCTGAGACGACATCGCCGGCCGCATCGAAGACGAACGCGCCTGCGTCGCCCGCACCACGCCGCTTCTGGGTCTCGAAGGATGCCAGCTGCGTGCCGAACTTGGCAATCGACGCGTAGCGATCATGGCCAAGGCCATCCGTTCCCTGCACGGAGCTGATATCGATCACCCGCAGATTATCCTTCTGGGCGATCTCCTGGATCTGCGGCGCCGATACGTCAAGACGGCCGACGCGCGGCCGCTCGCCGCCGAGAATGCTGGAGACCTGCAGGCGCGGTCGGTCTTGGAGACGAGAAGCGTGACCGGCGTCTTCATCCGGCCGATATCGGCGAGTTGCGAACGGAAGACATCGACGTCGATATCCGGGGCCGCAAGGATGATCGCAAGCTTGTCCAGCTCGTTTGTCCGCTGTTCCAGTTTCAGCTGCCGGACCGCCTCCATGACGAGGAAGGCACCCATGCTGTGGCCGAAGAGCACTACGCGTTTGACGCCGCGCGCCTTGGAAACCATGTCGATGACATTCTGCAGCTCGGTGCGGGAATATAAAACAGCATCCTTGTCCGCCACGTAACCGGAGATCGCGGCCTGCGAGGGCCATGAGAACATGATGGGGGCCGTCGGCGTGTCAGCATCGGCCGCTACCTGAGCGGCGCGGTAAAGGGCTTCCTGATAGCTGTAGTTGAAGCCGTGCACGAATATCCCGACGGTACCGTCGAAATTCGGCCCGGACGTGGCGGCCGCAACGAATTGCGCCGTCGTCAGCGCGCGCCGCGATCTGACCATGAATTGGGATTGCGGGTCGGGATGCGCTGTCGGATAGCGTATGACCGCGCCATCGCGCTTGGGCGGGATCGATATATCATATTGCTGGTAGGACAGGCCATCGGCCCATGTCGCGGCATAACCCTGCTTTTGCGGCTGACGATTGGTGGCGGCGAGGATCGACACCTGTTTGCCGCCTTCCGGCTCGACCTTGCTGTTGACCGCGACAGGATCAAGAACCGCTGCATCCGGACGGCTGCCGCATCCGGCAAGCGATAGGGTTAGAATGAGGATTGCCAGAGATCGGATGGCCGGAGGAGCAGATGTCATGCAGATGGGTCTTTCGAAACAGGCGATGCGAAGGCAGATGGCGGGGTGATTGAGGCGATCCGGTGGCAAGCGGACAGGCTGCGCCAAGGATGCCTGCCGACCACAGCACTTGCCCACAGGAACAGGTGCCGGCGCAGAGATAGGCCGGATTTGCGATTTGGCAACGGTCTTGTGCCGGCAGGAGGCCCGGAAGGAGGCCCGGAAGGAGGCAGGAAAGGCCATCGACCACGCGAAAGCCCGTGCCGGGTGAGGCACGGTCCAAGGGTCCGAGCCGATGGATGCCGTGCCTCGCCGCCCGCCTTGAAGCGATTAGTTGCGACCCTTCAGGGCAAAGGCCATCACATAATCGCCGACATCGCGGGAGTAGGGAGCGCCACCGACCGAGATCAGCACGTATTGCTTGCCGGTGCGCGGCGAAACATAGGTCATCGGCGTCGCGCTGGAACCGACAGGCAGGCTGTGTTTCCAAAGCTCGCGGCCATCGGCTGCGTCATAGGCGCGGATATAGTGATCCTGATAACCGGCAAAGAAGACAAGCCCGCCGGCCGTCACGGATGTTCCGGCATAGCTCGGCAGGCCCATCATGGCGGGCAGGCCGAGTTTGAGTTTCAGCGGTCCAAGCTCCTCCGCGGTGCCGGCCGGCATCTGCCAGGCGATCTTGCGCGTGTTGAGATCCACGGCAACGATCGTGCCGAACGGCGGCTGGGAGCAGGGACCCGGATCGGTGAGGTCCACATTTCCGTGACCATGCCATAGGGCGTGCCGACCTGCGGGGCAGGCCCATGGCCGCGGATTTCCTCCTTCGGGTCATCCCAGCGCGCGCGTGGAATGAGGGCAAAGACGCTTGGAACGCGGATATCGTTCATGAAGACACGGTTGTTGACCGTATCCACGGAGACGCTGCCCCAGTTGAGGCCACCGAGATTACCCGGCTGCTGCAAGGCCGGCTCGAGGCCGATCGGCGTGAAATCACCCTCATAGCGCAGTTTTCGAAAGGCGATGCGGCAGGCCAGCTGGTCGAACATGGTGACACCCCAGGCCGATTTCTCCGTGAGCCGGTCGCTGCCGATCGTCGGCATCTCGACCGAATAGGGCTGGGTTGGGGCAAGATACTCGTCGGGTGCCTTGCCTGCCTGCGGCACGGGCTTCTCCTCCACCTTGGTGAGGGGGACGCCCGTCACGCGATCGAGCAGGAAAAGCTGGCCGCGCTTGGTCGTCTGCAGGATAGCCGGCACCTTGCCGCCCTTGCCGTCCGGCAGATCGATGAGGGCAGGCTGGGCCGGCAGGTCATAATCCCAGATATCGTGATGGACCGTCTGGAATTTCCATCGCTCACGGCCGGTCTCGACATCGAGCGCCACCAGGGAGGAATTGTATTCGTCGGCATAGGGCGGACGTTTGCCGCCGTAATAATCCGGCGTCGTGTTGCCGAGCGGCGCGTAGATCAGGCCGAGCTTGTCGTCGAAGGCCGCTGTTGTCCACATATTGGGCGTGCCACGGGTATAGGTCTGGCCGGGCGGCGGAAGGCGCGTTGTTGCCGGGTTTCCGAGATCCCAGGCCCAGACGAGATTGCCGGTGTGAGCGTCGAATGCGCGGATAACGCCCGAAGGCTCGCCGACTTCCTGATTGTCCATGACCCAACCGCCAACCACGATGAGGTTTCGGGCAATCAGTGGTGCCGATGTCTGGTAATAATAGCCCGGCTTGATATCGCCGATCCCTTGCGAAAGATGGACCGTGCCGTGATCACCGAAGTCGTCGCAAAGCTTACCTGTCTTCGTATCAAGCGCCAGCATGCGCGCGTCGATCGTGGTGACGATCAGCCGTTCGGGGCAGACAGGTTCCCCGCCCGTACCACCGGTGCCGGCGGGAAGCTTGTAATAGCCGACGCCGCGGCAGCGTTGCCAGAAGGGTGCCGATGCTTTCGGATCGTAGGTCCATCGCTGCGCTCCCGTATCGGCATCAAGCGCGGAGACGACATTGGTCGGCGTGCAGGTATAGATCGTGTCGCCGATCTGCAGCGGCGTATTCTGATCGATGCCTTCGCCCTTTCCTGTCCGATAGGTCCAGGCAAGTTCCAGAGAACCGACATTATCGCGGTTGATCTGGTCAAAAGGGGAATAGCGGTTGCCGGCAAGATTTCGGCCGTAGAAGGACCAGTCGGACGGCGTATTGTCACCCTTTGCTGTCCGATAGGCCGGAATATCCGATGAGGGCCGAATGACGTCCTGTGGGAAAAGGCTTGCGACCACAATGGCAGCCGTCCCGCCGGCACCTGCAAGCGCGCCTCCAAACATCCACCACCGCGTCTGCCCCCTATGCTGGAAGGCCGCCAGCAGCGAGCCGACGGCGAAGATAGCGAGAGGGGACAGCACCCTCGGAAAGAGCGGCCAGAAGGCCAGGCCGCTCTCCCACAGCGCCCAGGGGATCGTCGCCAGTAAGACGAACAGAAGAAGGGCAACACCGGAGGCCCGCTTTCGCCACAGCAATACGGCCGAGGCGAGATAGACAAGCCCCGCTATGGCGTAATAAGGCGATCCGCCCAAACTGATGAGCCAGGAACCCGCGAAAAAAAGAAGGAGGCCGATAAGGAGAATAACCACGCAAAACACAGAATTAACATACTTCATTGCGATCGCTCTATACTCTCGGGTGTATTATGAAGCCTGCCGCTATTTCTGAATGTTTCCCAATATTGCTGTCTGTGACGACCGTCACAGACGGGATCACTGTGTCGAATTAAATTGCCTTGCATGAGAGTTCGCTACTTCACGCACTACGTGAAGACTAGCTGTCTAGCGAGGTGATTTCCAGTGTATCTTCAAGACAAGATGGAATTATCGAACAATCGCCCCACCGGCTTTGACTACATGCGGATCATTCTGGCGCTGCTCGTTATTTGGGTGCACACGGATCGCGTCTTGCATGGCGGCGAGGAACTCCTTTTCCAGACTGAATTGCGCCCGATCCTCAAATCCATCCTGCCGATGTTCTTTGTTTTGAGCGGCTTTCTGGTCGCCGGCAGCCTGGAGAGGTCGAAGAGCCTTGTGTCCTTCCTGGGCAATCGGCTGATCCGCATCTACCCTGCGCTGGCTGTGGAGGTTTTCCTCTCGGCGCTCGTTCTCGGCATGGTGTTCACCACACTTCCGCTGTCCGAGTATTTCACCCATGCGGAATTCTATCGCTATCTCGTCAATGTCACCGGGCACATTCACTTCTTCCTGCCCGGCGTGTTCGAAAGCAACCCGGATTCGGGCATGATCAACGCCCAGCTCTGGACGGTGCCCTACGAACTCAAATGCTATGTCGTGATCGCCGCGCTCTTCCTGATCGGTATCGTGCGTTACCGGGTGATATCGATCATTGCGCCGATAGCCCTCGTGGCAGTCTATGCGGCGGCCCGCTACTGGTCGCGCGGCGATGACTGGGCCGATATGCCGACCGTCACCGGTGGCAATCTCCTGATCGCCAGCTTCCTTCTCGGTGTGTGCCTTTATCTCTACCGGGACAAGGTGCGCTGGGACTACCGTCTCTTCGCCATCGCCGTCGCTTCGGTCTTTGCAGGCTTCTGGTTTACGTCGATGGGCGATTTCATCGCGCTGCCGGGTGCTGCCTATGCGACGGTCTTTCTGGGCCTTTGCTCACCGCGTAAAATCGCCGTGCTGCGTGGAGCCGATTATTCCTACGGCGTCTTTCTGTATGGCTACCCGATCCAGCAGGCCGTGTTCACGCTCGGCGGCTGGGGGACCAACTGGATCGTCAATGGACTTGTCTCCAGTGCCATTGCGCTCGTCTTCGCCGCCTTCTCCTGGACGTTCATCGAGAAGCCCGCGCTGCGGCTGAAGAAGTACGTTCTCGCATTTGAGGAATTCGTCCTTGCACAAACGGGAAAATGGCGTTTGGCGCTTGGAATGAGGAGCGCTTCAGCATCGGCTCGCTAGATGTTGCAGACGGAGCACTTTCGGGAATGTCTGGTGTATCGACCCGAGTGTTCCAGCTATGACGGGGAGAGGGGGAGCAAAAGCCGGCCTTCGGGCCGGCTTTTCGCGCAGCCTCCGATGTAGGCCGGACGTCTGGCGCAAGACCTGCCCGTCAGCTGCGATACGCACAAAAAAGGCCGGTGCCAGGTCATGCCTGGCGCCGGCCCATTTCTCTGGTTTCCATGCCGGACAGCGGAGGCAGGTATCGCCTCCTCCACCAATGCCGCAGGGCAAACCGGCCGCGGTGCGCCTTAAAGCGCGATGTCCGACTTCTGCTCGACGACGCCGCCCGGAACAGCCGGAGCAGCCTTGCCAACAACGTTGATGGCCGGCGGAGCGATGGCGAGCTGCAGGCGGTCGGCGGTCGCTGCCCATTCCTTGACCAGCATGTCCGGCGTTTCGTTGAGCTTGATGCCATAGCTCGGCACGATGCGGTGGATCTTCTCCTGCCATTCCGGCGTCTTCAGCTTGTCGCCGAATACCTTCTTCAGCACGTCGAGCATGATCGGGGGAGCGGTGGACGCGCCCGGCGAAGCGCCGAGAAGTGCTGCAATGCTGCCATCCTTGGCAGCGACCACTTCGGTGCCGAGCTTCAGGATGCCGCCCTTGTCCTTGTCGCGCTTGATGATCTGCACGCGCTGACCGGCTTGCCACAGGCGCCAGTCTTCTGCCTTGGCATTCGGGAAATATTCCTTCAGCGCCTCGATACGGTCTTCGTCCGACAGCATCAGCTGGCCGGCGAGGTACTGGACCAGATTGAACTCGTCCATGCCGACCTTCATCATCGGCCAGATGTTTTCGAGCGTCACCGATGCGGGAAGGTCGAAATAGGAGCCTTCCTTCAGGTACTTGGTCGAGAACGTGGCGAACGGTCCAAACAGGATGTGGCGCTTGCCGTCAAAGACGCGGGTATCCAGATGCGGAACCGACATCGGCGGTGCGCCTGTCGAGCCTGGCCATAGGCCTTGGCGAGATGCTGGTTGACGATTTCCTGGTTGTCGCAGACGAGGAAGGATCCACCGACCGGGAAGCCGGCATAGTCCTCGCCTTCCGGAATGCCCGACATCTGCAGGAGCGGCAGTGCCCCGCCGCCGGCGCCGAGGAAGACGAATTTCGCCTTGACGGTACCACGCTCGCCGGTCTTGCGATCCTCGTAGCCACGCTCCAGGTGCCATCGGCATTGCGCTCGATCTCGCGCACTTCCGAATTGGTGCGCAGGTTGAAGGTCGGCAGGCTCTTCAGATGCGCGACATACTGATGGACGATCTCGCCGAAATTGACGTCCGTGCCGAGCGGGCACCAGGTCGCGGCGATCTTCTGTGAAGGATCGCGGCCTTCCATCATCAGCGGCACCCACTTTGCGATCTCGTCGTGATCGGTGGAGAACTGCATGCCGGAGAAGAGCGGGCTTGCCTTCAGCGCCTCGTGGCGCTTGCGCAGGAACTCGGTGTTTTCATCGCCCCAGACGAAGCTCATGTGCGGCGTCGAATTGATGAAGGAACGCGGGTTCTTCAGCACGCCCATGTCGATCTGGTGCGAGAAGAACTGTCGGGTGATCTGGAAGCCTTCGTTGATCTCGACGGCTTTCTCGATGTGAACGTTGCCCTTGCTGTCCTGCGGCGTGTAGTTGAGTTCCGCCAGCGCCGAGTGTCCGGTGCCTGCATTGTTCCAGCCGTTCGAGCTTTCCATGGCGACATCATCCAGCCGCTCCAGCATCTGGATTGTCCAGGTCGGCTCAAGCTCGCTGAGGAAGACGGCGAGCGTCGAGCTCATGATGCCGCCACCGACGACGAGTACGTCGACGGTCTTTTCCGGCGCCTGTGCCCAGGCGGGCATCGTCGGAAGCGTGAAAGCGGCAGCGCCGGTAGCGGCCGAGCCGAGCAACTGTCGGCGATTGAGTGTCAGGCGGTCGGAGGAACCGGCGCCGGTGATGCTCTTGTTATCGGAAGGCATCTTTTACCTCATGTCGTTGGCGTTTGTCGGGCCGCTCTGCCAGAACCTCCTGCCCGGATAAGCCGGGAAACAGAGACCGGTTGACAGAATGTCGCGGCTTCGATTTGTCGCGGGACACATGCGCCTGTGACTTGATCAATGCCATTAAATTAGAATTTAGTGTCCGTACGGAGCATCTCGCGGAGGCAGACAACAGAGGCGATCCAAGCTAAACAGGCTTATGACGACTGTTGTATTGATCGAGGATGACGCCGAGACCGCGCAGGATATCTGTGCGGAACTGGGCGATTATGGCTACCTCGTGGAATGGGCCGATGATGGCATCAAGGGACTTGAGATGGCGCGAGCCACCAAGGCCGATGTTTTGATTATCGACCGGATGTTGCCGGGGCTCGATGGCCTGACCATTATCGACACGCTCCGGCGCGAACAGGTGAGAACGCCGGTTCTGGTTCTGAGCGCACTTGGCGCCGTCAACGACCGGGTGAAGGGGTTGAGGGCAGGGGGAGACGATTACCTGACCAAGCCCTTTGCCGTGCTGGAACTCGTTGCCCGGCTGGAGGCTCTGCTTCGCCGGCCGGCGGAGACGACGGCTCGTGTCCTGCATGTCGGGCCGTTGCAGCTTGATCTCATCGAGCGCAACGCCATCCGAGGTGGGCGCGCGATCGAACTGCTGCCGCGTGAATTTCGTCTTCTGGAATATATGATGCGCCATTGCGAGCAGCTGCTGACGCGCGCCATGCTGTTTGAGGAAGTGTGGAACTACAAGTTCGTGCCCGACAGCAATCTTGTCGATGTCCATATGGGACGTTTGCGCCGCAAGGTGGATGGTAGCGGCGAGCCCGCGATGATTACCAACATCCGTGGAGAAGGCTTTGTCCTCCGCGCGCCTGACTGACTGGATCTGGAACTCCACCTCGCGCTACACCGTCGCGCTGTTTGCCGCAATCGCCGCAACGATCATGCTCAGCCTCGTCTTCGCCTATGTGAATACGAGCCAGGCGCTTGTGGAACAGCTGGACGGCCTCATCACCCAGGAAGCCGATACGATCGTCGATCAATCGCAGGGAGGCGAGATCACCAATTACCACGAGCGCCTGCGGCAGGATCCGCGGCGCTACAAGCCGACGGGCCTGTTTTCCGAGGCCGGTGTTCGCCTGTCGGGAAATATCGAGCGCTGGCCGCCGGGGCTGGAGGTCGGAAGGCCACCGATCTACGTCAATATCGATCGTTTCGGCCCGGACTGGAAAATGATCCAGCGGTCGCGCGCCGTCGCCCGAAGGCTGGCGGATGGAACCATTCTCGTGGTCGGCTGGAGTACGAATGACAACGACCAGACGGCGCTCGTCGTCTATCGCGGGCTGATCTTTGGCCTGATCCCCGCCTTCATCCTAGGTCTTGCGGCAGCACTTTTCTTCGGAGCCCAGTCCAATCGGCGAATACTGGAGATGCAGAAGCGTGCCGAACAGATCGTTGCGGGCGATCTTCTGCAGCGCCTGCCGACGCGAAACAGCGAGGATCCGATCGACAAGCTGGCGCAGATCGTCAACGGCATGCTCTCCGAAATCCAGACGCTGGTCGAAAACCTTGCGGGCATCGGCGATGACATAGCCCATGACCTGCGCACGCCGCTGTCACGCGTGCGTATCGGCCTTGAGCGTGCGCGCCGGACTGCGACGACGGTTGAAGAGCTTCAGGCGGCAGTCGATCGCGCCACGGCAGGCATCGACCATGCGATATCGATCATCACCGCGCTTTTGCGGATCAGGGAGATCGAACAGACGCGCCGGTTTGCGGCTTTCGAAAAAGTGTCGATTGACGAGATCGTCGATGAAGTGGTCGAGCTTTACGAGCCTTTTGCCGAGCAGAAGAACCTGACGCTGACGACCGCCCGCAACACCCAGACGGGCGCGGCACGCCTTGCCCCCGCAGACATGGCGCAGACAGACGGCTTCATTGTTAACGGCGATCGTGATCTTCTGTTCGAGGCGATTGCCAATCTCGTCGACAATGCGGTGAAATTCACGCCGGAGGGCGGCAGGATCGAGATCGCGCTCAGTGCCGTCGCCGACGGCTGTCTGGTGCGGATCAGCGATACCGGCCCCGGCGTGTCGGATGGCGAACGCGATCTGCTGACCCAGCGGTTCTATCGGTCGGACCGCAGCCGCAATACCAAGGGCGTCGGCCTCGGCCTTGCCCTTGTGTCAGCCATCGTCAAGTTGCACGGCTTCCGCTTTGTCATTCCGGCAACGGAAGGTTTTACGGCCGAGATCACCATGCCAAAAGCCTGACGGGCAGGCGGCGCCTGCTCTATGCGCGGGCCATCGCAGCCGGCAGTGAGGCGATGAAATCCGTCAGCTGATCGCCCAGCAGCTGGACGTGTTCGCCGGCTGCTTTCTGCGCCTCTTCCGGATCGCCGGCATCGATTGCATCCATGATCCGAACATGTTCGCTGAGCGTTCCCACCATGCGGCCGGGCTGGTAGGTGACGCGCAGGCGATAGGCGCTGATGCGGCGACGCAATTGAAGCGTCTGGTCGGCGATGAAATGTGTATGGGCTGCTTGATAAAGCAGGTCGTGAAACTCCTGGTTCACCTTGTAGAAGGCAACCGGATCGCCGGCATCGCAGGCGAGGATGAGGTCTTCATGCACGCGGCGCATGGCGGCGCGCTCGGCCACCGTTGCACGGCGCGCGGCAAGCTTGGCACAGAGGCCCTCAAGGGCCGCCATCACGTCGAACATCTCGATCAGGGCAGGGATGGAGAGGATCGCCACATGCGTGCCCTGACGGCCGCGGGTCTCGACAAGCCCGACGGCCAGCAGCGACTTGATCGCTTCGCGCACCGGCGTGCGTGACAGGCCGAAGCGCCGTGCGAGATCCATCTCGTCGAGCCGCTCGCCCGGAGGCAGGGTGCCATCGAGTATCATCTGTTCCAGCTGTTCCCGCAATTCGCCCGAGCGCGTGGCGCGCGCCCCGGCACGATTGCTATCGAACGAATATTGTTTTCACTCACGGTCTGATCCTATGCGGCGAAAATGACATATGCGCATGTTTGGGCTGCTTATACGATTTCTTGATATCTGGATTCAATCCGCAGTCTTGTTGGATGCGAGCCACGCAATACAGGTTTTAAGCTTTTCCACAATCATGACAGGCGCCTCGATCATCGGAAAGTGGCCGGATTCGTAGTTTTCGATCCGTGTTGCAGCAAAACAGGGCATCGGCTCGGGATCCGCCAATCGCGCCACCCAGGGGGAATTGAGCAGCATTTTCGGCGATGACACCATCGGCCAGCGATCTTCGGCATTCCAGAGAAACAGATCATCCTTGACGTCCAGCGCGAAATCCGGCCGTGCAGCAGCCAGCATGCCCTGTGTCAGAAGCACGCGAAGTTCCTCGCCGGTCGTCGGATGGACGATGTCATTCACCATCTGGCGCATGATGCCGGTATAATCTTTCGCGAACTCATCATGGCGACGCCGGATCTCGCCGTCAGGCACGCGGCCGTAATACCCGCGGTCCGACAATGTATCCAGACCGATTACGCCGGCGATCCGTTCCGGCACGGCAATCGCGATCTCCGTCGAGATCGGTCCCCCCATCGAGTGACCGATGAGTATAGCATCCTTGATATCCAGTCTGCTGAGGACATGGGCGACGGCAAGGCCCATGGCAAAAACAGTCTGGCCCGCAGCCGGAGGCTCCTCTGTGCCGCCGAAACCGGGATGCGAGACGACAAGCACCCTATGGTCGCGGGCCAGTTCCGGCGCCACCAGATCCCAATGCTCGGCGCTGCCGCACCAGCCATGGACAAGCACGATCCACTGGCCGGCAGCCCCCTCGGTGCGATAGCCGATCTGCCCGCCCGAAGGGGCATCGATCAATGTCAGTTCTTTCGTCATGCCGTTCGCATGCCTTTCCGGTTATTCGCGCGTCTCAGCCCTTGATGCCGCTGGTGGCCATGCCCTGCGTGAAATATTTCTGGAGGAGCAGGAAGAGGATGATCAACGGCAAGGTGGCGACGGTCGCGCCTGCAAAGGTTTCGCCCCAGTTGGGCAGCTGTGTCGGCGAGCCCTGCTGGGCAATCGCCACCTGGATCACCTGCAATGCCGGATCCTGAACGATGACCAGCGGCCAGAGAAAGCTGTTCCAGGAGAAGAGGAAAGTGATGAGGCCGAGCGTGAGCAGCGGCACTTTCACATTGGGGAGCACGATCGAGACGAAGATGCGGACATGGCCTGCGCCGTCGATACGCGCGGCATCCTCCAGCTCCACCGGCAGTTCCTCGAAGGCCTGCTTGAGCAGGAAAAGACCGAAGGGGCTCGCCACCCATGGGATCATTACGCCGACCAGCGTATTGGAAAGACCAAGCCCCGAGACGACCTGATAAAGCGGCACCATCATCGCCTCGATCGGCAGCAGGAAGGTGAGCAGGATAAGGACGAAGACCAGCTTTGCTCCCGGAAAACGGATACGCGTCAGCGCATAGGCCGCCATGGAGCAGAGGATGAGCGTCAGGAAAACCTGCCCGCCGGAGACCAGGGCCGTGTTGAACAGCGCCCTCAACACATTGGTGCGCTCAAACAGCGTCCTGTAGTTCTCGACGGTCCCGTCGACGGGGAAGACGCCCGCCAGGAAAGGGGCGTGACATCGCCGAACAGCGTCAGCTGGTTCTTGAAGGACGAGGAGACAATCCAGGCGTAAGGGGCGAGGAAGCAACAGATGATCGCCAGAATGATGGCCAGCACGGTGATGCTGCGACGGAGATCCATGGTCTTCATGTCAGTAATTCCAGCGTGTGCGTAGGAGTGCCATCTGCACCGCCGAGATGATCAGCACCACGACGAGAAGAACGACGGAGAGCGCCGAGGCATAGCCTGCCTGCTGCATGATGAAGGCGGTGTTGTAGATGGCGTAGACGATGAGGTTGGTACTGTCCTGCGGGCCGCCCTGCGTCATCAGGAATGCCGGTGCGAAGGCCTGCAGCGAAAACACCGTCATGATGACGACCACGAACAGCGTCGTGCGGGAGAGGAGCGGGATCGTGATGTTCCAGAGGATCTGGCGGTTCGTTGCGCCGTCGATCTTCGCCGCCTCGCTCAGATCGGCCGGCAGGCCCTGAAGCCCGGCCAGAAACAGGATCGCGCCAAAGCCCACCTGCTGCCAGAGCGTCATGGCGATCAGGGCGGGCAGGGCCTGTGAGGTGGATGTCAGGAACGGCTGATTGGATATGCCGAAAATGGTCAGAACGCCGTTGATCAGCCCGTTCGACGGATCGAGCAGAAAGGACCACATGGTCGCGACGACCACGGTGGAGGTGACGACCGGCAGCATGATCATGGTGCGGACGACGCCCCGCGCCGGCAGTTTCGAATTGAGGAAGAGCGCCAGCCCGAAGGCGACCGGAATGACGAAGACGACGACGCCAAGCGCAAACAGGAAGGTGATGCCGAAGCTTGTCGCGGCATCGTCGTAATCGATCATGTCTGTAAAATTGCGCAGTCCGACGAACTTTTCCGCTGCCGGATTGAGCAGGCTGTAATCAAAGATGCTGTTGCGGGCCATGACCAGGAGAGGCACGTACTGGAAGACCATGAGCAGCAGCATGAAGGGCGCCAGAAAGCCGGCCGCAAACAGCCAGTCCCGTTTCTGCCGACGCGTGACCGGCTTGCGCCGGGCCGTGCGTATGCCGAGTGAGGCAGGGGTGGTGGAGCTTGCGACCGACATTCTTGCATCCATTTCGTCGTTACGGGTGAAGGTCGATCAGCGGTCGAGGACGCGCTGAACCTTCTTTTCGGCATCCGCCATGATGGAAGCCGGGTCTCCGCCGAATGCGACTGAACGCAGCGCATCGGTGACGAGCTTGTCATACTGGGCAAACTTCGGGCCCGGAGGACGCGGCTGGCCCCATTCCTGCAGCTCGTCGACAAAGACCTTCATCGGATAGTCCTTGTAGACAGGGAAGCGGCTGAAGAGGCTCTTCAGGGTCGGCAGGTTGCCGCGCTGGCTGACATTCATATAGGCATATTCACCCGTCGACATATCGACCACGAACTGGGCCGCGATATCGGCATGTTTCGAGCGGGCGGTCACGCCGATCGTCGTCGAGCCGGTATGGACGATCGGTGTCTTGAAGTATGGAATGGGCGTGATGCCCCATTCGATCTTTGGGTCTTTCATGAGCGCGCTGCCGGCTGCCGGCGTATCGATATAGAAGCAGGCCTTGCTGTCGAAGAAGGCGTTCGGAATACCGACCTTCGGGGCCACGCCCTCGGAATTGAAGAGCGAACCGTAGAATTTCAGCGCCTGGATCGCCTCCGGCGTGTTCAGATAGCCTTCGACGCTCTTGCCGTCGGGCGAAAGCGCCCAGAAGGTCTTGTAGGCGCTGCTGGACGGATCGGCCTTCGGATCGCCGGCCGAACGCTGGTAGATGAGATCCTGATAGACGAGACCGGGCTGACCATTGCCGAAGCGGGTCGGGCCAAGACCCCAGACCGTCGGAGAGCCGGCGGGGCCCTGCTGGCACTTCTTGAAGGCGGCCAGCGCTTCCGGCCAGGTCCAGGCGTCTTTCAGCGTCTGCGGCGGCTTGATGCCGGCGGCCTCGACGAGCTTCTTGTTGTAATACATGGCAACGGTCGTCTGCTCGATGCCCGGCGAATAGACCTCGCCATTATAGCTGTGCTCGGCCTTGGTTGCCGGGAGGATGTCGTCATCCCAGCCCTTCGGCAGATATTTGGTGATCGGCAGAAGGATGCCCGATGCCGCGTAAGACTGCGTGTTGGGGCCGTCATAGACGAGAATGTCCGGCGGATTGGAGCTTGCGGCCTGCACCGAGATCGTATCGGCGAGCTGCGCGAAAGGCACCTCGTTGATCTCGAACTTGACGCAAGGGTGCTGCTTCTGCCAGGCCTCGATCGGCGCGGGGTAAGGATAGTTGCCGGGCGTGCGCAGGATGCGCAAGGTCACGGTTTCGCCTGTGCAGGCGGGCGCGTCCTGCGCCATCGCGCCGGAAGCGAAGAGTGCCGTGGCACTCAGCAATCCTGCGAAAACAAGGGGTTTGGCACTCATTCGCTGTTCTCCATTTTTATCGTTTTGGATGGAATTTGACGGGCGAGGATCAGATCGCCCGACCTGTCTCGGGATCGAAGAGAGAAATCTGTTCGCCGGAAATGCGAAGCCTCTGGCGGCCGCCTTCGCGCGCCGCAAGCGCCGGCAGCACCGTTGCGCAACAGCTCGCCCCGGCAAACGAGAAATGGATGAGCGTGCTCGGGCCAAGCAGTTCGGCCATATCAACATTGACCTCGAAGCCCTCATCGCCGCCCGCAAGAAAATGCTCGGGCCGCAGGCCGACATCGATCACCTTGCCGACGAGGGCAGACAGGGCCGGATGGCGCTCCGCGGGCACGTTGACGATCACGCCGTCGATCGAAAGAGCCGGCCTGCCATTAACGAGCGTGACGGTTCCCGGCACGAAATTCATCGTCGGACTGCCGATGAAGCCGGCTACGAACCGGGTGGCTGGGCGCTCATAGAGATCCTCGGGCGTGCCTTGCTGCTCGATCACGCCCTTGTTCAGGACAATGACGCGGTCTGCCAGCGTCATCGCCTCTACCTGATCGTGGGTGACATAAATGGTCGTTGCCGAAAGCCGCTTGTGCAGGCGTCGGATCTCGGTCCGCATCTGCCCGCGCAGCTTGGCATCCAGATTGGAGAGCGGCTCGTCGAACAGGAAGACTGCCGGGTTGCGCACCATGGCACGGCCCATGGCGACACGCTGGCCCTGCCCCCCGGAAAGCTGCTTGGGCCGGCGTTCCAGAAGGGCCGAAATATCGAGAATACGGGCCGCATCCTCGACGCGGCGGCGGATTTCCGCCTTGTCCATGCCCGATAGCCTCAGGCCGAAACTCATGTTCTGTGCGACGGTCATGTGCGGATAGAGCGCGTAGTTCTGGAAAACCATGGCAATGTTGCGTTCGCGCGGATCCAGTCCGTCGACCCTGCGATCACCGATCCAGATCTCGCCGTCCGTCACTTCCTCCAGACCCGCAACCATGCGCAGCGTCGTCGATTTGCCGCATCCGGACGGGCCGACGAGAACGACGAATTCGCCGCTTTTGATCTCAAGGTTCAGGTCCTCGATCGTGTTTGCTGCGGAGTTCTCGTAGATCTTCGATACCGCCCTCAGGGTCACGTCTGCCATCTGCTCTTCCGTCCATTCCTGTCGCGGCAACGGCCCGCAATGTCGCAAAGAGTGTTCGTATTTTCGTATTCGCGCAACGATTAAATGTATACGCACTTGCAATTTCTGGAAACTGGCGCTCACTCGCTTATGAAATGAGCAATATGGTTTATTAATAGCCATTAATCGCCGTATTTTGATATAAAAATCCACACAATAACGTATCAGAAAAATTATTTTGCCTACTCTGTCAGATTTCGAGTGGACAGCTTTCGAAAACGGCGTATGCAAATAGATAAATTCGGTATTCATTAAGGAGCTGCAGGTGGAACTCAATCTCAAGGGGAAAACGGCGCTGATCACCGGCGCATCCCAGGGCATCGGTCACGCGACCGCCAAGGTGCTGGCCGCGGAAGGGTGTCACCTTCATCTCGCCGCCCGCAACGGTGCGGCCATGGAAGAGCTGAAAAAGGAACTCGCCCAGTATCCCGTGGATGTGACGGTGCATGAGGCCGACCTCAGCACGACTGAGGCTATGGTGGCGCTCGACAAGGCCTGCGGCGACTACGATATCCTCGTCAACAATGCCGGCGATATCCCGGCTGGCTCCATCGAGGACGTGACCGACGAAGCCATTCGTCGCGGCTTTGACCTCAAGGTCTTCGGCTATATCACGCTCTCGCGCGAGTTCTGGAAGCGCCGCAAGGGCCAAGGGGAAGGCAAGGGCGGCGTCATCATCAACATCATCGGCAATTCCGGCGAGAACTGGGATGCGGCATACTTTGCCGGCTCCACCGGCAATGCCTCGCTGATGAGCTTCACCAAGGCACTCGGCGGCCGCTCGCTCGATGAAGGCATTCGCGTCGTCGGCATCAATCCGGGCCCGGTCGACACGCCGCGCATGTTCAAGATCATGAAGCGCAAGGCGATCGACATGCTCGGCGACGAGTCGCGCTGGGAAGAGCTTTACGAAAAATATCCGGGCAAGCGCCCGGCAACCGCTGAAGAAGTGGCAGATCTCTGCGCCTTCCTCGCATCGCCGAAGGCGGCTATATCACCGGCACGGTTGTCACCATCGATGGCGGTATTGCAGCGCGCGGATCGGTGATCTGATGGCCGGCGCAGACGCACGCACGAGAAACCGCTATTTCGACGATCTGTTCTCGACGCCGGATCTGGCCTGGATGGGCCAGAACACCAACCATGTCCCGGCACATCCGGCCGTCACGGAAGCGATGATCCGCTCGGTCGAGGCCGGCGAATTCAACGCCTATGCCCCGCCGATGGGCTTCGAGGCGCTGCGCTCGGCAATCGTCGACGATCTGGGCGTCGCCTCTGCCGAGGCACTTGTTACTGAGGCGGTGTCAATGCGCTCGCCATGGTCTGCAAGGCGCGTGCGCGGCCGGGTACAACGCTGGTGACGACCGATCCGACCTGGAAATGGCCGTGCCTGTTTGCCGAACAGGCCGGTGCAAGCGTCATCCAGATCCCGATCTACGATCCGGCGACCAACTACAAGCTCACTCCGTCCGCTCTGAAAGCGGCCGTCGATGAGCGTTGCGCGATCATCTATATCGTCGATCCGAACAACCCGCTCGGCATCCGCTATGACCGCGAGGAAATCGAGGCTTTCGCCGAGATCGCCCGTTCGGTCGGCGCGCTTCTGATCCATGATTGCACCTATCGCGATTTCGCCGACGGCCACACGCCGGTCCTGCAGGTCGCGCCCGAGGGCACGGTCGTCTCGCTGAGCTTCTCGAAATGGCTCGGCCTCGCCGGCATGCGTATCGGTGCGCTTGCAGCCGAACCGGCACTGATCGACGAGTTTTCCGCCGTTTCCACGTCGGTACTTGGTGCCTCGGTGGTTGCCCAGCGGGCGGCGATGGCCGGTCTTTCCGTCAAGGCGGAATGGATGAAGGATGTCCGCGCGTTGGATCGTGCCAACAAGGCCATGATTATCGAAGCTGCCAAGGCTTCCGGCCTTTCGGTGCCGATCCCGGTCTCGCATGGCAACTTCCTCGTTCTCGAAACGGCCGAGACCGGTGTGTCGCCGGAAGCGATCGTCGAGGCGGCAAGGCGTGAAGGCGTGATGATCCGTCAGGGTCGCTATCACACGGCTGCCTTCGGCGACCGGTTCATCAAGGTCTCGACATCCGTTCCGGCCGCATGGGCCGAGCGCTTCTGCGAAGGCCTGCCGCGCTACATCGAAACGGCGCGCACGCTGAACGACGTACCGGCCTTTTCTAAGGGCCGGTTCACAGATGACAGCCGGTTGACGGCAAAAGGGCAGAAGGGATCGATCATGTACGCGACCGCGACGGATGGCACGAAACTCTACTTCGAGACGGCAGGCGAGGGCGGCACGCCGATCCTGTTCATTCACGAGTTCGGCGGCAATTACGATGCCTGGGAACCGCAGATGAGCTTCTTTGCCCGCCGTCACCGCTGCATCACCTACGCGGCACGCGGTTACGCACCGTCGGATATTCCGGCAAACGTCGACCAGTATTCGCAGGTGATTGCCGCTGAAGACGCGGTTGCGGTGCTCGACCATCTCGGCATCGAGAAGGCGCATATCGTCGGTCTCTCAATGGGCGGGTTTGCCACCCTGCATTTCGGCCTGCGCTTTCCCGAGCGCGCGCTGTCCTTGACCATCGCAGGCGCCGGATATGGCACCGAACGCGAGACTGCCGACTATTTCCGCAATACCTCGCTGAAGGTGGCCGACAATTTCGAAAAAGACCCGGTCGCCTTCTCCAAGATCTACTCGCTCGGCGCAAGCCGGGTGCAGTTCCAGAACAAGGACCCGCGCGGCTGGGCGGCCTTTGCCGAGCGGTTGTCGCACCATTCTGCCGTTGGCGCCGCAAACACGATGCGCGGTGTCCAGTGCCGTCGCCCGTCCTTCTGGGATCTGGAAGACGAGTTGAAGACGATGACGGTGCCGTCGCTGGTGATGACTGGCGACGAAGATGATCACTGCCTCCAGCCGTCGATCTATCTGAAGAAGATGATCCCGGCCTGCGGCCTCGCCATCCTGCCGAAGACCGGCCACACGCTGAACCTTGAAGAGCCGGCCATGTTCAACGCTATGGTCGCTGATTTCATCGCCCAGGTGGAGCAGGGCGCCTGGAAGGTGCGTGATCCCCGCGCCGATCCCGGTCAGGTCATGCGGACGGAGTAAAAACCATGGCGGCTCACCCCAGGATCTCATCCGACAGGCTCTGGAACCGGCTGATGGCGCTTGGCGAAGATGGTGCCCTCCCTGAAAAAGGCGTCAACCGGCAGGCGCTCTCGGCCGAGGAAATCCTTGCCTGGCGGCGGGTGATCGCCTGGGGCGCCGAGGCCGGGCTGACGGCCTCGACCGATCTTGCCGGCAATCTGTTTCTCACCCTTGCCGGTTCTTCTCCCCACCTAGCGCCCGTCGTCGCCGGCTCGCATATCGACAGTCAGCCGACGGGCGGCCTTTTGATGGGGCATTCGGGACACTCGCAGCACTTGAAGCCGCAACGGCGATTGCCGAAACGGGATTGAAGCCGGACCGGTCCATCGTCGTTGCGCCTGGATGAACGAGGAAGGTAGCCGGTTTGCGCCGGGCATGATGGGTTCGGAACTGTTTGCCGGAAAGCGTACACTGGAAGATGTCATGGCCGTGCGCGATGCAGAAGGCAGCAGCGTCGGGGAAGCGCTCGCCGCCGTCCATGGTGCTTTTCCGGAACTGGTGCCGGGGCCGATCGGCTTCCCGATCCATGCCTATATCGAGCCGCATATCGAGCAGGCCGATATCATGGAACAGAGCGGCACGGTGATCGGTGCCGTCACCGGCATTCAGGGCAAAAAGACCTATGAAATGACGATCATCGGCCGCGAAGCCCATGCGGGCACCGAGCCGATGGAAAAGCGCCATGATGCGGTGCAGGCTTTTGCCCGGGTGGCACTTGCCATGCAGGCGGCCGTCTCAGGCGACGATCTCGTCCGCTTCACGATCGGCAGGGTCGAGGTAGAGCCGAATGCGCCCTCGGTGGTCCCGGCGCGCGTGCGTTTCCGCATCGACCTGCGCCACCCTGACAACGAACGGCTGATTGCCTATGGTGAAGCGCTCGAAGCAGCGCTCACGCGTGAGGCAGCACCCTGCGATTTCACCATCCGCCATCTCGTCGATGCGCCATCCAACGGTTTCGATCAGGAATTGCGGGATGCGATCCGCCGCTCGGCTGCCCGCCATGGCTATCCGGCAATGGATCTTCTTTCGGCGGCGGGGCATGACGCACGCCATATTGCGGGCCTTGCGCCAAGCGCGATGATCTTCATTCCGTGCCGCGGCGGCATCAGCCATCACCCGGATGAATGGGCGGAACCGGCGCATGTGGCGGCGGGCGCACAGTTCTTCTCGACCTTATGCTCGAACAATCGGGCCTTACGATCAACCAAGGAGACGCATGATGAGCACTGCAAACGACATGGCGGAAATGCCGGTCCAGCTGCCGCAGAACCCGGCCAACAGTGCCGAGGCGCGTGGCCGCTATTTCAATTCCGGCAATGCCTTCAACATCAAGCTGCCTCCGGTGCCCGGCAAGATCTTCACCGAAGAGCCTGCGCGCGCGCTGAAGATGGAGAAGACCGGCTTCATCGAATGCGATCTGTCCGCCGAGATGCAGTGCGGCTTTCCGGCAACCACGCCGCTGATGCTTGCCCGCTATGTCGTGGTCAAGGCCGGCGAGACGCTCGACGTGACGCTGAAGAACACGGCGTCGATCTGGTACATGATTTCCGGCAAGGCAGCACTGGTCGTCGGCGAGGAGAGGGCCTCGCTCGGCAAGGCCGACGTCTTCCTCATGCCGGGCGGCGTTCCGGCGACGATCACGGCTGCGGATGATGCCCTGTTCTGGGCCGTCGGCAATGACCCGCAGCTGAGGTTCGATACGTCCGCGCCCGTAACGGGATCGGATGCAGCCGTCGACTTCGTGCATTATCCGGCGGGCGAAATCGTCCATCAGCTCGATGTCGTCTATGCCTCGAATGCCAATGCCAGCACATCCGGCCACGCGCTGATATTCTCGGCCGAGAAGACCGAAGCGAGCCGCAACATCACGCCGACGATGACGCTCTCGCTGAACACGCTGAAGCCGAAAAGCTTCCAGCCGCCGCACAAGCACAATTCGGCAGCGATTACCCTCGTCGTTGCCGGCGAGCCGGCCTATTCCATGGTCGGCGAGGAACAGTGCAACTGGTCGCCCTGGGCAACGCTCGTGACCCCGCCCGCCGCCAAGCACAGCCACCACAATGACGGCGATACCCGCGCCGAATTCCTGATCGTTCAGGATGGCGGCCTCTATTATCACGCCCGCACAATGGGCTTCGAGTTCTACTGATGCGGCTCATCATCGACACGGATACTGCGGGCGACGATACCTATTCGCTCCTGCTTGCCATGCGGACCCCGGGCTCGACGCTCGAGGCCGTCACCATCTGCGTCGGCAATGTGCCCTTTGACCAGCAGGTCGAAAATGCGCTGGCGACGATCGAGGCCGCCGGCTTTTCCGGCAAGGTGCCGGTTTATTGCGCGCCCGGCGCCCCATGGTCAAACCATGGGAGCCGTCGACCATGCACGGCAATGACGGAATGAGCGGGGCAGGGCTGCCGCTCGCTCGCCAGCGCCCGGAAACCCAGCATGCGGTTGATGCGATCATCGAGCGCGTCATGGCGGAACCCGGCCAGATCGATATTCTGGCGCAGGCGCCGCTCACCAATATCGCACTTGCCGTCATGAAGGAGCCGCGGATCGCCAGGCCGTCCGCCATCTCTGGATCATGGGCGGGACCGACAATTCCGTCGGCAATATCACGCCCTGCGCCGAGTATAACTTCTTCATCGATCCGGAAGCGGCAAAGATCGTCTTCGAGGCGGGGTTTGCGATCACGCTGTCCACCTGGACGCTGACCATGCGCTCCAGCGTCTTCGAGGCCGACCAGCTGGATGAACTCTTTGCGATGAACACGCCGCTTTCGGAATTCTACCGCAAGGTCTCGGCCGATCCGCGCAAGAATGCGGAGGCACGTTATGGCCGGGCGATGAGCACCCATCCGGACTCGCTCACCTGCGCCTGCCTGCTCAACCCGACGCTCATCGAAAAGGCACGCGATGCAGTGGTCCGTATCGAAACGGCGGGCGAGATAACCAGAGGGTTTTCGGCAATCCATCCGCCTGTTCTCGGCAATCGCTGGCCGCATTTTTCGGTGAATGCCCGCGTAATCGAAGAGGCCTCGAATACCGGTTTCTTCGAGATGATGAAGCAGGCCCTTTCCTGACGCGGAACTGCCCGAATTTGCACCAGTGGATTGCACATCGCGCAAGCAGGGCAGTGACGCAGCAAACATGCCGAAATGCAGAAATGGACGTCTAGAATCCATTTGTTCCAATAATGAAATGCACTGACTGATTTTCGGAGTTTTCCGGCTCCAGAGGCGACATTGAAGCTTCGTGCCGGAGGCTGAAATGCCGAAATCAGTTTGGCACGTCGCTTGCTTGCATCCTTCGTTATAAAAATTGCATACATAAGGGGAATGATATGACTCTCGCCTTCGACAATCTCTCGACAGGCAGCCGCGTAGCCGGTGCGATGGGGCTTATCGAGCTTTTGAAGCCCTCGAAGATGGCCGCCGCTGCGGCACCCGTGGCCGCGGCGGCCCCACCGCTTGAAGACGGCAAGCCGCTGATCGACATGCGCAACGTTTCCAAGACGTTCGGCAATGTCAAAGCGCTGCAGGATCTTCAGGTCGAGATCCGCCCCGGCGAGCTGGTGACTGTCGTCGGCCCGTCGGGCTGCGGCAAGAGCACGCTTTTCAATATTCTTGCCGGGCTGGAAGAGCCCGATCCTGGCAATGTCCTGCGTTATCGCGGCCAGAGCTCGATGGCGTCCGATCTTCTCGGCCACGTTTCCTTCATGCCGCAGCGCGATCTCCTCCTGCCCTGGCGCAACGTCATCGACAATGCGATTCTCGCCCTCGAGGTCGAAGGCATGTCGCGGGCGCAGGCGCGCAAGCAGGCGCTTGAAATGCTGCCGGAATTCGGCCTTGCGGGCTTTGAGAACCAGTATCCGAACCAGCTGTCGGGCGGCATGCGCCAGCGTGTGGCACTGATGCGGACCTTCCTCTTCAAGCGCGACCTGATGCTGCTCGACGAGCCTTTTGGCGCGCTCGACGCCCTGACCAGAACGATGATGCAGCGCTGGCTCCTCGATGTCTGGCAGAAGCACAAGCGCACGGTGCTGTTCATCACCCATGACGTGGATGAAGCGATCTTCCTCGGCGACCGCGTGCTCGTGATGACCGCACGTCCAGGCCGTGTGAAGCTCGAACAGGTCGTGGAACTGCCGCGCCCGCGCAAGCCCGATATCGTCACGTCGCCCGAGTTCATCGCGCTGAAGAAGACGCTTCTCGAAGCGATCGAGGAAGAGAGCATGAAGTCATTCATGGTCGCCGGCCACTGAGCGCCGATCTGCCGCCAAGGCTTCCAATTCATATGAGGAAATGAGCATGACCGACCACTACGCCAATCGTCCGAGCCATATTTCCGAGGAAGAGTGGAAGGCGCGCGTCGATCTTGCCGCCTGCTACCGGATGGTGGCGAAGCTCGGCATGGACGACCTGATCTATAACCACATTTCCATGCGCGTTCCCGGTCACGAGGACCAGTTCCTGCTCAATCCGTATGGCTTTCTCTTCGAGGAAATCACCGCTTCCAGCCTCGTCCGCATCGATACCGAAGGCAACAAGCTGGATGATACGCCCTATACGGTGAACAAGGCCGCCTTCGTCATTCATGGCGCCATTCACAAGTCGAGCCATGACGCCGTCTGCGTCCTCCACACCCATTCGGATGCAAGCGTTGCCGTATCGAGCCAGAAAGCAGGGCTTCTGCCGCTCAGCCAGTTCGCCATGCGCTTTTACCAGCGTCAGGCCTTTCACGAATATGAGGCGTTGCCATCGATCTCGCCGAGCAGGAGAGGCTGATCAGCCATCTCGGCGACAACCGCGTCATGCTGATGCGCAACCATGGCATCCTGACTGTCGGCCGCACGCCGGGCGAAGCTTTCATGCTTCTCTATTATTTCGAGCGCGCCGCGCGCATCCAGCTCGATCTGCAGGCCTCGGTGGCCGCGGGCACGGAACTTGTGATCCCGCCGCACGACGTCTGCGAGAAGGCGGCCGTCAGTTCTGGGAGAGCAAGGGCGACATCCTCATTGCCGGCGAACGCGAATGGCCGGCATTCCTGCGCCAGCTCGACAGGGCAGGCGCCGATTACCGGCAGTAAGCCGGGCGCATACTAAAAATAAAACAACAAGATAACTACCAGAGAGGTTCCATGCTGAAAAGACGTGACGTTATGGCTGCTTTCGCGGCTCTCACCCTCGGCGCCGCCGCAAAAGGTGCGGCTGCACAGGACATGCAGAAGGCCAGCCTTCGCCTGAAGTGGCTGACGCAGGCGCAGTTTGCCGGCTTCTACGTTGCCCTGGAGAAGGGCTATTACAAGGAAGAAGGCATCGACCTCACCATCAATCCGGGCGGCCCGAACCTTCTGACCGAAAACCTGGTTGCAACCGGCGCCGATACATTCGGCCTCTCGGGCGGCACGGACAGCGTGTTTGCGGCCCGCGACAAGGGCCTGCCGGTCGTCTGCATCGGCGTCGCTCACCAGCTGACGCCTTTCGTCTTCGTCGCCCACAAGGATGGACCGGTCAAGACGGTCGCCGATTTCAAGGGCAAGAAGGTCACGACCTGGTTTACCGGCGCAAACCATGTGCTTTCCGCCATGCTCTCCAAGGTTGGCATCAACCCGTCGGACGTGACGATCCAGCCACAGCAGGTTTCGGTAACGCCCTTTGTCGACAAGCAGATCGATGTCGTGACGGCCACCCGCTATAATGAGCTTTACGTCATCAACCAGCGTGTCGGCGCCGATAACCTGCGGCTTTTCGTGCCGGAAGACAGCGGCGTATCCTTCCCGCGCGATACGCTGATCGTTTCCGAGCAGACGGCCAAGGAAAAGCCGGAACTCGTCGAGAAATTCCTGCGCGCCAGTGTCAAGGGCTGGAAGGATGCTTTTGCCAATGAGAAGGAGGCGATCGACATCATCATGAAGATCGCGCCGACCCTTGATCGTGCGCAGCAGGAATTCATGCTGACCGAAGTCAAGAAGCTGATGGTGGCCGGCAAGGCCGCAGAAGACGGCATGTTCACCATCGACACCAAGGCCGTCGGCTCCGCAAACGACCTGCTGGCCCAGTACAAGGTGATCTCGAAGCCGGTCGATCTCGATACGGCCTTCAATGCTACCTTCATCAACAAGATCCCGGCCGCGGACCGTCGCCTGTGAGCACGGTCGCCGCCCGCACTGCAATCCCGCCCGTCTTCTCGACGGGCGGCTTTGCCCGCATCGCCAAGGCCGTGCTTGTCGTGGCGGCGCTGGTCGTCGCCCTTGAAGTCATCGTCACCGTCTTTGGCATCCGGCCCTATTATCTGCCGCGCCCGAGCGCCATTGCGATGGCGATCGCCGCCGCCCCGCAGGCCTATCTCGCCGGCCTGTGGCGGACGTTTCTCGAGACAGCGCTGGGCTTCGTCGCGGGGAGCCTGTTCGGCGTCGGTGTCGCGATCGTCTTTCATCGCTGGACGATGCTGAAGGATCTGTTCTTTCCGCTCTTCGTCGTGTCGCAGACCATCCCGGTCATCGCGTTTGGCGCCATCGTCGTCTTGTGGTTCGGCAACACGCTTTTCGCCAAGGCGGTCATTTCGTTCTACATCAGCTTCCTGCCGGTCACGGTGAATACGATGCTCGGCTTCTCCTCCGTCGACGATCGCCAGATCGCGCTGATGCGCAGTTTCGGCGCCGGCGACGGGCAGATCCTGCGCCGCATCTATCTTCCGGCCGCCTTGCCGCAGATCTTCGTCGCACTCAAGCTCGCCTCGTCGCTGGCGCTTGTCGGTGCCATCGTCGGCGAATGGTTCGGGGACACGACGGGTCTCGGCGTGCTTCTGCTGCAGGCCATGTATAACGAAAACGTCGTCGGCATCTGGGCAACCATCGTCGCCTCCGCAGCCCTCGGGATGGCGCTCTACGGCCTCGTCTCATACTGCGAACGACGCATCGTCTTCTGGGGAAATGAGCAATGAGTGTTGCCCGCACAACGGCAAGCAGCCGCCAGATCGCGCGTGGGCTTGCAGGCGCCGTCCTGCTTGCTGCCATCTGGGAGCTTTCGGCCCGCGGCTTCAACCTGCCGGCCTATGTTCTTCCATCCGTCAGCAGTATCATCGGCGGGATGGTGCAGAATGCGGGTACGCTGGCCGAAGCGGCCCGGTTCACCGGCCTTGAGGCGCTTGCCGGCTATGCGATCGGCTGTCTCATCGGGATCGGCGTCGCCGTGATTGCCTCGATGCTGCCCGGCGCGCGCAGCATCATCGTGCCGTTCGCGACGGCCATCAACTCCGTGCCTGTCGTTGCCTACTCGCCGCTCGTCCTTCTGTGGTTCGGCGTCGGCATGGCGTCGAAGATCGTCATGGTTGCGGTGGCCGTAAGCTTCACGGTGTTCCTCAGCACGATTGCCGGCCTTGACCGCGTCGACCGCCGTTCCGTCGATCTGATCCGCTCCTTTGGCGCCTCGCGAGTTGCCATTCTCTGGCGCCTGCGTCTGCCGACGGCCTTGCCGCTCATCATCGCGGGCATGCGGGTCTCGACGGTTCGAAGCGTCATCGTCGCCATCGTCACCGAAATGCTGGGCGCCTATGGTGGCCTCGGCTGGGTCATCTATCAGGCGGTTCTGCAGATCGATTTCGTTCAGGTCTGGTCCGCCATCATCGTTGCTTCGGCGATCAGCCTCATTTTCTTTGGCGCGATCAGCCTTGTCGAGCGCCGCTACGTTTTCTGGAAGTAATTGATCATGTCACGCAAGATGCATTTCGGCCTGTTCCTGCTCGGTACGGGAAGCCACGTCGCCGGGTGGCGGATGCCCGGCGCGATGAACAGCTTTCAGGACATCGACATGGTGCGCAAGATCGCCATGGAGGCGGAGAGGGGCCTTTTCGACCTGATCTTTATGGGCGACAATCTCTATGCCGATCCCGCTGCCCATCCCTCCTATACCGTCCGGCTGGAGCCTCTGACATTACTCGCTGCCGTGGCCGGTGCCACGAAGCATATCGGGCTCGGGGCGACGGCTTCGACGACATACAGCGACCCGTTTACCGTCGCGCGCGCCTTTGCCTCGCTCGATCACCTGAGCGGCGGGCGTGCCGCCTGGAATGCCGTCACGACAGCGAACCCCGTCACAGCCGCCAATTTCACCAAAGCGCATCCCGATCATTCCAAGCGCTACGAGATTGCCGAGGAATTCGTCTCGGTCGTGCGGGGCCTCTGGGATTGCTGGGATGACGACGCGATCGTGGCCGATGCCGAGTCTGGCATCTATATCGACCCGGACAAGGTACGTCCGCTCAATCATGAGGGCCAGTATTTCAAGGTCAAGGGACCGCTCAATATCGGCCGCTCGCCGCAGGGCCATCCCATCGTGCTCCAGGCAGGCGGCTCGGAGCCGGGGCAGGAATTGGCTGCGAAATCCGCAGACGTCGTCTTTTCCGTTACGCAGGATATCGACGACGCGCGGCGCTTCTACGCATCGCTCAAGGCAAGACTGCCCAAATATGGCCGTCGCGCCGACGAGCTTGTCGTCCTGCCGGGCATCATGCCGATCGTCGGTCGCACCGAACGCGAAGCGCATGACAAGCTTGCAGCGCTGCAGGGTTTCGTCAGCGAGACCAATGCTCTGGCGCTGCTCAGCGATCGTTTCGGTATCGACATGAGCCATTATGATCTCGATGGCCCGCTGCCAGACCTCAAACCATCGGACAACTACCATGCTTTCGCGCGGGTCATGTTGGAGAAGGCGAAGCGCGAAACTATGACCTTGCGCGACCTCTACAATCTCGTGGCCGCGGCGCGGGGGCATTGGGTTCTATGCGGTACGCCGGACTATATTGCAGACACGCTGCAAACATGGTTCGAGACCGGCGCCGCTGACGGTTTCAACGTCATGCCTTCGCATTTTCCAGATGGGTTTGCGGACTTTATCGATATGGTGGTGCCCATCCTGCAAAGGCGCGGGCTGTTCCGCACTGAATATGAGGAGGGGACCTTGAGGGACAGAATGGGATTGAGAAGGCCCGCCGCTAAAGGATAACCTTGGGATGAGCTGCGGTTGTTGGGACGGATGGATGACGACAAAGGAGTAAGCGGCGTTGCATTGAGGCGGTCGCAGATCTCAATCAGATCTGTGCCGGCCGGAAAAAACGCGGCGACCTATCTGGGTGGCCTTTGCCGCACTCTCCACTTGGTGTTTTGACGGCTGGCGAGCAGCCGATCTGTCCGATCCCACCTATGTCGGCTGCCCGCGTGGCGCGGCCTAGGGGATGATCGTGCATCGCACGAACATGGCCGCCCTCTATCCTCGCGGGGCAAGCGCGATCGAGAGCGTCGATGGCAAGTTCAGGATACTGGAACTGCCGGCCAATCTGCACCGCCCTGCTGTAAGGCTGCATGCCCACCTAAAGTGCTCCACCAATCGCGCTATCTTCTGGCTGAGCGAGATCATCAGGCAGGCGCCGCCGCATCTGGCACCGCTTCAGCCATAACAGCCGGATGATGCGATCGTTTGGCAGGGCGCTGCGCAGCCGCCCCATTCACATGGCCGCGCGGTCAATGCCGAGATGATTGTCCAATCCTGCAGATCATCCGAGGCGCTCGGCATGCCAACGGATATGGTCGGCCATGAAGGTGGAGATGAAAAGATAGGAGTGGTCGTAGCCGTCACGCATGTTCAGCGTGAGGGGGATGCCCGCCTTCTCGCAGGCCTCCTGCAAAAGCTGAGGCCGCAGGCCGGTATCGAGGAAGGGGTCGGCGGTTCCCTGATCGACGAGGAGCTCGCTGATACGATGACCGTCCTCGATCAGCATCACCGTGTCATATGCGCGCCATGCAGCCTGATCGGGACCGAGGTATTTTTCAAGAGCAGGCCGCGACCAGTCAGCGGTCGATGGCTGGCTGATCGGTGCGAAGGCGGATACCGAGGCAAAGGCCTCCGGCTTTTTCAGCGCGAGCGTGATGGCGCCATGACCGCCCATCGAATGACCGCATATGCTCTGGCGGGAGAAGTCGAGCGCAAGGCCGCTCCCGGCAAGAACCTGCGGCAGTTCCTCCAGAATGTAGGTCTGCATATTGTAGTTTTCGGAAAACGGCTTTTGTGTCGCGTCGAGATAGAAGCCCGCTCCCTTGCCGAACTGCCAGTTATCAGGCTCGTCGGGAATGTTTTCACCGCGAGGGCTGGTGTCGGGGCAGATGATGGCGATGCCGAGTTCGGCGGCGGCCTGGCGATACTCACCCTTATCCATGACATTCTGGTGCGTGCAGGTGAGGCCCGAGAGATACCACAGCATCGGCACTTTCGCGGTCTCCGCCTGCGGCGGCATGAAGACTGCGAAGGTCATGTCGCAACGGCAGGCCTCGGAATAGTGGGAAAAGACGTACTGGGAGCCGCCGAAGGATTTACTGATGGAAATCTGTTTCATGATACACCGATAGAGAGGCAGGAGCGGGGTAGGCGGGAAATATGGGCCGCCGAGACGGCCCATATAGTCGAAAGCGCGTCAGCTGGCGAGCACGCCGTTCTTCCTCGCGGTCCAGGTGGCCAGAAAGTCCATCAGCGCCGGCGACAGGCAGTCGTAAGGCGCAAGCCCGATATCCGTGAGTTCGGCGCGGATGCCATCCATCTCGGACGGATCGACGCCGCTTTCGATGACGGACGAGACGAAGGCGGCAAAGCCCGGAGCAGGCCAGCCGCCGGTCTCGAACAGTTCCGGGTGAATGAAGGACAGGCCCTTGAAGGCGTGGTCCCGTTCGACCGGACCATGCATATGGGTGCCGCATTCACGGCAGGCATGGCGCTGGATGAGCGCCGACGGATCGACGATGGAAAGCTTGTCACCGTTCTCGAGGACGGTGACGTTTTCGCTCGGCGCGACCGCGACGACCGAGAAGGCAGCACCTTCCGGCTTCCAGCATTGGTACAGCCGCAGGCGTGATTATGGGCAATGCCGCCGGCGATCTTCACCTTGACCGGTTTGTGCTTACACCTGCAGGTGAGAACGCCGCCGGAAAAGGCGTCGCTTGCCTCCGGCAGGCCGTTCTGGAGGAGCGGATGAAGAAGTCTTGTCATGGCTATCTCCTTGTTCAGGTCGAGATCAGGCGTTCGCGGCGGCTTTTGCACCTTAAGCCACGGACGCCTTTTTCATTGCCTCTTCGGGCGATCAGAACTCGATGACGGAGCGGATCGACTTGCCTTCATGCATCAGGTCGAAGGCCGTGTTGATCTCTTCGAGCGGCATCTTGTGCGTGATCAGATCATCGATGTTGATCTTGCCGTCCATGTACCAGTCGACGATCTTCGGAACATCGGTACGGCGCGTGCGCCGCCGAAGGCCGAGCCCTTCCAGACGCGGCCGGTCACGAGCTGGAACGGCCGTGTAGAGATTTCCTTGCCGGCTTCGGCGACACCGATGATGATCGATTCACCCCAGCCGCGATGCGCTGCTTCCAGAGCCTGTCGCATAACGTTGACGTTTCCGGTCGCATCGAACGTGTAGTCAGCGCCACCATCCGTCAGGTCCTGGATGGCCTGCACGACCTTGTCATTGCCGACTTCGGTCGGGTTGATAAAGTCGGTCATCCCGAACTTCCTGGCCATCGGCGCCTTGCCCGGATTGATATCGACACCGATGATCTTGTCGGCGCGACCATGCGGGCACCCTGGATGACATTGAGGCCGATACCGCCGAGGCCGAAGACGACGACCGTCGAGCCGGGGCGAACCTTCGCCGTGTAGATGACCGCGCCGATACCGGTGGTGACGCCACAGCCAATATAGCAGATCTTGTCGAAGGGCGCATCTTCACGGATCTTGGCGAGCGCGATTTCCGGCAGGACGGTGAAGTTCGAAAAGGTCGAGCATCCCATATAGTGAAAGATCTCGCCGCCATCGCAGGAGAAACGCGACGTTTATCGGGCATCAGGCCCTGACCCTGGGTCGAGCGGATTGATGTGCACAGGTTGGAGCGCTGCGAAAGGCAGGTTTTGCACTGCCTGCATTCCGGCGTGTAAAGCGGGATGACGTGATCGCCGACCTTGAGCGAGGTCACGCCCGCGCCGACCTCACGCACGATCCCCGCACCCTCATGGCCGAGGATTGCCGGGAACTTGCCTTCTGAATCAAGGCCTGAAAGCGTATAGGCATCGGTATGGCAGACGCCCGTCGCCATCACTTCCACCAGAACCTCGCCCGCCTTCGGCCCACCGATCTCGATGGTTTCGATGGTCAGCGGCTTGTTTGCCTCCCAGGCAACGGCGGCTCTGCTTTTCATGAGGCGATCTCCTTCTTCTGCGGGAGCGAGCCTATTTCAGATAGGCTCGCAGGATTTTCATAATATCTTCCATCTGGTCGTCTTCGGCCGATGGCATTTGCTGTGGTTGGCCCGATCCCCTGGGTCCGGTGGGTCCCGTAGATCCCATGGTTTCGCGCAGGTGGATTTCCAGCACTTCGGCCATCAACCCTCCTGCCGCGCCTCGCATGGCGGCGATCTGCTGGAGAAGCAGACGGCACTCGGTCCCGGCTTCGACGGCCCGTTCGAGAGCCTCGACCTGCCCCTTGATCCGTCTGAGACGTGTCGTGGCCTTCTTCTTGTCTTCGATCGAATGCGGCATCGATGCTCTCCTTTCGGCTTCTCACATACTGGGTGGAGTATGTCAATATACTGGTGGGGGTATGCTTGCAGAGATTGTTGTAGCTGAAATCCGGCGCTTAATGAAGCGCCAAGCTGGCTCTGACGCCGCGCAGGTGCAAGGCCCTGATGAGAGCAAGTAGACCAGTGGCCGAAGGCGACCGCATCGCTTCACTCCGGGGGTGAAACCTGCTGACGGGCGTCAAAGGGTGCTGGTCGGCCTGCGCGCTTGGCCGTACCGCCGGCCAAACTTGATGTTTGTTTGTATCGGAATTTCTGATATGGATGCCTAATTATGATATGCAGGCTCGCTCCATGAATCAGAAATTCCTCGTTATCGATCCCGAGAAGGATCTGGCTGCTATCAAGGGCGTTTCATCCCTGCCGCGCATCAAGCTGCTGAAGGAACTGTCGAAACGGCCCGGCATCAACATCAATGATCTCGCGCAGGCCGCCAATATTCCGCAATCTTCGGTCTCCACACACCTGCAAGTGCTCGAAAAGGCGGGGCTGGTGCGCATCGAAGTGCAGAAAGCGCGCAAGGGAAACCAGAAGATCTGTTTTGCCATCTACGAGGAGCTGATCGTCAGCTTCCAGCCGAAGACGCAGGAGCCGGCATCCGATCTGATCGAGGTGTCGATGCCGCTTGGACTTTATACGAACAACGCGGTCACGGCCCCTTGCGGCATCTGCTCGACGGAAGGCATTATCGGCCTTCTCGACGTTCCGGAAACCTTCATTGATCCGGACCGCATGAAGACGAGCCTCCTCTGGTTTACGAGCGGCTTTGTCGAATACCAGTTTCCCAACAATGCGAAGCTGCGCGGCGATATGATAGACGCCGTTGAAATCATTATGGAAGTCAGCTCGGAAGTGCCGGGGACGCTTTCCAACTGGCCATCCGATATCGTGCTGTCCATCAACGGACACGAGATCGGCGTATGGACGTCGCCGGGTGATTTCGGCGATCGCCGCGGCACCTATACGCCCGGCTGGTGGAAGCTGAAGGGCTCGCAATACGGCATGCTCAAGACGTGGTCGGTGACGGAGACCGGGACCTATGTGGACGGGCTGAAGATTTCCGATGTGGCGATCTCCGATCTGGCGCTGGATGATCACCGCTCCATACGTTTGCGCATCGAGGTCAAGGCCGAAGGCAGGCATCCCGGTGGGCTGAATATCTTCGGCAGGGGGTTTGGAAATTACGACCAGGATCTGCTGCTGCGCCTGAAGACAAGGCGATGAGCTAAATTATTGCTGCGCGATCCGCCTGTTTTTGCTGCGGCGCGTCACAAGTTACCCATTGACATCGCGGGCCATTCTTCATGAGTATATCAAAAATACGATCTATATCGTTTATATGATTGCTTCTGGGAGGAGTGAACATGAAGGCACGCGTCGCCGTCCATCGGGATTTCAAGATCAGCACCATCGACGAACGGCTGTATTCGGCCTTTATCGAGCATATGGGACGCGCCATCTATGGCGGCATTTATGAACCCGGCCATCCCGAGGCGGATGCGAACGGATTTCGCAAGGACGTGCTCAAATTTGTGCAGGATCTGAAAATCCCGGCGATCCGCTATCCGGGCGGCAATTTCGTTTCCGCCTATCGCTGGGAAGACGGTATCGGCCCGCGTGATCAGCGTCCTGTCCGGCTCGATCTCGCATGGCGCTCCAAAGAGACGAACCAGATCGGCATCAACGAGTTTGCCGACTGGTCCCGGATGGCGGGTATCGACATGATGCTCGCGGTCAATCTCGGGTCGAGAGGCCTCGAAGAGGCCCGCAACTTCCTCGAATACGTCAATTTTCCCGGCGGCACGACATGGAGCGATCTGCGCCGCTCGCATGTCGATAATGATGGCTACGGCGTCAAGATGTGGTGCCTTGGCAACGAGATGGACGGTCCCTGGCAGATCGGCCACAAGGTCGCCACCGAATACGGGCGTCTTGCGAATGAGACGGCCAAGGCCTTCAAGGGCTTCGACAGCTCGATCGAGGCGATCGTTTGCGGCAGTTCCAACGATGGCATGGCGACCTATCCCGAATGGGAGAGGGAGGTGCTGGAAGAGTGCTACGAGAATGTCGACTACATCTCGCTGCACAAATATTTCGGCAACAAGAGCAAGGACACGCTCAACTATTTCGGCAAGATCGAGGAAACCGGGCGTTACATCCAGACGATCGCCGGAGCGATCGATTACGTGAAGGCCAAGAAGCGCGCCAAGAACGACGTTCATATCTGCTTCGACGAATGGAATGTCTGGTACCATATCCGCGACGAAGACAGCCATCGCTGGCGCACCTGGGATTGGCCGGAAGCACCGGCACTGCTGGAGGAAACCTACAATTTCGAAGACGCGCTTTTCGTCGCCGGTCTGCTCAACGAATTCATCCGCCGCTCCGACCGCGTGCGCATCGCCTGCATCGCCCAGCTCGTCAACGTGATTGCGCCGATCAGGGCGGAAAAGAACGGCCCGGCCTGGCGCCAGACGATCTATCACCCTTACCGTTTCGCCTCGATCTACGGCCGTGGCGATGCGCTGAACGTCGCCGTCGATGCGCCAACCTATGACTGCTTGGTTGCAGATGACGTCTCCTATCTCGACGTTGCCGCCGTGCATAATCGCGAGGAGGGCCTGCTGACGCTGTTCATCGTCAATCGTCACCTGACGGAGGCAGCCGATCTCGACATCGGCGTGACCGGCTTTGCCGACCTGAGGCTCGTCGAGCATCATGCGATGCAGGATTACGGCCTCAACGACACGAACGGCCCGAACACGCCGGATCATGTCGTACCGAAGGCGGGTTCCGGCGTCGGCGTCGAGGATGGCAAGGTCAAGGGATCGCTGAAGGCGCTTTCCTACCATGTCCTTCGCCTCAAGGTCGGTTGAGGCGGCACGATGGGTATCACGATACGCAATGTCAGCAAGAGTTTCGGCGCGTCGGCGTTATCCATGACGTGAGCATGGATATCCCGACCGGGGCTTTCGCGGTGTTCGTCGGCCCATCGGGCTGCGGAAAGTCGACGCTTTTGCGCATGATCGCAGGACTGGAGGAAACCAGCGCCGGAACGATCTCGATCGAGGGGCGTGACGTCACGCAGATCGAGCCCGCCCAGCGCGAGGTTGCGATGGTCTTCCAGTCCTATGCACTCTATCCGCATCTGACGGTCTACGAGAACATGGCCTTCTCGCTGAAGCTCAAGAAAACGCCGAAGGCCAGGATAGACGAGATGGTGCATGAGGCGGCGCGGATCCTGCATCTTGAGGAACAGTTGAAGAAGCGTCCCTCGGAGCTTTCCGGCGGCCAGCGGCAGCGCGTCGCGATCGGCCGCGCGATCGTGCGCCAGCCGAAGGTCTTCCTGTTCGATGAGCCGCTCTCCAACCTTGATGCGGAATTGCGCGTCCAGATGCGGCTTGAACTCGCCAAGCTGCACAAGCAGATCGGCGCGACGATGATCTACGTCACCCACGACCAGGTGGAGGCGATGACGCTTGCCGACCGCATCTTCGTGCTGAAACGCGGCAAGCTGCAGCAGGCGGGGCGCCCGCTTGCGCTCTATGACGATCCCGACAACCAGTTTGTCGGCGGTTTCATCGGCTCGCCCGCGATGAATTTCCTCGATGGCCGTGTGGCTGGCCGCGACGGTGACATGCTGCGTATCACGCTGGATGGCCTCGGCACCGAACTTGGGGCGAGGGTGACGAGCGATGTCGCCGCCGGAACTGCCGTCAAGGTGGGCCTGAGGCCGGAACATCTGAACCCGACGGAGGGCGGTTTTCAGGCGGTGGTCGAGATGGAAGAGGATCTCGGGGGCCTGTCCTATCTGCATGCCCGGCTGCCGACCGGCAAGGAAATCGTCGTTGAAATGCGCGGGCGGCGCGACAGCCTGGACGGAAGATCCGTCACGCTTTCCGCGGATGCGCAGGACGTTCTTGTCTTCGCAGAGGACGGAGGCAGGCTGCGCTGAAAAGGATGACATGCATGGACTGAAACCGCCGTCATCGGGAGAATGACGGCCTGATCTTTGGAGGAAATCAGATGCGTTACAGACGACTTCTTGCAGCCGGCGCCATGGCGCTGATGGCCATGCCCGCTCTTGGCCAGGAAAACATCACCTGGTGGGACTTCCTGAGTGGCGGCGACGGGGTGAGGATGAAGGCCCTGATCAACCGCTTCAATGCGGAACATCCGGACATCAAGATCACCGGCACGACCCTGGAATGGGGCATTCCCTATTATACCAAGGTGAGGACGGCGGTCGCGGTCAAGCAGGGCCCGGATATCATGACCTATCACCTGTCCCGTATGCCGCTCGGGCTCGAGGAAGGCACGCTCGACGAGATCACCGATGAGGACCTGAAGAATGCCGGCGTTGCGAAGAGCGATTTCTTCGAGGCGGCGGCTGGTGCCGCGACCGGCGATGATGGCAAGCTCTATGCGGTGCCCTTCGATATCCACTCGATCGTGCTCTACTATAACAAGAAATATCTCGAAGGTTCGCGGTTCCTCGATGCGGGCGGCAAGCTGACGGGCATTCAAAGCCTCAAGGATTTCGAGGAGGCGCTGGCGATCGCGAAGGAGAAGGGGGCCGAAGCGCCCGTTACCTACGCCACCGGCGATGACGGCGGCACCTATCGCGTCTTTTATACGCTGCTGCGCCAGCAGGGCGGCGAATTGATCAAGGGCAAGGAAGTCCTGCCCGGCGAAAGTCTTGAAAAAGCGGCCAAGGCGATCGAGGTGATGACCAAATGGGGGACCAATGGCTGGCAGCCGGAACAGGCCGCCTATGAGGCATCCGTGGCGCTTTTCACGTCTGGAAAATCCGCCTTCATGCTGAATGGCGTTTGGGAGGTGCCGACCATGGTGGACCTTGCCAAGAAGGGCACGCTCGGTTTCGAATGGGGTGCTGTCCAGGTGCCGAACCTGCTCGGCACCGAGACAACCTGGGCGGATTCACACGCTTTCGCCATTCCCAGGAATACCGGCATGTCGCCGGAGAAGCGCAAGGCGGTGATGACCGTCATCGGCTGGATGGAGAAGAACGCCATTGCCTGGGCGGATGCCGGCCATATCCCGGCCTACAAGCCGGTGGCCGAGAGTGATGCCTTCAAGAAGATGCAGCCGAACGCGACCTATTCCTCGCTCGCCGGCAGCGCCTCCTATGATCCGCGTTCACCGATCGCCGGCGTGGCTTCGCCTGCCTATGACGCGGCGCAGAACGTCATCTCGCCGGCGATCAACGGCTATGCCGAGCCGATGGCCGCGGCCGAGCAGGTGAAATCCGACCTTGAAGGCGCCTTGAAATAATACGGGATCGCGGCCGCATCCGTCGTCAGGGATGCGGCCCGCCTGTCTTCGATGTCCGGGAGGTACCCACGTGGCAATGCTGACCAACCGACGCAAGGAAGCGATTGTCGCCGCCACGCTGGTGGCGCCCTTCGTACTCACCTTCGCGCTCGTGTTTCTCTATCCCGCCATCAGGCTCGTCGAGTTGAGCCTGACCAATTCGCCGCTGATCGGTCCGGGCGAATGGGTGGGGCTCGACAATTTCAAGCGGCTGCTGACCGACAAGCTGTTCCTGACGTCGCTGAAGAACAACGGCTATTTCATTCTGCTGACGGTCATTCCGACGACGGCGCTGGCGCTTGGCATCGCGCTGATGATCACGCGTCTGCGCGGATCACTTCAGGCACTGGCACTCGCCATCTTCTTTCTGCCCTATATCCTGCCGGTCTCGGTCGTGACCCAGATCTGGACCTGGATGCTCGATTTCCAGTTCGGCGTGCTGCAGCCTGTCATCAGCTTCTTCTATGGCAAGCCGGTGCCTGTCTTCAAAAACCCCTATTGGGTCATGCCCATGGTTGCCATGGTGACGATCTGGTGGACGAACGGCTTCAACGTGCTGCTGTTCATCGCCGGCCTGCGCAACATACCGAAGGACTATTACGAGGCAGCCCAGCTTGACGGTGCGACACGCCGCCAGCTCTTTACCAAGGTTACATGGCCGCTGCTCTGGCCGGTCACGGCCTGGTGCTGACGCTGCAGCTCATCCTGCAATTGAAGATCTTCGATCAGGTCTATCTGTTGAGCAGCGGCGGGCCGTTCAACTCATCCTATGTGCTGCTGCTGATGGTCTATCGCGAAGCCTTCCAGCTCAATCACGGCGGCTATGCCTCTGCGATCGCGCTCGTCCTCTTCGTCGTCATTGCGGTTCTGTCGGTTCTGCAGTTCCAGCTTCTGCGTGCGGGAGGCCGCCGATGACTATCCGCAAGCTTGAAAACACCATACTGACCCTCGGCACGTTCCTCGCCGCAGCACTCTGGATTTTCCCGCTCTACTGGGCCTTCATCACCTCGATCCGCAGCGAAGAGCGGGTCGTATCGGCTGAAGCGGGTGTGATGCCCAACGAGTTCAATCTCGCGGCCTATGTCGATATCCTCTGGAATTCCAACATCATCAACTGGTACATCAATTCGATCGGCACGGCGGTGATCATCACGGTCACGGTGATCGTGTCGGGCATGATGTGCGCCTATGCGATCTCGCAGTTGAGATTTCCCGGCCGGCGCATTCTCTACGGCGTCGTTCTCGCCAGCTTCATGGTGCCGACGCAGGCGTTGGTCGTCACGCAATTCATCCTGATGAACGATCTCGGCCTCATCAACACCTGGGCAGGCATCATCCTGCCGCAGTTGATCGTCCCGGTGGTCATCATCGTCTACAAGCAGTTCTTCGACGCGGTGCCGAAGGAAATGCGCGAGGCGGTGGTGCTGGATGGCGGCGGTGACTACACGCTGCTGTTCAAGATCTATCTACCGCTCAACTGGGGGATCACCACCGCGCTTGCCATCATCACCTTCATCATGGCGTGGAACCAGTTCCTCTGGCCCTTCCTTGCGGTGACGACCGAGAACAGGATGACGATCCCGGTCGGGATCACCCAGGTCAACGACGCGTTCGGCGTCTACTATGCGCGGCTGATGTCGGTTGCCCTTCTCGGCGCCATGCCGGTTGCGATAGCCTACCTGATCTTTCAGAAGAAAGTGACCGAGGCGGTAATGATCTCGTCCGGTGTCAAAGGTTAGTCTTGCCGGTCACGTCACTCCGCTGCTGCTGCAAGGCATCCCTCGATGAGCCCGCTGATTTCCGTGCGGCACGAACCGCCATTGCTGGCGACATCTGGTTGGTGCCGACCGGGAAACGGCTTCCGCGCCGAAACGGCAAAGCCGTAAGGGGGCGCCGGGAAGGGCGGCGCGGCGATGGCGATGCTTTTGGAGCGCGGTTGACCCGAGACCGGGACCGACTATCGGCGGGATCAGGGCATCGGTTCTGGCCCTTGAGGCATGCTGATCGGACCACTTGGCATCGGCACGGATACGGATGGCTCCGTCCGCACGCCATTGGCCCATTGCGGATTGGCCGGGATATGGGCACCTATGGCCGCATCATTCAGCAGGCCACTCCGTCAACGTTACATCGTCTCTTAGGTCTCTGTGCGAGGTTGCGCAAATTTCTCGCAGGGCAGAAACGAGCGTGAGAAAATTCCAAGCGCCAATCTGCAATTTATTTTTCATAGCCTGTCGGGGCGATGACAGAAAACCTCGAAAAGACAATCCGATAAAATATGCGCGTTTATCTACTGTGCTCAGTTTTCACTGATTTCTGTTGGCTTTTTTTCATCTGCTCGATTTTTAATCTCCGTGCCCACGTCCTGAACAGGGAGGGGGATTTGCAAATTATTTTTCACAGCTAGGCTCTTGCCATCAATAAGAGCACGAGCTGAATACATGACTGTAGCACCCAGAACCGTCTTCACACCCGACCAGCGTTTCGAACGCCTGCTCGATGGCTTTACCCCGAGTTTTGAGTTCGAACCGGTCGGCCCATTGCCTGAGAGCGAGTTCGTTGATCGCCTGCGCCGGATCCGTCGCGAGGCTGTGGTGGCAGGTCATGATGTGATCCTGGTGCACGCCGACTCTATCGGCTCCTACAAGGTCTCAAACTCCTATCTGAGATATATCTGCGACTGGGCGCGGGAAGGCGTGCTCATCATTCCCACCGATGACGACAAGCCGCTGACGCTGTTCTCCATCTTCAGCAGTTCCGTCCTGCTGCCGCCTGCGGGCGAGGCAGTTCTCGTCGAGGACATATGGCAGGTCGGCACATGGGGGCGTGAGACCTATAATCGCCCCGGCAAGACGGTCGACAAGGTTGTCGAGGCGGTCGCCGCCCATCTTGAAAAAACAGGGTTCTCGTCGGCGCAGATCGGTATTATCGGAGATGCCACTCGCGAGGTTACTGGTCGGACCTGCAGGGCCGGCTGCCGAGGAGCTCTTTCGTCGCCTGCGAAGGCATCGTCGAGCGCATGCAGAAGATCCGCTCGCCGAAGGAGCAGGCAGTCGTACGCGCCGCCGCTCAGCTGGCGAGTATCGGGATCGAGGCTGCCTATCATGCAACGAGGCCAGGCGTCACCGATTACGAGATCTATGCCGCCTTCACTTATGCGCAAATGTCGCGCGGCGGTGAGACCGGCGACGGATATCAGATCGGCATCAACCGCTACGGCACCCATTGCGGCAAGCCTTACGGCCATGTGGTGCGCGACGGCGACCTTATCAATCTCTACATTTCGGCGGTCATCTATCAGGGCTACACGGCACAGATCGCGCGCATGATCGCGGTCGGCGACATCACCGACAAGCAGGAGGAAGTCCTCCAGATGTGCACGGAAGGTGTTGAAAAGGCTGCCGCCCGGGTAAAGCCTGGCGTGCTGGTCTCCGATGTCGCCAATGCCTCCTTCGAACCCTATATCGAGCGCGGTTATCTCACATCGGCCGATAGCAGGACCATGCCTTACAACTGGTCTGCCGCGGATGACGGAAAGCCTCTGCTCATCCCGCGAAAGCATGTTGTCGACGAAGACTGGGAGCGCCAGGGCCGCAAGCTCATGCATGTCTATCCGGCTACGCTCGGCCCGCATAATCCGAACGTCGGCATTCGGTATCGATGGGCAAGATGCAGCCCTATAACATCCAGTCGAACAATCACGACATGCTCGCCGAGGGGATGACTTTCGTCCTGCATTCGCAGTGGCTTGAGCCTGAAGTGGCTGGCTGCAATGTCGGTGACTGCTATCTCGTCACCGGAACCGGCGCCGAAAACCTCAGCCACCACACACCCTTGGCTGTACATCGCGTCAAGGCGTGAGATACCCGCATGCGGGGTGAACCCGCAGCAATCATAAAAAGAACCCCAGATGGAGAACCGGATGACCAGCAGAATTCTTCGCAGAACGCTTATGGCCGCAGCCGCCACCGTTGCTATCGGTGTGGGATTGGGCATCACCGCCGATCAGAGCTACGCGCAGTCGGGTGAGAAAGTCACCCTCAAACTCGCCAATTCGCAATGGCTCGATGCCTTGCGCGGCAAGAACCTCTGGGCAGCGATGCTGAAGTATCAAGAGGTGAACCCTAACGTGACGCTTGAGCAGGAAGCGATCCCTTCGGCCGAGTTCAACGACAAACTGACGACGGAAATGGGTGCAGGGCAGGGGCCGGACCTCGCCATGATGCAGGAAGGGCTCTTCTACTCGATCGCGGATGCCGGCTTTCTGGTTCCGCTCGATGCCGCCGTTGACGGCGTGAAGCTGAACAAAACAAACGACAACGGCATCGTGGAAGGCAAGCGGCTCGGCGTCGGCTGGCAGCGTGCCGTCTATGCCCTGATCTATAACAAACCGGTCGTCGATGCCGGGAAAGCTGGCGTCCCGACGGATATCGACCAGCTGATCGCGTCGGCCAAGGCCGCCTCCGCTGCTACGCCCGGTGTGATCGGTTTTACCGAGCGCCATCAGATGAATGATTTCGGCGGCTGGTTCATGGATTTCCAGAACTGGGCCTATGGCTATGGCGTGAACTGGGTCGATGCCGACGCAAGCTGACCATCAACACGCCGCAAGCGGTCGAGGCGGTTGCCGCATTCAAGAAGGTCTATGATTCCGGCATCGTTCCGATCGGCGACAGCATGCCGACGCAGCGTACGCGCTTCAAGGAAAAGCACGTCGCTTTCTCCATCGATAACTCCGGTGGTACGTTGAACATCGCCTCCGGCGGTGCGCTTGCCAGCGCTGATGTCGGGGCTGCCCCGATGCCGTTCAAGTTCCCAGGTGCGCATCAGCAGATCTTGTCGGCGTCAGCAGCCACAGCAAGCACCAGAAAGAGGCAATTGCCTTCGTCAAATGGCTCGTAAGCCCGGCCGGCCAGCAGGCCTTGCGTGATGCTTCCGGACCGGATGCGCTGGCGACCGATGTGCCGGTGAGCGACGCCTATTCCAAGGCCAATCCCTGGGCTCCGACATTCGTCAAGCTTGCCCAGACGTCACGCAGCACGCTGATCAAGGGGCATGAGGTCGAGACGGCCCAGATCATGCGCTTCGTCATGGAAGCGGTCGAAAAGGTCATTCTGTCCAACGCTGATCCCAAGGCAGCGCTTGCCGATGCGCAGAACGCCGTCGATCGTCAATTCTGACCGCTGCATTCCGGAGAGGAGATGAAGGACGTGGGTAAACGCGATCCAAACAGGAAAAGCGGCATCAGCCGGCTACTGCCCTATGCCTTTATCCTTCCGCCAATGATCTATCTCGGTGTCTTCATGTTCTGGCCGCTGGCGCGGCAGATCTACATGAGCTTCACCAATACGAGGATCATCAATCCGAACCGAGGCCGTTTCATCGGCCTCGGCAACTACGAACGCCTGCTGGACGACCCCAATTTCTACGTCTCGCTGAAGGCAACGTTGATCTATACGGTCTGCACGGTCGTTATTGGCGCCGGCCTCGGGCTGGTGACGGCGCTCGCTATCGACCGGCCGTTCAAGGGCCGGGCCATCGTGCGTGCCATCCTCCTCTTCGGCTGGGCCGTACCAGGCGTTGCCGCGTCGCTTATCTGGCTGTGGATGTATAACGAACGGTCGGGCATCTTCAACCGGATCACCGAGGTCATCGGTCTCGGGCGTTTTCCTGGCTGACAAGCACCGATCTCGCTCTTGCCTCCGTTCTGGCCGTCACCGTCTGGCAGGTCGCCCCCTTTGTCATGCTCGTTGTTTTGGCCGCACTCCAGTCGGTTCCGGGTGAGGTGCGCGAGGCAGCTCGGATCGACGGCGCCGATGGTCTGAGCACCTACCGTGCCGTCACCTGGCCACATATTCGGCCATCGGTGCAGCTGGCCGCGCTCCTGGTCGCCGTCTGGTCGATCCGGCGCTACGACATCATCTATCTTCTGACAGGTGGCGGACCGCTCGGCTCGACCAGCACGCTCGTCGTCAAAATCCGCCAGACGGCATTCGAGGGACAAGAGCTTGGCTTTGCCAGCGCCTACGGTGCCGTCGGTCTGGTCCTCGCCCTGATGATTGCCGCCGTCCACTACGTGGTCGAACAACGCCGCATGAAATGGATGGCCCGCTGATGACGACGAAATCCATCATTCTCAAATTGCTTCGCTATCTCCTGATTGGCTGCCTGCTGCTGCTCGCCGGCTTCCCCGTCTACTGGATGGTGACGACCGCACTGTCGGTCAATTCCCAGCTTTACGGGACAGGTCAGGTGGTCTGGCCACAACCGGCGAATTTCCCCGACCTTGTCGCCGAGCTTGGCAAGGTTCCGCTTGGGCGCTGGATGTTCAATACGCTCCTCATTGCATCCGGCGGCACGGTCTTGAGCCTTGTCCTCGGATCGCTGGCCGGTTACGCGCTCAGCCGGTTCCGCTTTCACGGCAGGGGCATTGTCGGCTTTCTTCTGTTCATGACCCAGGTCGTACCGGAGGCCCTGATCCTCGTGCCGCTTTATGCGATGTTCATCACGTTTGGTCTGCTCAACAGCTTGACCGGCCTGGTGCTTGCCAATGTCGGTTTCTCGCTGCCGGTCGCCTGCTTCATTCTCAAGGGAGCGATGGATGCCGTTCCCTATGAGATCGAGGAATCGGCGATCATTGATAACTGCCCGCGTTTCAGCGTGCTCACGATGATTATCCTGCCGTTGATCGCACCGAGCATTGCTGCGGCCGCCGTTGTCGCCTTCTTCGCGGGCTGGAACGAGTTCCTCTTCGCATCGACCTTCCTGATGGATGGCTCGCTGTGGCCGGCAAGTGTCGGCCTGGCGTCCTTTGTCGGCCAGTATGAAACACCGATGTCTGCCGTCATGGGAGCCGCCGTCGTTTTCAGCCTCCCGGCCATCGTCTTCTTCCTCCTCATTCAGCGCAAGATCGTCGCCGGTCTGACTGCTGGTGCCGTAAAGGGATAATCCATTGCCTGCCATCACATTCAACAACCTGTCAAAGACCTTCGGCGACAACACCGTCATCAAATCGTTCAGCGCCGATATCGCAGATGGCGAGTTCCTCGTGCTGTTGGGCCCATCGGGGTGCGGGAAATCGACCCTCCTGCGCATGATTGCCGGCTTGAGCGACATCACCTCCGGCGAACTCAAGTTCAACGATGAGGTGGCCAATCTATGGGAGCCGAAGCAGCGCGGCGTCGCCTTCGTGTTCCAGTCCTATGCCCTTTATCCGCATATGACGGTGCGCGAGAACATCGCTTTCCCGTTGATCATGAACGCATTTCGCAAATGGTATCATCTGCCGATCGTCAACGCGATCATGCGGCGCCGTCTGATGAGGCAGCCGGATATCGCCGAAAAGACCTTGCGCATTGCCCGCCAGCTGGAGCTTGAGGCACTGCTCGACAGACGACCCTCCAGTCTGTCTGGCGGCCAGCGCCAGCGCGTCGCCCTTGCGCGAGCCCTTGTTCGGGAGCCGCAGCTCTATCTTCTCGACGAACCGCTGTCGAACCTCGATGCCAAGCTTCGAACCCAGATGCGCTCGGAGATCTCCGCGCTGCATCACAAGGTGGGCAAGACATTCGTCTATGTCACCCATGACCAGGTCGAGGCCATGACGATGGCGAGCCGGATCATCATCATGGACAAGGGCGTCGTGCAGCAGGTCGACACGCCCGACAATGTCTACGACAACCCGGCCAATACATTCGTTGCGAAATTCATCGGTTCGCCACCGATGAACCTGATCCCTGCCTCAATGCGCGCCGATGGCCTCAAGCTCATGGGGCAGATCCCTGTCGTTCATTCAGGGGGCGTACCCACCCGTCGTGAAGTGACATTCGGCATCAGGCCGGAGAAGCTTGCGCTCATGCCAGAGGGCGCGGGGCGCATTCCCGCGCAAGTGGCCGTCATCGAGCGCCTCGGCGCCGAGACCGTCATAGGCTGCCGCCTTGCTGCACAGAAAGAGCAGTCGCAGGAACTGTTGATCGAACAGGATTTTGTCTTCGTCCGCGTATCCGGCAATCCGCGGATGCAGATCGGCGAAATGTGTTCTCTCGATTACCGCGACGAGGACGTGCTCTGGTTCAACGCCGATAGCGGCGAACGTCTTTTCCCCAAACAGAAGTGATCACGATGCAAGATTTTCATGTGACGGCAACCGGACATAGCCTCAACTATCTTCCGGAATATATCGCCGGCTGGCAGGGCTTCTTTGCCGACGAAGGGCTGCAGGTGGCGGCAACTGTCCCGTCTCCCTGGGACCTTGTTCTCAGTGATATCGATCATGCCAAAGCGGATGCCGCTCTAGGCGGTATCTGGGTCCCGTCCATGTTTCACGGGCGTGGAAAACGCTATACACCCTTTGCCCAGGTCGCCGCGCGCGCTCCGTTGGCGGTCGTCGGGCGGGAAAGGGCGGAGGATTTCGACTGGGCCCGGATGCCCGGCAAGACTGTGGCGATGAAGGGCAGCAACGGCGCAAGTGTCGGCCTCTACGTCAAGATGCTAATGCGGGAAAACGGGCTTGATCCTCGGTCCGTCAATTTCATTCAGGATCTCGACGGCAAGATGCTGTCTGATCTGTTTGTCGGCGGAATGGCCGACTATCTGGTCATCGATTACCCCTCGGCCGTGACATTGGCCGCCCGTTATCCTGTTCATGTCGTCACGGCATTGTCCGTCGATGGCGGCAACATCCCCTGGAGCGTCTATTACGCACCGGGAGAAAGCGATGCGACCCGTCTCGAGACGCAGGCGCGCTTCTGCCGCGCGCTGGGTCTTGGCATGCAGTGGATCCTCGATCACGAGGCGGCCGGGTATCGCGACTTTCTTGTCACGACATTCCCGAAGTTCGATGGCGATCTTCTGGTGAAGCTCACCGACACCTATCGCAAGATTGGCATGTGGACGACGCCGCGGATCGATCGCGATGCCTATGATCGCTGGCAGACAGGTATTGCCGACGGCCATCTCACGACAGCTCCGATTGCCTATGATGCGTTGATCGATGGTCGCGCGACGACTGCCTTCGTCAAGGCCTGAAGGGGAGGCACGTCCATGCAGATTACTGTTATCAATCCCAATACGACCCGTGCCATGACCGAGCGAATAGCCGCGGCGGCCCGTCAGGTGGCGAGTTCAGGCACGCAGATCATTGGCTGCCAGCCGAGCTTTGGGCCGGCAGCCATCGAAGGGCCGTTCGACGGAGCCCTTGCTGTTCCCGGCCTTCTCAAGGAGATCGTCGCCGTCGAGCAGGCCGGGGCCGATGCCCACATCATCGCGTGCTTTGACGATACGGGCCTCGATGCCGCCCGCGCCATCGCAACAAAGCCGGTGATCGGTATTGGCGAAGCCTCGCTTCAGGCCGTGAGCCTCGTCTCTCACAGCTTTTGCGTGGTCACGACGCTTTCGCGCTCAGCGCCTGTCATTGAGGACAATATACGCCGCTACGGGTTCGCACATCGCTGCAAGCGCGTCTTCGCCTCCGACATTCCCGTTCTTGCACTTGAAGATCCGGCAACAGGCGCAGTCGGCACCATTTCCGGCTTCATCGAGCAGGCGATCGAAATGGGAGCAGATGGCGTCGTTCTCGGCTGTGCCGGCATGGCGGACTTTGCCCACGACCTGCAAGCGCAGCACGGCATTCCGGTCGTCGATGGCGTGACCGCAGCGGTTGGCCTTGCAGAGATGCTCGTCCGTTGTGGGCTTACCCCTTCCAAACGCGGTGTTTGGGCCGCGCCGACCAGACAGGCTGTGCTGGATGGCTACCCTTGAGGAGCCCTATCGTCCGGCCGGCGTCTGGGGGGTGGAAACGTCGTCCAGAAGCTTTACCAGACGATCGATCTTCTCGTAGCGCGCATGGCTCTCGGATCCGAGCGCCGAGGCAACGCTCCACGCGAGGTAATTGATGATGGTCAGGCCCGCGACAAAGGAATTGAACGGTGATGGCGACTGGCATCGGCATCGAAGGACATGATGCGCCGCCTTGGCGCTCGCGGCCGCACTCAGATCGGTGATCAGGATGGTGATTGCGCCTGCGCTTCGCGCCTCACGAATGATCGTCGGCAGCAATCTTGGTCGGCGGCGAAATGCTATGATCAACAGGACATCGCCCTTGGCGATCGAGGCAATCTCATGCGAATAGCTGGCGCCGCCGGAGGGAAGGACCTGAACATCGTTCTTCATCAGCGTGAAATAATGCGCAGCCTGATGAGCCAGCCCATAACCGCTGCGCAGCCCCATGATCCAGACGCGGCGCGCTTTGACGATCGCCCGGCTTGCATCCGAGAGGGTCTGTTCCGAAAGGCCTTCCGCCGTGGTCCGGATATTCTCGATATCCATCTGAACCGTCGTTGCGATCGACACGGCGGCCGGCGACGGCTGGTCGGGATCCTTCAGGCCCGCCTGTGGCGAGCCCCAGTGCTGGTCTGCCCGGATCTGGCGCTTGGCCTCGGGGTAAGTCGAATAGCCGAGCGTGCGGATGAGGCGTGCCGCCGTCGCCCTGGAGACCTGAGCCTTATCGGCAAGCTCACCGGCCGTATAGCTCGGCAGGTCCATCTGGTATTGCAGGAGGACATCCGCAAGCCGCTTCTCGGCTGGGGAGAGCGTCTGGTAAATCGAATAGACGCGCGCTTCGAGCGACCGGGCGGTTTGTGCGGGGTTCGTTTTTTGCGGACGTTTCAACCATCATCCTCCATAGCAGCACGCGCTGGTGTTCGACGCTTATTGGACCGCGCTTCCTGTTGCAAGCAAGGCGAGCACGGCCATCTGTCCCGCATAAGAGCGCCGCATGGGGGAGGCCAGCATGTTCTTTCTTGATCCTCCTAAAAGGCTTACCGCCAGGGTGCATGCCACGCTCCCCAAACAATGGACAAAGCCAAGGCCAAGCGAGTGGAGCTATCACAACCAGTCCGGCCGGCCGATGGGATCTTTCCTGGAGGGACCCTGTTTTGATTTGGAAGGCAATCTCTTCGCCGTCGACATCCCGTTCGGACGGATATTCCGGCTCGACACAGATGGGCGGTTCCATCTCTTTTGCCAGTACGATGGCTGGCCGAATGGACTGAAAATCCTGCCCGACGGCCGCATCGTGGTTGCCGATCACCGCTTAGGGCTGGTTGAAATCCACCCGGATGGCAGCACCTCCGTTCTGGTTGATGGTTATCGCGGTGAACGGTTTCGTGGGTTGAACGACCTGACGCTTGGCCGCAACGGCTGGGTCTATATGACTGACCAAGGGCAGTCCGGTCTCCAGGAGGCCAGCGGGTCGGTTTATCGCTGGCATATGACGTCATCGAAGCTGGAGAGGGTCATGACGGGTATGCCGAGCCCGAACGCTGGTATTCAACATCGACGCCAGCCTCCTTTATGTCGCGGCCACACGGGCAAATGCGATCTGGAGACTGCCCATGATGCGGGATGGCGGTGTCAGCAAGGTGGGCGTCTTCGTCAACCTGTCAGGCGGTGGAGGGCCGGATGGGCTCGCGCTTGACACGGATGGGGGCTTGATCGTTGCCCAACCTGGGCTCGGCATCCTGCGCTTCAGCAGCCGTGGCCTCCTGACACATTTCGTCGAAGTGCCCGAGGGGTCGTCGGCATCGAATATCGCATTCGTGGCGCCGGACAGCCGTGAAATGGTCGTGACCGACAGCGCCAATTCCCGGATTCTCAAACTGGAAATGCCGTACGGCGGCGTGGCTGGAGATATTTGACCTTTGGCTTATTATCGAACCGATATCGTTCAGGCTCGGCATTCCGACCGGGTGCGCAGCCTCTTGAAGGGGCTTGACGCTCTGCCCGGATCATCTGCGGATCTGATCCTGGCAGCGTGGTCCATCTTCCTGTCGAACAGTCTGTTCGACGATCTTGCCGACGTTCCCGTCTCGCCCGGTCTGAGCCATTCGCTTGTCGATCATACCAATGACGTTGTTCATCTCGGTCGGCTCATTGGGGCAGGTTACCGTGATCTCGACATGCCCGCGTTCGAACCGGAGGTGCTTGATCTCATCCTTTACCTCCATGACATCGACAAGCTTCTACTGTTTCAACCGGGCCCAGCCCTCGGCACAACCGAGAGGTCACCGCTCTCTCGAAAGATACCGCATGGGGTCCTCGCGGGTCTGCTGCTCAACGAGTTAGGCGCCTGCGAGAGCGTTATCAATGTGGTCGCCACCCATTCCACCGATGCGCCGTTCCACAATGAAAGCACCGAGGCTCTGATATTGCACTACGCAGATATGGCCGCCATCGACGCGATCAAGCTGCGTGAAGGCCAAAGGCCGTTTTTTCAGATTAACTAAGAGCCACCATACGGCTTTAAGATACGCCTCCTGGCTCGCTTGACTGGTATAGCGCCGGATAGGGGCGGGTATGGCTCAATGCCGACGGCCGGCTCCGTCGCGCAATGTGTGATGCGCCTTTACCATCCAATCTATTGATGCTGACTAAAAACTCATCCTGCACGACTTACCAGAGGTGCAGTGAGTTAGAGTGTGCTCATATAATAATATAAATGACACCTGAGTGCCGCCCCGCCAGGTTAGTGGGGGCGTTTCACAAACTTAATATCTTCAAAGATCCTGCTGCCATTGAGCGAGTGCAATATTCATCTTTGCACGCTGCGCGTTAGTGCAATTAACCTTCTGATTATATTTCTTAACAAAGCATTAAAATCGATTTGATTGCCATGCTGCACCGCGGTATCCGTCCCAAAATTAGGCAGTTCTGCCGGGCGTTTCAAAATACATAGGGTGTGCGTTAAATATGACTAATCATCTCAATGATAGCGACAGGAAGATACTGACGACGACACGCCTGCTAGGATATGTGTTTGCGTCATTTCTTCTGATCGTCGTTGGTTTGGCATTTATACCAAACACGTTCTTCATCGTTTCAACCCGCGCAATTGTTAATGCGCCGGTCCAGCTGATTTCATCGCCGATTTACGGTCGCCTCGACAAATTGAACCTTCAGGTTGGTCAGGCCGTAACCTCGGGCGAGGTGATGGCGACAGTATCAAATCCCAATCAGGACCAGACTTCGCTCAATGGTCTTCGCCTCGAGAAGCTCAACCTCTCGGAGAAGATCAACAACATCCAGGGCACAATCGAAGAGCGCAAGGGACGTATCACCGATCTGGAAACCAAGACGGGGCTCGTTCGTGACGCTGTCTTGAGCGAGCTTGCCGAAGTGATCGCGAACTCTCAGGCCGTCGTTGCGCAATATGACTCACGGCTGAAAGAACAGGACGCTCTGCTTGAACGGCAGATGACCATGTTCCGAATGAAGATGATCAACGATGTCAGCATGGAGCCGCAGCGCCAGAAGCGGAATGCTGCTCAGCACGAACTCGATATCGCGCGCGGTGATCTGCGCCGGAACGAGATCGTCAAAGACCTGATCATGAAGGGTATCTACACCGGTGGGCCTGTCACCGCGAGCCTCATGGCTCTCGATATGGAGCACACCAAGATTGCAGGGGAACAGTCTGAAGACCAGATTGCACTCAGGCAGATGTCGGAGCGCAAAAAGCAGCTCGAAGATCTGATCGGCCGTGAAGAAGCAAGGCTGGTGAAGTCCGGCGCAGCGAATGTCGTCGCCGATTACGCGGGTCAGCTCGTAAGCGTCGAGGCGTCTTATGGCGACTTCGTTCGCCAGGGCCAGCCCGTCGCCAAATCCCTCAATTGTAGCGAGGCCTTCGCTGCTGCCGTCTATCCAAGCCGCGAGGTCGAATCGCTCGATATCGGCACCCCGGCGATGATCAATTACCGCAGCCTCGGGGTCAAACGGACCGGGAAGATCGTCAAGATCGTCCGCTATTTCAACTCCGGTTCAGACGATCGATATTTCGCGAAATTCCCGCATGCGGACGGCGATGAGGTTTATGTCCTCATCCGCGAAGACGATGTCGATAGCAATAAGGCAGTCCATGTCAGCAACGACAAGTTCTTTGGCTGCAATGTCGGCGAAGACGTCATTGTTTCGCTCGGTGAATCCGTCGTCTCAAGGGTCAGCCGCTACGCAACGACTGCGCTCAGCCAGATCTCGGATGCCTCCTCGCGCATGCTCTCGACCGCTGGCGTCGAATTGGCATCGCGCCGGCAGGAGATCAGGTAAATCTCATGTCGGCACACGACACACTCAAGACGACGTCTGCCAAGACCACGTTTGCCAGACGGGGCAGGCGAGGATGGCGCATGGCCTCCGTCCTCTACTGGCTGTCAGCCTGATCGGCATCACCTTCGCAATGTCATATGCCGAAGCGGCTCTGGCAAACGACGCAGGCAATGCCAAACTGGCCTGCTCGCTATGTGATAGTCTGGCCCATGAAATGGCGGGTGATCCACACCAGCCTTTTATCCTCAGAAGCTTTGAACCCGCCAATGGCGGGTCGGCCCTCCATCCTGCGCTCGAGAATACCGGCTTTACCTACGATAATGCCGTGGTGCTGATCGCGCTGGCTGGCTGCAACCGGCTGATCGAGGTCAAGCGGATTGCAGATGCCTTCGTCATCGCCGTCGATACCGATCGTCACTACAAGGATGGCCGGTTGAGAAACGCCTACCGGTCCGGTGCGGTCACGGTGGGATCGGATGGCATGTTGTTGCCGGGGTATTGGAATACCGCAACCAATTCCTGGGCAGAAGACGGCTATCAGGTCGGGAGTGCAACCGGCAGCACCGCCTGGGGCGCCCTCGCATTGCTGGTGACTTACGATCGAACCGGCGACCAGATCTACCTCGATACCGCAATCAAGATCATGAACTGGATCCATCGCGAAACCGCCGATCCGGACCGTGACGGCTATTTCGGTGGGTTCTTCGGCCACGAACCGTCGCCTACACCGGCGAAATGGAAATCGACCGAGCACAATCTCGACGTTATGCCGTCGATCACTGGCTATCGACGATCCAACCCGCCGGAGGCTGGGGAGAGCGCGGAGACAAAGCTCTGAGATTTCTTCAGCAGATGTGGGACAGCAATGAACAGCGGTTCTTCATCGGCAGCGTCGAAGACGGCAATGCGCCCAACCGATCCGCATCGGGCCTTGATGCAGAATTGTGGCCACTGATAGCGGTTCCCTCATTCGCAGCAAAGCGCGACGCCGTTTTGAAGTGGACCGAGCAGCATCACGGCGTCAAAGGCGGCTTCGATTTCAACGACGATCGCGATGGCGTCTGGCTGGAAGGCACAGCGCAGGCCGCACTCGTCTACGAAATCAACAACCAGCAGGACAAGGCCTCGGCCCTCCTCGATACGATTTCGGCCAATGTCTCCAAAAGCCGGCTCGTCTTCGCAACGGTCAATGAAGAACTGACGACCGGCCTTCAGGTCGGACCGGGCTCCTCGCCCGGCGATTTCAAATACTACCGGTTGCCGCATATCGGAGCCACCGGCTGGGCCATTCTCGCTGCCCTGAAACTGAACCCGTTCGTCGCCCCCTCCCTCGATAAAGATAGAGATTCGGACCCATGTCACCTGAAATCCTGACCTTTTCGGACTCCGCTCTTTTCGCGATCCTGGCTGTCGGGCTGACGGTCGTCTGCGCCTGGCTGCTTGATGCCTCGAAGGCAAAAGATCGCATCCTGTTCGGCACCATCGTCATCCTGATGCTCGCGAACTACGCCTATTACCGGTTTACGAGCACCTTGCCGTCATTCGAATGGACGGCCTACGCAATCTGGCCCCGTATTTACCTTGCGTTTGAAACACTGATCATCAGCTACACGATCCTGTCGATCATCTTCTTCTTCCGGCGGACCGACCATCGCGCTGCCGCCGATGCAAGCGAGCAGATGATTGCAGCGGGCGGTCCTGCACCCGATGTCGATGTTTTCATCTGCACTTACAACGAAGACCTGTCTATTCTTGAACGCACGATCCTCGCTGCCAAGGAAATCGATTATCCCAACTTCAAGGTCTGGGTGCTCGATGATGGCCGTCGGCAGTGGCTGCGGGACTATTGCGCCAATGTCGGCGTGGAATACCTCAACCGCGAGGACAACAAGGGCGCGAAGGGTGGCAATCTCAATAATGCCATCCGTCACACGGCCGCGGTGACGAACTCCCCGTTCATCCTTATTCTCGATGCGGATTTCGCCCCTCAGAGGGCTATTCTGAAGCGAACGGTCGGGCAGTTCTCCGATGCCAAGATCGGGCTCATCCAGACGCCGCAGTTCTACTACAACTCCGATCCGATCCAGCATAACCTGCTCGTGTCCGACAGCTGGGTTGACGACCAGCGGATATTCTTCGACGTGATGCAGCCCTCCAAGGATGGCTGGGGCGCGGCGTTTTGCGTGGGCACGTCCTGCATTGTCCGGCGCGAGGCGCTGGAACTCATTGGCGGCGTTCCGGAAGAGACCGTGACCGAGGATATCCATCTGACCTATCGTCTTATGCAGGCTGGTCTGCGGACCCGGTGGCTGAATGAACGGCTGAGCGTCGGTTTGTCTGCCGAAAGCCTGTCGGGCTATATCACCCAGCGATGCCGCTGGTGCCTGGGTACAATCCAGGTTGCCCTCCTGTCCGATGGTCCTTTCCGTGGCAGGGGATACAGCATGATGCAAAGACTGCATTATCTCCATGGTCTGCTGTTCTGGCTTTGCCGCCCGTTCATGCTGCTCCTGCTTGCCGCGCCGATCCTCTACTATTTCCTCGGCCTGCCTGCGATTTTGATGGAGCCGGAAGCCTTCTTCCTTTTCGCCCTTCCGATGGTCGGAGGCATCTGGGTCTTTCATAGCTGGGTCTCGCAGCGTCGCAGCCTGCCGATCCTCACGGAGGTCTCGCAGCTGGTCGCAGCACTTCCAATCACCATGGCCATCATACAGGCGATCGTGATGCCCTTCGGTCGGCCCTTCAAGGTCACGGCAAAGGGTGAGGATCGCGCACGTGTCGCCGTGTTCTATCCCTTCGCGTTCGCTTTCCTGGCGATTATCGTCCTGACATTGATCGGCATGTTCAATGGACCCCTTCTCGGCGGCTACAGCGATTTCGATGGCTTCAGTCTCGCCTGGGGGCTCGTTGTGATGATCTACGCCTTCGTATCGATGATCGCCTGTGTCGAGCTGCCCCGTGAGCAAATCGAGGACATCAGGTTCAAGATGAACAAATCGGTGGTCCTGAACGGCATGTATCCTGCGACGATGGAAAGCATGTCTGTCAACGAAACGACGTTCAGACTGCGCTCGGCGAGGTCCGTGATCAAGCTGGCTATCAACGACGAGTTGACTTTCGAGATGGCTAAGGATTTCGCAATCCGCGGGACGATCACCAAGCTCGACGTGGCCGGTCTCCAGGTCGCCGTCAGCTATGATGCTGTCCTCGAAAACCGTTCGGGCGAGATTGTCCATCGTGACCCCGAAATCGTCCGCCAGAAGGTGATAGGTCACCTGTTCAGCCAGCTGCCGGTCGTTGCACCGCCGCGGGCAGTTCCCCTGCGTGCCGCGCGCGGTGTCTTCAAGCGGATGTTTGCGCATCCCCTGGCAGTGGTCCGCCCCTGGTCGCCTATCGCGTCCGATGCCCGGACCTCGACCTTGCCCGGTCAGGCAACCGAGAAGAAGGATCGCATCGCGGCATAACGAACGCCGAGGCGGTCTCCTCGCTGCACTATCAATGAGCAAACGGGCGGCTGGGCAACCAGCCGCCCGTTCCTGTTTCAGGTGTCCAGATTGATGGTCGCCGCGCATGGCGCGCCAATGCGATCCTTGAGAATGGATCAGCGTTCGCGACATCGACAACGGATTTATGAAGAGGGCGCGACCTTGTTATGCCGGACTAGCCATTCATCAAGGCCGAGCGCAGATGCCCAGTCGGCAAAGCCGTGGTGTATTTCACCTGATCGAGGGCGAAGCTCGATCGGATGTTTGCCACGCCGGGGATCTGGGTCAGGCAGTCGATCACCAGTCCTGATAGCGCAGCAAGTCTTCGACCACGACGCGCAACATGAAATCGGCTTCTCCCGTCATGAGATAGCACTCCATGACCTCGGCTCGGCCTTCGATCGCATCCGTGAACACTTTCAACGACGCCTTGTCCTGCTTTTCCAATGTGACATGGACAAAGACGTTGACCAGAAGTCCCAACTGCACCGGATCGACAAGTGCCACCGAGCCGCGGATGACGCCGCGCTCGCGCAGTTCCGAAACCCTGCGCCAGCAAGGCGAAGCCGAGAGATGCACCTTGTCGGCCAGTTCGGCATTGCTGAGTTCCGCATTCTTCTGGAGCTCATCCAGTATGCGCAGGCTGGCCTCGTCCATAACAACCGTCTTCAAGGTGAGTTTATCCCCATAGATTATCAATTGAGGTGAAATTATCCCATATATCTTTGTTTTGGGAGATATGAGGTCACATTTTTCTTTGCGAACCGGGCATTTTATCGACCGCCAGCACAGGAGAAAACATGACCGGCGCATCGCAAGCTATTCCTTTCCGCGCCGTTCATTTTGATGCGACCAAGCGCTGGCTGGCCGTCATGGTCGTGCTTTGGGGGCTGAGCTGGCCCGCCACGCAGATGGCGCTGGATTTTGTCCCACCGCTCTGGCTTGCGGCATTCCGCTTCGGCTCTGCTGCAATCTGCCTGACAATCTTTCTGGCGCTGCGCGGGCAGCTGAAGCTGCCGAAGCGGGCGGATATGCCCATCGTGCTGAGCGTCGGCCTCATGCAGATGATGACCTTCACCGGGCTCGGCATGATTGCCATGACGCAGACGGACACCAGTCATTCCGTTCTCCTGGCGTATACGACGCCGCTCTGGAGCATGTTGCTTGCCTGGATCGCACTGCGTGAAATGCCGGCTCCGGCGCAGCTTGTTGCGCTGGCCGTCGGGCTCTCGGGCGTGGCGCTGATCTGCTCGCCGCTTGAAACGGACTGGAGCCAGCCGGGTGCCTTTACCGGCGCAGGTTTCCTGCTGATCGGCGCAATTTCCTGGTCGGCTGTGATCCTCCACGTGCGCCGTCACCGCTGGACGTCCGCGCCCCTGGCGCTCGCTCCCTGGCAGATGGTGCTTGCGGCCATACCACTCGCGGTAATTGCCTTTCTGCTGGAGGGCGCGCCGCATGCCATTCGCTGGAACCTGGATCTGGTGGGAATGCTGGTCTTTATCGGCCCGATTGCAACGTCCGCCTGCTTCGTGATCTCTTCTGAATATGGCCGCAGGATTTCCGCCTTCAGCATGGCCAATTACACGCTGGGCGTGCCGTTGATCGGCGTCGCCTCCTCGGTCCTGTTGCTGGGTAATCGATTGTCGCCGATCTTTCTGATGGGGCTCGGACTTGTCATGGTCGGCATGGTTTTGCCGCCCGGGCCGCCCGCCGAGGTTGAAGCATTTCCTTTCTCGCCAGCAGGCGGGCCGGTGCGTCCGGGACCCCGGCTTTGCCAAGTCGGAAAACCGCAATCGTCATGCGCTGAGCATTGCTCAATTCATGCCGCAGGACTGCTATCCGGAAATCTGCGTGGTTCGACACGCAAGCCTATGAAGGTGAGTCTGTTGCCGCTATGGCGACACCGGATCCCCCATCGTGCGCACATACTGTTCCAGATGGCCGAATAGTTCTCGCGCGTGATTGGGCAATTGCTCGATATCGCGGGCGCAGAGATAAAGCATGTTGCCGGCTCGCGGATCCTCTATCGGCACGGTCTGATATCGTATGAAGGCGGAATATCGTGATGCAGCGCTGGCTGGCACGATAGCAATGCCTGCGCCGGCTTCGACCATACGCGCGACGCCTTCAAAGCCATCGAGGTGAATGCGATAGAGAGGTTTGCGTCCCATCTCCCAGGCTATCCTGCTTATAAACTGGGTGAGCGATGCTTTTTCCCGAACAGCGATGAGCCGGTGATTGAGGATTTCGCCGAAGGAAAGGGCGCCATTCGCATTGACCGATATCGGTTGCCGAGGCGGCACGATGACGACCAGTCGATCCGGAGCCAGCGGGACGTTGACAAGGCCGCTTCTGTCCGCCGGTTCCGCGACGATGGCCATATGCGCCGAGCCGTCGCGGATCAGTGCACCGCCTCGGAAGCCGTATGCTCCTCGATCAGGATGCTGCACTCGTCATGCAGCGCCAGAAACTGTCCGAGAGCCTGCGGAAGGTGCTCTGCCAGCATATCCGTATTCGAAATGAGCCTGATCTCGCCCTTTTGGTCGCCGCGAAAGGCGGCAAGATCCTGCTCGGCATCGAAGGTTTCCGCAAGTATCCTTCGGGCGCGCCTGGCAAACAGATCACCTGCCGCATTCGGTTTCATCCCTCTTCCTGTCCTTCGAAAGAGCTGTAATCCCAGCTGCTCTTCCAGGCGCTTCATCCTCAAGCTCACAGCGGCGACCACGACGTTGTTCTGTTCGGCGGCAACAGACAGGCTGCCGTGGTCGTAAGCAGACAGGAAAATCCTTGCATCGACGAGGTCGAACTTCATGAATTTCACTCGTTTGAATTTAGAAAAACTTAAATCAGCTTAAAGCTCATAATGATTGTGCCTTATCTGGTTCCCGTCATAAAACATGCGCACTTTGTCGCATGCATCAATTCGGCGCACCAATATAGACCGGCTCTTTTTTTGGAAAACCATTGGAAGCAAGCCAATTTCGGCTTCAATCTCGTGAATTTTACCGAGACATACCGGTCGTATGGCGCTTCCCCTGTATCTGAAAATCCTCTTTCCGCTCTGTTTCCTCTCCTGGCGGATTTAAATTTTAATGAAAGAAGCGTCGGATATGCCTGATCATCTCCGTATTCGAAGACCCTTGTCCGCAAAAGCCGGAAGGCGGCGACGAGCAACCTGCGGAGCGCTGATCGCTGCGTCATTCATGGCCTTGGCGGGCTCAAGCCATGCTCAGACGCTGGCATCGCCCGATGATCAGCTGATCGCGCGCGGTCGAAGCATAGCGACAATGGCTGACTGTTCCGCCTGTCATACCGCCCCCGGCTCGCATGATGCGATGGCCGGTGGCTACGGTATAGTCTCGCCGCTCGGAACGATCTTCTCGAGCAATATCACTCCGTCGAAGACGGCCGGCATAGGCGCCTATAGCGAGGAGGATTTCTCCCGCGCGGTGCGCGACGGCACTGGCAAGAACGGCGAACATCTCTATCCGGCCATGCCCTACACGGCCTATCGGCGGATCAGCGACGACGACACGCATGCGCTCTATGCGTATTTCATGCATGGGGTGAAGCCGGTCGACAGGCCGGCACCACGTACCGACCTGCCGTTTCCCTTCAATATTCGGGCGAGCATGATCGCCTGGAACCTTCTGTTCTCGCCCGATCCGCTGCCGCCGACGACCGGTGCGTTGAACGACCAGGAAAAGCGCGGCGAATATGTGGCCAACGCGCTTGCTCATTGCGGCACCTGTCACACACCGCGCAATGTCGCGATGGCGGCGATCAGCTCGCAGTCGTTCGCCGGTGGGCAGGTCGGCCCATGGATTGCGCCGAATATCACCCCGGATGCGAAATCGGGCATCGGCAGCTGGTCGGATCAGGAGCTGGCCGACTATCTCAAGACGGGTCGGGCCGTGGGGCGTGCCCAGGCCGCCGGTCCGATGGCAGAAGCCGTCGAGCACAGTTTTCAACATCTCGATGATGTCGATATCCGTGCCATCATAGCCTATATGCGCAAGGTGGAGCCGGTATCAAACGCTTCCGCCGATCGCTCCGAGCAGGGCAGCCCACATTCGGACGACAATGTCGTGCGGGGTCTCGATGTGGCAAGCGGAGAGCCGCTGAAAGATGGCCACGAGGGCGCCACGCTCTATGCCGGCAATTGCGCTGCCTGTCACGGGACATCCGGTGCAGGATCCTACCAGCAATTCTATCCGTCGCTGCCGCACAATTCCGTCGTCGGCGCTGTAGAGCCGAACAATCTCGTCTCCGTCATCATCGGCGGCGTGCATCGGGATATCGGGGGGCATGTCATCGAGATGCCTGCTTTCGGTCCGACAGCCTATGTCAATCGCCTGAGCTATTCCGAGATTGCCAGCTTGACGAACTACGTCACGGCGACTTTCGGCCAGCGCGGCGCAAATCTTACCGCCAAGGACGTGCAACGGATCGCGGAAGGTGGGCCGAAGCCGGTCATCGCCTATGCCGGCATCGCCTCCAAATGGGCCATCGCCGTGCTTGTCCTTCTCATCATCGCTGCATTCGCATTGCGCCGCATAGGCAAGAACCAGAGAAAAGAGGCCTGATATGAGCAACGCCAGATCACCCAGCCCGGCAATGCGTCGTCGCAGCTTCCTTAAATCGGTATCCGCCGTCGCATTGGCGGGGGCTGTGGGCATGGGCGCAACGCTGCCATCCTTTGCGGCCACGGTTCAGGATGCCGGTCCCTTCCATGCCTTTTCGCAATTTATAACCGGCCTTGATCTCGATCCTGTTCTGGCCGTCCGCTACCTGAAGGCGCTGTCTGACCAGGATGCTGCCTTCCCCAAGGCGCTTGATGCTGCGATCACCGCATCGGCCGGGTTCAAGGATCGGGGGATCGACGCGATGCTGAAGGAACTGGATGCCAACGGTTCCGTCTACGCCACAATCAAGACGGTGACCTCTGCATGGTATCTCGGGGTCGTCGGCGCCGGGCCAAAGGCGCAACTCGTCGCCTTCCATGATGCGCTGATGTTTTCGCCGACGCGCGACTACGTCTTCGTCCCGACCTATGGCGGCGGCCCGAATAGCTGGGTCAGTGAAAAGCACATCTGAGACCCGCCCCATCATTGAAAGCAAATTCCATGACTGAACACAGCAAGAGTGACTACGATTACGTTGTCATAGGCTCAGGCGTCACGGGCGCCCTCGTCGCCTGGGAACTGGCCCGCAACGGCAAGTCCGTCTGCATGGTGGAGGCCGGCGACTGGATAGAGCGCTGGAAAGCCATCGAGCACTACCGCAGCCTGCCCAACAAGGACATCAAGGCGGCATCCCCCTATCCCAACCTTCCCTGGGCCAAGAACCCCATCGGTGGCGGCTATCTGGAGCAGAAAGGGCCGGTCGATTATGGCACGACCTATGTCCGCATGGTCGGCGGCACGACATGGCACTGGGACTCGGCGACATGGCGGCTCATTCCAAGCGACTTCAAACTGAAGTCGACATACGGTGTCGGCCGGGACTGGCCAATCGGCTATGAGGATCTGGAGCCCTTCTATCAGCGCGCCGAAGAGGAGCTGGGTGTCAACGGCTGGGACGAAGAGGACCAGAGTGGTGGAACGGGCAGCCATTTCCCGCCGCGCTCGCAGCCTTATCCGACGCCCGGCCATCCGTTCAGCTTTGGCCAGCAGATCGTCGCCGACAGGCTGAAGGCGCAGGGATATGCGCCCATTCACGAGCCGAATGCGCGCCTCTCCAAATCAATGGATGGCGGCCGCAATGCGAGGGCAATAATTCCTGCGACCCGATCTGTCCGATCGGCGCGAAATATACGGCCGATATTCATGTGCGAAAGGCCCTTGATGCCGGCTGCAAGCTGCTTTCAAACGCTGTGGTGTTCCGCGTCGATGCCGACGACACGGGCAAGATCGCCTCGGTCAGCTATCGCAGGCCTGACAAGTCGGAAGGCAAGGTGACTGGTCGAACCTTCATCATCGCGGCCAATGCGCTGGAGACGCCGAAAATCCTGCTGATGTCCACTTCGGAAAAATACCCGAACGGCATCGCAAACAGCTCCGGAATGGTCGGCTGCAATCTCATGGATCACACCGGGCTGGGCTTCAATCTCGTGACCAAGGACGAGGTATGGCCAGGCACGGGACCGAATGCGCTTCTGGTCATGCTGAACGCGCGTGATGGAGCCTTTCGCTCAAAGCACGCCTCCTACAAGACGAAGCTGCGGAATACCGCGGTCAACAATGCCATTGCGACGCAGCTGATCAAGCAGGGCGTGCTTGGAACGGAGCTGTTCAAGCAGATCAGGTATCAATCCGCCCGGCAGGTATCGATCGCTATCGATCTCGAAACCCTGCCCAATCCGAGAAATCGCATCCTGCCCAGCAAGGACAAAGTTGACGCGATAGGTATCCCGGTGCCTGAGCTTCACTTCGACGTCGACGACTACTGGAACAAGGGCCGCGACGCGGCTGTCGAGGACGTCAAGAAAATCGCACAGATCTTGGATGCCGAGGTCGTTGCAACCGATCTTGGCAAGCAAAACCGCGAGCATATTCTCGGTACGATGATCATGGGGGATGACCCAAGGGATTCGGTCGTGGATGCCAATTGCCGCACGCATGATCATCCAAATCTCTATGTCGCCGGCACGAGCGTTTTTCCCGCCGTCGGATGCGTGAACCCGACGCTGACGGGGGCTGCTCTCGCATTGCGTATTGCCGGACAGCTGCTCGCGGCCTGATCTCCGTTAGCCGACAATTTGGGGATGCCCGGCTGCCTGGCCTCGCCGTAGGTCCGGATGGACGCCGGGCAGGTATGGGAGAACTGAAACTCGTTGACCAAATTCCAATTTACAGCGGCCCAGGCCATAATGGTCTGGGCGATAAAAATGCAGACGGACCAATAATGTAAATAGCCGCTTGTCGGTTTTAATCCTGAGATAATGCGACTTTCCACTCCCTATGTCACGGGTTTGAATCTCTTCAAGACCTTCTACCTGTTCAGCACGGCATCATTTATGAATGCCGCAATTTGGCGAGAACCGTGCTGGACCTCCCCGGGCCACTCTTGAAAGATATCGAACACCCTAAAAGTGTCGACACATTGGTAGACAGAATGGCCGTTTGATGATTTAAACTTTCTCCAATGTGGAAGGGACTGCACAATGAACGAATATGACGTTGTCGTTATCGGGACCGGCTCAGCTGCCTGCTCGGCTGCGCTCCGCGCGGCCAAAGGGGGCCTGAAAGTTCTCGCCCTCGAAAAGAGCACATGCCTGGGCGGAACATCGGCCATGTCTGGTTCCGGCGTTTGGATCCCGGCCAATCACGTAGCCGCTGCGGAAGGTGTGTCGGACAGCAAGCAGGAGGCGCTGGCCTATCTGCGCGCGGTGCAGCCAAGCGAGTGGGCCGAAAAGGAAGGTCCACGCCACCAGGCCTTCATCGATAATGCCCCGACCATGCTGAAATTCCTATCGGATAACACGCCGATTGAGTTTCGTCTGATCGACGAGCCGGATCCCTATGTGGAGGCCTCCGGGGGCAAAAAATACGGGCGGATGCTGTCGCCCATGCCGCTCAGCCGCAGACTGGTCGGAAAATACGCATCAAAGATGCGTCGCTCGACCTTGCCTCATGTGTTCACCTATCAGGAAAACATCAATCTCGATCTCTATCACAGGCCCTTCTTGGCGATCTTCAAGATGTGGCCGAAGCTCGTATGGCGCTGGCTGAACAATGCCGGCGCCCAGGGCACCGCTCTCATGACGGGCCTGATCAAGGGATGCCTGGATGCAGGCGTGACATTCCGGCTCGAGACGCGCGCCATCGGCCTTGTGCAGGATGATAGCGGTCGCGTCATCGGTGTCGAAATCGACGCGGCGGGAAAGAAGGAGATCATCGCGGCGTTGCGCGGTGTGGTGATCGCATCGGGTGGTTTCGAATGGAACAGGGAAATGCGCGAACGCCATTTCCCCGGTCCGCTCGATCGCATCGGCACGCCGATGAGCAATGAGGGTGACGGCCAGAAGATGGCCGAGGCCGTCGGCGCGCATCTCGACAACATGGACCAGGCCAATGTCTATGTCTGCCTGCCTACCCGTTACGAGGGTAAGCCCTATGGCCTGCCGATAAACTTCCTCTATGAGCCGCATTCCATCGTCGTCAATCGCCATGGCAAGCGTTTCGTCAGCGAGGCCCATTTCAATATCGGCGAGGCGCTCGATCGCCGCGATGCGGATGGGGCGCCGGTAAACCTACCCTGCTATCTTGTCGGCGACCATCGCTTTCTGGAATCCTCCTTCAGCTTCCGCTGGTACGCATCCTATGAGCGGGACTGGGTGAAGAAGGCCGATACGATCGATGAACTGGCCGCCAAGCTCGGCCTGCCGCCCAAGGAGCTCAAGGAGTCGATCGATCGCTGGAATGCCTTCTGTGCCAGTGGCAAGGACGAGGATTTTCATCGCGGCGAACCGGCATGGGAACGCAAGAAGGATGGCGGCAAGGTCCGCCTCTACCCGATCGACAAGGCGCCCTATGTCGGGCTTTCGGTCAATCGCTCGATCATCGGCACGAAGGGCGGTGCGCGCACCAATGAATTTGCCCAGGTTCTTCGCAAGGACGGTTCGATCGTTCCGGGGCTCTATGCCGCCGGATTGGCGATGGCCAATCCGATCGGTACGCGCGCGGTGGGCGCCGGCACGACGCTCGGACCGAACCTCACCTGGGGGTTCATCTCTGCGGAAACGATCCTCAGGCAGAACCGATAGGTTTCCCGCAAGGTGGCCTGATGCGCGGTGGATCTGGCCGCCGCGCCCTCTAAGTTGAAGAAGGGCACGACAATGCAAGACGTCAAAAAGTCCGGCATGCCTGCGGGCGTGCATGTTTCCGGCCCGGATCAACGGGAAAGCTATTGGCAGCCCGTGCCAGCCAACGGCCATGTCGATGTGGCACTGGCGCCGCATATCGTGCCGATGGAATTCCCGTTCGGCATTGGGGTCCAGTCGGTGGCGCCCGGCGGCTATGTGCGCGAGCACACTCATGACCGCAACGAGGAGGCCGTTTATGTCATCGAAGGGCATGGCAGAGCGGTGATCGACGGACAGGAATTCCCCTTGGCGCCCGATACCGCCGTCTTCCTTCCGCGCAATGTCCGCCACATGTTCATCAACGACAGCGACACCCGCCTGCGCTGGGTCTGGCTCATTGTTCCGAACGGGCTGGAGGACTTCTTCCGGCAGATCGGCAAGCCGCGCAAGCCGGGCGACCGGGTTCCGTCGAATTTCCCACGCCCGGAAAACGTACTTGAAATCGAACGCCAGACGGTGTTCGGCACAGATCTTAAGGACAAGTTCGACCCGCTGAAGCAGAGGTGAGGGCATCATGTCGAGCGGAACTGCCACGATCGGACTGATCGGCTACGGTGCGTTGGCCAAACAGGTCGTCGCCGCACTGGAGGGCAGGGCGATCCGTTGGGTCGTCCTGCTTCGCGAGGGATCGCTTGCCGTGCCACCTGTTTCTGCGACGGTCGTCGCCGATATCGACGTACTTGTCGCCGAACGGCCGGATGTCGTCATCGAGGCGGCGGGCCAGCCGAGTGTTGCCGTCTATGTGCCGCCATTGCTACAGGCCGGTATACCGGTGATCGTCGCGTCCATTGGTGCGCTGGCCGAGGAGGGTCGGGCAGGCGCACGGCCTTGCGCGGCGGTGCGGTGTTCTTGATGGTGCGGACCATGTCGAGCGGCACGGGTTCGCGCAGCATGTCGTCGAACATGCGGCGGCCGACCTCGGTGCCGCGCTTCAGGGCGTCGTTCAGTGCGCGGGCCTGCGGGTCGTTGACGAGCAGCGCCTCCACCTCGTGGCGGGCTTCCTCGCTGGCCTCACCGTCGAGATAGCTGGACAGGCGGGTTTCGAGCTCGGAAGGCGTTCCGGCCGGGGCTGATAGGCTCAATGTCAGGCTCTCCGTTCGGCCATGTCGATGCCGAGCGCTGCAAGGTGCAGGCGTGCCGAACAGAGCCGGCCGGCAAAGGCATCCGTGGTCATATCGAGAATGGCCGCACTTTCGGCGTAGCTGAAGCCTTCCAGTTCGGCGAGAAGAAAGGCACTGGCAAAGCCTCCGGCATGGACAGGAGCAGGTGATCCGGCCGGGCATCTGCGCCGCTCGGCGAGTTGCCGTCTGTTCCTGCTGCATCGGCACCTGCGGCACGGCGGCGTCTGCCACGGCCGGCATCGGTCCATAGGCTGCGCGTGAGACTGAAAAGCCAGCTTTCAAGCCTGCCTTCGCCCTTCCAGTGATGGCTCTTCTGGATCGCATGGCCGCAGCTCTCCCGCACCAGCTCGTCCGCCTCGGGCTCGCTGCCGGTCAAGGTCAGTGCGAAGCGTCGCAACCGCGGGAGCAGTGCAACCAAGTCGCGCCGGATATCTGCCGATGGGATCTGTTGTGTCATGGATGACGTGAGCTTTATCTGCACTATGCGTTGGAATTGCGGCTGCCAAGTCATAGGTATGAATCGATTGTGATCATTCCGCAACAGCACGGCCGATCAAATCTACAACATTCTCGCCGCTTCCGGGATCGATACGAGGGGTGGCTCGGTACCGTAGAGAAGCCGCGTCGCATCAAGCGCCACGCCATCGCCGGCTTCCGTCAGGCCGTGGCGCTCGCAGAGAAGGTTCCAGTTGCCCGGTTCGCCGGTCAGCGTGAAGAGATTATAGGCGGCGCGCGGCTTGTGGCCACCGGGGCCTTGCGAGGCGGATGCGATGCCGACGACCGGAACCTGATGGGCTGCCGGATGATGGTGGCTTCTCAGCCAATAGGTCGTGTTGAGGTGGGTGTGGCCATGCAGAACAAGTTCGGCGCCGCCGGTCGAAATCGCGGCGGCGAAGCGGCGGATGCCGATCATCCGCTTGTGGGAGGCGGCCGCGCCGCGGATTGGCGGGTGATGGATCATGACGACGCGGAAGAGCCCCTCGTCGCCGGCCTTTTTCAGGAGGTTCACCATTCGCGGGCCTGTCTGCCGCTGAAATATCCCGAGGCGGAAAAGGGGAGCGTCGCATTCGCTGTCGAGCAGCCGATGATGGCGACCGGGCCGCGGCGGCGATAGGTGGGGAAGATGTGCTCGTCTTTCGGCCACTGGCTCGGATCGTCGTCGGAGGCGATGAACGGGTACCAGTCCTCGACTGCCTTGTCGTGCGCGCCGGGCACATAGGCATCGTGATTGCCGAGCACGACCGTCGTGTCATAGGGGTTGCCGATGGTGCGCAGCCATTCGCCCGAGAGGCGAATTTCCATGTCGGTCGCGAGATTGACCAGATCTCCGGTAATACAAAGATGATCCGGAGCGCGAATTTTCAGGTCGCTCAACAGAAGATCCAGTGTATTGACGAAAAGATGCTTGCGCCGGTTCCGGTGCCAATTCACAAATCCTGTGATCCGCTTGGAGAAAAGTTCACGCAGCGTGAGTTGCGGCAACGGACCCAGATGGATGTCTGAAATATGAGCGAATTTGAACATGGCGCAGACATAACGCATGAGACGGGAAATCGTTATCGATTTTCTGGCTCCTCCCGCGTTTATGAACGAAACGCCGACTGAGGCCCCTGAATGAGAGCATGTGCATGACCGGTGCCGGCATTCCCGAAATCAGCACGTTCCGTACGCGCGCCACCGTCTGGCTGATGCACCGGATCTTCATCTTCATGCGCGGCATGACGCTTGGGGTGAGGGCCGCCTGTTTTGGCGAGGATGGTCGGATCTTCCTTGTCCGCCACACCTATGTGCCCGGCTGGTATATGCCCGGCGGCGGCATGGAGCGCGGCGAGACGGCGCTCGGTGCGCTTGCCAAGGAGCTGCGCGAGGAAGGCAATCTGGAAATTCTGGGGGAGCCGGAGCTTTTCCACGTCTACAACAACCGCAAGGCTTCCAAGCGCGATCATGTGCTGTTTTACCGGGTGACGGTGCGCCAGACGGCCCCGCGTGCGCCCGACATGGAGATTGCCGAAAGCGGCTTCTTCCCGCTCGATGCACTGCCGAAGGATGCGACGCAGGCAACGCTTCGCCGGCTGAGGGAGCTGGATGGCAAGGTGGAGCGGTCGGAGTTCTGGTGAAACAAAACCCCGACCGATGGTCCTGAAGATCAGGCCGCGCCGATCTTTTCACGTCCATGCGGCTCGTTCAGGTCGAGCGCCGGGCCGACGGGGATGATGCCGGTCGGGTTGATCGTCCTGTGGCTGCCGTAATAATGGCCCTTGATATGGGTGAGGTTGCAGGTCTCGGCTATGCCTTGCTGCTGATAGAGGTCACGCAGGTAGCCGGAGAGGTTCTTGTAGTCGGCGATGCGGCGGATGTTGCATTTGAAATGGCCGACATAGACCGGATCGAAGCGCAGCAGCGTGGTGAACAGGCGCCAGTCGGCCTCGGTCAGCCTGTCACCGAAGAGATAGCGGCTCTTCGCCAGTCGGGCGTCCAGCGTATCTAGCGTCTTGAACAGCGCGGTGACTGCTTCCTCATAGGCGTCCTGCGCAGTGGCGAAGCCGGCCTTGTAGACGCCGTTATTGACCGTGTCGTAGACGATGGCGTTGAGCGTATCGATGTCTTCACGCAGATCCTCAAGGTAGAAATCCAGCGTCGAGCCGGTGAGGCCGTCAAAGGCGGAGTTCATCATGCGGATGATCTCGGCGCTCTCGTTGGAGACGATGGTGTTCTCTCGCTTGTCCCAAAGGACCGGCACGGTGACGCGGCCGGAATAATCCGGATCCGCCTTCAGATAGAGCTGATAGAGATAGTCGAGGCCGAACAGCGTGTCGCCGGTCGCGGCCCCGCCATCATCGGTTCGGGTCTTGAACTCCCAGCCGTTCTCCAGCATCAGGTAATCGACGACAGAGACCGAGATCAGGTCTTCGAGCTTCTTCAGCTTGCGGAAGATCAGGGTGCGATGCGCCCAGGGGCAGGCGAGCGAGACGTAGAGATGGTAGCGGCCGGCCTCGGCCTTGAAGCCTGCCTTGCCGGTCGGGCCGGCCGAACCATCGGCCGTCACCCAGTTGCGGAACTGCGATTGCGACCGCTCGAAGCGACCCCTGGTGGCCTTGGTATCATACCAGACGTCCTGCCATTTTCCGTCCACGAGCCGGCCCATCGGCGCTCTCCTTCATTCGTTCTGTCATCGCTTGTCGGCTGCAACCGGCATCGGGGCCTGTTGCGTTTGCGCCATACATACGGCAGAGCGCGAAAAATGGCAGACATCATCTTTCGAACAGTGCGTTTTTCGATTGGACGGGTGAAAAAAATCCTGCTACGTGCGTTTTCACTTTTTGACGGGAACCATCTCTCCATGACCGAAGCACGGACACTTCGACGACGCTGACGATCGACCAGGACGCCAAGGAATGGCGTCATCGATATCACTTGTCCTGTCCGCTCTTATTCTACGGCTACGGTTCATCATGGCTCCGCAACTCCTCCTGAAGCACGAACTTGTCTACCTCACGGAAGATCCGTCGCATGACGAGATCATCGAGATCATCAATGCCGAGGCCTTCGGTCCCGGACGGCATGCGCGTGCGGCAGCCCGTATCCGCGAGCAGGGGCCGCATGACCGGTCGCTCTCCTTCGTCTGCGCCGATGATGGCGAGACGATCGCATCGGTGCGGATGACGCCGGTGATTGCCGGTTCGGTGAAGGGGCACATGCTCGGGCCGCTCGCGGTCAGGCCATCGCACAAGAACCAGGCATCGGCCGGGAACTGTTGCGGATCGCCATCGAGGCGGCGCGGCGCAAGGGATCGGAAGCGGTCGTTCTGGTCGGGGATCCGCCCTATTACTGCCCGCTCGGCTTCGAGAAGGTCGCCTATAATGCGCTGGAATTTCCGGGGCCGGTCGATCCGGGCCGGGTTCTGGTCGTGCCGCTTGCCGAGGATGTGCATCCGCGGCTGAAGGGCGTCATCGCCTGGCGGCCGTAAGGTTGTCTCAAGTCGGCAGAGGGTTCAGCTGAACCGCTTTGCAAGCCATGTGACGAGATGGCCGCCGGCCAGATGGTCGAGCTCGCCAATATCCGTGTAGCCGAGCTTGTGATAGAGTTTCAGCGCTTGCGGGTTCATCGTGTCGATATAGGCGCCGAGGCATCCGCGGGCGCGTGCCTCATCTTCCGCCAGTGACAGCATGCGGGTCGCGATACCGCGGCCACGCAGGTCTTCCGGTACGTAGAGCATCGAGACATAGAGCCAGCCGCGGCCGGTATAGCCGACGAGGCCGCCGGTGATGCGGCCTTGATCATCATAGATCGGCACGGTGAGTTCGCGCCTGCCGCTTTCGCCGAATGTTTCGAGATTATAGGCCTTCAGCCGGTCGAGGATGATGGTTTCCTCCTCCGGGGCAATACCTTCCGTGACCCTGAGGTCGATCGTCTCTTCTGTCATCATGGCAGGTCTCTACGTGCAATGCTGCAATGTAGATCACCTGTCATGTTCAACCGAAGCGAAAAACTCAGAGCGCCTTCTTCAGGAAGGTGCGGGTGCGGCCGGCCGGATATTCCGGTAGTTCACCGAAGATCTCGTAACCCTGCCGCTGATAGGCCTTGAGGGCCACCGGATTGAACGTGTCGATCCAGGCAAAGCCGCAGCCGCGGCGTCGGGCTTCCGCTTCCGCCTGATCGAGCAGCCTGCCGGCCATGCCGGTGCCGCGCAGGCTTTCCGGCACGAAGAGCCATTGGGTGAAGAGCCAGCCCCAGCCGGTATAGCCGGAAAGGCCGCCGATCACCTTGCCGTCTTCGTCGCGGATCAGGACCGCCAGCGACTGGCGGCCGGAAGGGCCGATATCGGCATTGTTGAAGGCGACGAGGCCGTCGCCGATCACCGCCACATCCTCGGCAAGAGGAGCGTCGGTCAGTTCGAGCGTGGCGGAGAGGGGCGTCGCAGTCGTCATGGCAGTTGATCCGGTGCAGGGCAGGGGAAAGCGTGGCCGTTCCTACTCCCTTGCCGCATCGCTGTCCAATGCCGGCCTTGGGGCGAGGTTGGGGGTGAGGTTGGGGGCGAGGTTGGTCAGGGCCGCCGTCCTATCGCGGCTTGACGACACGCCTTATACGGTCTTTTTTTTTCGGCACTCGGCACTCGGCACTCGGCACTCGGCACTCGGCACTCGGCACTCGGCACTCGGCACTCGGCACTCGGCACGCAGCCCCATCGGCCGGTGCTCAAGCCGCCGGCGGCTCCTCGCCATCCTTCGGCAGCTTGGCCTTGACGAAAACGTCGAAGCGGGTGCTCTTGCCGAGAACCTGATGGCTCGGTGCGCGAAGACCGGGGATCGGCTCGCCGCGCAGCGGCCATTTGAGGACGACGCGGTAGCGTGCCGCATCGAGCGCCACCTGCATGAGTTCGGCCGAATCGGTGTCCGGCCCGACGATATCGCGGATCAGCCGCATTTCCTTCTTCACCAGGGCCGTCTTGTCACGCGGCGGATGCATGGGGTCGATCAGCACGACCTGCGGCTTCAGTTCCGGGAGAAGCAGTCGGCTGTCGCCGTGGAGGAGCGTCATGCGCGAGACCGTTTCCGCATGGCGGCCACCTTCGGCCGCGGCCCGCGCGAGGCCTTCGGCGAGCAAGGCGTGCATCTCCTTCGACCGCTCGATCAGCGTGACGCGGGCGCCGAGCGAGGCAAGGAAGAAGCCGTCACGGCCGAGGCCTGCCGTGGCATCGACCACTTCCGGCGTGACGCCGCTCAGAAAGCCCACGGCCTTCGGCAGATCCTGCTTGCGGCCTTCACCGGCGCGGAACCGGTGGCCGACGGCGCCACCGACGAAATCGACGATCAGGGGGGATTTGTCGAGTGTCTGCACGGGGCTTGCTCTTCTTCAGAAAGGGGATGGCGCGGTGAAGGTGACGGGCGAACCATCCGGGCCGTCGAATGTCAGGCTTTCGGCGTGAAGCAGCAGACGGTCTGCCGCCGCCAGCGCCTCGCCCTCGGCATAGAATTCGTCCCCGAGGATCACATGGCCGATCGCCTTCATATGGACGCGCAGCTGGTGGGTGCGGCCGGTCAGTGGATGGAGGCTGAGGCGGGTGCTGTCATAGCCGTTGCGGTCCTTGCCGCGCGAGATCACCTCGAAGCGGGTTCTTGCCGGCTTGCCGTTCTCGTGATCGACGCGGTGGCGGGGCTTGTTCTCCGGGTCGATGGCCAGCGGCAGGTCGATCAGGCCTTCATCCTCTGCGACATGGCCGGAGACTTCGGCGATATAGGATTTTGCGTCGTGCGGGCTTCGAACTGGGCGGCGACAAAGGCATGCGCCTTGCGGTTCAGCGACATCAGCACGCGCCGGACGTGTCCTTGTCGAGCCGGTGGATGATGAGGGCGCGGGGATATTTTTTCTGGACGCGCGTCAACAGGCTGTCGGAGAGGGCCGGGTGGCGGCCGGGCACCGAAAGAAGACCGCTCGGCTTGTCGAAGACAGAAAATCCGCATCCCGGTGGAGAAGCGAAAGATAAGGCTCAAGCGGCGGATGATAGACGGGATCGACATCGGAAAAGGCGTTCATGGCGACCGTCTAGCATAGTTGCCGCCGGGCTTCTATCTTGCGCCGATCTCCATCCATGCGGCCGACAACGCCGCCGCATGGAGGAAATCGCAAAAATATCAGCGGCCCTCGCGCCACCACATGCTGGCAACGGCCAGAAGCAGGATGGCGAGACCGGCGAAGCCGGCAAACAGCGGCATGCTGTCGACACCGCGCAGCACCGTCTCGCTGGTGAGGCGGATGGCGATCCGGTCGGGATCGTTAACGCGCACTTCTCCTCTGACGGGCAAGATATCCGGCACGCTGACGCTTGAACCATCGGCGACGCGGGCGATCAGGCCGTGGGTCTTCTGCGCATAGGGGCGCAGCGTGTCCTCGGTCGAAACCATCGCCTTGAATTCCGGCGCATCGACGGCGCCGACATGGACGAGCGTGGTGAAATCGCCGTTCTTGACCTGGAAGAGGCCTGTCTCCTCCATCGGCCGCTCGAACTTGTACTGGCCGGGGCCGGCGGCGACCATCGGGATCGTCTCGACGCGGCCGGACGGATAGGTGACGGTGGCGGGGCCGGGGGCGTCGCCGATCGTCTGGCGGGTCGCTTCCAGCGTGCGACCGGAGGCGCGGGCGGTCAGCGCCTCTTCCTCCAGTTCCGGCTCCTTCATCAGCCAGTGGGCGATGCGGCGGTAGAGATCCACATGCGGGCCGCCGCCTTCATAGCCGCGCGCCCAGAGCCAGCCCTGATCGGACAAAAGCATGGCGACGCGGCCCTGACCGACGCGGTTCAGAACGAGGAGAGGACGGTTGCCGTCGCCATCCATGACCGTCTCGCCCTTCGGCGTGCCGACATCGACGGTGCGGAACCAGCGGCCCCATTGCGGCGGCGTCGGTCCTGTACCGGCCAAGCCACGGGTGACCGGATGTTTCTGGCCGACTTCCGACAGGTGCGGGTAGAATCCCGCCTCATGCATCGTGCCGGTCGGCTCGGCGGGGAGAACCTGTTCGAGCGGCGTCGAGGCGATCGAATCCTCGCCCGCGTGTTCGGGGCCGGCTGCGATCAAAAGCGCGCCGCCATTCTGCACATACTGGGCGATGTAATCGTAATAGAGGATCGGCAGCACGCCGCGATGCTTGTAGCGGTCGAAGATGATGAGGTCGAAATCCTTGATCTTCTCGACGAAGAGTTCGCGCGTCGGGAAGGCGATCAGCGACAGTTCGTTGATCGGCGTGCCATCCTGCTTTTCCGGCGGGCGCAGGATGGTGAAGTGGACGAGATCGACCGAGGCATCTGACTTCAGAAGGTTGCGCCAGGCGCGTTCGCCGGCATGCGGCTCGCCGGAGACGAGAAGCACGCGCAGGTTCTGGCGGATGCCGTCGATCACATGGACGGCGCGGTTGTTGCTGGTCGAGACCTCGCCTGCCAGATCGGCGACCGAGAATTCCATGATATTGCTGCCGGCATGCGGCACGGTGAACGAGAAGGGCGTCTCGGCGCCCGGCGCTGCCTGGAAGGTCGCCACCTGTTCGCCGTTCATCTTCACCGTCACCTGGGCGCTGCCCTGGCCGGCCGGCGGCACGCGGCCGTCATCGACGACGCGCAGCGTCAGTTCCTGCTCCTCGCCGACAATGCCGAAGCGCGGCGCGCGCACCACTTCGATGCGACGGTCATATTCGTTCGGCTGGCCGGTGATCAGGCTGTTGATCGGGGCTGTGAAGCCGAGATCGCCATTGATACCAGGCAGATCGTGGATCTCGCCATCGGTGACGAAGACGGCGCCGCCGATACGCGCCGGCGGCACGTCGGAGACTGCGGCGCGCAGCGCCGTGAACAGGCGGGTCGCCGGCGTATCGGAGTTGCGGTCGTCGGCGGCATCGACGAAACGGGTCTCAATATTTGGGAAATGCGAGAAGCGTTCCTTCAATTGCGCCACCGCCTCGTCGGTTTGGCGGCGGCGGTCGCCGGCATCCTGGCTCTGCGAGCGGTCGACGATGATGGGCACGACGGTCGAGAGCGGATCGCGGTTTTCCTGCATCAGCGTCGGGTTGGCGAGCGCCAGAAGCACGGCTGCCAGCGCCAGCGTGCGGACGAAGGCGCCGCGCACCCGGCGAAACAGGGCAAGGGCCGCGAGGACGAGCGCGAGCGCGCCGAGGACCGACAGGATGGTCCAGGAGAAGAAGGGAGCGAATTCGATGGTCATCGGTTGCCTCCCTTACTGGCCAAGACGTTCAAGCAGGGCAGGCACATGCACCTGATCCGCCTTGTAGTTGCCGGTGAGCATATACATCATGATGTTGACGCCGGCGCGGTAGGCATATTCGCGCTGCATGTCGTCATTGGGCACTGTCGGCTGCACCGGATTGCCCTGATCGTCCACCGCCCAGGCGCGCAAAGTCATTGCCGGTAATCAGGATCGGGCTGACGCCGTCACCGCCCGAGGAGAGCTGCGAACTGGCATTGCGGGCCGCATCCTGTCTTGCCTCGACCCAGAGCGGGCTGCCGGTGTAGCGGCCGGGGAAATCCTTCAGGAGATAGAAGGTGCGGGTCAGGACATGGTTGTCCGGCACGGGTTCGAGCGGGGGAATATCGATATTGGCAAGGATCGCCTGAAGCCGCTGGCCGTTCGGGCTTGTGCCGCCGCCAAGGGCGGAAAACTGGTCGCGGGTATCGAAGAGCACGGTGCCGCCGTTTCGCATATACGCGTCGATGCGCGAGATCGCCGCCTGCGAGGGCATGGGGGCGGTGGCCGAAATCGGCCAGTAGATGATCGGGAAGAAGGAGAGTTCGTCCTTCGAAATATCGACGCCGACAGGCGCGCCTGGTTCCAGCGTCGTGCGATAGGCGAGGAACTGGCTCAGGCCGTCGAGACCTTCTTCCGAGATGCGGTCGACATCGGCCTCGCCGGTTTTCACATAGGCGAGGTGGGTGGTGTCGAGCCGGTCGAGGATTTCGGCATCGCCGGGCTTGGAGCCTGCGCCATCGGGCATTTCCTGCGCGAAGGGATGGCCCGGTGCGAATGCCATGAGGCCGAAAGCGAGGACGCGATGGCGGCGGTTGCCGCGCCTCTGCCGGAACGGCGGCCGGAATTGCCGCGCGGGCTGCGCGAAAAGGCGCCGTTGATGAAGAGCACGACGATACTATCCAGAACGAGAAGCGCGAAGGCGAGCGCGAAGAGATAAGGGCGCAGCGACACGGCATCGCCGCCTGCCAGACCTTCGCGGGCAACGGGGAGACCCGCGGCATTCGGATCGAAAGCCGTCAGAACGGTCCGCGGCGCAGGAGGTTGATGGCGGTGAAGCCATCCTCGCTGCCATAGAGGCCGGGTGGGTGATCGAAGCTTGCGGCGGGCGTGCGCCCGGTGCGATCGCGATCGGGCGGGTGGCGCCGGCTTCGGTTGAGAGTGCACCTTCGGCGGTCAGCAGGCGGTAGGGCGGAAGCGTCGCCGCCTTGCCATCGGCCGTCGGGCTTGCGGCACCGCCGGCACGGGCCATCTGCACGAGGCGGCGCAGCATGTCGACGAAGGTGCCGGAGAGCGGCATGTTCGACCATGTGGCTTCGGCGCTGGTATGGAAGAGCACGATGCGGCCGGCCTCGACCTCCTTGGTCGTTACCAGCGGCGTGCCATCGGCAAGGCTTGCCCAGGTGCGCTGGGCGAGATCCGGGCTCGGTTCTGCGAGAACCTGACGGCTGACCGAAATATCGGTGCCGCGCGGCATGCCGGCAAACGGGCCGAAGGCCGGGAAATCCGCCAGATGCTGCGGTTCCGACCAGGACATGGCGCCGCCGAGTGCGCGTTCGCCCTGTCTCAGCGTCACCGGCACGAGCGGATCGTCGGCGGGAGCTGCGGCAAGGCGCGGACCGGCAAAGCGGATCAGCATGCCGCCGCGCGACAGCCATTGCTGGAGAGGCGCGTATGTCTCTGCCGGCAGACGCCGATATCGGCATGATGATGACGGAAGGGTTGCTCGTCAGGAGTTCGGGGAGCGAGGTAGCAAGATCGGCATTGCGCGGCTCGACCAGATCCGCATAGGGCTGGAGCGCCCGGCTGATATAATAGAGCGGCTGCAAGAGCGGCTGCATCTCGTTGCCATTGTCGCCCGACAGAAGCGCGACCCGACGGCGTTTGAAACCGTCGTCGAGAAGGTGGACGGCGCCGGCTGTCTGCATGCCGTCTATGCTCAGTCTGGCGAAGTCGTTGCGCAGTTCGAAGGGGGCGTCGATCTTTGCTGTTGCCGTATTGGCGCCGGCGGCAAAGCTCAGCGTGCCGGTGGCGAGCGAACGGCCCTGGCTGTCGAGCGCGCTGACCGGCATATCCTGCGGCGAGGCTGTCGACAAGCGCGTGGCAGTGACGTTCATCGCGGCCGCGTCGTTTGCGGCATCGGTCAGCGCCACGGCGGGGCGGCCATCGCCTTCGACGAGGCGCATGTCGGAGGGGGAAAGGGCGGCCAGCGTTGCCATCGCGGCCTTGTCGCCGGGGGTGGCGATGCCATCGGAGATCACGGCGAGCGTGCCGGGGCGGGCGCGTTGAGCGCCTCGCGGATGGCATCGGCGGTGCGGGCACGGTCGGGCATGAGGGGGCGGGGACGGCAGCCGTCAGCTTTTCGCGGGCAGCGGCGGCCGTGCCGGGGGCTGCCTCCTGGCTCGGGTCGGCGGTAAAGGAGATGGAGACGGGGATATCGGCGCTTTCGGCATCGCCGATCAGCTGTCTCGCACTCTCGACGCGCTGATCCCAGTCGGTCGCCGAGGCCCAGCTGTTGTCGATCATCAGGACGAGCGGGCCGCCAGAGCCGAGCGAGCCGGTGCGCGGGTTCATGACCGGGCCGGCGATCGCAAGAATGGCGGCAGCGGCAAGCAGCATGCGCAGAAGTGTGAGCCACCAGGGGCTCTGGGCCGGGGGTTCCTCGCGCTTGAGCACCGTTGCGAGAATGCGCAGCGGCGGAAAGACTTCCGCCTTCGGTCGCGGCGGGGTGAGCCTGAGCAGCCACCAGATGGCTGGCAGCGCGATGAGGCCGAAGAGGATCGCCGGGTTGCGAAGGCGAAAGCGCTCATCATCAGCTTTTTCCTCCGCCACTAAGACCGAAGAGATCGCCAAGGCCGGTATCTGCGGGCATACGTTCCTGACGCACGGCCGCATGCCGGAAAGATAGCCGTGGACGGCGACCAGCGCCTCGGAGGCGAGGTGATCGGTGCGGTGGAAGACAAAGCTCCAGCCGAGACGGCGCAGGCCCTCGCCAAGCGCCTCGCGGCGGGCGAGATAGGCGCGGCGGTAATCCTCGCGGATCATTTCGGCGCGGCCGGAGACGAGCTTTTCGCCGGTCTCGGGATCGGTGAATTCGGTGCGGCCCGTATAGGGGAAGGTTTCCTCCGCCGGGTCGGCCACTTCGATCACATGGCCGCGCAGGCCGCGGCGGCCAAGCGGCACGATCTTGCTCATGATCGTGTCTGCATCATCGAGAAAATCGCCGATCAGCACGATATCGCTCTGGCCGCGGATCATCGTCGTCTCGGGCAGGCCTTCGGAGGGCGGGGCGTGCATGATGGCCGTTGCCAGACGCTCGGCGGCATTGCGCGAGGACACAGGCTCCATGATGCCGGGGCAGCCGATGCGCTCTCCCGAACGCGCAAGGATTTCGGCAAGCGCCAGCATGATGACGAGCGCGCGGCTTTCCTTCGAGGCGATGGCAAGCGTCGACTTGTACATCATCGAGGGCGACAGATCGGCCCAGAGCCAGATCGTGTGGGCTGCCTCCCATTCGCGGTCGCGGACATAGGTATGATCGTCGCGGGCCGAGCGGCGCCAGTCGATGCGCGACAGGCTTTCACCCTCGGCATAGGGGCGGAACTGCCAGAAGTTTTCGCCGACGCCGCGCTTGCGGCGGCCATGCCAGCCGGCAATCACCGTGTTGGCGATGCGCTTTGCCTCGACCATGCAATCGGGCACGAGCATGCGCGCGCCTGCGCACGGGAAAGGACGTCGCTGCTTGCAGTCTGCTCGACGATCTGGCCGATGGATGCCACGCAGTCTCCTTTCTGGCTTTCCGTTGTTTCGTTGAGCGGAAAGCTTAGCCGCGTGCCTGCTTGACGAGGCTTGCAATGACATCACGAACCGACATGCCTTCGGCGCGGGCTGCGAATGTGAGCGCCATGCGGTGCTGGAGAACCGGCTCGGCCAGCGCATAGACATCATCGAGCGACGGCGCGAGGCGGCCTTCATAGAGCGCGCGGGCACGGGCGGTCAGCATCAGCGACTGGCCAGCGCGCGGGCCCGGACCCCAGGCGACATGCTTGTCGGTCGTGGCATTGCCATGGCCGGGGCGGGCGGAACGGACGAGCGCCAGAATGGCATCTACGACCTTGTCGCTTACCGGCATCTGGCGGATCAGGGTCTGGATTTCCTGAAGGCGGGCGCTGTCGATGACGCCGCGCGGCTTGACTTCGGCCAGACCCGTCGTGCCGAGCAGGATCTGCCGTTCGGCATCGAGTTCCGGGTAAAGAACGTCGACCTGCAGGAGGAAGCGGTCGAGCTGCGCTTCCGGCAGCGGATAGGTGCCTTCCTGTTCCAGCGGGTTCTGGGTGGCGAGAACGTGGAAGGGGGCGGGCAGATCATAGCGCTGGCCTGCAACCGTGATGTGATATTCCTGCATGGACTGCAGAAGCGCCGACTGGGTGCGCGGCGAGGCGCGGTTGATTTCGTCGGCCATCAGCAGCTGGGCGAAGACCGGACCCTTGACGAAGCGGAAGGAACGGCGACCATTCTCATCCGTGTCCATGACTTCCGAGCCGACGATATCGGACGGCATCAGGTCTGGCGTGAACTGGATGCGGTTGGAATCGAGCCCCAGAACGTGGCCGAGCGTGGTGACGAGCTTGGTCTTTGCAAGGCCGGGCACGCCGACGAGCAGCGCATGGCCACCGGAGAGAACGGCGAGAAGGGTGTTTTCCACCACCCGTTCCTGGCCGAAAATCACCTTGGCGACTTCATCGCGCACCTTGGCGATATCTTCGAGCGCGCTTTCGGCCGCGGCGACGATGGCCTTCTCATCCAGAACGGTATCGGTGGAGTTCATCAGGCCCATGTCGCTCATCCTTCAATCGAAACCGGCCACGAGGCGGTATCTGGTTTCAGTCTCAACGCCCGCATATAGCGCATCGCGTGGAACATTGCAGTGCAGCACAGTCTATCATCCTCAAACTTATTCCCTGAGATGTGGCTGACAAGCACGTTCTGAATGACTATCTCGTGAGAGCGAATTGCGCTGTGGATTGCGTGTCAAACGAGCGTAAAAGCGAAGAAGGACTGAAAGATGGCGGCCGATCCGACAAAACCTGAGCGCGAAACGACGGCGTCAGCGCCTGCCGATGCGTCAGGGCTTGCGGCGATGATCGCGCGTGCCTCCGAACAGACGGACGGCGGCGCCGGCAATGATGCGGGAAAGGCCAGACGCGGCCTGCCGCCGGTCGATAAATGGAACCCGCCTTTCTGCGGCGATATCGACATGGAAATCCGCGCCGACGGGACATGGTTCTACATGGGAACGCCGATCGGGCGGGCGCCTCTCGTGCGGCTCTTCTCCACCGTGCTTCGGCGCGATGAGGATGGTAAAACCTATCTGGTTACGCCGGTGGAAAAGGTCGGCATCCGGGTCATCGATGCGCCGTTCCTGGCTGTCGAGATGGATGTGGGCGAAGAGAGCGGCGAGCCGGTTCTGACCTTCCGCACCAATGTCGGGGATGTGGTGGCGGCCGGGCCCCAGCATCCGCTGCGGTTCCAGATTTCCGGCGACAATCATGAACTGAAGCCCTATCTGCTTGTTCGCGGTCGGCTGGAAGCGCTGTTATCGCGTGCCGTCATGTACCAGCTGGTCGAGCTTGGCGAGACGGTCGATCTCGACGGCGTGCCGATGTTTGCCGTCCGCTCCGGCGAGGTGGTGTTTCCGATCATGCCCGAGGCCGAACTGGAAAAGCTGAGCCGATGACGTTTTCTACGACACCATCCACGAGTAGTTCGGCAATGACAGAACCTGTCTATTCGGCCGAGGCCTTTCGCCGCCGGGCGCTGAACCAGAAGGGCAATCCGATCGAGGATGCCTGGCGCGACCATGGCGACCATGTGCTCAATCCCTCCTTCGTCGATTTTGCGCTGGCGCTGAAGCTGAAGGACGCCGCGGTGCTGGTGCCGGTGGTGGATGACGGCGCCGATGCCAAGGTGATCCTGACGCAGCGGACCTCAACGCTTCGCAAACATTCCGGCCAGATCGCCTTTCCGGGCGGCGCCATCGACCCCGAGGACGGTTCGGCGGAAAAGGCGGCGCTGCGCGAGGCGGAAGAGGAGATCGGCCTCGACCGCCGCTTTGTCGAGCCGATTGCGCGCCTGCCGCGCTATTACAGTTCCACCGGGTTTCGCATCACGCCGGTTCTGGCCGTGGTCAGACGCGGGTTCCAGCTGACGCTTAACCCGACCGAGGTGGACGAGGCTTTCGAAGTGCCGCTGTCGTTTCTGATGAATGCGGAAAATCACCAGCGCGGCAGCCGTGTCTGGGAAGGTGCCGAGCGACATTTCTACGTCATGCCCTATGAGGAACGGAACATCTGGGGCATTACCGCGGGCATTCTGCGGACAGTTTATGAAAGGCTTTATGCATGACTTCGGCGGATATCCCGGCGATCGAGAGCAAATCGGTTGCGGATGAGAGCTGGTTTCGCGACGCGGCGCTGACCCGCGTGCTTGCGCTTCTCAATGCCGATCAAGGCGAGGGCCGGGTGGCGGGCGGTGCCGTGCGCAATGCGCTGATGGGGATTGCGGTTGCCGATGTGGATATCGCAACGACGCTCCTGCCGGACGAGGTGGTGAGCCGCGCGAAAGCCGCCGGGATCAAGGCGGTGCCAACGGGCATCGAGCATGGCACGGTGACGCTCGTCATCGACGGGCGGCCCTTCGAGGTGACGACGCTTCGCCGCGATGTCGAGACGGACGGGCGCCATGCGAAAGTGCTCTTCGGCACCGACTGGCAGGCGGATGCGGAGCGGCGGGATCTGACCATCAATGCGCTTTACGCCGATCAGGCGGGCCAGGTGATCGATCTCGTCGACGGGCTGAAGGATATCGACAGCCGGACGGTGCGCTTTATCGGCGATGCTTCGCAGCGGATTGCCGAGGACTATCTGCGGGTGCTGCGGTTCTTCCGCTTCTTTGCCTATTACGGTTCCGGCCGGCCGGATGCGGATGGTCTTCGCGCCTCGGCCCGCGCCAAGGACAAGCTCTCGACGCTTTCTGCCGAGCGGATCTGGATGGAGATGCGCAAGCTTTTCGCCGCACCCGATCCGTCGCGCTCGCTTCTGTGGATGCGGACCTCGGGCGTTCTGGCCGCCATCCTGCCGGAGACGGAAAAGTGGGGTATCGACGCCATTCACGGGCTCATCGCAACGGAAGACGCGCTCGGCTGGGCTGCGGATCCTCTGCTCAGGCTGGCCGCGATCATTCCCGACAATGCCGAGCGGGTTGCGGCGATGGCGAAGCGCCTGCGGCTTTCGAATGCCGAGGCCGGACGGCTTGACGAATGGGCGACCACGGCACGTCTGCCCGAAGAGGTGACGGATGTCGGTTTCGACCGGCTGCTCTACCGCGGGGCGAAAGCCGGGATGGTGATGCGGCTGAAGCTTGCGCTTTCCTCGGCGCGCGCGGGACGGAAGGCGATCCGCTTGCCATGCGCAAGGCGGCGCGGCTTTCGGTGCTGTTGAAGCGCGCTGAAAACTATCAGCGCCCGGTTTTCCCGCTGCAGGGCGGCGATGTGATCGCCGCCGGCATTCCGGCCGGCAAACGCGTCGGCGAGATCCTGAAATCGCTCGAGGATTTCTGGGTGGAGCGGAATTTCGTGCCCGAACGCGAGGCCATGCTGGAGCGCCTGAAGGCTGCGGTTGCCGGCGAGGTTTGAGTGGCTTGCATCGGGCCTTGATGCGACAGGCGCCGGTTTTATCATCCAACGCCGCCATCCTCGCCTCTGTGGCGAGGATCTCGCACGGTCACGATCGGCATCGGCAGATCCTCCGGTCAAGCCGGAGGATGACGTTGGTGGTTGGGGATGCCCGATCACGATCAAAAGCGTGTTCGAACCGCAGGCCATTGGCCCGCTGCCGTCATCCTCGCCCTTGTGGCGAGGATCTAACCACGGTCCCGATGGGCACGGATAGATCCTCCGGTAAGGCTGGCGGATGATGACGTTGGAGGGGCTGAGTGTGTCGTTGAACCACAAAGGGCCTGCCGGTTGGCAGGCCCTTTGGTGTTTGCATTAGGGTGAGGTTCGATGTTTCGGCTCAGTGGCCGGTGACCAGCTTGCCCTGGCCTTCAGCCGTCTTGTTGCTTCCCTTTTGCTGCTTCTGACTCACTTTTTGGGGCAGCTTGTTCGGGTCCGCATCGGGGATCATCAGCATCATGGCGGCACTGGCGACATAGAGGCCGGTGAAGATCCACATCACGCCTTCGAGACCGAGCGAGCCGAGGAAGATCGCGACGATGGCCGGGCCGACCCAGGTGGAGGCGCCGGCGCCGAGGCTCAGGACCGAGAGCGCGCCGGCCTTGTTGTGCGGGATCACCGTCGGCATCAGCGCCGAGAGCGGTACGAAGCCGGCGAGCGTCACGCCATAGGCAAAGCCGACCAGTGAAGCGACGAGGAAATTGCCGGGATAGAGCTGCGGCACATAATAAATGAGCAGGATCGTCGCGGCGGTGCCGAGCGCGCCCATCCAAATGATCGTCGCGCGATAGCCCACCTTGTTGCCGATAATGCCCGACAGAAGATTGCCGACGAGATTGCCGCAGAAGATGATCGTCAGAAGCTGCAGCCAGGTCGACAGGCTGAAGCCGATCGTCTGCATGAAAAAGCCCGGCAGCACGATGAAGAAGGCATATTGCGACGAGGTGTTGATGGTGCGAACCACGCCGCCGATCGTCGAGAGCGGTTCTTCCCACATGATGGTGACGCTATCGAGCAGCGAGGCCAGCGGCTTTTCGCCCTTCGGTGCCAGACGTTCGCCGCCCTGGACGCCACGAAGGCCGATCAGGCCGAGGACTGCGCCGATGACGACCATTGCGAGGGCCAGCCAGAGCGTCGGCAGGGTGCCGATCAACGGGATGGAGATGCTGGCGACGAGCGAGCCGAGTGTCGGCAGGCCTGCCGCATAGGCGAACCAGAACCAGCCGACCGCCATGCCGAGCTTTTTCGACGGCGTGGCCGCCGCGATCCAGACGAGGAAGCTGTAGGCGAAAAGCGGGTAGCCGAAGCCGCGCAGGCCATAGGTCAGGAGCATCATCGGATAGTTCAGCGTCGAGACGCCGAAGACGAGGAAGGCGACCTGGAAAACCGCCCAGATGACGATGCCGGCCCACATGACTTTGCGGGCGCCGTAAATGTTGGAAAGCGCTCCCGACATCCAGGAGGCGATGGCTACGGCAACGCCGTAGACGGTGAAGAGAAGGGCGACCTTGGCGCCGTCAATGCCCTTGCCTTCGAGATAGGGGGCCAGATAGCCCAGTTCGACGCCGTCGCCGATCATCAGGATCAGGAGGCCGATAAAGCCCCAGAGAAGCGGACGCGGAATGCCGATGCGGTCAATAAAGGTTTCGTTGGAACGGATGGGTGATGATTTTTTGCTGTCTGATGCTGCCAATATCCCTTTCCCGAAAAGACGGGCCCTTTGAGTAGCGTGTTTGACCTCCCCGATCGGATCTCCCTCGCTATCGAAATATTGCATTCAGCAAAGCCTGAAAGCGACGTCGCGATTGGCGTTCCGGACTCAAATGTAGCAAAATATTCCAATTTGGCCACCGCCTGACTGATCGCGGTCCAGAAAATGACGCAATTCCTCCTTGTTTCCGGGGTGGATGAATTTTGCTTGTTTTGCGGATTTTCGTCCCGTTCGCCTGTATTTGGTGGCTATAATTTAGGCGCGATGCAAAATGGTGCAATGCGACTTTACGCCCTCTAGGTCTGCTAAATTATTTTTATAAAACAGTATCTTATATCTATTTTCTCGTCTGTCGATTCAGTGTTCTGGCCGTCGTGGATGTATTGAGAAAGCGTTCCTGGCCGGCGTGCGAGCAGGCCAGGAATATTCACGTTTGAGATGAATTTTGCGTGCGGCAATTTGACCGGCAATAGTTTTCGGCCCCGGCGTCAAAAATGCCGTTCGGATGAATATTCCGTTGGCGTCAGTGCGGGTTCGTCACGCCGCAGCCGGACGGCTTTCGTCGCGGATGCGCGCCTTGACGTTTTCGACCATGCTTTCGCGGATCGCTTGTTCATGGTGATCTGTGCGCAGGTGCTCGACCGCACGGCGGACGATTTCGGCGTCCCCGTCAGCGCGGGTATGCCACTGGCAACCGGGCACAAGCGTGCCGCATTCGAAAATACGCATGATGTTTCCTCCTGTAGTGACGGGAAGGCTGGTCGGGTCGCCGGATATTCTCGCGGCTTACCCCGATGCTCCTCCCTTTCGGGTAAACATCGAGGCTACCGTTTTCGTTCCGGGGCCGGCTTTGAGCCTGAGGTTTCCGGCCTATCGCCAAGATCTTCAGCGTTCGCCGATTGCCCAGGCGTGGAAGACCGAGTTTCCAGGGGCTGCCGGTGTGTTCGCGGGCGTCTTTGCGCCTGCGTCATTGGCGGCGGCGCCATTTTCCGGCATGTCGGCGGTCTGGCCGCCGAGTTTGCGGCGGACGGCCTCGACGTAATAGGAATGGGGCAGTTCGCCGCCGCTTCGGGCGCGCATTTCTGTTGCCAGCCGGTCGATCATTTCGGGGGGGTCGAGCCCGCGTGCCGTGTCTCCCGTCACGGCCGATGGGCTGAACCTCTGTGTGGTGTCATAGGCTGGAACGGGTCCGGGCTGGGCTGCGAACCGGGCATTGCAATGCTGTCGGGCGTGCTCATGGCGATCCTCCTTCGCTGCAACGAAGGAAGGCTAACACCGAAGGGGTGATTCGCAATACGCGGATATTTACGGGGCGCGAACTTGTGATTGCGTGTGAACTGTCAATTCGCGCCCGCCAAAGCTGCCGGTTCTGATGCCGATCGCGCCTCTACGGCCAGCGCACCACCGGCGGCAGCGAGGAGAGGATGGATTCGACATTGCCGCCCGTTTTCAGGCCGAAGATCGTGCCGCGGTCATGGAGGAGGTTGAACTCCACATAGCGGCCGCGGCGCACCAGCTGCTCGTCGCGATCCTCTTCCGTCCAGGGCGTGTTGAAATTGGAACGGACGATTTTCGGATAGACGAGGTTGAAGGCGCGGCCGACATCCTGGGCGAAGGCGAAGTCGGCTTCCCAGCCGCCTTTTTCTTCCGGCGAATGCAGCCAGTCGAAGAAGATGCCGCCAATGCCGCGCGGCTCGTTGCGGTGTTTCAGGAAGAAATACTCGTCGCACCATGCCTTGTAGCGCGGGTAATCGGCGATCTCCTTGTGGCGGTCGCAGGTGATTTCCATGACGCGGTGGAAGAGGGCGCTGTCGGGATCTTCCTGGGTGCGGCGACGGTCCAGAACCGGTGTCAGGTCGGCGCCGCCGCCGAACCAGTTGCTGGTCGTCACCACCATGCGGGTGTTCATGTGGACGGCCGGAACATTGGGGTTTACCGGATGCGCTATCAGCGAGATGCCGGAGGCCCAGAAGCGCGGGTCTTCGTCGGCGCCGGGGATCTGCTTGCGGAACTCCTCCGAAAATTCGCCGAAGACGGTCGATGTGTGCACGCCGACCTTTTCGAAGACGCGGCCTTCCATCATCGACATCTTGCCGCCGCCGCCCTGGCCGCCATCGCGCTGCCAATCCTTGCTCACGAATCGGCCGGCGGCTGATCGGAGAGCGGGCCTGAAAGATCGTCTTCGATCGCTTCGAAGGAGGCGCAGATCGTATCACGGAGCGTCTCGAACCAGGATCTTGCCGCGACCTTCTTCTCTTCGATGTCCGCAGGCAGTTCCTTCGGCAAGACTGGCCGTTCCATATGCTATCCCCTTGTCGATGCCCCGTCCGCGGGGCCTTATGTCCGGCGCCTCGACCGCGCCGCCATGAATCGTAGATTGCCCCGCAATAACAGCAATGGACGCGCTCGGCCATTGCATGCGGGGCGCGCGGGCGGAAAATCAGACTCGCAATGGCGGCCGATCACCATTATCTTATCGGATAGACGGGGGCTTGCGGCGATTTCCGCTTCGATTTCCCGATCTCAGGTGCGGATCAGAGGCTTTCATGGCGAAATTCACACCACCGCCGCTCGATGGGCTGAAACGCCGAATCGACCAGCACAGGCAGACGAAGTCCGGCGGGCAGTCCGGTCTTTTCGTTCGCGAGACCTTCCGAATGTCGCGCCAGGAGGCGAGGGAAAAGGCACGCGAGTGGTTCGAAGCCTTTCCAAAGGCCGCCTACTGGACGGAAGTGGAGAGCTGGCGGGCGCTGGAAGGCGACCGGATCGAGTTTACCATGCGGCGGTTGCCGACTGCGGATTGATGGTTTTGACGCCTCGCGCCTTTTGGGGGAGCTGAGGGTCGGTCGCCCTTCTTTACGCTGGAGAATGCCTCCATCTCTGCGTGCCGCGCCGTCCCTTATGGCCGCTCCGGACGTCAAGCCGGTCCTCGTTTGCGTGGGAAACGCTGTCATCTTCCTGCGTGGTTCTCCGCCATATCAGGCTGCGGCATCATCCGTATGGCTTGTCACCCGTTCCGTGTCGGCCTCGGGTGGTCCGACTTGACGCTGGCTGGCAAGGGCAGGCGTAAGCTCCAGCCCGAGCGCCTTCATGACTTTCATGATCGTCGCGAATTCCGGATTTCCATCGCCGCTTAAGGCCTTGTAGAGGGCGGCGCGGCTCATCCCGGTCTCGCGGGCCAATCGGCTCATGTTGCGTGCCTTGGCGACGATGCCGAGGCAGCGCGCAATGAAGGCCGGATCGCCATCCTCGAAGGCAGCCTTCATAAATTCTTCGATGCCTTCGTCGGTGTCGAGATATTCGGAAGCGTCGAAAGGCGTTGTTTTCAAGCTCATGGCGTCTTCCCCGTCAATATTTCCTCGGCCCTGGTTCGACCTTGGCTATCGGCCCGAACTTTCGGCTGCGATATTGGCATCAGCCATCTCGCCATTGGTGAGCCAGTCTCTTGGCCCGTGCGATATCGGCATCCTGTGTGCTCTTGTCGCCGCCGCAGAGAAGAACAAGCAGCCGTTTGCCTCGCTTCACGACATAGATCCGGTAGCCGGGGCCATAGGCAACCCGCATCTCGCTTATGCCTTCGCCCACGGGTTTGATGTCGCCGAGATTGCCCGCTTGCGCGCGCTCGATCCGGCTGGTGATCCGGGCTGTGGCCTGTTTGTCACGCAGCGCCGGCAGCCAATCGCGAAAAGTCTGCGTTTGCTCGATGATGTACATGGCAAGTGTACTCTACGGAGTGCAGTTCCGCAATTACCGTAGAGAGGCGGCGCGGTGCCATCAATGCGCGGATTTTGGGGTAGTGTCAGCCGTGCGGTTCGGCGTAGCGCAGGCGGCTTTCGACCAGAAGGCCGCTATCGTCGAGGATCGGGTGGGCGACCGAGACGATATGGGCGTTGATGCGCTTCAGGTCGCGCAGCATGTCGAGATGCAGCGAGCTCGTCTGTAAGCTCTCCGGGCGGCCGTCGCGCAGTCGTTCCAGATGGCGCTCGGCCGACTGCTTCTCGATCCGGCGTACCTCGACCTTGATCTCCATCAGGCGGCGCGACAGTTCGAAATCGCCGGTCTGGAAAATGGTCTGGGCGGTGCGCAGGTTGTCGATCGTCAGATCGAAGAAACCCTTCAGTTCGTCATAGCCGGCATCGGAGAATTTCAGCCCGTTGACGATCTTCTTGCGCACCAGTTCGCACAGGCCCTTGTCGACGATATCGCCGATATGTTCGAGGTTGATCGCATAGTCGATGATGGCGATGGAGCGGCGCGACTGTTCGTCGTCGAGGCCTTCGCGGGAGAGTTTCGACAGGTAGACCTTGACGTCCTGCTGCAAGATATCGACGCGGCTTTCGAGCGTGCCGATTTCGCCAAGCGGGGCGAGGTCATTGTGCTTGAAGGCGTTTTCGGCGCGGATCAGCATGCGCTCGATCGCATCGCCGACGCCGAGCACTTCGCGGGTGGCGCTCGCCAGCGCCATGACCGGGTTCTTCAGTTCCTCAGGATCGAGGAAGCGTGGGCCGGTGTCTGCCTCCGGGCGGGAGGGTACGAGTTTTACCATCAGCTCCGAAATCAGGCCGGCAAAGGGCCAGGCGAGGGCCGCGAGCGCCAGATTGAAGGCGAGATGGACATCGACCGGGAAGCCTGAGGCCGGAAGCGGCGAGGCGGCCAGAAGATCGCCGCCATAGCCCGCGAGCGGCAAGGCGATGGCGCAGCCCACGGCGCGGGTGATGAGATTGCCGAGTGTGATGCGGCGCGCGGCGACAGGCGCCGAGAGCGTTGCGAGAACCGGTGGGATCGCGCCGCCGAGATTGGCGCCGAGGACGAGGACGACGACGAGGCTCGGCGACAGCGTGCCGCCTGCGGACAGGGAGAGGATCAGCACGACGGCCGCAAGGCTCGACGACGAGATGAAGGCCAGCACGGCGGAGACGGCAAGCGCCACCGGCCATGCGCCATCGAGAAGTTCGATAAAGGCCGTGAGCGCCTGCGACTGGCGCATCGGTTCGGTTGCAAGGCTCAAGAGATGCAGCGAAAGAAGCATCAGACCGACGCCGACGAGGGCCGTGCCCGCACCCTGCCGGGCGCTGGATTTGGTGCGGTAGAGAATGAGGCCCGCCAGGATGACCAGCGGCGACAGCCATTCGATGCCGGTCGCGACGATCCAGGCGGTGATCGCCGTGCCGACATTGGCGCCGAAAAGCACGATCTGCGCCATGCGCGGGCGGATCAGATCCCGCTCGGCAAAGGAGGCGACGGTCAGCGCCGTTGCCGTCGAACTCTGCAGGGCAATGGTTGCCAGAAGGCCGGAAATGAATGAGCGCAGGCCGCTCTTGGTTCCCGCCGCAAGGCTTGCCTTCAGCCGCGTGCCGAAAGCGCGCACCACCCCGTCCTTCACCTGCGCCAGGCCGAACAGCAGGAGTGCCACGGCGCCGAACAGATTGATGATGATGGTGGTGGACTGCATTGCAGGAAGGCTCCTTCCATGAGGAAAACCCACCGGCCACGGCAAGGGGACGGGCAGGTCACAGGGATCGTGTAATGGTTGCCGGCTAACGAATATAGGTGCTTCGCACGGCTGTGCAAAGGGCCAAATGCGACACGATTTCGATCGCCCACGAATATGGCGTGAGTGGATCCGTGCCGCTCGGCCCCACGGCCGTGGAGAGGCGGATGAGGTAGGCCGGAGGGGCTGGCTGCTGGAGCCGGCTGGTGGAGCCGGCTGATGGGGCGGGCCGCTTGGTCATGCCTTTTGGGGAAAGCGGGCGGGGCGGGCCGGTGGCACAATCAGCCGGGCCAAGCCGGTGGGCCAAGCGGTGAGCCAAACCGGTGGGTATGGTCGGAGGGGCGGTTCGCTGGGGCCGGCCGGTGGGGTCAGTCGCGGGATGCGGTCGGCAGGGCAGGTCATGGGGGCGATTGGCGGGGGACGTTGTGGGCCAGACAATTTGGCCAGACGAGCCGGCGAGGTGCACGCGCCAGCTAGGAAGGCCAGACATTCCGGCCAGATATGCCGGTCAGATCCGCATCCTGTGGGCCAAACCGGTGGGTAAGGTCGGAGGGGCGGTTCGCTGGGCCGGCGGCGGGGGGCAGTCGCTGGATGCGGTCGGCAGGCCAGGTCATGGGGTCGATTGGCGGGGGACGTTGTGGACCGGACAATTCGGCCAGCCGGGCCGGCCGGATACACGCGCCAGCTATGACGGCCAGATATTCGGGTCAGATCCGCGGATCAGGCAGGCAGGGCCGAGCCAAGCGGTTCAGGTGGCGGAAAAGCCTGTCTGGCGCAGAGCCTCGCCGGCAATCATCGCGGCCGACATGGCGACGTTGATGGAGCGCTGTCCCTCGAGCATCGGGATCAGCACGCGGGCTTCCGCCCTGTCGTGGACGGTATCAGGCACGCCGGCACTTTCGCGGCCGAAGAGCAGGATATCGTCGGGGCGGAAAACGTGGTCGGTATAGGGCAGCGCCGCCCTGGTGGAGGCAAGCACGAGGCGGCGGCCGGTCGTTGCCCGCCAGTCCTCGAAATGCTGCCAGCTGACATGGCGGGTCAGCGCCACGCTTGCGATATAATCCATGCCGGCGCGCTTCAGGTTGCGGTCGGAAATATCGAAGCCGGCCGGCTCGATAATGTCGACGCCCAGGCCGAGGCAGGCGGCAAGCCGCAGGATCGTGCCGGTATTGCCAGGGATATCGGGCTGGTAGAGGGCGATGCGCAGGTCGGTCATGGGACTTGATTAGGCGAGGGGGGCTGTCGGCTCAAGTCCTTTTCGCTCGTGATGATCCGCCCTGCCGGCCGTAGCCGCTGCCGATTTGGGGTTTTCAATTTCAACGCGAAAGGTTAGAAACAACCATCTTCAAGCCCGAGCAACGGAGGCGTCCATGGATATGACCGTGCTTTTTCGCCTCCCGCGCCAGAACCGATGGTTCATGGCCTAGGCGTTCTGCGGTTCAGGCGATTTCCCAGTTTTTTTGACACGCGATGCGAACGCATGACGTTTGATCCCCGTTGAAGGGGACAGCACGTCGTCATCGCATCGAGATACGGCCGTTCCCGTCGATTGCCGCCCTTTCATTTGCGGGCGGGCATTCGGGTTTGGCCATCATCAGATGGAGTTCTTCATGTTCTCGTGGTTCGAGAAACGCATCAATCCCTATCCGGACGAAGTGCCGACGCAGCCGCCGTCGGGGCTCGTGCCGTTCCTCTGGCATTATACGCGGCCCGTCTGGCCCTGGGTCATCACCATGGCGTTCTGCACCATGCTGATCGCGCTTGGCGAAGTCATGCTGTTCCAGTTCCTCGGCGATATCGTCAACTGGCTGTCGGTGGCCGATCGGGCGACCTTCCTGCAGGACGAGTGGAAGACGCTTGTCATGATGGCGTTCGTGGTGCTGGTCGGGCTGCCGCTCGTTGCCGGGTTCAATTCGCTCATCATGCACCAGATCCTGATGGGCAATTTCCCGATGATCGCGCGCTGGCAGATGCATCGCTTCCTGCTGCGCCACTCTATGACCTTCTTCGCCAACGAATTTGCCGGCCGGGTCTCGACCAAGGTGATGCAGACCTCGCTTGCAGTGCGCGAGACGGTGATGAAGGTGCTCGACGTCTTCGTCTATGTCGTCACCTATTTCATCTCGATGGTCGTCGTCGTCGCCTCGGCGGATGTGCGGCTTGCCATTCCGCTCGTCATCTGGATCGCGGCCTATGGCACGACCGTCGCCTATTTCGTGCCGCGCCTGCGCAAGATTTCGGCCCGGCAGGCGGATGCGCGCTCGATGATGACCGGCCGCGTGGTCGACAGCTATACGAATATCGCCACCGTCAAGCTGTTCTCGCATGCGGGACGGGAGGAGAGCTATGCGCGCGATGCGATGGATGTCTTCCTCGGCAGCGTGCATGACCAGATGCGCAAGGTCACGGCCTTCCAGGTTCTCGTCTATTCCTACAATTGCGCGGCACTGTTTGCCGTCGGTGCGCTGTCGATCTGGTTCTGGCTGGACAGCGCGATCTCGATCGGCGCGATTGCGATCTCGATCGGGCTTGCGATGCGTATCAACGGCATGTCGCAATGGGTGATGTGGGAAGTCTCGGCTCTCTTCGAAAACATCGGCACCGTCTATGACGGCATTTCGATGATGAAGAAGGCGCATGACGTGACCGACATGCCGGGCGCAAGGCGCTCAACAGCGGTCGCGGCCAGATCCGCTACGAGGGCGTGCGGTTCCATTACGGCAAGGACAAGGGCGTCATCGACGGGCTTTCGCTCGATATTGCGGCCGGCGAGAAGGTGGGGCTGGTCGGACGATCGGGGGCCGGCAAGACGACGCTGATGAACCTGCTGTTGCGCTTCTACGATCTGGAGGCCGGCCGCATCACCATAGACGGGCATGATATTTCCGCCGTGACGCAGGAGAGCCTGCGCGCGATGATCGGCGTCGTCACGCAGGACAGTTCGCTGCTGCATCGTTCCATCCGCGACAACATTGCCTATGGCCGCCCGGATGCAACGGATGCCGAGATCATCGAGGCGGCGAAACGGGCGAATGCCTGGGACTTCATCGAGGGGCTGGTCGATCTTCAGGGCCGTACCGGACTTGATGCCCATGCCGGCGAACGCGGCGTGAAACTTTCCGGCGGTCAGCGCCAGCGGATCGCGATCGCCCGTGTCTTCCTCAAGGATGCGCCGATCCTGGTGCTCGACGAGGCGACTTCGGCGCTGGATTCCGAGGTCGAGGCGGCGATCCAGGATAATCTCTTTGCGCTGATGGAGGGCAAGACGGTGATCGCGATCGCCCATCGCCTGTCGACGCTGACCGAGATGGACCGGCTGATCGTGCTCGACAGGGGCGGGATCGTCGAGGAGGGAACGCATCAGGCGCTGGTGGCGGAAGGCGGTCTCTATGCCGATCTCTGGAACCGTCAGTCCGGCGGTTTCATCGCCGATCAGGTTGATGGGGCAGCGCTTAAGGCCAAGGGAGAGCAGGCGGCCGAATAGGCCGCCTCATACTCTTTGGTCAGAAAATGTGACAGGTGCAGGTCATAATAAGCGCGTACCTCTGGTAAGTGTTTGTTCAGTGATACATGCCAAAAATTCGGGGAGACCTTTTCCCTGAACCTGTTGCGGTATTTTATGACCTCTTTGAAGATAAAAATTTTCCTGCCGGCACTCTTCGCTCTCATCGTCGTCATTCTCGTTGCGCAAGGTGCCGCTGGCATGCGCTCCGTCTGGCAGCTCAACGATCAGGCTGCCAATATCACGGGCCGCATGGACAAGACGCTGATGATTGCGACATGGAACGGCAGTTCTCGGATGTTCGCCGCCTTTACCTGATGGTGCTGTCGGCCAGCGATTCACAGGAGCGCGAGACGCTTCTCGGCCAGCTGAAGACCGCCAATGCAGAGCGCGTGGCCGCATTCAAGGCATTCAGCGATGCGCAGGGACCGGTCAAGCGGCCGAAATTTGAATCGCTTGCGACGCTGGTTGCCGATTATGACAAGCTCGGCGCGCAGTTCGTCAGCCTGATCAGCAGCTCGAAGATCTATGACGCCAAGGCCGTCATTGCCGAGATGACGCCGAAGGGCGGTGCCGCCGGCGCCATCGTGCAGGGCATGATCGAGGACAATCGCAATGGTGCTATCGCCGAACAGAAGGCGGCACAGGCGGCGACCAGCTTCATCACCATGTCGACGATTGCCGGTGTGGCGATTGCCGTGCTGATGGCGCTCGGCGCGGCTGTTCTCAGCCTTGTGCGGGTGACGCGTCCGATCGGTGCGATCACCGGTTCGATGAATGTGCTTGCCTCCGGCAATAACGGTGTCGAGATCCCCTATGCGGGCCGCAAGGATGAAATCGGCGAGATGGCGGCAGCCGTTGCCGTCTTCCGCGACAATGCTCTGGCGCGCGAGCGGCTGGAAGCCGAGACCGAGGCCAATCGTTCGATGAGCGAGCGCGAGCGGATTGCCCGCGAAGAACAGAAGGCGCATGAGGCGGCCGAGGTTGCCTTTGCCGTCGACAGCCTTGCCGGCGGCCTGAAGAGCCTGTCGGATGGCGACATGACCTTCCGCCTGAATGACGAGTTTGCCGGCCAGCTGGACCAGCTGCGCCTCAACTTCAACGAATCCGTCGAGAAGCTGCAGGGTGTTCTGTCGGCCGTCGGCGATAATGCCCGGATGATCGATGCCGGTGCCAACGAGATCCGCGCCTCGGCCGACGATCTCTCCAAGCGTACCGAACAGCAGGCGGCCTCCGTCGAGGAGACGGCTGCGGCGCTGGAACAGGTGACGACGGCGGTCAAAGACTCCGCCAGCCGCGCCAGCGAGGCGGGCGAACTGGTTGCCTCGACGCGTCAGGGCGCCGAGCAGTCGGGCGAAATCGTCCGTCAGGCGGTTGCCGCCATGGAGGCGATCGAGAAGTCGTCGAACGAGATCGGCAACATTATCGGCGTCATCGACGATATCGCCTTCCAGACCAATCTTCTGGCGCTGAATGCCGGCGTCGAGGCAGCGCGTGCAGGCGAAGCCGGCAAGGGCTTTGCCGTCGTCGCACAGGAAGTGCGCGAGCTTGCCCAGCGGTCGGCCAATGCCGCCAAGGAAATCAAGACGCTGATCAACACATCGAGCCAGCAGGTGGCGAGCGGTGTGGATCTGGTGGATCGCACCGGCAAGGCGCTCGAAACGATCGTTGCCAATGTCCAGCGGATCAATTCCAACGTCACCTCGATCGTGACGGCGGCGCGCGAACAGTCGACCGGTCTGTCCGAGATCAACACCTCGGTCAACCAGATGGACCAGGGCACGCAGCAGAATGCTGCGATGGTGGAGCAGACGACGGCTGCAAGCCATGGTCTTGCCACGCAGGCCGCCTCGCTCAACGAGCTGCTTTCGCAGTTCAAGCTCGGCAATGGCAATGGCAGTGGCAGTGGCAATGGCCAGTTTGGTGCTGCTGCCCCGGCTTCGCGCCGGCCGCAGGCGGCCGCCCCCCGGTCGCCGGTCCGCGCCATGGGCGCCCGCATCGCATCGGCCTTCGGTGGCGGCGCTTCGGCCGCTGCCGCCAAGCAGGAATGGTCGGAATTCTGATCGGGCCTGTGGCCACGACATAGACAGACGGCGGCTTCGGCCGCCGTTTTGCGTTCAGCGTCGCCCTTCGCGGACATGCCATAGGCGCAGGATAATTATGTTATCCCGTTGCAGCTCGTAACGGATTTCATAATCGGCAACGAGGAGGCGCCGCACTTCGCGAGGGTCGAATTCCGTCAGCCTTTCACCGCGTCTTGGATAGGCAAGCAAGAGATCAGGCGGGCTTGAGACAAGCTTTCTCATCACCCGTGCCGCAGCGGCAGGGTTTACAGGCGCAAGGAACCTATGAAGGCGCTGGAGATCGTCGAGGGCTTTCGATGACCAGCGCAGGTTCATCCGACAACATCTCCCTTTGGATCTCCCTCAGGTTCGCATCAAATCGGGCGCTTGAGCGGGTTGGATGTAGCAAGGCTTGCCGCCCATTGTTCAACGCGTTCATGATCGACAGTCGCACCACGATCGACATCGGCCAACGCCTCAATGGTCATCGCATGCCGCGCGTCCCGGATAGCAAACCAGTCCGACAGGGCCTGCTCGACGACCCATGCCTCGGACTTGTCCAATCGGTGTGCAAGATCCTCGACCTTTTCGGCGAGATCCGCGGAAATGTCAGCGCTGAGGATGCGGCTCTTCATGAAACGGGCTCCTGACCTTCAAGCTGCGGTCGTCTCGGCATTATAATCCGGCGCCATTTGCGGGCAAGCCATGCAACACGTGCGACCGGATCCCTGTCGCACGTCCGTTCTTTCGCGCCTTACCAAAATGTAACGCGCGCACGCCGTCTTCCACTTTGCCGTGTCGTGGAATCGGCCCTATATCGACGGCATGATCGTTTCCATCTTCCGCGCCTTTGAAAACTACATCAAACCGTTTGCCCGGCGCGAGGATCTGAAGCCGCCGGAAAACGTGTTCGCGTTCATCTGGTTCTATATCTCGCAGGCCAAGGCGCCGTTCCTCGCCATGCTCGTGCTCGGCGGCCTGACGGCGGCGATCGAGGCGGCGCTGTTCTGGTTCGTCGGGCGGCTCGTCGATATTCTGGCGACCGTGAAGCAGGGTGACGGCTGGTCCGGCCTTCTTGCCCAACATGGCGGCGAGCTTGTCGGGATGCTGGTGCTGATTGCCGTCGTGCGCTTCTTCGTGACGCTGGCGACGGCGCTCACCGACCAGCAGGTGATCACGGCCGGCTTCTACAACATGATGCGCTGGCAGTCCTACATGCATGTGGCCCGCCAGTCGCTGACCTTCTTCCAGAACGATTTCTCCGGCCGTATCGTGACGAAAGTCTGGTCGGGCGGGCAGGCGGCGGGCGATCTCGTCACCTCGTTGATGGAAAGTGTCTGGTTCGTCGTCATCTATTCGGCCTCGATGCTCTTCCTTGTCGGCGGGCTCGACTGGCGGCTGGCGCTGATGGTCGTGCTCTGGGTCGCGATCTTCTCAGGCCTCGCCCGCTATTTCGTGCCGCGCATCCGCTATCACTCGCGCGAGACGGCGGAAGCCGCATCCATGCTGTCGGGCCGCATGGTCGATGCCTATTCCAACATACAGACGCTGCGTCTCTTCGGTCGCGACGAGGCAAATGACCGCTATATGCGCGAAGGCTTCGACAGCTATCAGGAGACGCAGATCATGTTCACCCGGTTCATCACCGGGGTTCGTGCTTCGATGGCGCTTCTCTCCGGTATCATGATCACCAGCATGGCGGCGCTTTGTATCCATCTTTGGCTCGAAGGGCGGATCACGTCTGGCGCGGTCGCCTTCACGCTGGCGCTGGTGCTGCGCCTCAACTTCCTGCTCGGCCGCCTGATGACGCAGTTCAACGGTATCATGCGCAATTTCGGCACCGTGCAGAATGCCGCCGAGACGATCTCGCAGCCGATCGGCCTCGTCGATGCGCCCGAGGCGAAGGAGCTCATCGTATCGAAGCCGGAAATCCGCTTCGAGAATGTCCGCTTCGGCTATGGGCGCGAGCGCTCGATCATCGATGGCCTGTCGCTCACCATCAGGCCGGGCGAGAAGATCGGCATTATCGGTCGCTCCGGTGCGGGCAAGTCGACCATGGTCAATCTTCTCCTGCGCTTCTACGACGTCGATAGCGGCCGCATTCTCATCGATGGGCAGGATATCTCGAAGGTGACGCAGGAAAGCCTGCGCAGCCATCTCGGCATGGTGACGCAGGATACGTCGCTGCTGCACCGGTCGATCCGCGACAACATCATGTTCGGAGGCCCGATGCGACCGAGGAGCAGGTGATGGAGGCCGCACGGCGTGCCGAGGCCGACCAGTTCATCCTGACGCTCTCCGACCAGCGCGGCCGCAAGGGGCTGGACGCGCATGTGGGCGAGCGCGGCGTCAAGCTCTCGGGCGGCCAGCGTCAGCGCATCGCGATTGCGCGCGTCATGCTGAAGGATGCGCCGATCCTCGTGCTTGACGAGGCGACGTCGGCGCTCGACAGTGAAGTCGAGGCGGCGATCCAGTCCAATCTGGAGCGGTTGATGGAGGGAAAGACCGTGCTTGCGATCGCCCACCGCCTCTCCACCATCGCCACGCTGGACAGGCTGATCGTGATGGACAAGGGCCGGATCATCGAGGAAGGCACGCATGCGGAGCTGATTGCCCGCGGCGGGCTCTATGCCGATCTCTGGAACCGGCAGTCGGGCGGGTTCGTCGCGGCCGAGGCGGCACAATAAGGGTTTTTGAGGGGGGCGGCCGACGCCGGGTGGGCTCTTGGAAGGCTATGCGCCGGTCAGTGGCTGGTGATGGCGATATCGGCGATCAGGCCGTCGTGGTTTGAGCCGAGCGACGAGGGCAGGGCCCGGATCGAGCGGAATTTCAAAGGCTGCCTCACATAGATATGGTCGATCGCCATGCCGAGGGCGCCGAGCCTGACCGGCCATGTGGCAGGCTCCCAGTCGGCGGTCTTCATGCCCGTCCAGTAGAGAAATTCCCGCATGTCGGCGTCAGCGTCGAGGCGTTGAAATCACCGGACAGCACGAGCGGGCCGTCCGTATCGGTGATCGCAAGCGCCGCGTGGATCAGCTCCAGCTCGTGAAAGCCGTCGAAATAGGGCTTTGTCGTGTGGATGCCGGCGACATGGATCTTCTGGCCGTGGAGCGTCACGTCGGCGAGGATGAAGCGGTTTTCGAAGATGATGCTGAGCGAGCGGATCGAACCGTTTTCGAGCGGGGTCTTCGACAGCATCAGCTGGTCGCAATCCTCGATCATCACGCCGCAGCCGATGCGGTAGGGATAGGTTGCCGCAAGCTCCTGCAGGTGCGGCACCAGCGGTTCGGCCTCCATGACATTGACCACATCGGCGCCGGATGTGGCGATCGCCTTGGTGATGGCCTCGCTGTTGGAATAGTTGTCGTCGAGAATGTTGAAGGACATCAGCCGGAATGTCGGCGCGGCGTAATCCGCATCGGATACCATTGAGACGAATGTACGGGTCATCCAGAGGGTGTGGCCGGCGAGCAAAACGGCAGCGATGAGAATCAGATAGCCGCCGATGCTACGGTAAAGCACGAGGGCGACAAGCATGGCGACGATGCAGCCGACGGTGGCGTGAAGCTGGAGGCTGTGCAGCGTCGCGAGCAGCCAGTGCGGATGGATGTAGCGGGTGGCAATGGCCAGAAGTGTAAGCGACACAATGACGCAGATCGCGACATGCAGGGTCTGTCTGATGGTCATCTGTCCCACGCGATCCGTTTTGTCCGGCGGCTCTTGGCCCAAAAAGGGCCGTAGCACGGGCGTTTCGACCACGCAATTGCGATGTTGGGGCGGCGTTTGGCCGCTTCGTTGCGGCAGCGCAATGTGCTTAAATGATCGCTGACTAAGGTTCGATTCAGGAACAGGAAAATCCGTTTCCTCCGGCCGCCGCCGAACTGTTTTGAAAGTCGCGCCAAGGTTGTTTCGCTGCGCCGCGAAAGCCGCCTGTTCGCAGGTGCAATGGCGAAACGGCAGGGATCGACTACGTCTAAAGTTCTGCAATCGGGCATTGAAATGCCGGCTTGCTGGACCTCCGGTGTTCGAATTATGCTGGACATTGCTTCGCCACGCGCGGAGGAGGAGGCAGGTCGATCCCATGGAGAGAGGCGGGGTCGCCTGATGATGCGTGAGAGGATGGTGGAACCGTGACAGATCATACTTCGCATGGGCCAGTTTCGGGCGACAATCCCGGAGATGGTCGGCCGAGCCGACGCGCCGTGATTTTCTCTACCTGACGACCGGAATGGCCGGGGCCGTGGGAGCGGCTGCGGTGGCATGGCCGTTCATCGACCAGATGCGGCCCGACCAGTCGACGCTGGCGCTTGCCTCGATCGAGGTGAATGTCGCAGCGCTTCAGCCGGGCATGTCGCTCACCGTCAAATGGCGCGGCAAGCCGGTGTTCATCCGCAACCGCACGCCGGAAGAGGTGGCCGCGGCAGCGCAGGTGCCGCTCGACCAGCTGAAGGACCCGGTGGCGCGCAATGCCAACCTGCCTTCCGACGCGCAGGCGACTGGCGTCGATCGCTCTGCCGGTGCCGGCAAGGAGAACTGGATCGTGATGATCGGCTCCTGTACTCATCTCGGCTGTGTGCCGCTCGGTCAATCCGGCGAATATAACGGGTGGTTCTGTCCCTGCCACGGCTCGGTCTATGATACGGCCGGGCGTATCCGAAAGGGGCCTGCGCCACAGAACCTGGCAATGCCGGCCTTCACGTTCAAATCCGATACCGTGATCCAGATCGGCTAAAGGGGGAGGGCCAAGATCATGAGCGACCATTCCACCTATCAGCCGTCTTCCGGCCTTGAAAAATGGATCGACCAGCGGCTGCCCTTGCCGCGGCTGATCCATGACAGTTTCATCTCCTATCCGGTGCCGCGCAATCTGAACTATGCCTATACGTTCGGTGCCATGCTCTCGGTCATGCTGGTCATACAGATCCTGACCGGCGTCGTGCTGGCCATGCATTACGTCGCCTCGACGGGCATGGCCTTCGACAGCGTCGAGAAGGTTATGCGCGACGTCAACCATGGCTGGCTCTTGCGCTACATGCACTCGAACGGCGCCTCGTTCTTCTTCGTCGCCGTCTATCTGCACATCGCCCGCGGCCTCTATTACGGCTCCTACAAGGCGCCGCGCGAGATCCTCTGGATCCTCGGCGTCGTCATTTACCTCTTGATGATGGCGACCGGCTTCATGGGCTATGTGCTGCCCTGGGGGCAGATGTCGTTCTGGGGCGCAACCGTGATCACCGGCTTCTTCTCGGCCTTTCCGGTGGTCGGCGACTGGATCCAGACGTTTCTGCTCGGCGGCTTTGCCGTCGACCAGCCGACGCTCAACCGGTTCTTCTCGCTGCATTACCTTCTGCCGTTCATGATTGCCGGCGTCGTCGTCCTGCATATCTGGGCGCTGCATGTGACGGGGCAGACCAATCCGACCGGCGTCGAGATCAAGACCAAGACCGATACTGTGGCGTTTACGCCCTATGCGACGCTCAAAGATGCGCTGGGCGTTTCGGTGTTTCTCATCGTCTATGCGTGGTTCGTCTTCTACCTGCCGAATTTCCTCGGCCATCCGGACAATTACATTCCGGCCGATGCCCTGAAGACGCCGGCGCATATCGTGCCGGAATGGTATTACCTGCCGTTCTACGCGATGCTGCGCTCTATCACCTTCAACTTCCTGTTCATCGATTCGAAGCTCGGCGGCGTGCTGGTGATGTTCGGGTCGATCATCATCCTGTTCTTCCTGCCATGGCTCGATACGTCCAAGGTGCGCTCAGCCGTCTACCGGCCGTGGTACAAGGTGTTCTTCTGGCTCTTCGTTGCCAATGCCATCCTGCTCGGCTGGCTCGGCTCGCAGCCGGCGGAGGGCGTCTATACGACGCTGTCGCAGTTCTGCACGCTCTATTATTTCGCCTTCTTCCTCGTCATCATGCCGCTTCTCGGCCTCTTCGAGACGCCGCGGCGCATTCCGAACTCGATCACCGAGGCGGTGCTGGAGGAGAAGAACAGGCCGAAGGCGAAGTGGGCCAAGGTCGGCTCGGCACCCGCCGAAGGCGAGGATGACGACGAGCATGAGGAGGGGCATGGCGACGGGTCGAAAGCTCATGCCAAGGCCGGAGACAATCCCCCGGACAGGGCCGGAGACAAGACGCTTGAGACGGAGGGCCGGAGATGAGGACGATGAGACGTTTTCTCACCGCTGACCGTTCAGGCCGTGCCGCCTTTCTAAAGGCAAGACCGGTCATCGCCGCGCTGGTGATGGCTGCCGGAATGGCCTGTCTTTCGCCCTTGGCCTTGGCGCAGGATAAGCCTTCGCCGGCCGGAGGGGATGCTTCGCATTCGGAAACGCCGCATTTTCCGATCGAGCACCCGAAGCATGTCTCCTGGAGCTTTTCCGGGCCCTTCGGCCATTACGACAAGGGTCAGTTGCAGCGCGGGCTGAAGGTCTACACGGAAGTCTGTTCCGCCTGTCACTCGATGAACCTCGTTGCGTTCCGCACGCTTCGCGACCTCGGTTATTCCGAGGCGCAGGTGAAGGCGTTTGCCGCCAATTACAAGGTGCAGGACGGGCCGAATGACGAGGGTGAGATGTTCGAGCGGCCGGCCATTCCGTCCGACTATTTTCCGTCGCCCTTCCCGAATGCGCAGGCGGCGGCTGCCGCCAATAACGGAGCGGCGCCGCCGGACATGTCGCTTCTCGCCAAGGCGCGGGGCGTGGAGCGCGGCTTTCCGCAATTCATCTTCGATATCTTCACCCAGTATCAGGAGGGCGGGCCTGACTATATCTACTCGCTGCTGACGGGATATCAGGATCCGCCGAAGGGTGTCGCCGTGCCGGAGGGCGGGCATTACAATCCGTATTTCGTCGCGGCCGCCTCGCTTGCCATGCCGCCGCCGCTCAGCGCCGATCAGGTGACATATGACGATGGGGCGCCACAGACCGTCGATCAATATTCGAAAGACGTCTCGGCCTTCCTGATGTGGGCCGCCGAGCCGCATCTGGAAGAGCGCAAGCGCACCGGCTTCATGGTAATGGTCTTCCTCGTCATCTTCACGGGGCTCATCTATCTCACCAAGAAATCCGTCTATGCGCGGAAAGAGCCGGATGCCGAGCCGCAGCGCGGCTGAGGCGCTCGCAATGTGTCTTCGTCGGGAAAAGGCGGCGCTGCCGCCTTTTCTTGTTCGGGTCGCCCTTTTTCATTTGGGATGGCGGGCGCAAGTTGATAGGTTCCGGCCAATATCGTTCCAAATATCCAGAGTATCATGACGACCGACAGCAAACTTGCCTCGTCCATCCGCGCCATCAAGGACTACCCGAAGCCGGGTATCGTGTTTCGCGATATCACCACGCTGCTCGGCGATGCGGAAGCGTTTCGCCATGCGGTGGACGAGCTGGTAAAGCCCTATCAGGGGCTCGGCGTCGACAAGATTGCCGGGATCGAGGCACGCGGCTTCATTCTCGGCGGCGCGCTTGCGCATCAGCTGTCGGCCGGTTTCGTGCCGATCCGCAAGAAGGGCAAGCTGCCGCACCAGACCGTGCGCGTTGCCTATAGCCTCGAATACGGCGTCGACGAGATGGAGATGCATATCGATGCGGTCAAGCCCGGCCAGCGGGTGATCCTCACCGACGACCTGATCGCGACCGGCGGCACGGCCGAGGGTGCGGTCAAGCTGCTGCGCCAGCAGGGTGCGGAGATCGTCTCGGCCTGTTTCGTCATCGACCTGCCGGAACTCGGCGGCCGCAAGAAGCTCGAGGCGCTCGGCGTCGAGGTTCGCACGCTGGTGGAATTCGACGGCCACTGAGCCGGCTCCTTTGCAGATTGCCTTGACCGTCAGGCTGCGTCCGGCCCGCACCCCCTGACGTTTGAGGGATTGCACCTCGGCCCGCTTCGCCTATCCTGATGGGCGAAGCATCGGGGGGTAGGCGGGCATGACGGTTGCAACATTGATTGCCTTTGCGGCGGCGTTCCTCGTGTTTGCCGCCAGTCCCGGCCCGGACAACCTCACCATCGTTGCGCGGACGATCACGCGTGGTGCCCTGCACGGCATCGCCTATGGGGCGGGCACGGTTGCGGGCATTCTGATCTTCCTGATGCTGGCGGCCTTCGGGCTCTCGGTCGTCGCAGCCGAGACGGGCTGGCTGATGGCCGTGCTTCGCTATGGCGGCGCCGCCTATCTGGTGCTGATGGGCATTCGTCTATGGATCGCCGTGCCGCAGGATATGCGCCCGGCCGACATGGAGGCCGATGAGAGCCGGGCCGGCACCCGTCGCGGCGTGATCGGTGGGTTTCTCACCGGGATGGCGCTCAATCTCGGCAATCCCAAGATGCCGCTCTTCTATCTGGCGCTTCTTCCCAATGTCGTCGGGCCGGATCTCGGCTTGGAACAGGTCGGGCTTCTGTCGCTCATCATCGTCGCCATCGAGGCGCTGGTGATCGGCGGCCATGTTCTGGCGGCGTCGCGGGCACGCAGGGTGCTTTCCAGTCCGGCTGCGCTGCGCAAGGTCAACCGCGTCTCGGGTGACTGATGGTCGGGGCGGGGGTGGCTGTGGTGGCCAGGTAGTGGGAAGCCCGGCAGTTCGGCTCTCGGTTTGCTCTTTTGCGTGTCGGCAGAATCGCTTGGGCGAAAATGCTCACGCGAATTCGAGTACGGTTCCCTCATAGCGCATCACGGTCTCGCCATGCTGGTTGACGGCTTCATTCAGGCTGCGGTTGATGAAGGTTCCCGGTCGCGATGACAGCGCGCGGCTGTCGATCATCGTCACCGAATAGGTGATCGTATCGCCGGCATAGACCGGCTTCAGCCATTGCAGCTTGGAAAAGCCGGGCGAGGGGCCGAGGCTGGGCGGGGTCAGGCCTTCGCGAGTGAGGCGGGCGGTTTCTTCCTGCCAATAGGCGATGAAGGTCTTCATCCAGCCGGCGCAGGTGTGCCAGCCGGACGCACAAAGGCCGCCGAATACTGTGTTGAGCGCCGCTTCCGCATCCGTATGGAATGGTTGCGGATCGAATTTTTCGGCAAAGCGGATGATGTCTTCTGCGGAAAACAGCAGAGAGCCGGTGACGATGCGGGTGCCGGGCGGGGAATGCTCGATCAGCCTCATGCGGCATCTCCCACGCCTGAAGCCGTTCGCAGCCGGAACATGATCGGGTTCTCGCCGCGCATGACTGTCTCGCCGTGCTGGTTCTTCACTTCATGCAGGAATTTGACGAGACCGATGCCGGGGCGGGAGCGCAGGGTGCGGCTCTCGATAACGGTGGACTGGCCGCAGAGCGTATCGCCGGCCAGAACCGGCTTCTTCCATTCCATCAGGTCGAGGCCGGGAGAGCCTTCCGAGGAGGCGCGCGACAGCCAGCCGTCGAACATCATCCGCATGAACATCGAGCCTGTATGCCAGCCCGAAGCCGAAAGGCCGCCGAGAATGCTTTCCCGGCCGGCCTCTTCGGACAGATGCATCGGCTGCGGGTCGAACTCGCTGGCAAAGGCGATGATCTCCTGTGCCGTCACGGTCTTTTCTGTCAGGGCGAAAATCCGCCCCGGCGTGAAATCCTCGTAATGGTAGTCGATCGCCATCGCGCTTCTCCTTGCCACCGCTTGTCCGACCTTCGGCCGCGATCAGGTGTTGAAGCGGAAGTGGATGACGTCGCCGTCGCTGACGACGTATTCCTTGCCTTCGTCACGGCCCTTGCCGGCTTCCTTGGCGCCGACTTCGCCCTTGAAGGCGAGGTAGTCGTCATAGGAAATCGTGAAGGCGCGGATGAAGCCGCGTTCGAAATCCGTGTGGATGACGCCGGCGGCTGCGGTGCCTTGGTGCCGCGGCGGATGGTCCAGGCGCGGGTTTCCTTGGGGCCGACGGTGAAATAGGTGATCAGATCGAGCAGGTGGTAGCCAGCGCGGATCAGGCGGTCGAGACCGGCTTCCTCGAGGCCGAGGGCCGAAAGGAACTCGGTTGCTTCCTCTTCCGGCAGCTGGGCGACTTCGGATTCGATCGCGGCCGAGATGATGACGCATTCGGCGCCCTGTTCCTTGGCCATGGCGGCCACGGCTGCCGTATGCTCGTTGCCCGTCGAGGCATCGCCTTCGGCGACGTTGCAGACATAGAGAACCGGATGCGAGGTCAGGAGGTTAAGGCTCTTGAGGATCTCTATATCTTCCGGCGACAGCGTCTTCAGCAGGAGACGGGCCGGCTTGCCGTTGTTCAGAAGCTTGATGACTTCTTCCATGACGGGAAGCTGGGCCAGCGATTCCTTGTCCTTGCTGGTGGCGCGCTTGCGGGTCTGTTCGACGCGGCGCTCAAGGCTTTCGAGGTCGGCGAGCATCAGCTCGGTCTCGATCGTGTCGGCATCGCCGACCGGATTGATGCGGCCTTCGACATGGGTGATGTCGTCGTCTTCGAAGCAGCGCAGCACATGCACGACCGCATCGACTTCGCGGATATTGGCAAGGAACTTGTTGCCGAGGCCTTCGCCCTTCGATGCGCCGCGCACGAGGCCGGCGATATCGACGAAGGAGATGCGCGTCGGAATGATTTCCTTGGAGCCGGCGATATCGGCCAGCTTCTTCATGCGCGGATCCGGCACGGCGACTTCGCCGGTATTCGGCTCGATCGTGCAGAACGGATAGTTGGCAGCCTGCGCGGCCGCCGTCTTGGTGAGTGCGTTAAAGAGGGTGGACTTGCCGACATTCGGCAGGCCCACGATACCGCATTTGAAACCCATGGGATGAACCCCGTATCGTCAGAAACTTCGTTGACGCTGGCTATGGGGGAAAGTGCGGGAGCGGTCAAGGCTTGCTGGCCGGGAAGGGGCGTCGGGAGGAGGGCTAACGGGTGGCAATGCTTGTCGGTAAGGCGGATTTGCCTTACTTTTATGGGCACGTGGAGGTATTTGGTCATGGTCAGGCTGAAGGTCACTGCCAAAGGGCAGGTCACGCTTAAGAAGGAAGTGCTTGAGCATCTGGGTTTGAAGGCAGGCGATGAAGTTGAGATCGATCTGTTGCCGACAGGTGAAGGCAATATTCGCGCGGCGAAAGGAAAGCGCAGTATCGAGAGCCTGTTCGGCATGTTCGCGCATAAGGCAGACAGATCCTACTCGATCGAGGAGATCAATGAGGCGATCGCTGCGGGCTATGCAGGCGAGATCAAGTTTTGAAGGCGATCGTTGATACGAACGTGCTTATACGGATGTTCACACAGGATCATCCGACGCAATCGCCGGCGGCCGCCGAGTTCCTGAGTGGCAACGAGATCGTCGTGACTAGCCAGACGCTCTGCGAGTTGGTGTGGGTCTTGAAGCGCGTTTATAACTTCAGCTCCGAGGAGCTGGAAACGGCCATCCGCTTTCTCGCAGAGACCGACACCGTCACCGTGGATAATGGAGCCGTGAGAGAGGGCTTGTCCTTTGTCACGGCCGGCGGTGATTTCGCCGATGGGGTGATCGCCTTCGAAGGTCGCCGTCTCGGAGGGCAATTCTTTGCGACCTTCGATCGGAAGGCAGCTTCGATATTGGGCAGGCAAGGGATTAAGTGCCTGCTTCTTCGTGATTAGAGCGGGGTGTGTTCGGACGAACGGACGATACTCTCTCTCCTAGAGCCATAGACGTCTGCTTTGACTTCGCGTCACCTTGAAAATCCCGGCCTGCGGTGCGATATAGCGGCCACACATTTCAAAGCCTATTGCAGAATGGCGAACGTCATCAGGAGATGCCGATGGCCGGAAATACTGTCATTGCCCCGAAAACCACGACCAAGCCGAAGCTGGAGCGCCCGAAGCTCTATAAGGTGATGCTGGTCAATGATGATTATACGCCGCGTGAATTCGTCACGATGGTGCTGAAAGCCGTGTTCCGGATGAGCGAGGAGACCGGTCATCGGGTGATGATGACCGCCCACCGCATGGGTGTGGCCGTGGTTGTCGTCTGCGCCAAGGATATCGCCGAGACCAAGGCGAAGGAGGCGATCGATCTCGCCAAGGAAGCGGGCTTTCCGCTGATGTTCACCACAGAGCCGGAAGAGTAAGCTACTCCCGCGACGAGCCCGGTTTGACGGGTGGTGAAAAAGGAAAGGGCCGAAACGATGCAACGTTCCGGCCCGGTCTTCTGATTACTTCTTCTTTTTCTTCTCGGCCGTGACGCCGAGCGACTTTGCCGAGATCCAGAAGACGGAATCTTCCGCTTCGGCCGTTTCCAGCCAGGCGAAGTCGAGATCCGGATATTCTTCCTCGAGGATTTCGCGGCCGGTGCCGATTTCGCAGATCATGCCGCCTTCCGGCGTCAGGTGCAGCGGCGCTTCGCTCAGCAGGCGGCGGACGATATCGAGACCGTCGTCGCCGCCGTCGAATGCCATGGCCGGTTCTGCACGGTATTCATCCGGGAAGACGGCCATTTCCTCAAGGCTGACATAGGGCGGGTTGGTGATGATGAGGTCGTATTTGCGGCCCTTCACCGGCCCGAAGAGATCGCCCTGATGCAGCGATACATGGCCTTCTACTTCATGGGCGGCAACGTTGATCTTGGCGACTTCCAGCGCGTCCGGCGAGAGGTCGACCGCATCGATTTCGGCGCCGGGGAAGAATTTCGAGGCCAGAATGGCAAGGCAGCCCGAACCGGTGCAGATGTCGATGACATTCGAAACGCTGTCGGCATCGGGCAGGTAGGCCGGCTCGTCGTCGCCGAGATATTCGGAAAACAGGATCTCGCCAATATGCGAGCGCGGTACGATCACCCGCTCGTCGACATGAAAGCGAACACCCTGAATGTAGGAGCGGCCCGTCAGATAGGAGGAGGGCTTGCGGGTGGTGACGCGCTCTTCGATGCGCGCGGCGAGCAGCTTGCGCTCCGGCAGCGTCAGGCGGGCATCGAGAAACGGATCAAGAGTGTCGATCGGCAGGTCGAGCGAATCGAGGATCAGGAAGGCGGCGTCATCCCCGGCCGTCATGGTGCCGTGGCCGAAGCTGAGTTCGGCGGCATTGAAACGGGAAATTGCATAGCGCCAGTAGTCGCGAAGTGTAAGGAGTTCGGCTGCAACGTCTTCTGAAGAAAGAGAAATCGTCATAGGAGGGTTCCAAATAAAGCTGTATGTTTATTAGCGTCTCATTGCGTCATTTTCCACTGTAAATCGTGGCGTGTGAAACAATTCAGCTGATGAAGAAGGCCGATTTCCTGTGCCTCGGCGATAGCGCTATTCGCCCTTGCCGCCGAACATCTTTTTCAGCATGTCGGCCATCGGTCCGGAGGCCGGCAGGTTGGGGCGCGCGCGCCGCGGGCCTGATGGATATGGCTCTTGCGGCGGGTTTTGCGGCTTGGCGCTGTCGGCACCGTCCGGAGACTTGGCCGCCCCGGTCGCCTTGGCGGGCTTTGCCGGCTTGTCGCCATCCGGCTCGCCCTTGACGCCGACGGCAAGCGCCAGCTTGTTCATCAGCTGCGAATCCTCGGCCTTGACCAGCATGGCGGCATTGTCGGCCAGCGCGTCGAGAAGCGGGGTCAGCCAGACCTGATCCGACTTGGCGAAATCGCCGAGCACATGGTTATGAACCTGTTCCTTCGAGCCCGGATGGCCGATGCCGAGGCGCAGGCGGCGGTATTCCTTGCCGCAATGGGCATCGAGCGACTTGACGCCGTTATGGCCGCCATGGCCGCCGCCGGTCTTGATGCGGGCGCGGCCGGGCGGAAGATCCAATTCGTCATAGATGGTGGTGATATCGGCCGGGGTGAGCTTGTAGAAGCGCATCGCCTCGCCGACTGCCTCGCCCGAGAGGTTCATGAAGGTCTGCGGCTTCATCAGAAGAACCTTCTCGCCGCCGATCTCGCCTTCGGAAATCTCCGCCTTGAACTTTTTCGACCAGGGGCCGAAACCGGGCAGGCGCTGGATCGCGTCGACCGCCATGAAGCCGATATTGTGGCGGTTGCCCTGGTATTTCGAGCCGGGATTGCCGAGCCCCGCGATGATGATCATGAATAAGCGTCCGGTTTAGTGCCTGCCCTTCACCACAGCGAAAAGCTGCCGATGTCAACCCTTGCGGCCGGGCGATGGTTCTGTCCGCAGGTCAAATATGAGGCGATGTGTGGCGGATTGCGAGGGGCGCGCCGTGCCTTCCGGCCCAGATGGACCGGATGTCAGGGTCAGGGTGGCCAGGTGATGCCGTAATGCTGGTAGATGGATTGCTGGCGCCCGTCGGTCCGCACGCGGTCAAGGCTTGCCTGAAGGCGGGCGATGATGTCGTCGGGCACGCCTCTGTTACAGGCGATGCCGAGCGGCTGTTCCGACAGGGTCACGACGCGCTCGACGCTCTTTTCCGTGTTGTTCATCGATCGGAACATGTTTTCCGACATGGGGATGAGATCGATGCGGCCGGCCATCAGCTTGCGCAGCATCGTGTCGGTATCGGCGCTGGTATCGATGTTGGGGAAGCCGAGCGCTTCCAGCACGTGTTGGGTGAAGTCGTCACGATAGGTGCCGACGACAATTTCTTGGCCTCTTCCAGCGTCGTTGCCGGAATATGGGAGCCGGCCCGTCGAACAAGGATGCGGCGCGCAACGCCGAGCGGTGACACCCATTTGAAGCGGGGCTCGCGCTCCGCTGTCCGGGCGGTTGCGTAGACGCAGTGCATGGGTTCCGTTTCACCGGTCGCAAGTGCACGGGCCCAGGGCATGATGTCGAGCTTGATCGGCAGCCCGGCACCGTCGGCAATCGCGACGATCTGGTCGACATTGATCCCGTGAAACGAGCCGTCCGGCTCCTGATAGGCATAGGGAGCGTTGGGCTCCGTGAGCATGACGAGCGGCTGCTGTGCCTTGGCGGGCTCTGCCGTGGCGGCTGCGGCAGCAGGAGCGGCAGCGCCAAGGGAGGCGGCTGAGGCGTCGAGGGATGTCACGGCCGGAAAAGCGAAGAGAAGGAAGGCCAGCGCCAGCGCTGAGGGCAGGCGGGGGAGGGCCAGCGTCAAGGACAGGGGCAGAGGCAGTGACAAAGGCGGCGACAGAAACAGAGGCCGAGGCCGGGACAGATAAACGTGGAGGGCAAGGCCGGCTCTTCGCATGGCTGCAGGTTTAAGGCGGCGCGGTTCGATGCGACGTTTGAAAGGGCAGGGCTGGCGTATCGTCCGGGGGCAATCGTCATCCGTTCTCCTTCATGTCGCCTCTCCCCCGATTGTCCGGTTCAGCTTGCCAGCGAGGTGGGCGCGCTATCGCCTGCTGCCCGGGCCTGCTGCAAGGTCGGCACGGTCGTGAGCGCCGACAGAAGGTCGGAGATCGCCTGCGGCCGGGCGAAGTGATAGCCCTGGGCATAGTCGATGCCGATCTCGGCCAGCAGGCGGTGCTGTTCTGCCGTCTCGACGCCTTCGGCCACGACCTTGGCGTTCATCTTGTGGGAGATGGCGGCTATGCCCTCGATCAGCATGCGGCTTCTATCGCCGATCTCGCTCATCGGCTCGGCCAGCGAGCGGGTGAAGGACTGGTCGATCTTGACGATGTCCACCGGGAAGCGGCTCAGATAGCTCAGCGACGAATAGCCGGTGCCGAAGTCGTCGAGCGCGATGCGGAAGCCGCAATCGTGCAACTGGTTGAGGATGGTGCGGATCTGGGGATTGTCGTGCATCAGCACGGCCTCGGTGATCTCGACCACGAGGCGCGAGGGGTGAATGCCGCGACGGTCCATCAGCGAGGCAAGGCGCAAGGGGAGCGAAGGCTCGAACTGCAGCGGCGAGAAATTGACCGCCACATAGGTGTTGGCCATGCCGGGCAGGGCCGACAGGCGCTGGAGATTGTCGAGTGCGTTTTCCAGAACCATGTTGCCGATGGCGCCGATCGTGCCGTTCTCTTCCGCAACCGAGATGATTGCGGCGGGCGAGAGCAGACCCTTGCGGGGGTGGCGCAGGCGCATCAGCGCCTCGAAGCCTGTGGTGCGGCCGGTGGCGATGTCGACGATCGGCTGGAAATGCGCTTCGAACCAGCGGGCGGCAAGGGCAAGCTCGATATCGCTTTCGATCTCGGCGCGTTCGCGGGTCTTGTCGAGCATGGCGGGATCATAGACGCGGGCGCCGTTCTTGCCGTCGCGTTTGCGGGCATACATGGCAAGATCGGATTTCTGCAGAAGATCGGCGGCCGTCATGGCATGGTGCGGATAGCAGGCAAGGCCGATACTGGCACTCAGGCGCACGGTGGTGCTCTCGGTCTGGAAGGGTTCCTCGACGAGATCGACCAGGTGGTCGCACATGGCAAGGGCGCGCTGTTCTGCATCCGCGCCGGTCAGGAGCAAGGCGAATTCATCGCCGCCGAGGCGGGATGCGACGTCAGAGGGGCGCAGGAGCGGCGTCAGGCGGTCGGCAAACTGGCGCAGAACACTATCGCCCGCGGCGTGGCCATGGTTGTCGTTGATCGCCTTGAAACGGTCGAGATCGACGAAGAGGCAGGCGACCGGGGTGCCGATCTTGTCGGCCTCGTCGATCTTCTCATCGAGGACCGTCTCGAACCCCTGGCGGTTCAGGAGACCCGTCAGGTAGTCGGAGATGGCCTGATGGTGGTTGCGGACTTCCGACTGTTTGAGTTCTGTGACGTCGGTCATGACGCTGAGCGAGCTCACCGCCTGGTGGCTGGTCATGGCCTGGGTGCCGTCGGTCCGGTGGTGGTCATACGGCTTGTCGTCGGCGCCGCGGCCGCTCAGGTCCGTTTCCGCAATCAGGACGTCGATCATGCGGCCATCGAGACAGCAAAAGCGCACCGTCACCTCATGAACGGGGGCGTTTCTGTCGGAGCTTGATCGGCGGGCCTCGTAGCGGGCGCGATCCTCGGGGGCGACGAGCTCGGAGAAGCGGCGGCCGATGATATCCGCGCGCGAGTAACCGGTCGCCAGCAGCCAGTAATCGCTGACCGCGGCGATCCGGTCGTCGCCGGTGAGCGAGAAGAGCATGGCGGGCGTCAGGTTATAGGTGAGCGTGGTGTTGCGGTGGGCCCGCGTCAGTTCCCGCTCCTCGCGCTCCAGCAGCGTCTGCATCTCGTTATAGCTCTTTGCCAGACGGCCGATCTCGTCATTCGAGCGCCAGTCGACATGGTGGCGTGAGCCGAGGCGGCGGGTGGCCTCGATGGCGGCCGTCAGCCGCAGGAGCGGCTTGATGACCATCAGTCGGTTGCCGACAAGGGCCGCGCCGACAACCGCCATGATGGCGACGATGAAGAGCGAGATGATCGCCAGTTCCATCTCGTGGACCGCGGCAAACCAGCCGGGAACAGGAATATAGAGCGTCAGCGTGCCGACTTCGCGATCACCGCGCGGCGAACGATAGGTGATCGGCCGGGAAACCGCCTTCAGGTGGGCATTGCCGAGCATCACGCGGCTGTTCTTGTCCAGCGAAAGCTTGCCCGCGGCATCTTCTATATGGACGCGCTGGATCGCCGGGTCGGAGACGAGGCCAAAGGCGATCTGGTCGACGCCATCGACGTCGAGATCCCAGAGCGGCTTGCCCAGCGCCTGAGAATTGGTGGCGAGCAGCACATCCACATGTTCATTGAGGTTTCGCGTCGCCTGCTGCGAGGACAAGACGATGAAAAGGGCAAATAGCGGTGCCACGATGATCAGCAACGCCGCTGAAATAATCGCAACAAAACGGCTTTCGACTGAATGTCTCATTGTAAATGTCCCGCATATTCACGCCGAGAAATATACGACGCGAGCCCCTATATGCTGTTATTGCGGCCATCCTTCACGCAATTGATTAAGCTTCGCTGAAAAAGCAAAGTTCAAATGCGATTGATCCGCATGTTTTTGCGCCGGTGGGCAGCGCGGGACGCAGGCATAAAAAAAGCCCGCCTTGCGGCGGGCTTTTCCATTGGTCGCTTGACGGCGATTATTCGCCGGCAGCTTCCGTCTCGTCTTCGGCAACGCCAGCGGCCGGAGCAACGATCGTGGCGATCGTGAAGTCGCGGTCGGTGATGACCGGGCGAACACCCTTCGGCAGCTTGACGGCCGAGATGTGGATGCTGTCGCCGATCTTGGCGCCGTCGAGGTTGACGGTGATGAATTCCGGAATGTCGTTGGCCGGGCAGTGGAATTCTACCGTGTGGCGAACGATGTTGAGGACGCCGCCCTGCTTGATAGCGGACTTGTCTTCGTTTTCGAAGTGAACCGGTACTTCGACGGTGACTTCGGTGTTACCCGAAACGCGCAGGAAGTCGACATGCATCGTGAAGTCGCGGACCGGATCCAGCTGGGAGTCCTTCGGCAGGACCTGGATCTTCTGGCCGTCGACGTCGATCGTCGCGATGGTGGTCATGAAACCGCCAGCGTGGATGCGCTTCGTCACTTCGTTGGTCGAGAGTGCGATCGAAATTGGGGCCTGCTTGTCACCATAGATGACAGCGGGAATCAAACCGTTGCGGCGAAGTTCACGGGAGGACCCCTTACCGACCCGTTCGCGCGCCTCGGCCTTGAGCTCGTAAGTTGCGTGGCTCATGGCTTTGTCCTTTATAAGTTACTGGAGAGTTCTCGCAGCCCCGGCTTTTCATAGCCATCGACCGTTCAAACCGAAGGGCATCGTCCGATGCTCTCCGTCCGCGTTGCCTCCAAGGGTGTCTACGTGGATGCGGGTCCTATAAACCAAGGCGGGCAAAGGCGCAAGGCGGCATGTCAAGGTGCGCCAGGGCGAGTGGCGCTATGCCGGACCTATCCTCCACGCCGACTGCGCATTCGTCTTCTCTTTACCATGTCCGACAACCATTCCCACATGAATGCCCTCTAAATAAAGGGGTTCTTATTGCCGAGAAAGTGCCCGCCAATCCATGTTTCGCGTTATTTCCTGCATCGCAACCGATCACGATCTCCGTTACATTTTCGCCGCCGTCCTGATCTGCGCCACGGGCAGTTTCCTGACGATCAATCTCCTGTCGCGCGCGCATCGCGGCAAGGGGCTGGAAAAGATGATCTGGCTGGCGCTTGCGGGCTTCATCGGCGGTGCCACGACCTGGGCCACGCATTTTCTTGCCATGCTCGGCTATATGGCGGCCGGCGAGGTGGGCTATGAGCCGGGGCTGACATTTGCCTCCTTCATCATCGCGATTTCCGCCTTCACGGCCGGCTTCATCATTTCGGCCTATGGCGGGCGCTCGATCGCCGCGGAAGCCGGCGGCATGGTTGCCGGGCTTGGCATCGCAGCGATGCATTATACCGGCATGGCTGCCTATGAGATGCAGGGCGTCATCGAATGGAACCAGTCCTATGTGGTGACGTCGCTCGTCTTTGCCGCCGTCTTCGGCGCGCTGATCACCAACCGTCTCGTGCGGCCGATCAGCGGCTTCTGCAAATACGGTTCGGTCATCGCCATGGTTCTGGCGATCGCCTCTACCCATTTTACCGCGATGGCCGGCGTTCATGTGGTTCTTGATCCGCGCATGGTCATGCCGGTCAGCGTCATCTCGCCGATCTCGCTCGGGTTTGGCGTTCTGGCGCTGATGATGATCCTGCTGACGCTGACGGCGGCCACCTATCTCATCGACAAGAGCACCGGAAAGGCTGCGATCGAGCGCTACCGGCATCTCTCCATGCATGACCCGCTGACGGGGCTTGCCAACCGCACCTTCTTCAACGAGCAGGTCAGCGATCTGGAAAAACGCCGCTGGGACAGTTCGGCGCAGGTGGCGGTGCTCAGCATCGATCTCAACCGCTTCAAGGAAATCAACGACGTTCACGGCCATGCAGCCGGTGATGCCGTTCTGCGGGCCATTGGCGCGCGGCTGACCGAGATCGACAGCGAGGACCATGTGATCGCCCGCGTCGGCGGTGACGAATTCCTGATCCTGATGAACCGTTATTATCGTCGTTCCGACGCGATCGGCCTTGCCAAGCAGCTGATCGAGGAAATCGGCAAGCCGGTCGACTGGCACGGCTCGACCTTCACCGTCGATGCAAGCGTCGGCATTGCCGTCTATCCCGGCGATGCGAAGTCGATCGACGATCTCCTGTCGCAGGCGGATGTCGCCATGTACCGCGCCAAGCAGACCGGGCCGAATGCCATCTGCTTCTACGACGCCTCGATGGACAAGGCGGCACGCGAGCGCAATGCGCTGGCCATGGATATGCGCGCCGGCCTGACGCGCGGCGAGTTCGAACTTTATTACCAGAACCAGAATGATGCGCTGACCGGCAACGTCGTCGGTTTCGAAGTGCTGCTGCGCTGGCATCATCCGCTGCGCGGCATGGTGCCGCCGGTCGAGTTCATCCCGATTGCAGAGCGGACCGGCTTCATTGCCGAGCTTGGCGAATGGGTGCTGAACACGGCCTGCGAGGAAGCGGCCGGATGGAAGAACCCGCTGCCGATCGCCGTCAATGTGGCGCCGCAGCAGCTGGCCGATCCGCTTCTGTCGCTGAAGGTCAAGGAAATCCTGCGCCGCACCGGCCTGCCGGCGAGCCGTTTGGAACTCGAAATCACCGAGTCCGGCATTATCGCCGATCATCAGCGCGCCCTTCAGGTGGTGCGCCACCTGAAGAGCCTCGGCGTGAAGATCGCCATGGACGATTACGGCACCGGCTATTCGTCGCTCTCGACGCTGATGAGTTTTCCCTTCGACAAGATCAAGATCGACCGGACCTTTGTCGACGGTCTTGGCGACAATCTGCAATCGGCCGCCATCGTGCGTTCGACGCTCATTCTCGCGGCAAGCCTCGATATCCCGGTTCTGGCCGAGGGCGTCGAGACCAACGAGCATATCGAATTCCTGCGCCGGGAAGGCTGCTCGCAGGTGCAGGGCTATCTGTTCGGCAAGCCCGGCCCGCGCGCCGGCATCGAGCATATCGTCAACGGCATTCTCGCCCAGCAGGCGGCGAAGGCCGAGGGTGACGATGGCGAGGTCAAGCCGTCGGAAAAGGTCGAGGGCGGACGCGAGGCCGCCTGAGACAGGTGAAAGGCTGGTCGCGAGAACGGCATCAGCCAATGAGAGATTAGGGTAGGGGCCAGTGGTGAAGCACCCGCCCGGACTGCCGGCAAGAGCCGGAAACCTCTCTTCCGTCATGCTCGGGCTTGTCCCGAGCATCCGCAAGCTCCCGAATTTATTGGCGTGGTTAGATCCTCGTGAAAGGCACGAGGATGACGACGTCAACCCGCAAAGGGATTGTCATCACCCTGGTCCGCTGGCGAAGCGCCGGCCTTTTGCCTGGTCGTCGGAGAGTGGCGCTTAACGGCGGGGCTCGCCGCCCGGCGCATAGGCCGTCTTCGTCTCGAAGCGGAACTTGTGGCTGCAATCGGTGCAGCGGAGCATGTATTTGCGCGGATCGGTGGCGGCAAATTCGGTGACGAAGCCTTTCGGCAGTTCGTCGATACGGAAATCGCGGTTGGCAGCGCGCTTGTCGTCCGCCTCCGAGACCTCGGCAAAGCCCGTATTGCCGCATTGCGAGCATTCGAGCTTGCGGGAATAGCGGTCGCGCGCTGCCATCAGCTTGTCCTTTCGGGATATCGGCGGTGATGTCGGTCGTGCGGCCGCTTTTTTTATCTTGAAGATCAGTCGAACAGGCTGGAGACGGATTCTTCCATCGCCGTGCGGTTGATCGCTTCGCCGAGCAGATTGGCGGTGGTGATGACGCGGATATTATGCGCCGACTGAACCGCCGTGGTCGGCTGGATGCTGTCGGTGATCACCAGTTCCCGCAGCTTGGAATTGGCGATACGGGTAACAGCGCCGCCCGAGAGAACGCCGTGGGTGATATAGGCGGTGACGCTGGTCGCACCCTTGGCGAGAAGCGCTTCGGCCGCGTTGCAGAGCGTGCCGCCCGAATCGACGATATCGTCGACGAGGAGACAGTCCTTGCCGGTCACGTCGCCGATGACGTTCATGACTTCGGATTCACCGGCGCGTTCGCGGCGCTTGTCGACGATGGCCAGCTGGCAATCGAGGCGCTTTGCAAGCGAACGGGCGCGGACAACGCCGCCGACGTCGGGCGAGACGACCATGACGTTGTTCAGGTCGTAGTGTTCCTTGACGTCGCGGGCGAGGATCGGGATCGCGTAGAGGTTATCCGTCGGGATATCGAAGAAGCCCTGGATCTGGCCGGCGTGAAGATCAAGCGTCAGGACGCGATCGGCACCGGCTTCGGTGATCAGGTTGGCGACGAGCTTGGCCGAGATCGGCGTGCGCGGGCCGGCCTTGCGGTCCTGGCGGGCATAGCCGAAATAGGGAAGCACTGCCGTGATGCGCTTTGCCGACGAGCGACGGAAGGCGTCGATCATGATCAGCAGTTCCATCAGGTGGTCATTCGTCGGGAAAGACGTGGACTGGATGACGAATACGTCTTCCCCGCGCACGTTCTCCTGGATTTCAACGAAGATTTCCTGGTCTGCAAAGCGCCTGACGCTGGCTTTCCCGACTGGAACATTGAGATAGCTGCAGATCGCGTCGGCAAGATGCCGGTTCGAATTGCCTGCGAAAACCTTCATTGCGGCCCGCCTGTTTTGAAGCTGGTTTGGCGGCCTTTTACCGCCGCCGGTTTCGAATGCAATAGGGATTGCACGCGGTCAAGGATTTTTGTGACGTCAGGACGAACTATCCCCGCCTGCTATCGCGCCAGTTCAGATAATCTGAGATTGTTTTTGCCGCTATGAGTTCCATCGTCGCAGCCGGAACCGCAGCCCATGGATCACTTTCGCGCGTAGCGGATCTGACGGGGACGACCTCCTGACCCTGCATCCGGTTCAACCGGTTGCCGGTCTGATCGAGAACGTCCCAGACGTATACGATCGTCACCTGCCGGCCCTTTGGGCCATTGCCTTCGAAAGCGGAGAAATAGCCCTTGAGGATCTCTTCCGCGCTCGCATCATTCGACGGGCGGATGACGAGGCCGCTGGCGCGTGCATCCGACCCGAGCCGGCGCGACAAAGGCGTCACCGCCTCGACCGGCGCGCGATCACCGGCAAAAGCGGACCGTGTTGCCGGCCGGCTGCCGGGACGCTGCTGGGAGCCTGCTGGGAGGCGAGGGCCATCGGTGGCGCCTGTCGCGTCTGCGGCGTGTCGGCATGGGATGAGCGGGCAAGACCTGCGGCGTCGTCCTGCCCGCTCCAGACGGGAGGCGGGCCGGAAGAGGCAGGCGAGACGCTGCTGCCGGATTGAAGCGCGTCGGCCTGTGCTTCGAGAGAATTGCCGGATGGGTAGGGCGAGCCCTGCCTTATCGGCGGATGCTGTGCATAGGTGCGGTCGCGGTAGGTTTCGGACTGGGGGGCGCGGGCAATGTCGTCGCTGTCTGCCTGGGTGACGGGGGAGGTTGCGCGATATCCGCGGCTCACGGGCCTCGTCTCACCGGCATATCGCCGATCCTGATTGTAACCGGTGCTTCCACCGGGCTGGGTTCCGGCGCCGACATCCACCTGCGGCGTCAGCGCATCGGTGGTGTTGCAGGCAGACAGAAGCGGCGCCACAAGGCCGGCAAGGCTGAAGGCGATCACCGCTTTGCCCATATGCCGCATTGTCTACCCCGCCTGATTCATTTCCTCCTGAAACTTACGGTCGTGGTTTGCGGCAAGTCAATTGCGATAAGTCCGCTGCGATTTCCTGCGGCAGAGGCTTGAGCGGTTACTTCTGGATGAGATCGAGCGTGTGGCGGGAGAGCGGAATTGGCGCGCCTTCAGTCGTCAGGTAGGTCTGGCCGAGCGTCATGGCCGCGCCGCTGTCGCTATCCATGATGATCATGTGGACGAAGAGCGTCATGCCGGGCAGGATTTCCTGCGGATTGCCGGCATGGAACATCTGGCTTTCCATCCAGGAGGGCGAGAAGCGGGCGCCGAGCGAATAGCCGCAGGCGTTCAATCTATGGCGGGAAAGCCCGCGCTCGTCGAAGATGCGGGCATGGACGTCGAAGACATCGCCGAATGTGTGGCCCGGCGTCAGAAGCTCCTCGATCGCCAAAATAGTCTCGTGGCAGGCCTTGTAGAGTTCGCGGTGGCGCAGCGACGGGACGCCGATCAGGACGGTCCGCATCATCGCGGCATGATAATGGGCGGAGACGCCGGCCCATTCGAGGGTGAGCTGGTCGGTGGCGTCGAGCCTGCGGCGGCCGGCCTTGTAACGGCAGAGAAGCGCATCCTCGCCGGAGCCGATGATGAATTCGTTGGCGGGATAATCGCCGCCGCCGGCAAGGATCGTGCCCTGCATGGCCGACAGGATCTCGCCCTCGTCGGCGCCGGGGCCGATCAGGGCAAGGGCCGCATCGAGCGCATCGTCGGCAAGTTCGGCTGCGCGCTTCACATGAGCGATCTCGGCCTCGCTCTTGATGAGGCGCAGGCGGCCGACAAGATAGGAGGCATCGCTCAGCTGGCCGAAGGTGGAGAGCTGGCTGTCGATCAGGCGTGCGACGCGACCGGTCATGCCATGCGTGTCGTATTCGATGCCGATCTTCGCACCGAGGAGGTCCATGTCGCTCAGGAGGTTCTTCAGATCCAGCGTCGGATCGGCATTGGCGCGGTCCACCCAGACGGTGATGTTGCCGATCACCGAGGTCTGGCGGGCCTGACGCAGATCCGCCGAGCGGGTGAGCAGCGTCATCGAGCCGTCGGCCTTCACCACCAGCGTCTGGAAGAAGCAATAGCCGAACGTGTCATAGCCGGTCAGCCAGTACATGCTCTCCTGGGCAAACAGGAGAAGCGCGTCGAGCTTTTCCTCGCGCATCGTCTCCGTCAGGCGGGCGAGGCGGTCGGAATATTCGCGTTCGTCGAATTGCAGGGCCATGCCGGTCCTCCCGTGATGCTGTCATCTGAACATCGGGCCGAATGGCCCGGCGTCAATCCTTGCGGATCTGGCCTTCAGGCGCGAATGGCGATGGCCGAGATCTGCCGGCCGTAATCGGGCTCGCCGGCATGGGTGGTGCGGCGGTATGAATAGAAACGATCGGCATCCGGATAGGTGTCGAGGTCGAGGCTTGCTGCTTCGACACCGGCGGCCTTCAGCCGGCTGATGGTCAGCGCAGGCAGGTCGAACATCTTGTGGCCGTCCTTGGGCGAGGGCGTGAAGAATTCGGCATAGGCCGGGTCGAAACCGAGGAAGCGTTCGAGGAATTCCGGGCCGACCTCATAGCTTTTCGGGCCGATCGAAGGGCCGAGTACGGCGGTGATGTTTTCTCGCCTCGCGCCGAGCGTGATCATGGCATCAATGGTGTTTTCGAGAACGCCGGTCAGTGCACCCTTCCAGCCGGCATGCGCCGCGCCGATGACGCCCGCTTCTCCATCGGCAAACAGGATCGGGCCGCAATCGGCCGAAAGCACGCCGATCGCCACGCCGGGGGTCGCCGTCACCATCGCATCCACCTGCGGGCGGGTGCCGGAATAGTTTTCGTCGACGATGGCGACATCCGGGGAATGGACCTGATGCACGGTTGCCAGCTTTTCCAGCGGCAGATCGAACCATGCGGCAACCCGGCGGCGGTTTTCGATCACGCGATCCTGATCGTCATTCGAGCCGATGCCGACATTGAGGCCGGCATAAATGCCATCCGAAACGCCGCCCTCACGGGTGAAAAAGCCATGGGCGATACGGGAACCGGAGCGCTCATCAAGAAGCGGGCTGACGATCGGCGTCGGTGCGTGTCTATCCTGCATCGGCGTTCCATCCTGTTGAATTTTCTGATTTTGTGGTGCGGAAACAGGGTTTTCGCCTGCTTCGTTTCGGGGGCGAGAGTGGCGCAGAGGAGGGGCGGCTGTCAATTGGCGGCGGGCCGTTTGGCGTCGTGGAGGCGCTGCCTCTTTTCCGGCTGGCGCTCTGATCTCTCAGTCTACCGGGCGGAAAGGCATGAGGTTGATGGCCGGGCTGGAGACGGCGATCACCTTGAAAAGCTCGCCCATCTTGCCTGCCCCTTCGCCGGCCAGACGATCGACGGCGGCAGCGATCAGGCGCTGTTCCGTCGGCTGCTTGTCCTTTGCGAGAACCGCTGCGCGTTCGGCAATGCCGAGCCCGTAGAGAAACTCGCCCTGACGCAAGCCGCCATTGATGTGGACGCCGGTTGCGCGGGCAATGCGGCCGAGATCCTCGAAATCCACATGGCTCGTCAGGTCGGCTTCGCCGGGATGGGCGAGTGCCGGATCGAAATCATGGTTGCGGATCGCCTGCAGCGTATCGCCGAAGCTCGTGACCATATGGCCGTAGTCGATGATGACGGCCGTGCCGCCATGGGCGCGCAGCGCTCGGACAGCGTCTGCATCACGGCCTGACGGGCAGGCGCATATTCGAAGATCGTGCCATCCGGCACACGGCCCGTTTCGCCCGGCAGGAGCGAGGGGTCGATCGTGGCGATGCCGACGGTGAAGGTCAGCGCATCATCGGCGTCGAGCCCGACCATGCGCTCGCGAAAGCCGGTCTTGGTCTGGACGAACTGGCGGATCGGGATCGCGTCGAAGAGTTCGTTGGCGGCAATCAGGGTGAAGCCTTCGGGCACTTCATCGAAACTGCCATGCCAGGAAATCTTCGTCGAATAGGTTTCGAGCGTGACACGCTGGACGCCGCGCAGCCGCTCGCTGGTCTCGACCAGATGGACTTCCAGCGTCTCGAAAAGCGGCGGGGCGAGCTTGGCGATGACGCGCAGCATGTCGGCCATCATCGTGCCGCGGCCGGGGCCGATCTCGACCAGCTTGACGGGTGTCGGCGCGCCATGCTGCTGCCAGGCATGCACCATGAAGACGCCGATCATCTCGCCGAAAAGCTGGCTGATCTCGGGCGCGGTGATGAAATCGCCATTGGCGCCGAAGGGTTCACGGGTCTGGTAATAGCCGTAATCGGGATCGGCGAGGCAGAGCGCGAAATAATCGGTGACGCTGATCGGGCCATTGGCCCGGATCAGGTTGGCGATGCGCTCTGCAAGCGGCGTCAGGGTGGCGGGAGGCTGGTCTGCGGATGTGGTCACGCGGGCGGCCTCCGTTTCAAACCTTTGCCGGGTTGTCCGTCTTGCCCGCGACGGCCTTTTCGAAGGCTGCGGCGCGGCGGGCGCGGACGATCGCCCAGATGCCGAGGATGATCATCGGCAGCGACAGGATCTGACCCATGGTCAGCCAGTTGGTACCCATGAGATAGCCGAGCTGCGCATCAGGCTCGCGGAAGAATTCCACGAAGATGCGCGACAGGCCGTAACCGATGATGAATATGCCGGAAATCGTGCCGGGCACGCGCAGCGCCTTGAAGCCGAGTGCCAGCACGCCGAGAACGATCAAAAGCACGATGCCTTCGAGGCCGGCCTCGTAAAGCTGGCTCGGATGGCGCGGGAAGGGCCGCCGGTCGGGAAGACGATCGCCCAAGGCATGCTGCTCAAACGGCCCCAGAGTTCGCCATTGATGAAATTGGCGATGCGGCCGAAGAACAGGCCAAGCGGCACGACGGTCGCGACCGTATCGAACATCGACCAGACGGGAATGTTGTTGCGGCGGGCGAAGATCAGCATGGCAATCGTCGAGCCGATCAGGCCGCCATGGAAGGACATGCCGCCATTCCAGATCTGCAGCGCCTTCCAGGGGTCGGCGGCATAGACGGGCAGATCGTAGAACAGCACGTAGCCGGTGCGCCCGCCGAGCACGATGCCGGCTGCGGCCCAGACGAGGAAATCGTCCAGATGCGCCTTGGTCATCGGCGCTGGCCGTCTTTCCAGAGCGAGGGATCGGAAATGAGGCGGCGGGCATAGAGCCAGCCGAGCATGATGCCCGCGACATAGGCCAGCCCGTACCAGTGGACCGAAAGCGGCCCGATGGCAAAGGCGACCGGATCGATATCCGGAAAGGGGATCAGCGCGAAAAGATGAAGTGCTTCGTACAAGTTACAAGTTTCTCGAGCTTGGCGTGGTCTTGACCTTGCTTATCGGTCTCCGTGCCTATTCAAGGGCGAAGATGGCGATGCTGTGACGGTGGGTCAAGGCGAATCTCGTTGTGGCACACAGCAAGCGGTGGATGATGCTTGCAAGCGGCAGGCATTGGCCCTACTTCAACTGCCATGACTTTTACGGCCGGTGCACGATATGTGCCGGCGGCATTGCTGGAGACCAGAACCATGTCCACCGGAACGAACAAGATCTTCGACGATTTCGCCCGTCTGATGACCGATGCCGCCGGTGCGGCGCAGGGCGTGCGCAAGGAAGTGGAGACCGCGTTTCACGCGCAGGCCGAGCGGTTCATGAACGGCATGGATCTCGTCAAGCGCGAGGAATTCGAGGTCGTTCGCGAAATGGCCGTGCGCGCCCGCGACGAGAACGACGCATTGAAGGCCCGTATCGAGGCGCTGGAAGCCAAGCTCGCCGAAAAGGGCTGAGGCATCGAGGCGTTCAGGGATGTCGGACCTGACGGGCAGGTCGGCTTCTCATCTGAAATCACTGGAGGCCGGGTGAGCGGGTTGCCGCTTGCCCGGCTTTTCTTTTGACCGGCGCTATTCTTGATCGGTGCCGGGGCTGGAGATGTCGCCAAAGAGCAGGGGCAGATGCAGGCGGATGACGATCCCTGTTCCCGTTCCCTCCGATTCCCGCCGTGCCCCCGTCCCGCGATGCCTTCGCGTGTCCCCAGATCTTGCGTTTCGCGCCTCTTGCCATGACCCTTCCTGAAGCCGAATCATCAAAAAAATCAGGCCTGTGGACACTGCCAAAAAAGCGAGCGTTGAGAGTCGGTTAAGCATTCCTGCTGATCTCGATCGCGAACATCTATCCACGGCAGATTTCGCAAAAACGGGGTGCAGGGGGTGGTTCCTGCAATGGGTCTAGCTACACTGATTTTAAAGGATGATTCGAAACGGGCCGGTAAGGTTCGGACAGGTTCGCTGCGTTAGCATCGCGGTGTCGGGCGATCATCTGAATTGTTGTTCCCGGATGGTGTCCGCGTGTTTCGTGTCTCGCACAGATCCGCAATCATTCCGGTTAAAAAGGTGCCGCATGAGCCTGATGGAAATGGAAATTGAACGCCAGTCGAACCCGGTCGATATGATCGAGTTCGTTGCCGCCTCGAATGACTGGACGTTCGAACGTTCGGGCGAGGATGAAATCGCCATGACCGTGGAAGGCCGCTGGGCGGACTACCATGTTTCCTTCTCCTGGATGGAGGATTTCGAGGCGCTGCATCTGGCCTGCGCCTTCGATCTGAAAATCCCCGATATTCGCGTCAACGAAGTCATACGGCTTCTCTCCTTCGTCAACGGTCAGACGCTGATGGGTCATTTCGACCTGTGGCGCCAGGAAGACGTCATCATCTTCCGCCAGTCGCTGCTGCTCTGCGGCGGCGCCGAGCCGACGAACCAGCAGGTCGAGGTTCTGCTGTCGAGCGCGCTCGAAGCCTGCGAGAGCTATTTCCAGGCCTTCCAGTTCGTCGTCTGGTCGGGCATGGAAGCCAAGGCTGCGATGGATTGCGTCCTCTTCGAAACGGTTGGTGAAGCGTAATGGCCTCTATCGGCAATGTGGTTCTCGTCGGCGCCGGCAATATGGGCGGCGCGCTTCTCTCCGGCTGGCTTGCCAATGGCATTGCCGGTCCCTCGGTGACGGTAATCGATCCGTCGCCGTCGGAAGCGATGCAGGAGATGATATCCAAGGCCGGTGCGACGCATCATCAGTCGCTGCCGGAAGGCTCATTGCCGATATCCTGTTTCTGGCGATCAAGCCGCAGCTGATGGAAAAGGTTCTGCCGGGCCTCAAAACGGCGGTTGGCGAGAAGACGGTGGTGGTTTCGATTGCCGCCGGCACGACGCTCGCGTTCCTGTCGAGCCAGCTCGGCGATGCCGGCATGGTACGCGCCATGCCGAACACGCCTGCCATGATCGGCCGCGGTGTGACGGGCGCCTATGCCAATCCGAAGGTCTCGGCCGACCAGCGCGATGCGGTGCAGGCGCTTCTGAAGGTCAGCGGCCCGGTCGAGTGGGTCTCGTCGGAAGCGGATATCGACAGCGTAACGGCGGTTTCGGGCAGCGGTCCGGCCTATGTCTTCTATCTCGTCGAGTGCATGGCGGAAGCCGGGCGCAAGCTTGGTCTGCCGGAAGATGTGGCGATGCGTCTGGCGCGGGAAACGGTGTCCGGTGCGGGTGAGCTTCTCAACCGTTCGCCGGAAGTCGCCTCCAAGCTTCGCCAGAATGTCACGTCTCCGGGCGGCACGACGGCTGCCGCGCTCTCCGTGTTGATGGCGGATGACGGCATGCAGCCGCTTTTCGACAAGGCGCTTGAAGCAGCCCGCACGCGGGCGCAGGAACTCGGCAGCTGACGCATGTCCTCGCGCCATTGGCCGCGATATCAACCTGCCTGATTGATTGCCCGTCGCGACCGTGAAAGGCTGCGGCGGGTTTTTCGTGTGAAAAGAAGAATGGGAACCTTAGAGACAATGTCCGATCAAACAGCCGAAGCCAGCGCGCAGATCACCTATGGCGATTTCGAGAAGGTCGATATCCGCGTCGGCACGATCATCGAGGCGGAGCCCTTTCCGGAGGCGCGCAAGCCGGCCATCAAGGTGAAGATCGATTTCGGGCCGGAGATCGGCATCAAGAAATCATCGGCGCAGATCACCGTGCATTATACGCCCGAAAGCCTGATCGGCCGGCAGGTTCTCGGTGTCGTCAATTTCCCGCCGCGGCAGATCGGGCCGTTCCGTTCGGAAGTGCTGACGCTCGGTTTCGAGGATGAGAATGGCGCGATCGTTCTTGCCGCCGTCGAGCAACCTGTGCCGAACGGCAAGAAGATGATGTGAGATCGGGCATAGGGTCGGCGGCCGCCTCATGCGGGGCGGCTGGCGATCCTGAAGCAGATCTGGCTGATGATGCAGGCAATCACGACCGCCAGCGAGGCGAGGAGGGCGTGGTCGCTGCCAAGGCCGGTGGCGGCCGTCGCTATCGCGCCGATGACCATCTGGACAAAGCCGTAGAGACCGGATGCGGAGCCCGCGACCAGCGGGTTGACGCCGATCGCCTCGCTCATGGCGGCCGGCGAGGCGATGCCCGCGCCGATCGTGTAGACGAACATGCCGCCGACGACGGCGATGAGCGTCAGATTTCCGGTTGCCGAGATCGTCAGGAGAAACAGGGCTGCGAGCAGGCTTAAAAGATTGAAGGCAAGCAGCCTGCGGATCGGAATGCGGCCGGCAAGGCGGCTGGCAATCAGGCTGCCGAGCCAGTAGCCGAGGACGACGATGCCGAGGAATATGCCGATTTCGCCCGTCGGGCGGTGCAGCTGGTTGACGAAGATGAAGGGGGCTGCCCCGACAAAGGCGTAGAAGGATGTGGTGGCGCAGGAGCCGCCGATCGCATAACCGACAAAGGCGGGGGTGCGCAGCAGAAGGCCGTAATTGCGGGCGATCAGCGAAAAGCTCTGGTCCTTGGCCATGCGCGAGGTTTCCGGCAGAAGCCGCCAGGAACAGAGAATATTGCAGATGCCGAGGAGGCAGAGGACAACGAAGATGGCGCGCCAGCCGGCCACGCCCGCCAGAAGCGAGCCGGCAATCGGCGCAAGGCCCGGCCCGACCGTCACCATCAGGTTCATCAGGGCAAGACGGCGGGTGGATTCCGTCGTGGTCGAGGTGTCGCGGACGATTGCCCGGCCGATGACGAGGCCGGTGCCGCCGCCAAGCGCCTGAAACAGGCGGGCGACGATCAGCATTTCGACACTTGAGGAGAAAAGGGCGGTGAGGCTGGCCAGCGTATAGACGACAAGCCCGGCCATCAGGATGGGGCGGCGGCCGTAGCGATCCGAGAGTGGGCCGTAGACGAGTTGGCCGGCGGCAAGGCCGAGGATGTAGATGCTGATCGTCGCCTGCATTTCGGCAGCGCCGGCATGCAGGGCTTCACCGGCAATCGGCAGGACCGGCACGAAGATATGCATGGCCAGCGTGCCGCTGAAGGTGATCAGTGCCAGAAGCCAGAGGGGCGGAATGCGGTTCTCGCGGGCTGTTTCGTAAGCGCTGCTGTCTGCACTGGCATCAGTCGTCGTCATCTTCGCTTCCAAGCGTCTTCAGCCTGGCCTTGATATGCAAGAGAACCTTGTGGGTCACGGCGATGTCGTCCTCCGACAGGCCGTCGAGAAGTTCTGTCCGGACGGAATTGGTGGCATCCTCGACCTGCTCGATCACCGTATGGGCGGCAGGAAGCGGATGGATGGTCTTGACGCGCCGGTCTGTCGGCTCGTCGCGGCGCTCGGCAAGGCCTGCCGCCTCCAGCGCGTCGATCAGGCGAACGACGGAGGAATTGTCGAGCGACAGGATCGAAGCCAGATCCTTCTGGCGCATCGGCGTCTCGGCATTGGCGAGATAGAGAAGCGGCAACCACGTTGCTTCCGTCAGCCCGAAGGGCCGCAGTCTGGCATCGACAGCCTTGCGCCACTGCCGCGCGACCTGACCGAGCAGCCGGGCGACTGCGACACGTACGGGGGAATTTTCGTGATTTTGCATCTTTATCCGATAGTTTGTTTGTGAATTATTGCGCTCTGCAACTATCTTGTAAAGACCGTTCTGGCGGGAAGCGCGGGTTTTCGGGGCGGGATCAGGCCGGAACGCGCACGATGGTGCGCAGGCCGCCACGCGGACTGTCATCGAGCGTGATGTTGCCGCCATGCGAGCGGGCAATATCGAGCGCGATGGCAAGACCGAGGCCGGTGCCGGACGAATCCAGATTGCGCGCCTCGTCGAGCCGATGGAAGGGTTTGAAGACGTCCTCGCGCGAGGCTGCCGGAATGCCGGGGCCATCGTCGTCCAGCGTCAGCGTCAGCCATTTGGCGCTGTGGCGTGCTTCGATATTGAGGCTCGTCGCATAGCGCTGGCTGTTGGAGACGAGGTTCGAGACGAGGCGGGTAAAGGCGTTGGGGCGCACGGCAATCTCGTCTTCGCCCTGGATCTGGTAGGTCAGGACCTTGCCGTGCATCTCGAATTCGGCCCGGTAGCGTTCCAGCATGTCGGAGAGGCGCAGCGTGCCGACATCCTCCTCTGCCTCGCCCTTGGCGAAGGCGAGATAGCCTTCGAGCATGGACTGCATGTCGTCGACATCCTCGCTCATGCCCGACAGTTCCGGCTTTTCGCCGGCCAGCGCCAGTTGCAGCTTGAAGCGGGTGAGGACGGTGCGCAGGTCGTGGCTGATGCCCGCGAGCATGGCGGTGCGCTGTTCGATCTGGCGTTCGATGCGCTCGCGCATCTGGATGAAGGCAAGGCCGGCGCGGCGGACTTCTTCCGCGCCGCGCGGAGAATAGCCCTCCGTCTTCTGGCCCTTGCCGAAGCTTTCTGCCGCTTTTGCAAGAAGTAGGATCGGGCGGATCTGACCGCGCAGGAAGAGGATGGAAATGGCGACGAGAACAAGGGCTGTGCCAACCATCCAGATCAGGAAGATATGGGTGTTGGACGCATAGGTGGAGCCGCGGCGGGCAAAGACGCGCAGGACACGGCTATCGAACTTGATGCGGATTTCGACGAGCTTACTGTCGCCCACCGTATCGATCCAGAATGGCATGTGGATCTGCTTGGTGATCTGGTCTGCCAGCGTGTCATCGAGGATGGAGAAGAAGGGGCGCGGGCGCGGCGGCGGCAGCTGGCCGTTTTCCTCAACGGCGATCGTCAGGTTCAGCGCGTCATCGGCAATCTTGGTGATCTTGTCGTAATTGCTGTCCTGCGGATAGGCCTTGATGACCTCGATAATGCCGGCGATATCGCCGACCGTGCCCTCAGACAGGCGCTCGGTGACGAGGCGCCAGTGGCGCTCCATGAAGACGGCGGCAACGACGGTCTGCAGAAGCAGCATCGGCAGGATGACGATCAACAGCGAGCGGGTATAAAGCCCGGTCGGCAGGTAGCGGCGCATGGCGCGGTTCAGGGGCCGCGTTCCGGGGAGATTGAAACGGCCGGCATCCCGCTTCAGCAGATCGAAAATAGCCATTCTGTCGCCGTCATCCCGCCCTTTGCATTGGTCTGTCGATCCGGGTGTCAGTCTATGCTGAGCCTGTAGCCGATGCCGCGCACCGTCTGCAGGTAGACGGGGTTGGCGGGATCATCCTCGATCTTGCGGCGCAGGCGGTTGATCTGCACGTCGATCGTGCGTTCCCCGACGTCGGCATCGTCGCCGATCAGTTCGTGGCGGGGTATCGTGTCGCCGGCGCGCAGCGCAAACAGCATCATGATCTCCTGCTCCCGGTCGGTCAACCGGATCGTCTCGGCCGCTCTGCGCAACTCCTTGCGAGCAATCGAGAAGGTGAAGGGCCCGAACATGACCTGCTCGATCTTCGGCGCATCGGCAGAGGTGCTGCGGCGCAGGATATTGTTGATGCGCAGCACGAGTTCGCGCGGATCAAACGGTTTCGACAGGTAGTCGTCGGCGCCCGCCTCAAGGCCTGCAATGCGCGATTCCGCCTCGGCGCGGGCGGTGAGCAGAATGACCGGGATGGTCTTCTTCTCGTAAAGCGACTGGGTGAGCGAGAGGCCGGATTCTCCCGGCATCATCACGTCGAGGATGATCAGGTCGAAATGCAGGCCATCCAGCTTGCGGCGGGCTTCTGCGGCATCGCCCGCGACGGTGACGCGAAATCCCTGGTCCATCAGGTAGCGATTGAGCAGGTCGCGGATGCGGCGGTCGTCATCGACCACCAGAAGGTGAGGGGCATCGTCCGAAGGAGGAAGTTTCGTCATTGTTGTAAGCCTTGCTTCTTTCCCTGGTTCTAGCCTTGGTCGAAATCGCTGTCGGAGGCCTCTATGCTCGGGTCGCGGCCGCGCATCTTCAGCAGAAACAGCTGCACGCCCTCGCGCATTTCCGGCGTCAGATCTGCCATGGCGTTGCCGATACGGCGCGATTGCGGCTCACACAGGGCAAGCGCCAGCTCCCGACCGGCGAGTGTTGGATAAAGCCGCCGCTGCCGGCGATCCTTGGCGCCGGCCATCTGGCGGATATAGCCGGTTTCGATCAGCTGCTTCAAAACGCGCGCGAGGCTCTGCTTGGTGATCTGCAGCGTATCGAGAAGGTCGGCCACCATCATGCCGGGATTGCGCGAGACGAAATAGACGACGCGGTGATGCGCGCGGCCCATGCCGATCCGCGCCAATATGGCATCCGGATCCGAAACGAAATCGCGATAGGCAAAGAAGAAGCGTTCGATCGTCTCGAAATCGATCTGGGCCTCATCCACCGCCGGCATGGGCGGCTGAACCTTCTTGACGGCCTTTGCCGTCGACACAGGCGACACTGGTGGTTCCTTTCTCCGCTTCCGCTCCGGATTTTACGCCTGGCCGCAGACGCGCATTGCCGAAGCAGTCCAACCCCAGGACGGTGATAAGGGGCAAATGCCTCTTCAATCAACAGGATTTCTGCTCAAGGCATGAAACCACAGGGGTGGTTGATACAATCTTCCCGCCTCAGGCTTTGCAATCCTCACCGTCAACTCTGGGGCGAGACGGCAAGCAGGCGCGTTGCGGAACCTTTTTACCCCGGCACGCATTGATAGAGCCAAAAGCAGACCGGAGAAAAACAATGCCCGCCACCACCTTCCAGCCGATACCGCCGATTGCCGCTCAGGCAGGCCGCGAGCCGCGTCATCCGCTCCATTCGCTTCTCGTGACCGTCTTGGCCGTGAAGCTCCTGGTTGCGGCCGTGCTCGTCGCCACGGTTTCCCTGGCGCCGCCCGTTTCGGGCGAGCACAGCTATGTGACAATGGCTGCGAACTGAGCTTCTTTTTCCTGCCGAACTGTCAGTAACGTGGCCTCTCAGAGGTCGCGGACCATGGGGCGGTGCGATTGAAATCTGCAGCCGAGATTTTGGGGCTGAACCGCGGCGCGTTTCGGTCTATACCGCGCCTGTTCACCCAAGAGCCGAGGCACCATGAGCAAGCTCCAGGCCGGCATTATCCCGGTTACGCCCTTCCAGCAGAACTGCACCATCCTGTTTGACGAAGACACCCGCATTGGCGTGGTGGTCGATCCGGGCGGCGATGTTGCCTCGATCGTCGAGACTATCCGAGGCAATCACATCACGCCGGTCGAGATCTGGATCACCCATGGCCATATCGACCATGCCGGTGGTGCCGACGAGTTGCGCGAAGTGCTCGGCGTTCCGGTGGCCGGGCCGCACAAGGCGGACGAGCCGCTGCTGCAGCAGCTGGAAAATCAGGCGAAAATGTTCGGTGTCGAGATGGCGGTGCGCAATCTCGTGCCCGACCGTTATCTTGACGAGGGTGACATGCTCTCGTTTGCCGATCACCAGTTCAAGGTTCTGTTCTGCCCGGGGCATTCGCCGGGTCATGTGGTGTTCTATAATGAGGCGCAGCGCTTTGCCCATGTGGGCGATGTTCTGTTCAACGGCTCCGTCGGGCGCACCGATCTTCCGGGCGGCGACCATGACACACTGATTGCCTCGATCCGGGACAAGCTTCTGCCGCTTGGAGACGAGGTGGGCTTCATCTGTGGCCACGGCCCCGGCAGCCGGATCGGTGACGAGCGCCGTACAAACCCCTATCTGCGCGGGATTTGAAGCCTATAGGCGGGAATTTGGGGCAGGTTGTGCGTGCCCCTGCATTCGTCACCTGATCGGGGCAGGCGGAAGACAAAAAAAACCCGGCATTCCTGCCGGGCTTCAACTTGATCGATCCCTTGCGGGAGGTGATCAGCCGGAAATCTGCAGGTTGACGGCCTTGGGGCCCTTACCGCGACGATCCGGTTCGGTGTCGAAGCTTACCTTCTGGTTTTCAGAAAGACCGTTCAGGCCAGAAGCCTGGACAGCAGAGATGTGGACGAAGATATCGGCGCCGCCGTTATCTGGCTTGATAAAGCCAAAGCCCTTGTCGGTATTGAAGAATTTTACAGTGCCAGTTTCGGCCATGCAGCAGGTCCTTTTCTTTCTGTCCGTGTTCAGCGGCGGACAGTCATTATCATGTGCCCGTGTGGGCGGGTGGCAGGCAGCTTTAAGAAAGGGTCCCTGTGTTTACCGCGGCAACTGGCAGGAATGGTTTTGAAATATTCCGCCCCCAGTCTCTCCGCCCGAGGGTGTTAGCGTCCCCGGACCGCATCATTATAGGTCTTCCCATGCTCGTAAATTGCCCGAACATGGACAGAGTGCTGTGTTTACGGGAAATTGGCAAGAAAAAGTTTTTTCAAATCCGCGCATAAAGCGAACGCAAAAAGCCGCCAGATGCGCTGAAAATGCAGGCTTTTGGCTATTATCTTTGCTTTTGCACTCACGATTCATCGCCAGCAATGCATTCCCAACCGGATTTTGTGTCATTTCGCGACATTGGAAAGGTCAGAAAAAAATTACAGCGCGTGGTTGTTATGCCGTGGCGCAACATTGGAAACCCCTGAAAATGCAGGGGTATTTATGTGGTGTCTGCGGTCGTGCGGCAGCACCCGCAGCATGTCTGGCAACCGTTTTCGCCGACGGTTCACGTGGTCCATCATCGATTGCCGCCATCGTGTTCGGGCGTGTGGCGGCCAGGAGGTAAGCCGCGCGAATGACGGCCATCACTCTTTATCGAGGGCATTCTACCGTGGCAGGCTTACGCGGGGGTAAACGGCGAGTGGGCTCAGATCAGCGGTTTTGATGTGACCCATTCATCCTTTCCGCTTGAAACGGCGGCGTTAACCGACATACAGCGTGGCGGCGGAACGGCAGTCCGTCCGCCTTGTGCCAACAGCTTTCAGGACCAAGACCCATGGCCTTCCTTGCCGATGCCCTTTCCCGCGTGAAGCCCTCCGCCACCATTGCCGTTTCCCAGAAAGCTCGGGAACTCAAAGCACAGGGCCGGGACGTGATCGGCCTCGGCGCCGGCGAGCCGGATTTCGACACGCCCGATAACGTCAAGCAGGCGGCCATCGACGCGATCAACCGCGGCGAGACGAAGTACACGCCGGTTTCCGGTATTCCGGAACTGCGCAAGGCGATTGCCGAAAAGTTCAAGCGCGAGAACGGTCTCGACTACAAGCCGGAACAGACGATCGTCGGCACCGGCGGCAAGCAGATCCTGTTCAACGCCTTCATGGCGACGCTGAACCCGGGCGACGAAGTGATCATTCCGGCGCCTTACTGGGTGTCCTACCCGGAAATGGTGGCGCTGTGCGGCGGTACGCCGGTTGCCGTCACGACCAAGCAGGAGAACAATTTCAAGCTGACGGCCGAAGAGCTGGAAGCTGCGATCACGCCGAAGACCAAGTGGTTCCTGTTCAACTCGCCGTCCAACCCGACGGGCGCTGCCTATAGCGCGGCCGAGCTGAAGGCGCTGACCGACGTGCTTCTGAAGCACGAGCATGTCTGGATCCTCACCGACGACATGTACGAGCATCTCGTTTTCGGCGATTTCAAGTTCGCGACGCCGGTCGAAGTCGAGCCGAAGCTCTATGACCGCACGCTGACCATGAACGGCGTTTCCAAGGCTTACGCGATGACCGGCTGGCGTATCGGCTATGCAGCCGGCCCGCTGCAGCTGATCAAGGCGATGGACATGATCCAGGGCCAGCAGACCTCCGGCGCATCGTCGATCGCCCAGTGGGCTGCCGTCGAGGCGCTCAACGGTCCGCAGGATTTCGTCAACGACAACAAGAAGATCTTCGAAGGTCGCCGTGATCTCGTCGTCTCCATGCTGAACCAGGCGACCGGCATCGTTTGCCCGAAGCCGGAAGGCGCCTTCTACGTCTACCCGTCCTGCGCCGGCCTTCTCGGCAAGACCGCGCCTTCGGGCAAGGTCATCGAGACGGATGAGGATTTCGTTTCCGAACTGCTCGAGGCGGAAGGCGTTGCCGTGGTTCACGGTTCGGCCTTCGGTCTCGGCCCGAACTTCCGCATTTCCTATGCGACCTCGGAAGCCCTGCTCGAAGAAGCCTGCACGCGCATCCAGCGCTTCTGCGCAGCCTGCAAGTAAGACGGCTTATATCTGATTGAAAAAAAGCCCGCCGGAGACGGTGGGCTTTTTTGTGATTTATGATCACATTGACGTTTTGCCTTGCCGGATCTACATTTCGGCATGAAGACCGTCTCGATCCAGGATGTACCGCAGCGTTTCGAGGAGCTTGCCCGCGAGGTGGAGCAGGGCGAGACCGTGACCGTGACGCGCAATGGCAAGCCGGTGTTCGATCTTGTGCCGCGGGAGGCGGAGGCGGTCCGCAATAAGCGGGGCTATGATCCGGAGGCCGGCGAAGCCTATCTGCGCTCAAAAGGCATCGTGCGAACCGAAGGTTTCATTGCCGAGGATTTCGACGATCCGCTGCCGGAAGATTTTCTCCTGAGACCGTTGCCGTAGATGCGGCTATTGCTCGATACCCATGTGGTCATTTCGATGGTCAACAACCCGTTCGAGGCCGAATATCCAGTTGTGCGGAACCTGTTGATCAGCAATGCGGCGACCGGCGTGGTGAGTGTCGCCAGCCTGTGGGAAATCGCCATCAAGTCGCGGCTTGGAAAGCTCGGTATCGCCATTCCCGTGGAAGGAATCCCCGACTTTCTCGATGCTTCCGGGGTGGAGATCATCACGATCACCGTCCCCCACGTCATTGCCATCGCGATGCCCGAGCCGCCGACGCGCGATCCGTTCGACCGGCTGCTGCTTGCCCAATGCCAGACGGAGACGATTCAACTCGTCACCGTCGACAGGGCGCTTGCCGGGCATCCGCTAAGCTTTCGGGCCTAGGGCTTTAGGGATATCACGTCCGTGTCAGGCGCACGATGGTGGAGGGGCCGCCCCGGCTTTCGGTGACGGCATAGACGGCGCCGTCGGGGCCGACCTTGACGTCGCGGACGCGGGCGCCGACCGAGATGCGTTCCTCGGACAGGACCTTGTCATCCTTCATATGGACGACCACGACCCCTTGGGCGACCAGCCCGCCGATCAGGAAGGCGCCCTTCCATTCGGGGATGAGATTGCCGTCGTAATAGGCCATGCCGGAGGGCGCGATCACCGGATCCCAGTAATAGACCGGCTGTTCCGTTTTCTGCAGGGAGGTGATGCCGCGGCCGATCGGGGCGCCGGAATAATCGATGCCGTAGGTCACTTCCGGCCAGCCGTAATTCTTGCCGGCCTCCGGCCTGTTCAGTTCGTCGCCGCCGCGCGGGCCGTGTTCGACGGTCCAGAGGCGGCCTTCTCCGTCTATCGTTGCTGCCTGCAGGTTGCGGTGGCCGTAGGACCAGATTTCCGGCATCGCATCCTTCCGGCCGATGAAAGGATTGCCCGGCCAGGGTTTTCCGTCGCGGGTGATGCGGAAGGTCTTGCCGAGGCCGCTTGCAATGTCCTGCGCCTGCACGCGCGGCTCCGGCGAGGAGCGCTCGCCGACCGTGACATAAAGCTCACCCTCGGGGCCGAAGGCGAGGCGGGAGCCGAAGTGATTGCGGCCGTCATAGCTCGGCATCTGACGGAAGATGATCTTCAGGTTTTCCAGCTTGCCGCCGCCATTGCGGTCGGGCACCAGTCTGGCAGAGGCGACCGAGGTGCCGTTGCCATCCTGCCGCGGTTCGGCGAAGGAGAAGAAGATCATGCCGGACGTGCATAATCAGGGGCGAGTGCCACATCGAGCAGGCCGCCCTGGCCATCGGACATGACTTTCGGCACGCCTGATATGGCCGGGCCGGCCTTGCCGTCACTGGAGATGATGTGCATCGCCCCCTGTTTTGCCGTCACCAGCATGCGGCCATCGGGCAGGAATTCCATCGACCAGAGCTGCGGCAGATCCCTGGCGACGACGCTTGCGGCGATGCGGGGCATGTCTGCCGGCTGGGTTGCGCGCGTCTGGCCGGCAAAGGCGGGCTTCTGGTCAGGCGCGTTGGCGGGGCGGGTTTCGGATGGTTTTGTGGTCGCTGCCTGCTGGGCCAGGGCCGGGGATGCGATGAGGGCCGGCAGGACGAGGGTGGCGGCCAGAAGAGCGGTTGCGCGGCGGGCAAGAGGGCCGGAAAAGCGGCCGGAAGGGCCGGGAGGAAGGGGATGCAGGAGGCGGGCGGAGAGGTCCGAAGCGCCGTGGCGAGGGTGCTGGCCGGGGATGGCGGCGCGGAGTGTGGCGCGGATTGCGGTGTGGGGAGGGCGTTGGCGCATCAGTGTCTTTCCCTTCGATCTATCGCAGCGGCACGTCTCGCAGAGGCATCGTGTGCGGAGGAGTGGCGAGACCAGTCCTTGCTACATCTAGGGCGGGTGGAGGGCTTATGCCCTACACGGCGCGGTCAAGTTAAGTTTATCGCGGAATGGTTGCGGGCGCTGGTTGAGGAGTTGATTCAACCTCTTGCCGAAATGATTCCGGAAATGTCGGCAAGTTGCTGTTCCGGAATCGTTTTTGCGGAGCCGGTCCTCAGAGGCCGATCATGGTGAGCATGACGAAGGTGGCGAAGAGGACGAAATGCGTCATCCCCTCGATGGCGTTCGTCTGTCCGTCATTGAGGTTGATCGCGGCGACGATCAGGGTGATGGCCGCCATCACCGTCTGTACCGGCGTCATCGCCATGATGAAGGGCTGGCCGGTATAGAGCGCGATGCCTTCCATCACCGGCACGGTCAGGATGACGGTGGAAAGCGAGGCACCCATGGCGATGTTGACGACCGACTGCATGCGGTTGCGCAATGCCGCGCGCAGTGCGGTGAGAATTTCCGGTGCGGCGGAAATGGCAGCGACCACGACGGCCGTCAGTGCCGGCGGCGCGCCTGAGCCTTCGAGCCCCGTATCGAGGAAGGCGGACATGAATTCGGCGAGGAAGCCGATGATCAGCACGCCGACAAGGATGATGGCGATCGAGAGACCTGCCGGTTCGTTCTCGCTCTCGGCTCCAACTGCTGTGCCGGCTGCGGCGTCCGGGGCAGGAGCCGCGGCCTGAGCGGATTGGCCGGTTGGCGCGGTGCCGGCAGTCGAGGTGGCGGCGGGCGAGGTGGCGGCGTTGGCCGATGCCGACATTGCTTGGGCTTGGGCTGGGGCTTGGGCTGGGGCTGGGGCTGGAGCTGCGGATGCCGATGCCGATTGGCCTGCGGTGGGCGTTTCGCCCTTGCTGGCGGTCACGGTCTTTGGCGTGCGGGGATAGGTGTAGGAGAAGAAATAGCTGTGCGGGCCGACCTGCATTTTCAGGAAGACGCCGTAGAGCGCGATCATCGCGACGATGGTGAACATCGAATAATAGCGCCAGCGATCGTCCGGCACGAATTCCGGCACGATCATGGAAATGCCCATGGCCGTCAAAATCATCACGCTATAGGTGCGACTGGAATCGTCATTATAGGGCTGTTCGCCGTGGCGCAGGCCGCCGAGCAGGGCGGCAAGTCCGAGAATGCCGTTGATATCCAGCATGACGGCCGAATAGATCGTGTCGCGCACAAGCGTCGGCGAGGAGGACGAGCCCATCATGATGGCGAGGATCAGCACTTCGACGGCGACGGCCGAGAGTGTCAGGATCATCGTGCCATAGGGATCGCCCACCTTGTGGGCCAGAACCTCGGCATGATGGGCGACACGGGTCGATGCGAGAACGATGACGGCGATGAAGACGGCGGCGCCGATCAGAGAGGCGGCCTTGCCCGCTTCCAGCACGCTGTGCTCGAAAACATAGCCGAGGACGACGAAGAGGGCGGCGACAAGAAGGGAGGCTTCCTGCCTGAGGATGGCGGGCAAATTCAACGCTCGGTTACTCCTGAAATATGCATGGGGTCATATGGCTGGCTTTATAACTTTTAAGATGTAACGCGGCGCGCCCGCGCATCAAGCGATAGCGTCACGATTGCAAGCGTTTGCGAAGAGCCCGCTTTGATGACATTATCCTCTCATGGCCGGGAACTGAGCGGTGCCCCTCTTGCTTGTCTGGGGCGCCGTCCGCGGACATGATTTCGTCCGTGCGGCCGATAAAAGAAAGAGGAGCACGATGACCAAGGTTGTGTACAAAGTGGTGCCGCATGACGGTGGCTGGGCCTATCGGCTGGGCGATGTCTATTCGGAAACCTTTCCCACCCATTCGGACGCATTGCAGGCCGCGCGTATCGTGGCGGCCGAACAGCAGGTCGGCGGTGATCCCGAAGAGATCAGCTGGCAGGACGAACGCGGCATCTGGCACACCGAATACAGCGATGGCGGCGACCGGCCGGAAGCCGATGTCGAGGATGGCGAGCAGGGCGTGACAACCCACTGAGCCGGTATCATCGGGACGGGCGGCCGATTTTTCACCGGTCGCCATCTCCGATTGCCGTGCCGTCTCTGACCAACCGAGCCGCGTCAGGCCCTCATATCCGTATCAGGCATGGGCGAAGACGAAGGAAGGGCTCTCCTGCAGGCGTTCCATCAGGGCTGCGGGATCCGGCACTCTCGCCAGCGGGATGAAGAAGATCACATCCGGCAGGCCGCGGGCGTCTCCGGGCGTGATCTGCAGCATGCCCTTGCGCTCGAAGATGATGCCGATCTTCTTTTCATCGCCATAGGCGGCCGAAAAGCGGATCTTGTCCTGAACCAGTTCGAATTGATCCGGGCCGAAACGGGCCTGCGCCTGGACGGCCTCGCGGCCCTTGAATATGCGCCGGTCGAGCGCTTTCACCACGGTGTTGCGCGAGACGGTGCCCGAGGTGCCGAGCCTGTTCATGCCGCGTTTGATGAGCCAGCTGCTGACCTTGAAAATGATGCCGAGAACGAAGAAGGCGACGAAGGCGATCTGCATCCAGGGCGCCTGCTTGAGCGTGATGCCGACGAGAAAGAGCGGCACCATCGCGATGACCGAGGCAATTCGCACCTTCCTCCATAATCCCGTCTTGTCATCGATAACCTGCGCCGACGCATCGCGCTGATCCTGCATGACGGCGAGAACATGCTCGCGCTGAAGGGTGAAAGTTCCCGTGTCGATCGTGTCGTTCCGGTTCATCAAGGCCTCCTGTTTCAAGCCAGAAGCTGACTGGCTTTATACAATCGGGACAAGGCTTTAGATGATATGTCGTCAGATCGGAACCCCAAAACGGACAAACTGAACGCCCGACCTGTGGCCGGGCGCTTCGTCATCCTGTCCTACTCTGCTCTGTCGCGCGTCAGGCAACGGCTTCGAGCGACGGGTAATCCGTATAGCCCTTGGCGCCGCCGCCATAGAGCGTGGTGGCGTCGAGAGCGTTGAGGGCGGCACCGGTGCGGAGGCGTTCAACCAGATCCGGGTTGGCGATGAAGGGCCGGCCGAAGGCGACGGCATCGGCATAGCCGGTCTCGATCGCCTTTTCGGCCGAGGCCTTGTCGTAACCGTTGTTGACCAGCCAGCCACCCTTGCCGCCCGCCTTGCGATAGACGTCCTTCAGCTGGTGATAGTCGAAGGGTTTCGGGCCCTGGCTATAGGCGCGGTCGCCGCCGGTGGCGCCTTCGATCACATGAATGAAGGAGAGGCCGCGTCTCCCAAGCTTTTCGACGAGATAGTCGAAGAGCGGCTGCGGATCTTCCTCGGTAATGTTGTTGGCGGGCGTGACAGGGGAGAGCCGGATGCCGGTGCGGCCGGCGCCGATTTCCTTCGCCACCGCATCAACCACTTCGAGCGCGAAACGGGCACGGTTTTCGATCGAGCCGCCATATTCGTCGGTGCGGTCATTGGCGCCGGTCTTCAGGAACTGGTCGATCAGATAGCCGTTGGCGCCATGGATCTCGACGCCGTCGAAACCGGCATCGATCGCCGCACGGGCGCCCCTGGCGTAGTCGGCGACGATCCCGGCGATTTCGGCATGCTCAAGCGCACGGGGCGCGGAGGTTTCGGCAAAGGCGCCGGTCCCATCCGGGTTGATGATATAGGTCTTGCCGCCGGCGGGAATGGCCGACGGGCCGACGGGCGCCTTGCCTTTCGGCTGGAGCGAGACATGGCTGACGCGGCCGACATGCCAGATCTGGGTGACGATCGCGCCGCCGCGGGCGTGGACGGCCTCCGTCACCTTCTTCCAGCCGTCGATCGCTTCGGGCAGGTAAAGGCCCGGCACATCGGCATAGCCCTGGCCCTGCTGGGTGACGGGCGTGCCTTCGGTGATGATGAGGCCTGCATCGGCACGCTGCTCGTAATAGGTGACGTCAGATTGTTGGGAACGGCCTTTGGCGAGCGGTTGCGGGTGAGCGGCGCCATGACGACGCGGTTCTTCAGGGCGATATCGCCAAACTGGATCGGGTCGAAGAGATTAGCCATCAGACATGTCCTTCTTTCTGGTTGGATTACGGAGTTTTCGGGTTTTGTATCGAGGTCAAAGGGAAGATTTCAGCGTCTCGACGAACTCGGCGATGGCCTGTTCGTCGCGGCTGTAAAAGGCCCATTGCCCGACGCGGCGGCTCTTGATCAGGCCGGTCTTTTCGAGCGTCGACAGATGGGCGGAGACGGTGGATTGCGACAGGCCGCAGCGCTTCTCGAACTGTCCGGCGCATACGCCCATGTCGAGCGGATGTGCCTGATCGGAAAAATGGGTCTCCGGCTCCTTCATCCAGTCGAGGAATTCCATCCTGACCGGATGGGCAATGGCTTTGAGAATCTCGGTCTTATCCATGGTCGGGCTGCATCACTTAAATCGTCTCTGAACGATATATAGATCGACCATTTTCGATTTAAAGAAATGGTCTGCGATTTTTCTTCGCGCCTGCGGAAAAACTGACCGGCATTGTGCCCGCGAAAGCGGCGATCATAGGAAGGCGACTGAGGGGCGCAGAACTGCGGGCAAAAAAATAGGGCCTCCAGATCGCTCCGAGGCCCATAAGGTGTGAAGGTCAAAAAACCTCCAGAGGGGAACAGCCGGCACGACGACAGGAGTCATCATGTGCGCCAGCTAATATTCTATATGGGGAACTCTTTGCGTCGCGGCAAGGGGGCTTGGACAGGATATTGAACGCCGAGCGCGATTTTTCTTTGCGAAAGTTAGCAAATGCAAAAAAAAGAGGGCCGCCGGATTGCTCCAGGGCCCTTTATAAGTGTGAAGGTCAAAAAACCTCCAGAGGGGAACAGCTGCTGCGGTGGAACTGGGAGGAAAAAGCCACCATGTGCATCAGCTGTGTGCGATATGGCGGTTTTTTGTGCAGCGAACAATGGTATTTTGTGCAGAGCAGCCATGCGCATCGCGCATTTCTGTGGTCTTCAAAGTTTCACGATTGCATGGCTGTGCAATGCCGGGGCCAGAAAACCCAAGCATTTCAATAGAAAACCAGAGGGGAGATTCGTCGTGGACGCTGTTAGAAGTTCCAGTTTCTCGCCTTGCCGACGATGAAATCGCGGAAAACTTTCAGCTTGGCAGCGTTCTTCATTTCGTCCGGGTAGCAGAAATAGGTGTCGAAGGACGGAATGTCGGCATTGATCGCCAGCTGGATCAGGCCCGGATCGCGGCCGACGATATAGTCGGGGAGGCAGGCGATGCCGATGCCGAGCAGGCAGGCGCGCTTGATCGAGGTCTGGCTGTTGATCTGCAGATGCGGCGTGCGGGTATTGTCCGACGAGCGGCCGGCATATTCCAGCCAGTTGACGTCGAGCAGATAGTTCGGCGCAGGCTCGCCGAAGGAAATGATCTTGTGGTTGTCGAGATCGTCGATCGACTGCGGCTCGCCATAGCGGTTGATGTAGGAGGGGGCCGCATAGACGTGCATGTGCACGGTAAAGAGCTTGCGCTGGATGAGATCCGACTGCTGCGGCTGGCGAAGGCGGATGGCGCAATCCGCATGGCGCATGTTGACGTCGACTTCCTCGTTGTCGAGGATCAGCTGGATCGACATTTCCGGGTAAAGCAGCAGGAATTCCTGCACCTTGTCGGTGAGCCAGCCCTGGCCGAGGCCGACGGTCGTCGTCACGCGCAATTTGCCGGAGGGCTTGTCGGTGGTTTCCGTCAGCTGGACCTTGACGGTTTCCAGCTTCAGGAGAACGTCATGGGCGGTCCTGTAGAGAAGCTCGCCCTGTTCGGTGAGAATGAGGCCGCGCGCGTGGCGATGGAAGAGTTTTACTCCGACATCCTGTTCCAGCGCGCTGACCTGCCGGCTGATCGCCGACTGGGACAGATGCAGCTTGTCGGCCGCGTGGGTGAAAGACCCAGCCTCCGCTGCTGCGTGAAAGATGCGTAATTTGTCCCAGTCTAACGGTACGCCCATTGTTACTCCGCGGCCACCGCAACCGGCTGGATGCCGGCGAGGTAGCGTTCTGCCTCAAGCGCTGCCATGCAGCCCATGCCGGCGGCGGTGATCGCCTGCCGGAACGTATCGTCCGTCACGTCGCCGGCAGCAAAGATGCCGGGTACGTCGGTTGCGGTCGAATCGGGCGCCGTCCAGAGATAGCCGTTCGACTTCAGCTTCAACTTGCCCTTGAAGAGCTCGGTTGCCGGCGCATGGCCGATCGCCACGAAAACGCCGTCGATCGGCTGTTCGGTGATGGCGCCGGTCAGCGTGTTCTTCAGCTTGACGCCCTCGACCGATGGCGGCAGCGGCGCCTTGGCCGGCTTGCCGGTGATCTCGGCCACTTCGGTGTTCCAGAGAACCTTGACATTCTCGCGCTGGAACAGCCGCTCGCGCAGGATCTTTTCCGAGCGGAACTCGTCACGACGATGCACGACGGTGACGCTCTTTGCGATATTCGAGAGGTAGAGCGCCTCTTCGACAGCCGAATTGCCGCCGCCGACGACGATGACGTCGCGGTTACGGTAGAAGAAGCCGTCGCAGGTGGCGCAGGCCGAAACGCCAAAGCCCTGGAAATGCTGCTCGCTCTCGATGCCGAGCCACTTGGCCTTGGCGCCTGTCGCGATGATGATCGTGTCGGCAGTCCAGGTCGTGCCGCTATCGGTGCGGATGGTGAAGGGGCGCTTCGTGGTGTCGACTTCGGTGACGAGGTCGTTGACGATCTCGGCGCCACATGGGTCGCCTGCTTCAGCATCTGTTCCATCAGCCAGGGGCCCTGGATCGGATCACCGAAGCCCGGATAGTTTTCGACATCCGTGGTGATCATCAGCTGGCCGCCCTGTTCCATGCCGGCGATCAGGACCGGCTTCAGCATGGCGCGGGCAGCATAGATGGCGGCCGTATAGCCGGCAGGGCCGGAACCGATGATCAGGACTTCGGTGTGGCGGTGTGGCTGGCTCTTCTCGGCAAGCATGGCAATTCCTTTCAAAGACCGGTCGACGCGTCCGTTTCCCCTCATATAGGTGGTCGTTATCCGGTCTAAAGCAGTCAGGCACGCATCTAAGGTGCATCCATGCGGCTTTGCAAGGGCAGCATTGCGCTAATAACAGGACAGTTGCGGGGAAAGCTTTCTGTTGCCGGGCTGAAGGCCGTTTCGACTGCGCTCACGGGCCTTCCGATTGCGACAAACGCATATATCAGCGCGCCGGCCGCGCGCCGAAGAGATGATTCGGGCGAGCGGCTCAGCTCAGCTCGTCAAATACCTGCCGCCACGCGCCGGCGATGACGGGCAGCGAATATTGTTCTGCGATGATCTGTCCGGCTTGCGCGATGCGGGCCTGGCGCGACTGCGGATTGCCCATCAGTTCCGCAAGGCCCGTGTTCCAGTCGTCGAACACGGCAACGCCCTGAAAGGGTTCGTAGCTCGGGATCAGCGAGGCGCAGACGGCCAGCCCGTTGTCAAAGGCGGTGGTGATGCGATTGGCGCTTTTCGACAGCGTATAGCGATTGGTGCGGATCGGCAGAATGGCGATATCGTGGAGCTTCAGCGCGGGATTGAAGGTGAAGAAGTTCCAGTCGAGATAATGCGTCGTGAAACCGGCATTAGCGAAGAGTTCGCGGTAGCGGCCTTCATCATCGCTGACGATGCTGAGCGACAGGGGGGCCTCGGCATTGAGTTGCCGCAGAACGTCGCAATAGGCTTCGACATCATACATGCCGTTGCGTGCCGCCTGCGTTCCACTGACGCCGAACCAGACAAGCCGTCTGCCGGCCGAAATGCCATTCTCGCTCACTGCCTTGCGGAAATCGTCAAGCGCTGCGAGGGCCTTGGCATGTTCCGGGCGGTCCGCTGCCGGGGAGGCGGGCGCCTTTTCCACGGCGTCCGGGATGACGCGGAAAGTCATGTCCTTGCGGATATGCTGGCGAAGTTCGTTTTCCAGATAGGGCGAGGGCGTGACCACCATGTCGAACTGATTGACATAGGACGCAGTTTTGCCCGCTTTTCCCGCGTGCCCGCCTTATCCTTCTCGCCCTCGAAATAGATGTTGTCGCTGAGGTCGAGGATGAGCCTTGTGCCGTATTTCTGCTTGAGCCCGACGGCGCGTGCCAGGGATGTCAGCCGGGTGCGCTTGGATAGAACCAGAATATCGGGCGCGCCGACAAAGGGAAGAAACTGGAAATACCGCCTGATCTTGTCGGAATAGATGCTGACGGGCGTGCCGGCCTCTCGAAGGGCTTCGACGACCTGTGCACAGCGAATGCGGTAGCTTGCCACATTGATGTCACGCGTCTGGGGCCAGAAGGCGATGCGAGCGTTTTTTTTCATGATTGTTTGCATGGCCGGTTATATTCGTGCGGGTTCGTGAAATCAATGTTCGCCAGAAGCCGGTCGGGCTTGCCTTTTATGTCCGCTTGCCGAAAGTCGCGCGGCAGGGCATAGGTCATCGGCGTGACGTGATTTGAGCTTCGAGATGCGTGTCGTCTGATGCGCGACGCAGGGATAAAAGACAAGAGGATATGCGCGTGGCTGGAATTGAACTCGATCAGATGGACCTGAAAATCCTGCGCGAGCTGCAAAATGATGGTCGCATGACGAATGTCGAGTTGGCCGAAAGGGTCGGCATTTCCGCGCCGCCCTGTCTGCGTCGCGTGCGCAAGCTGGAAGAGGCAGGCATTATCGAGGGATATCATGCCATGCTGAACAATTCCAAGCTTGGCTATGATCTCGTCGCCTTCTGCATGGTCGGACTGAAACACCAGTCGGAGGTCAATCTCAAGGCCTTCGCCGCCGCCACCGAAAAGTGGCCCATCGTCCGGCAGGCCTGGATGGTCTCGGGCGAAAGCGATTTCCTTCTGCATTGTCTTGCCGAAAACCTCACTGCCTTCCAGACTTCGTCATCGAGGTTCTGACGGCACATGAACATGTCGATACCGTGCGCAGCATGCTGACGATCCGGCAGGTGAAGCGTCTCGGCGCCGTCGAATTCTAAGTGATGCCCGGCTCGGATCGCCCATCGGATCGTCCATGGACCCGGCACATCCTGCGAACGGGCATCCGGCTGTTTCTCGGTCGTCGCAAGGCCCATTATCAGGACTGGATGCCGGGTCTTTCCATCGGCCCGGCGTCGGTGACGAGGGGCAACGGGAGGTGGTCTACAAGGGCCGTCCGCTGGTGGCGCTTCGCACGATAGAATGCCTGCGTCAGGAGGCGGGGCCGGAGATCCATATCGTCGGATCAGGACCATCGATCCGGCGCATGGACATGTCGAGGATTGCGCCGCGCAGCGCCATTCTGCTGAATGGGGCTATCCGCCTGATCGGTGATGGCGTTGCCGAGCCGCTTGCGATCGCGATCGAGGACGAGCGGTTCATATACCGGCATTTCGACGGGATCATGCGCCGTATTGCGCCGGGCACGATCTGCCTCCTCTCCGTATCTGTCATGCGTGCGATCTGCGAGCATGACCGGGACTGGCTTTGCGACAAGCGCGTCATCCTGATCGACAATATCCTGAAGCCCTATGGCATGCCGCGGCTGTCGATCGAGGCGGTTTCGGATCGCGATTACGTCGTCATTGGCGAGGACCATACGGGCGGAGGCAAGGTCGGGCTGTCTCTCGAGCCGGATCAAGGCGTGTTTCAGGCCGGGTCGGTTGCCGTGTCCGCGCTGCAATTCGCGCTGGCCTGCCCGGTCGAGACGATCGGCTTCATCGGTATCGACATTTCAAACGCCGCCGAGCCACGCTTCTATGAAGCATCCAATACGGCAGCGTTTTCCGGCGTCGCTCTCGCCGAGGGGCGGATTCTCGCCCATATCCGTCTCGCACTTGCTCTTGCACAGGGGAAAGACATTCGGTTCTTGAATTTTTCGCCCGTATCCGCTTTAGCAAAGCTCGATCTAAAATATGACCCCCGGTTGACGCTTGGCGTCGACAATGGAGTGTAGAATGCGCCTTTTCGGCAAGAAGAAGCCACCGTTTTCGAAGCAGCTTGCGGTGACGCCGCCCAAGGCAAAGCCGGGCAGGCACGGTGTTGCCATCGCAGCGACGGTGAAGAACGAGGCGGAGTATATCGCCGACTGGGCCCTGTTTCATCGCAGCGTCGGCGTGCGGCATTTCTATATCTATGACGATGGTTCCTCCGACGAAAGCATTGCCATTCTGCGCTCCATTCTTGGTCCGGACGAGCTGACCGTCACGCCATGGATCAGCCGCATGGTGGACCTTTCGGAGAAGAAGCCGTTGAACGGCCAGGTCATCGCCTATGCTCATGCGGTGCTGAATTTCGGTGCCGATTACAAGTGGATGGCGTTTATCGACGTCGACGAATTCCTGCTGCCGAAGAGCGGAAGCACGGTGGAGGAAGCGCTTGCCGAGGTGAAGGGCTTTCCGAATGTTTCCCTGCCCTGGCACATGTTCGCCACGAGCGGGCACAAGACGAAGCCGCAGGCTCGATCCTGCGCAATTTCACACTGCGTGGTCGCGAGCCGATTACCCGCCGGAAAAATGCAATGAATTTCAAGTGCATCGTTGATCCGTGCGAAGTCACGGAAGTCAGCGTGCATCTGTTCGGTACACGGGAATTTGGCGAGAAGACCGCCAATGACGTCGGCTTTCTTGCCGATCGCCGCGGTCGCAAGCGGCCGCCCTTCTATTCGGCCAAAAATCTCCAGCTGAACCACTATTACAGCAAGTCTGAAGAGGAATTGCGGGCAAAGCTTGCCCGTGGGCCGGCTTCACCGGGCCCGCGCAGCCGCTATGAAGAGCGGGTGATGATCGCTGTGCAGAATATCGAAGCAGACCAGATCGAGGATCTGGCGATGATCGAGTTTCTCGATCGCAACGGGATCCGCCTGTCGGGCGAATGATCGGTCAAAGCCGGCTGTAGACGTCGTGGAGCCGGGCGACTTCGCCCGCTATGTCGAATTTTGTGACGGCGTGGTGGCGTGACTGCGCCGCGGCTGCCTTGCGGCATGTCTCGTCATCCATGAAAAGGCCGGCCGCCTCCACCATGGCGTCGAGATCATCGCGCGGGATGATGCAGCCGGTGCCATCCATGCCGCTGACGACCAGTTCGGGGAAGGCGCCGACATCGGTCGCGATCACCGGCACGCCGGTTGCCATGGCCTCGAGCGGGGTCAGGCCAAAGCCTTCCCAGCGCTGCGGGGCGATGAAAAGATCAAGCGCGCGATACCAGTCATCGATATTGGTGTGTTCGCCGACGAAGAGAATACGGTCGGAAAGGCCGGCGGACGCGACTTTGCTTTTCAGTTCGGCTTCGAATTCCTGATGCTTGCCGGTGGCACGGCCGGCGATGATGGCGATCCAGTCAGGCCGCTCGGGGAGGGCCTTTATCATCGCGTCGACGAAGAGATCGGTGCCCTTCTGGTGGCGCACGCGGCCGAAACAGCCGACGATCTTCCTGTCTGCGGGGAGGGCGCGGGCACGCTTGGCGTCAGCCTTGTCTGCCGGGGGCGCGAAACGCTCCGTATCGATGCCGTGCAGGATGACGGTGCTCTTCACCTCCAGATAGGAGGCGGTGCGGCCGCTCGTTGCAATCACCGCATCCATTTTCGAGATCAGCCATTTCGTCCAGCCCGAATGCTTGCGCTGCGAGGCCGAGGTGAAGGCGATCTTCAATTTCATGCGCATCACATCGCGCATGAAAATTGCCGGTAGCATCTCGATATTGCGGCGTGCATGCCAGACGCGATGGGCGCGGCCCTTCGGCGGCGTCCAGAGCGACAGGAGATCGCGAAACCTTATATGCGGCACGCGGCCGGGCAGGCCGGGGCCAAGGGCGGCCACCTTGTGGCCTGCCGCATGCTGGATGGGCACGAGCTGGATGATCGTCGAGGTGACGCCGGAGAGGCGCCGCTTGAAATTCGGCGCAATCACCTCGACGTCACGGATATCGACAACGACATTATCCGGGGCGCCTGATATCGCGCTGCCGGCCATGCCATTGTCCTTCTTGTCAGTCACGGGAAATCAGCCCCAGGAAATGGAGAGGATCTCATAGCCCTTGGAGCCGCCCGGAGCGACGACTTCGATCGAATCGCCGGCTTCCTTGCCGATCAGCGCGCGGCGATCGGCGACGAGATCGAGATGCGGCCGGCCTTCACGTCGGCTTCCTGATCGCCGACGATCTGGTAGGTCCTTTCCTCTTCCGTATCTTCGTCCACCAGCTTGACGGTGGCGCCGAACTTGATGGTCGAACCGGACATCTTGGAGAGATCGATCACTTCGGCGCGGGCGGTGAAATCCTCAAGCTCGGTGATACGGCCTTCGTTATGGCTCTGCGCCTCCTTGGCAGCATGGTATTCGGCATTTTCGGAAAGGTCGCCATGGGCGCGCGCTTCGGCGATCGCCTCGATGATACGGGGACGCTCTTCCTGCTGGCGCCAGCGCAGTTCTTCCTGCAGCTTGACGAAGCCGTTCTGCGTCATCGGTACCTTTTCAACCATTGCATTGTCCTTCAGGCGCGTGGTCGCGCGCCGGGTTATCGGCTTGGCGCGGCTACAAAAAGAAACAGGTTCCGGAGCAAAACTTCGGAACCATTCGAAACATCAGAATTTAGGTCACTATAACAGAAATTCGACAGTCCTTGCTAGGAATTTCGAAAGGGCTGTCTGTGATCTCCCCGTGAAACCATCTGCCGTATTCGCCTCCGATTTGTCAATCTCTTGACTTTGAGGCTTAGAACATATAGTGAACAAACGGATGAAGAAATCGCTGAAAGAACGGTTGGCGATCCTGTCGGACGCCGCAAAATACGATGCATCCTGCGCCTCCAGCGGCACGTCCTCGCGCAATTCGCTGCAATCGGGCGGGCTCGGCTCGACGGAAGGCTCGGGCATATGTCACGCCTATGCGCCAGACGGTCGCTGTATCTCGCTTCTGAAAATCCTGCTCACCAATTTCTGCATCTATGACTGCGCCTATTGCATCAACCGTTCGTCGTCGAATGTCGAGCGGGCGCGTTTTACGCCCGACGAGGTCGTCTGGCTGACGCTGGAATTCTACCGGCGCAATTATATCGAGGGCCTGTTCCTCTCGTCCGGCATCATCCGCTCCTCCGACCACACGATGGAGGAGATGGTGAAGATCGCCAAGGATTTGAGGACGATCCATCATTTCCGCGGCTATATCCATCTGAAGACGATCCCTGAGGCATCTGCGCATCTCATCGAACAGGCGGGCCTTTATGCCGACCGCCTGTCGATCAATATCGAACTTCCGACCGATCACGGTATTGCCCGCTATGCGCCGGAAAAGCGGCCGGACAATATCCGCCGCTCGATGGGTGAGCTTCGCCTGAAGATGGAGGAAATGGCCGAACCGACGCTGCAGACGAAGCGGAGACAAAATTCGTGCCGGCAGGTCAGAGCACGCAGATGATCGTCGGGGCCGATGGCGCCAATGATGCGACCATCCTCGGCACCAGCGCGCGGCTTTACGGCAGTTATGGTCTGAGACGCGTCTATTATTCGGCCTTTTCGCCGATCCCTGATTCGTCGCGGGCGCTGCCGCTGATCAAGCCGCCGCTGATGCGCGAGCATCGGCTCTATCAGGCCGACTGGCTCTACCGCTTCTACGGGTTCGACATCAGCGAGATCACCGCAACGCGGGACGACGGCATGCTGGACCTCGATCTCGACCCGAAGCTTGCCTGGGCGCTCTCCCATCGCGAGCGGTTTCCCGTCGATGTGAACCGCGCCGACCGGGAAATGCTGCTTCGGGTACCCGGTTTCGGCACCAAGACGGTGAAGGGCATATTGTCGTCGCGGCGTTTCCGGCGGCTGCGGCTTGAAGACCTGAAACGGCTCGGCGTGTCGCTGAAGAAGGTGCAGGCCTTCATCGTCTGCGAGGGCTGGACGCCGCATCGGCTGGTTGATCGCACCGATCTGAGGGCGATGTTCCAGCCGAAGCCGGAACAGTTGTCGCTGCTTTAGAGATATCGGCCATGATCATGTTTCGTCATTCATTGCGCGGCAGGGGTGATCTGACCGAGTGGCGGGATGCGGCGCGCGCCTTTCTGATGGCGGGCTGCGTGCCGGAAACCATCGAGTGGAACACGATGGACGATGCCGACGGGCTGTTCGGCTTCGATGAGAACCGGCTGCCGCCGCCGGCCGCGGAGCCGCCGCGGATCACGGTGACGCCGTCCTTTCTCAAGCTTGCGCAGGCTGTGCTCTGCCATTCGGATCCGACGCGGTTTGCGCTTCTCTACCGGCTGCTGTTCCGGCTCTTTCATTCGCATGGCCTGCTCGACATGGCGGCCGATCCGGATGTGAACGCGGCGCAGAAACTGGCGAAGTCGGTCGGGCGCGATTATCACAAGATGACCGCCTTCGTGCGCTTCAAGGAATTGCCGCTGCCCGAAGGCGTTGCGGGCAGGCGGCGGTTCATCGCATGGTTCGAGCCGGATCATTTTATCGTCGCGCGCGTGGCGCCGTTCTTCCAGCGGCGGTTTACCGATATGGACTGGCTGATCTTCACCCCGAAGGGCTCTGCCTCATGGGATGGCGAGACGCTGCGCGTGACCGACGATCCGGCGCAGAAGCCGGATCTGAAGGACGAGACCGACGATCTCTGGCGCATCTATTACGCATCGATCTTCAACCCGGCGCGGCTGAAGGTGAAGATGATGATGACGGAGATGCCGAAGAAATACTGGAAGAACCTGCCGGAGGCCGAGCTTATCCCGAGCCTGATTGCCAATGCAGAGCGGCAGGTGATCGAGATGGGGCAGCGGGCGGCAAGCGAGCCACAGGCCTTTCACCACCGTATTCAGGAGGCGGCGGCGCGTCAGCCTGTGCCGGAAGGTCCGGCGGCCGGCACGCTTTCTGCCGTGAAAGAAGAGGCGCGGCGCTGCACGCGCTGCGATATCCATTGCCTTGCCACCCAGACAGTGTTCGGCGAGGGGCCGCAGGATGCGCAGGTGATGATTGTCGGCGAGCAGCCGGGTGATCAGGAGGATCTTGCCGGGCGTCCGTTTGTCGGGCCGGCGGGAAAACTGTTCGACGAGACGCTGGCGCTGGTCGGCATCGATCGGCGGAGGCTCTATGTGACCAATGCGGTCAAGCATTTCAAATACGTGCCGCGGGGAAAAAGGCGCATTCACCAGAAGCCGAATATGGGCGAGATCCGCCAGTGCCGATGGTGGCTTGGCCAGGAGATCGCGCTCGTCAAGCCGAAGCTCGTGGTTGCCATGGGGGCAAGCGCGCTCTTTGCGCTGACCGACATGAAGCAGAGACTGGAGGATGTGCGCAGCGAGCCTATGCCGATGGAGGACGGGCGGGTGCTGTTTGCGACCGTGCATCCCTCCTATCTCTTGCGTATTCCCGATGCGGATTTGCGGCAACGGGAGCTGGTGCGGTTCAGGGCAGATATGGAGTCGGTTCAACGACTTATCGGCGCATTCGGATAAAGTGATTCACTCTGAGGGGGGAGGATTTAAGGACGGCCAGCGTGGTCTCGCGGCAGCAACGTGACGTCAATCGGTCGCCCGACCCCGTTCTATAGATAACGGCAGTCGCGCCCTTGGCGCCGCTTATGACAGATCGGCAGCAATTGTCCAGTTATGTTTGGTTTGGGGGCTCGGAGGCTGCTGTGGCTATGCTGCTTGAACACGAGAGAGCGGGGGCATTTCAGCCAAGAAAGATTGTCTTGATCGATGCCCAGTTGTTGAGGATCGCGATCAAGGCTGTTGCCATGCCGAGCATTGTCGCCAGCTTGCCAATGGTCGGCAGCGCATCGACACGGGCCGTCAACCGACCGAAATCAAAAGCGGAACGAAGGCCGTCGATCTTGCCTTTGATCTCCGCAGAGCTTTGCAGCAGAGCCTTGAGGTCGCCCTTGATCTCTCTCATGTCGTCTTCGAGGCGTTTGACGCGTGTTTCCAACTCATCAGCTCCCGGAGGCTCTCTACTGCCGGATGTTACCTCATCCTTGCTGTCCGCGACAAAGGGTTTGACTGCCTTGTTTTCGGCCATTTGCTTCGACCCAATCGCTGACATGATCAGTGTCCAAGGCGCGGCATGCCCGCAACTCCGTCTTGAACGCGATTTCGCAAGACGTCAAATAAATATGATAATATATCATATTTAAGGTATCGATCCGGGCGCGGAAGTCAATGAGAACATAGGTGGAGAGCCAAGCCGGTCTGCCTATGCCCCTTATCCACAGCGGCCAATGGTACCGGCGTTAACTTCCGGGCCTGCGATTTCATCATTTTGCACGGCAGCAAAACGGCCGCAAGAACAGGGTTAACATGGCGTTAGCCTTGTTTCGTCTCTTGCCGAGACAGGTTCCTGTATCATTTTATTCTGCGGCCATATCAATTCCGGAGGGCACGCCCATGACGCGGCGGCTTGCAAGCCTGATCATGTCGATCATCCTGAATGTCGCGATATGCGCGGGCGCGCTCGTGGCCATGCTTTTCATGTGGCGGATGTTCAGGGATTATGCGGGATAGAGGTGCGGCTCGGTGGGGCAGGCCGCGCTCCTCAGACTGCCGGCAAAGGCCTGAAACCTCTCTTCCGTCATGCTCGGGCTTGACCCGAGCATCTGCAAATGTCTGATTTTACTGACGTGATTAGATCCTCGGGACAAGCCCGAGGATGACGACATTGAGCCGCAGAGCGGGGCGGCGGCAGGTTTCTGCCGCGCCCGTTTTTCTCACGCTCAGAAGTAGCTCTGCAGCGGGCGGACTTCGAGGTTGCCGGCCTTGAGTGCCTTGATCGCCATGGCAGCAGCTTCGGCGCCGGCCATGGTCGTGTAGTAGGGCACTTTCTGCATCAGCGTCGCACGGCGCAGCGATTTACTGTCCGAGATCGCCTTGTTGCCGTCCGTCGTGTTGATGACCAGCTGGACCTGACGGTTGCGGATGGCATCCTCGATATGCGGACGGCCTTCCAGAACCTTGTTGATCTTCACCGCCTCGATGCCGTTTTCGGCGAGGAAGCGCTGGGTGCCGCCGGTGGCGAGAACCTTGAAGCCGATTTCGCTCAGGATCTTGATCGCCGGCAGGACGCGGGTCTTGTCCTCGTCGCGCACCGATACGAAGACAGCGCCGTCACGCGGCAGTTCGACATTGGCGCCGAGCTGGCTCTTGGCGAAGGCCAGCGCGAAATCCGTGTCGAGGCCGATGACTTCGCCGGTCGAGCGCATTTCCGGGCCGAGCAGCGTGTCGACGCCGGGGAAACGGGCAAACGGGAAGACGGCTTCCTTGACGGCGATGTGCTTCAGGTTGCGCGGGTCCGGCTTCGTGCCATAGGCCTTGAAGACCGGATCGAGCTTCTCGCCGGCCATCGCACGGGCGGCGATCTTGGCAATCGGCGCGCCGATCGTCTTCGCCACGAAGGGCACGGTGCGCGAGGCACGCGGGTTGACTTCGAGAACGTAGACCACGTCGTTCTTGATGGCGAACTGGACGTTCATCAGGCCAACGACGTTCAATGCCTTGGCCATGGCCTTGGCCTGACGCTCCAGCTCGTCGATCATCTCGTTCGAGAGTGTGCGCGGCGGCAGCGAGCAGGCGCTGTCGCCCGAGTGGATGCCGGCCTCTTCGATATGTTCCATGATGCCGGCGACGAAGACATCGGTGCCGTCGCAGAGGCAGTCGACATCGACTTCGATGGCGTTCGACAGGTAGCTATCGAAGAGAAGCGGGTTCTTGCCGAGCAGCGTGTTGATCTGGCCGGTCTTGTCGTTCGGGTAGCGCTGCTTGATGTCTTCCGGAACGAGTTCCGGAACCGTGTCGAGCAGGTAGGTCTGCAGCTGGTTTTCCGAATGCAGGATCTGCATGGCGCGGCCGCCGAGAACATAGGACGGGCGCACGACCAGCGGGAAGCCGATCTCGCCGGCCACGGTGCGGGCCTGTTCGACCGAATAGGCGATGCCGTTGTTCGGCTGCGTCAGGTCGAGCTTCATCAGAAGCTTCTGGAAGCGGTCGCGGTCTTCCGCCAGATCGATCATGTCGGGTGCCGTGCCGAGGATCGGGATACCGTTCTTTTCGAGCGCTTCGGCCAGCTTCAGCGGGGTCTGGCCGCCGAACTGCACGATGACGCCGACGACTTCGCCCTTCTCCTGCTCTGCGCGGAGAATTTCGATCACGTCTTCGGCCGTCAGCGGCTCGAAATAGAGACGGTCGGACGTGTCATAATCGGTGGAAACCGTTTCCGGGTTGCAGTTGATCATGATCGCTTCATAGCCGGCATCCTTCAGCGCGAAGGCGGCGTGGCAGCAGCAATAGTCGAACTCGATGCCCTGGCCGATACGGTTCGGGCCACCGCCGAGGATGACGACCTTCTTGGCGGCCGAGACTTCGGCTTCCGAGCGCAGTTCGCCGACGAAGGGCACTTCGTAGGTCGAGTACATATAGGCGGTCGGCGATGCGAATTCGGCAGCGCAGGTGTCGATGCGCTTGAAGACGGGGCGGACGTTCAGCGCGTTGCGCAGCTCGGCCACTTCCTTCGGGCGCTTTTGGGTGAGCGAGGCGAGGCGGGCATCCGAGAAGCCCATGGCCTTCAGCATGCGCAGGTTTTCGGCGTCGGTCGGCAGGCCGTGCTCGCGGATGCGGGCTTCCATATCGACGATCGCCTTGAACTGGGCGATGAACCACGGGTCGATCTTGCAGCTCTCGTGGACTTCGTTCTCGGTCATGCCGAGGCGCAGCGCCTGGGCAACCTGGCGCAGGCGGTCCGGGGTCGGCGTGCCGATCGCGGCGCGGATGGCATTGTGCTTGTCTTCGCCGTCGTCATAGCCGGGGATCTCGATTTCATCGAGGCCGGTGAGGCCGGTTTCGAGGCCACGCAGCGCCTTCTGCAGCGATTCTGCGAAGGTACGGCCGATGGCCATGACTTCGCCGACAGACTTCATGGCGGTGGTCAGGACTGGCGAGGCGCCCGGGAATTTTTCGAAGGCGAAACGCGGGATCTTGGTGACGACATAGTCGATCGACGGTTCGAACGAGGCAGCGTCGCGCCGCCGGTGATGTCGTTGTCGAGTTCGTCGAGCGTGTAGCCGATGGCGAGCTTGGCTGCGACCTTGGCGATCGGGAAGCCGGTTGCCTTCGACGCGAGAGCGGACGAGCGCGAGACGCGCGGGTTCATTTCGATGACAACCAAACGGCCGTCTGCCGGGTTGACGGCGAACTGGACGTTCGAGCCGCCGGTCTCAACGCCGATCTCGCGCAGAACCGCGATCGAGGCGTTGCGCATGATCTGGTATTCCTTGTCCGTCAGGGTCAAGGCCGGTGCAACGGTGATCGAGTCGCCCGTGTGGACGCCCATCGGGTCGATGTTTTCGATCGAGCAGATGATGATGCAGTTATCCGCCTTGTCGCGGATGACCTCCATCTCATACTCCTTCCAGCCGAGAACCGATTCTTCGATCAGGACTTCGGTGGTGGGGGAGGCGTCGAGGCCGGAATTGACGATGTCGAAGAATTCCGAGCGGTTATAGGCAATGCCGCCGCCGGTGCCGCCGAGCGTAAACGACGGACGAATGATCGCCGGCAGGCCGACGTGATCGAGCGCCTGGGCGCCGATGGCAACGGCGTGGGCCATGTAGCGCTGCTTGCGGTCGCTCTCGCCGAGGTTCCAGGTGTTTTCCAGTTCGTCGAGGGCCTTGTCGAGTTCGGCGCCGGAAAGCTTCGTCTTCAGTTCGGCGCGGGCGGCCTCGTGCTTCTTGCGGTCGGCATCCTTGATGTCGGTGGCGTTGGCCAGCATCGACTTCGGGGTTTCGAGGCCGATCTTGGCCATTGCTTCGCGGAAGAGGGCGCGGTCTTCAGCCTTGTCGATGGCTTCCGGCTTGGCGCCGATCATCTCGACATTGTAGCGGTCGAGAACGCCCATGCGCTTCAGGGAGAGCGCGGTGTTGAGCGCGGTCTGGCCGCCCATGGTCGGGAGCAGCGCGTCCGGGCGTTCCTTGGCGATGATCTTGGCGACGACTTCAGGCGTGATCGGCTCGACATAGGTTGCGTCTGCGAGACCCGGATCGGTCATGATCGTTGCCGGGTTGGAGTTGACCAGAATGACCCGGTAGCCTTCCTCGCGCAGGGCCTTGCAGGCCTGGGTGCCGGAATAGTCGAATTCGCATGCCTGTCCGATAACGATCGGACCTGCGCCGATGATGAGGATCGATTTCAGGTCTTGGCGCTTTGGCATGGTCTCTATCCGCTTTGTTCCTGCGCGAAAAGCCGGCACGGGGAGAGGTCTCACCGGTCGGGTCGCGCGCGTTGGTCTTTTCAGGCTAGACGCGGCTTATAGGCAAATGTGCCGCGAAACGAAACCCCATAATTGAGCAAATCGACAGGAAAAGCGCTCTTGCGACCTTATGGGCCGTCAAGGTTGCAGGTCAGAGTGAATGACTGTCTTGCTCGCCGGCGCATGAAGACGGTTTTCATTGGCTTTTTCGCAATGGGCTCTGTGTCATTTCGGGACGGCCCGCGGATGAATAAGCGAAAAGCCATAAAAAGCGTACCGCGCAGCCCGATCCTGACATGGACAGTCGTGCAAGGGCGGATTAATTGCATGCCAATAATAGTTTGGCGGTACCATTCCTTTCGGCATGTCATGACCCGGTCGTCACCGTAGCAGCAGATCAGGCTGCGGCGTGTCACCGAGGCGGATGCATGGCGTCGGGGTGAGTCGGTATCTGCCCCAGCGCTCAGAGATCTCACCATGGCGGATGCCACTTCAAAGCCGATCACCTCACCACAGGCTTCCACCCATGCGGAGGCGACCGTTCTGCCGATCATTCTGGCGGCGAGCTTCTGCCATATGCTCAACGACATCATGCAGTCGATGATCTCGGCCATCTATCCGATGCTGAAGACCGGCTTCAATCTGGACTTCTGGCAGATCGGCCTTCTGACGCTTGCCTTCCAGTGCACGGCCTCGCTGCTTCAGCCGCTGATCGGCATCGTCACCGACAAGAAGCCCTATCCCTATTCGCTGCCGATCGGCATGGGCGCGACCTTCATCGGCCTCTTCCTGCTGGCGGGCAGCCATGTCTATGCGATGCTGGTGGTTGCCGCCGCACTCGTCGGCATCGGTTCGGCCGTCTTCCACCCGGAAGCCTCGCGCGTGGCGCGGCTTGCTGCCGGCGGCCGCTACGGTTTTGCGCAGGCGACTTTTCAGGTGGGCGGCAATTTCGGTCAGGCGATCGGGCCTTTGATTGCCGCATTCCTCATCGTGCCGAACGGGCAGGGCAGCGTTGCGTGGTTCTCGGGCTTTGCGCTTCTCGGCATTATCGTTCTTTCCTGGGTGGCGCGCTGGTACAAGGCGCATATGGCCGCCACGAAGGGCCGCAAGAAGTCCGTTCACGTCCATAACCTGCCGCGCCGCACCGTTGTCATCGCGCTGACCGTGCTGGCGATCCTGACCTTCTCGAAGAATGCCTATATGGCCTCGATCAACAGCTATTACACATTCTTCGTCATCGAGCGTTTCGGCGTGACGGTGCAGATGTCGCAGATCATGCTCTTCGTCTTCCTCGGTGCCGTCGCACTCGGAACCGTGATCGGCGGGCCGATCGGCGACAGGTTCGGCTCGAAGACGGTGATCTGGATCTCGATCGTCGGCGCGCTGCCCTTCACGCTTGCCATGCCGTTTGCCAATCTGGAAATGACCATCGTTCTGTCGGCGCTTGTCGGGCTGATCATGGCCTCCTCCTTCCCGGCGATCGTCGTCATGGCGCAGGAACTGGTTCCGGGACGCGTCGGCATGATTGCCGGCATCTTCTTCGGTATCGCCTTCGGCGTCGGCGGCATTGCAGCCGCCATGCTCGGCGTGCTTGCCGACAGCTACGGCATTTCGTTTGTCTACACGATCTGCGCCTTCCTGCCGGCGCTCGGGCTGCTCACCATCTTCCTGCCGTCGAAGAAGGAACTCGGCGGGATTTGACATTTCTGCGGTTTTTGAATTTTACCGGATCGATAGGGGCCGAGGATCGCCTTTCCGGCGATCTCGCCTATATTGAAGATCAGTAAAATGCCGCCGAAGGGAGAGCGTCATGGAATGGAAGGGCCGTCGGCAATCGGATAATGTCGAGGACCAGCGCGGGTCTTCTTCCGGCAACAGTCCGTTCGGGCAGGGTGGCGGCGGATTTCGCATCCCGATCGGTGGCGGACGGCGCGGCGGTGGCGGCGGGATCGGCATTGGCGGCATCGTCGTCATTCTGGTGATCTGCTGGATTACCGGCATCAATCCGCTGGCGCTGCTTTCCGGCGGCGATATCGATCTCGGTGGCGGCGGCGTCACAACACAGCAGTCGCCGAACGGCTCGGGCGCAGGATCGCAGGCGCAGCGCCAGCCGGCCAATGACGAGATGACCGCCTTCGTGCGGACTGTTCTTGCCGATACCGAAGACACCTGGACGAATATTTTCGAGGCGAATGGCGGGCGTTACGAGAACCCGACGCTGGTGCTGTTTTCCGGTCAGGTGCGCTCTGCCTGCGGCTTTGCATCTGCTGCGAGCGGGCCGTTCTATTGCCCGAATGACCGCAAGGTCTATCTCGATACGGATTTCTTCCGCGAACTCGACCAGCGTTTCAAGGCATCCGGGGATTTCGCCGAGGCCTATGTGATCGCGCATGAGGTGGGCCATCACGTCCAGAACCTTCTCGGCATCCTGCCGAAGTTCAATCAGGCGCGGGCGCGGATGAGCGAAGAGGATGCCAACAAGATGTCGGTGCGCGTCGAGCTTCAGGCGGATTGCTTTGCCGGCGTGTGGGGCAAATATACCGACCAGAAGGGCATTCTCGAAAGCGGCGATCTGGAAGAGGCGCTGAACGCCGCCCAGCAGATCGGCGACGATACGCTGCAGAAGCGGACCCAGGGCTATGTCGTGCCGGAAAGCTTCAACCACGGTACTTCCGCGCAGCGCGTGCGCTGGTTCAAGCGCGGCTTTGATACGGGCAATATGAAGGCCTGCGATACGTTTTCTGGCGACGTCTGATCATCATTGCGATCATCATGCGATCACCCCGCAGCACGGATAGCCACGCCGTCTCATCGGCGTGGTGGGCAAATATGCGGGATGGGGCAGGCAGGATGGGGCAGGCAGGATGGGGCAGGCGGGTATTCTATCGGGTATGGAGGAAGGCTTTGCCTGCCCCGACCGGTTAACTGCCTGTTTGTCGGGACGTGTCAGTTCCCGGTTTTCAGCAGTCTCGGCCATCATCGGAACCGGTTTTGAACCCCGTCATGATGCTTCGTGATGGAAGCCCCATGAGCGGGATGCCGGTTCGCGACCCGGTTTCCCGCCCGATGACCGGATGATTATCTATGCGGTCTTGCGGGCGGGGATGAAATGCGGCGAAGGTTTTCGACAAGCATCTGTTTCTGCTTGGAATTTTTTGCTGGCGGGGCCTGAAGCTTCCTCAGGGCAGGGCCTGTCGTCAGCCGATCAGCACGGCCGTGCCATAAAGGCCGATGGCAAAGACGGTGTGGGCGAGAAGGCCCATGACACGCGTTTTCGTCGGGTTTGGCGTCTTTGCCGCCGCCCAGCCGAGGCCCATGCCGGGCTGCATCAGGAACCAGCCGGCGGCAATGGTGACGATGCCCCAGATCCAGGCGGGGAGGAAGATGGGGCTCGCAAGCCATGCCGGGCCCATGGCCAGCGCCAGAATGACGCCATAGAGAATGCCGACGACATAATGGCCGATCCAGCCGAGCGCCAGTTCATGCTCATAGCGCTTTGCCTTGCCGATATCGGCGTGGAAGACCTGGCCATTTGCCAGATGCCGGAACCAGCGGCCGGCCGGCGCCCAGTTGGGCTTTGCCTGTCCGAAAACCAGATGAAGAAGGATCGCCCAGAGATCCATCAGGATCGTCGCGCCGATCCCCATTGCCACGCCTGCAAGGAAAAGCTCTGTCATGAAGAAACCGCCGGGCTGGATTGTCATCAAAGAAGGGGCTTCAGGTATAGACGGATTGCAGGCGGGAGTGGAAGGGGGCGAGGGCTGATGGCGCGGTGGTGGAGCAACTGACTTTTAATCAGGGGGGTGAAGGTCGGGCGTCAGGGGCTCATCAGTGGCCGTTGACCGGTGAATATGATGGTCTTACACCGTCTTACAGCCGGAGGGAGATGCATCATGGCCGATACCCAATCCGTTACTCTTCGCGTCCCTTCAGATCTCATTGCCGAGATCGATGCGATTGCGGAGGCGACCGAACGGTCGCGCAGCTACATCATCGTGCGCGCGCTCAAGACCTATCTTCTGAACGAAGGCGCTCATATTCTGCAAGCCAAGGAGGGTAGCGAGCAGATCGCTGCCGGCGACCACGAAGACCTCGATGACGTGATTGCCCAGATGGACAGGATGATTGCCGGTAAAGTGGCGTGATCCCGGTCAGGCTGTCGCGTAATGCGGCGAATTATCTCCGCAGGGAGACCGAGTATCTGCGTCGGCGCAATGTGGCGGCGGCCAGAGGTCTCGTCGATGCGATAAAGGAGGCGCGGCTGCTTCTGCAGACATTTCCCGAGGCGGGAAATCAGGCGCATGCGCTGCAGCTGGCCGGCAACCGGGTTCTCGTCGTCGGTGACTACCTGATCGAATATACGAGTGGCGGCACGCATATCGATATCACCAGCATTCGGCATGGGCGCACCGCATTGCAAGTGCCGCCGGTCGATGCCGCGGATCCGCCGGACGCTGGCGGCTGATCCGGCTTTGTACGCGATCGTACCATCCCTTCGGCCACCACCCCACCCTTGCCCTTGCCATTGTCCATCCTTCACCCGGCCGCTATGTAAGTCTTCGGCGACGCGATCGTCTTCTTGCCCGACATTTTCGAGAGACGATCGATGCCTCATTCCCCCGATGCGAAATCCTCAGGCCCGCGATCCTCTGACCCGCAATCCCTTGATCCGAAATTCGTCCGCCGCGGTCTGTTCGTCGTTTTCGTGATCCTCATCCTCGATATTATCGGGATCGCCATCATCATGCCTGTCCTCCCGGCCTTTCTGCGGGAACTCACCGGCGAGGATATGAGCGGGGCGGCGCTCGATGGCGGGTGGCTGCTCGTCATCTATTCGGCGATGCAGTTTGTCTTTGCGCCGCTCCTCGGCAATCTGTCGGATCGCTTCGGGCGGCGGCCGATCCTGCTTGTCTCGGTCTTCACGTTTGCGCTCGACAATCTCATCTGTGCTGCCGCCACGAGTTTCTGGATGCTGGTCGTCGGGCGGCTGCTTGCCGGTATTTCCGGCGGCAGTTTCGCCACTTGCTCGGCCTATATCGCCGATGTCAGCAATGACGAGAACCGTGCCCGCAATTTCGGCCTGATCGGCATTGCCTTCGGCGTCGGCTTCACTGTCGGGCCGGTGATCGGCGGGCTGCTCGGCGAGCTTGGGCCGCGCGTTCCCTTTCTCGGGGCCGGGCTTCTGTCGATGGCGAATTTCATCGCCGCATGGTTCCTGCTGCCGGAAACGCTGTCGAAGGAAAACCGCCGGGCCTTCGATCTGAAACGCGCCAATCCGCTCGGGGCGCTGCGCCAGATGCGCCACTATCCCGGCATCGGCTGGATCATGGCCGTGATGTTCCTCTACTGGCTGGCGCATGCGGTCTATCCGTCCGCCTGGGCCTTTGTCGGCACCTATCGCTATGGCTGGAGCGAGGGTGAGATCGGGCTGTCGCTCGGTCTTTTCGGCATTGTGCGGCCCTTGTCATGGCCTTCGTGCTGCCGAAACTGGTGCCGGTTCTGGGAGAGTGGAAGACGGCGGTGCTCGGCATGGCGTTTTCCTGCCTCGGCCTTGCCGGCTATGCCTTTGCCTGGGAGGGCTGGGTTGTCTATGCGGTCATTCTGCTGACGACGATCGAGAATGTCGGTGATCCGGCGCTGCGCAGCATTGCGGCGTCCCGTGTGCCGCCTTCGGCGCAAGGGGAGTTGCAGGGGGCGATGACGAGCCTGACCAGCCTGACGACGATCATCGGCCCCGCCATCTTCACCCGGCTGTTCAGCGCCTTTACCGGCGAACAGGCCGCCGAAGGGCCGATCGGGGAATTTGCCGGTGCGCCCTATCTGGCGGCCTCGGCCTTCATGGGAATTGCAATTTTCGTCTTCATCGTGGCCGTTTCGCGGAAAAATCCCTTCGAAAACGGTCAAAACACGACCGATCCATCATTTTCCGTGAAGTAGAGTTCAACAAGTCTTCACTGTCGTCGGCTGTGCTTGCCGGAAAGTGCAGCCTCTATTATAGGCTAATCTTCACCGCCGTTGCCTCAATTCTGGGCACGGCGTTTTCCCGTTTCAGGAGATGATGATGGCGAGCGAACCCGCTATGCCCGAACTTGTGTCTGTGCCTGTATCTGGGTCTGCCGGAGGCACGCTGAAGGCGGCTGCCGATAATGGCTGGCCGGCGCATATGCGGGCGACATTCGCGCTCGGCCTTCCGCTGGTGGGCGCGCAGCTGGCGCAGATGGCGATCAACACGACCGACGTGATCCTCGTCGGCTGGCTCGGCACGACCGAGCTTGCCTCCGTCGTGCTTGCCACACAGCTCTATTTCGTCGTCTTCATCTTCGGCACAGGCTTTGCCAGCGCCGTCGTGCCGATGGTGGCGCAGGCGATCGGCCGCAAGGATGCGGTCGCGTGCGCCGTTCGGTGCGGATGGGGCTGTGGATCGTGCTGGCCTATGGTGTCGTGATGGCGCCTGTGCTCTGGTTCTCCGAGCCGCTGCTGTTGAAGCTCGGCCAGGAGCCGGATGTGGCGGCCAATGCGCAATCCTATCTGCGCATCGTGCTCTGGGGCATGTTTCCGGGGCTCGGGCTGATGGCGCTTCGAAGCTTCGTGACCGGCTTCGAGAAGGGCGGCATCGTGCTTTACGTGACGATCGGCATGTTCCTGATGAATGCCGCCGTCGCCTATACGCTGATCTTCGGCCATTTCGGCGCGCCGGCGCTCGGGCTGCACGGTGCGGCGGTTGCCTCCGTTGCCGCCAATATGACCGGGTTTCTCTTCCTCGTTCTCTATGTCGAGATGCAGAAGCAATTGCGGGCGCATGAGATTTTCGTGCGCTTCTGGCGGCCGGACTGGGGTATGTTCCGCGAAGTGCTGATGCTCGGCCTGCCGATCAGCTTCACCATTCTGGCCGAAACCAGCCTGTTTGCCGCAGCCTCGCTGCTGATCGGCATGATCGGCAAGCAGGAGCTGGCAGCCCATGGCATTGCGCTGCAGCTGGCCTCGATCGCGTTCATGATCCCGCTCGGCTTAGCGCAGGTGGCGACGGTCCGGGTCGGGCTTGCCAATGGCCGGCATGATCTTCTCGGCGTCAAGCGGGCGGCGATTGCGGTGCTGGTCATCGGCGTCGTCATCACGCTGTTCGGCAGTGCGCTCTATGCGCTTGCGCCGCATGCGCTGGGCGGGTTGTTCCTCAATCTGGATGCGAATGGCGGTGAGGCGAGCGATGCGGCGCATGTTCTGGCGCTGGCCGCACCGCTGATCGTGATTGCCGGGGCATTCCAGCTGGTCGATGGTCTGCAGGCTGTCGGCGCGGGTCTTCTGCGCGGATTGAAGGATACGAAAGTGCCGATGGTTCTGGCGCTGATCGCCTATTGGCCGATCGGTTTTGCCTGTGCCTGGATCTTTGCCTTCCCGCTCGGCTTCGGTGCCGAGGGCGTCTGGTTCGGCTTCGTGCTCGGCCTTGCCGCTGCCGCCGTCTTCCTCTGCGGCCGGTTCTGGCTGCTGGTGAAGCGGCAGGAGAAGGTTTCAGGCTGACGCGTGCCGGATGGCCGTGACAATCCCAAACGAAAAAGGCCCGCTGTGATCAGCGGGCCTTTTTCGTATGTCTGTCTTCTTTGGCGGTTCAGCGCTCGGCGAGTGCCGGTTCGCCCTTGGTCTCGCGCACCATGTTGATGAAGCGACGGAAGAGGTAGTGGCTGTCCTGCGGGCCCGGCGATGCTTCCGGGTGGTGCTGGACGGAGAAGACCGGCTTGCCGGAAAGGCGCAGGCCGCAATTGGTGCCGTCGAAGAGGGAAATGTGAGTCTCTTCAACGCCTTCCGGCAGAGACTTCGAATCCACCGCGAAGCCGTGGTTCATCGAGACGATTTCCACCTTGCCGGTCGTGTGATCCTTGACCGGGTGGTTGGCGCCGTGATGGCCCTGGTGCATCTTCTCGGTCGTGGCGCCGAGTGCGAGGCCCAGCATCTGGTGGCCGAGGCAGATGCCGAAGGTCGGGATGCCGGACTTGACGATGTCCTTGATGACCGGAACCGAGTATTCGCCGGTCGCAGCCGGATCGCCGGGGCCGTTCGAGAGGAAGATGCCATCCGGCTTCAGCGCCAGAATGTCTTCCGAAGAGGTCTGGGCCGGAACGACCGTGACCTTGCAGTCGAGGCCGGCAAACAGGCGCAGGATGTTGCGCTTGACGCCGTAGTCGACGCAGACGACGTGATACTTGGCATCTTCCGGCTTCAGGTCGTCGAAACCTTCGTTCCAGACCCAGGGCTTCTGCGTCCAGGTCGAGGACTGGCCGGAGGTTGCTTCCTTGGCAAGATCGAGGCCTTCGAGACCGCTCCAGGCCTTTGCTTCGGCCTTCAGCGCCTCGATGTCGAAGACGCCGTTCGGGTCATGGGCGATGACGGCGTTCGGCGCGCCGTTCTGGCGGATCCAGGCGGTCAGGGCGCGGGTGTCGATGCCCGACAGGCCGATGACGCCGCGGGCCTTCAGCCATGCGTCGAGATCCTTGGCCGAGCGGTAGTTGGACGGTTCGGTAATGTCGGCCTTGAAGATGGTGCCGACCGCGCCGCGGCGTGCTGCCGGCGTCAGGTCTTCGATATCTTCATCATTGGCGCCGATATTGCCGATATGGGGGAAGGTGAAGGTGACGATCTGGCCGAGATAGGACGGGTCGGTGAGGATTTCCTCATAGCCGGTGAGCGCGGTGTTGAACACCACTTCGGCCGTCACCTTGCCGGTTGCGCCGATGCCGGTGCCCTCGATGACTGTGCCGTCCGCCAGGACCAGAACGGCGGTTGGCTTCTTCGTGGTCCAAGGGGCTGTCTGGGGTGCGGTCATATCCATCCTTCTGCCCCAGCGTTCCCGGCCCCTCTCGGGGACAGGCTGTCGAGGCCAATCTCTCGTCGCAGAAAAGGGCGCGCGGAAAACCGCGTTTGGCCCACTATCCAAATGTTGTGCAGGTGTTCGACATAAACAAGGCAGGCGAAACGGTCAATCGGCAGTTTCGAAGATTCAAGACTACAATGTCGCAGGAATGGTGTTTTGGGCGCTCTTTGCGGGGGCAAAAGCGGCGCTCGCCGGCAGATTGCATGGCGGCCATCCGTGTTGATTGGCTCCCGGCCTTGCTCTATGACAGCCACCATGAGGCGAGGCGACCATTATTCAGCCATCGCCGGGCTTTCCCAAGGAGAATGAATATGCTGCGTGAGACGCTTTCCACCGCCATGAAGGAAGCGATGAAGGCCAAGGATACCCGCCGTCTTTCGACGGTGCGGATGGTTCAGGCGGCCATCAAGGATCGCGATATCGCCAATCGCGGCACCGGCAAGGAAGAGGCAAGCGAGGAGGAAATCCTCGGCATCCTCCAGAAGCTGGTCAAGCAGCGCGAAGAATCGGCCAAGCTTTATGACGATGCCGGCCGCGCCGAGCTCGCCACCCAGGAGCGTGAGGAAATCGCGGTTCTCAAGACCTTCATGCCGGAACAGCTTTCGGAAGAGAAGGTGGCGGAAATCGTCGCTGGTATCATCGCCGAGACGGGTGCCGCCGGCATGAAGGACATGGGCAAGGTGATGGCGACGCTGCGCGAGCGCTATGCCGGTCAGCTGGATTTCGCCAAGGCTTCCGGCACGATCAAGGCGCAGCTGTCTTAATCGCTTCATCGAAACGACAAAAGGCGGGCTCCCGTCATGGGACGCCCGCCTTTGTGCCCTTCCTGAACCGCCGGGGTCGGCCGATGAGAGCCAGTGCGGTTAGTGAACGGCTTGGTGCCATCATGGCAGGCCGCCGTTCCGAAGAGCGATCACTTGTCGCTTATTGTTTGCCGGCAAGGCCCGGAAAAGACCGGGTCGTCCAACACGCGACAAGCAGTCATAATTGGAACATAGGTCGAGTCCCTCCAGGCTGCAAACTAAATATTAACGATCACTCATAAGTTGTGCGGCCTGTGGACAAGCGGGCTTGCTGCGGGTCGTTGGCGCTGGTTGTGCCGATCGGTGTGGCAATCGCGTTGGCCAGCGCGTATATGACTTACTTCAAGCCAAGAGGTAATGATGCGTTTTTCACCCGGTTTTCTCGACGAGATCCGCGACCGTGTGCCGATTTCCAATGTGATCGGCCGCAAGGTGACGTGGGACCGCAAGAAGACCAATGTCTCGCGCGGCGATTACTGGGCCTGCTGCCCGTTCCATGGCGAAAAGAGCCCGAGCTTCCATTGCGAGGACCGCAAGGGACGTTACCATTGCTTCGGTTGCGGCGTTTCGGGCGATCATTTCCGCTTTCTCACCGATTGCGAGGGCCTGAGTTTTCCGGAAGCCGTCCAGCAGGTCGCCGATCTTGCCGGTGTCTCCATGCCGCAGCCCGATCCGCAGGCGGAAAAGCGTGAGAAGGAGCGCATGTCGCTTCTCGACGTCATGGAAATGGCGACGCAATTCTTTCAGGATAAGCTGCAGAGCGCAGTCGGGGCCAAGGCGCGCGCTATCTGCGTGACCGTGGGCTGTCGGGCCGCACGATCGAGACTTTCCGATTGGGCTATGCGCCGGAAAGCCGCAATGCGCTGAAGGAATATCTGGCGGGCAAGGGCGTGCCGAAGGAGCAGATCGAGGCCTGTGGCCTCGTGCGCCATGGCGACGGCATTCCGGTCTCCTACGATTATTTTCGCGATCGGGTGATGTTCCCGATCCTGTCGTCGCGGGAAAAGGTCATCGCTTTCGGCGGGCGCGCCATGTCTGCGGATGCGCCGGCGAAATACATGAACTCGCCGGAAACCGAGCTCTTTCACAAGGGGCAGGTGCTCTACAATTTCTCCCGTGCCAGACGCGCCTCGCAGGCCGGGCCGGGGCAGAAGGAGCCGGGTACGGTGATTGCCGTCGAAGGCTATATGGATGTGATCGCGCTGTTTCAGGCGGGCGTCGAGAATGCGGTCGCTCCGCTCGGCACGGCGCTCACTGAAAACCAGCTCGATCTCCTATGGCGGATGTCGCCGCTGCCGGTCCTGTGCTTCGATGGCGATGGCGCGGGTATTCGCGCGGCGCATCGTGCCGTCGATCTGGCGCTGCCCTTCCTCAAACCCGGCAAGTCGGTCAATTTCGCGCTCCTGCCGGATGGCAAGGATCCGGACGATCTCGTCAAGCACGAGGGCCGGGCACCCTTCGACCGGGTGATGGCGGAAGCAAAGCCGCTGGCCGACATGGTCTGGCAGCGCGAGACGCAGGGGCAGACATTCTCGACGCCGGAGCGGCGCGCCGAGCTTGAGGCGCGGCTGAAACAGGTCGTTTCCGTGGTTGCCGACGAGAATGTGCGCCGGCATTACCAGCAGGATGTTCGCGAGCGGCTGAACGGCATGTTCCAGGGTTCGCGCGGCGGCTTCCAGTCCGGTGGCGGACAGGGCTTCGGCAATGGCGGCGGCGGGTTCCAGCGTGGCGGCGGCAATGGCGCCGGGGGCGGCCGTGGCGGTTTTCAGCGCGGACAGGGTCGTGGTGGCCAAGGTGGGCAAGGGTTTGGTGGCGGCGCGATCGGCGGTATTTCCGACCGGCTGGCGCGGTCCGGGCTGGTGCGCGGCCATACCGAACTGCCGGCCCTTCGCGAAAGCGTTCTGGCGCTCACCATCGTCAACCATCCGCAGCTTCTGCTTTCCGAATATGACGAGATCTCCTCGATGGATTTCGAGAACCGCGACCTGAAGCGGCTCTGGTCCTGCGTGCTGACGATCATCGGGCAATCGGGCGCCAATCTCAGCGTCGAGGATCTGAAGCAGCAACTGGCCGATAACGGCTTTGCCGAGACGATCCAGCAGATGAACATGCAGATCCGCAATGCGCGGCTGTGGACCGCGACCGAGGAAGCCGATCCGCAGGACAGCCTGCAAGCCTATCGCCAGACGCGGGCGCTCCATGCCCGCAACAAGGAACTGCGCTGGCAGAAGATCGAACTGGAGCGGGAACTGGCCGAAATGACGGAGGACGAGCCGGAGCGGAACGACCTTCTGCTCAGGGCGTTGCTGGAAGTGCAGAACGAGATTACCCGGATGGAAAGCCAGGAGGCGATCATCGACGGGTTCGGGGTTCTGTCAGGCCGGGTCAAGGGGCCGGCGATCAGTCACGGCTGACGCGATGGACGGGCCTGTGTGTATCAGGGAGGAAGGGACATGCAGATTTCAGGCAGCTGCCATTGCGGCAGGATCGCGTTTGAGGCTGAGGGCAAGTTCGGCGAGGCGATCGAATGCAATTGTTCCTATTGTCGCCGGCAGGGGGCGCTGCTGGCCTTCGTGCCACGCGACAAGATGAAGCTCCTGACGCCACGGGATGACCTGAAGACCTATTATTTTCACCGCAAGGTCATTGCCCATCACTTCTGTGACCAATGCGGTATTGCCCCCTTCGGAGAAGCGGTGACGCCGGATGGCAGGGAGATGGCGGCCATTAATCTGCGCTGCGTGCCCGAGATAGACTTTTCGGCCGTGCGGATCAGCCAGTATGATGGGGCGGCCGTCTGACAGATTGCTCGCGAAGCTCAGAGATTGTCGTTTCTGCTACGTGAAATCATGGGGCTTGTCATGGCGGCCGCAAAGCCTACATATGCCAAGACTTGGTGAGTTAACTCCAAAAAGCGCCGGCTTGACGCGGCTTTCTCCAATTTTCCTGGGCAATTCGCTCGGGGAACCTTGACGAAGCGTTAATTTATGGGAATCACCATTTCAGGCATAATAGGCAAAGTGGGTCGAGCGCGTCGTTTGTGGCCGGCGGTTCTCCAAATGATTGTTCATGAGAACGATCCCGCGGTCGCCGATGGTAATTCGGAATTAAAGGTCATTCCGTTACGAGTTGGACAGTGATTCGCAGTCGGGGCGTTCTCGTCTCCGGCAGCAGGCCATAAGGTGCGGCCCTTTCGAGGTGCGGCGCCATGGGTTCAGGGAAAGCGACGAAATACATGGCAACAAAAGTCAAAGAAAACGAAGAAGCTGAGAACGAACGCGAAGGCTCGCACGACGGTCCGCTTCTCGATCTTTCTGACGACGCGGTCAAGAAGATGATCAAGGCCGCGAAAAACGCGGCTATGTCACGATGGACGAGCTCAACTCGGTTCTTCCTTCGGAAGAGGTGACGTCCGAGCAGATCGAAGACACGATGGCGATGCTCTCCGATATGGGCATCAACGTCATCGAGGACGAGGAAGCCGAAGAGGCTGCCGGCGAAGAAGAGACCGCTGACGACAGCGACGACAACGAGAGCGAAGGCGGAGAGCTTGCTCCTGCCGCCGGCACGGCGCTTGCGACCGCGAAGAAGAAGGAACCCACCGATCGTACAGACGATCCGGTGCGCATGTATCTGCGCGAAATGGGATCCGTCGAGCTTCTGTCGCGCGAAGGCGAAATCGCCATCGCAAAGCGCATCGAGGCCGGCCGCGAGACGATGATCGCCGGTCTCTGTGAGAGCCCGCTGACCTTCCAGGCGCTGATCATCTGGCGTGACGAACTGAACGAAGGCACCACGCTTCTGCGCGAGATCATCGATCTCGAAACGACCTATTCCGGTCCGGAAGCCAAGGCTGCACCGCAGTTCCAGAGCCCGGAAAAGATCGAGGCAGACCGCAAGGCTGCCGAGGAGAAGGAAAAGTCGCGCCGTAGCCGCATGCCGGCTGCCAATGACGACGATATCACCTCCGTCGGCGGCGAGCTGCCCCTCGAGGAAGAGGAAGAGGACGACGACGAGTCGAACCTTTCGCTTGCCGCGATGGAAGCGGAACTGCGTCCGCAGGTCATGGAAACCCTCGACCTGATCGCCGACACCTACAAGAAGCTGCGCAAGCTGCAGGACCAGCAGGTGGAAGCCCGCCTTGCTGCCACCGGCACGCTGTCTTCGGCGCAGGAGCGTCGTTACAAGGAGCTGAAGGACGAGCTGATCACGGCTGTGAAGTCGCTGTCGCTCAACCAGAACCGCGTCGACAGCCTTGTCGAGCAGCTCTACGACATTTCCAAGCGTCTGATGCAGAATGAAGGTCGTCTGCTGCGCCTCGCTGAATCCTACGGCGTAAAGCGTGACAGCTTCCTCGAGCAGTATCAGGGTGCGGAACTTGATCCGAACTGGATGAAGTCGATCGCCAATCTGGCCGCCCGCGGCTGGAAGGAATTCGCCAAGGCGGAAAACAACGCGATCCGCGACCTGCGCATGGAAATCCAGGCGCTGGCCACGGAGACCGGGATTTCGATCACCGAATTCCGCCGCATCGTTTCCATGGTGCAGAAGGGCGAGCGCGAAGCGCGTATCGCCAAGAAGGAAATGGTCGAAGCGAACCTTCGCCTCGTCATCTCCATCGCCAAGAAGTACACGAACCGCGGTCTGCAGTTCCTCGACCTCATTCAGGAAGGCAATATCGGCCTGATGAAGGCGGTGGACAAGTTCGAATACCGCCGCGGTTACAAGTTCTCGACCTATGCGACATGGTGGATCAGGCAGGCGATCACCCGCTCGATCGCCGACCAGGCCCGCACGATCCGTATTCCGGTGCATATGATCGAGACGATCAACAAGATCGTCCGTACCTCGCGCCAGATGCTGCACGAGATCGGCCGCGAGCCGACGCCGGAAGAACTGGCTGAAAAGCTTGCCATGCCGCTCGAAAAGGTCCGCAAGGTCCTGAAGATCGCCAAGGAGCCGATCTCGCTCGAAACCCCGGTGGGTGACGAAGAGGATAGCCATCTCGGCGACTTCATCGAGGACAAGAACGCGCTTCTGCCGATCGACGCCGCCATTCAGGCGAACCTGCGCGAAACGACGACCCGCGTTCTCGCATCGCTCACGCCGCGTGAAGAGCGCGTGCTGCGCATGCGCTTCGGCATCGGCATGAACACCGACCATACGCTGGAAGAAGTCGGCCAGCAGTTCTCGGTGACGCGCGAACGTATCCGCCAGATCGAGGCAAAGGCGCTGCGCAAGCTGAAGCACCCAAGCCGTTCGAGAAAGCTGCGCTCGTTCCTCGACAGCTGATCCAAAGATCGGCACTTGGATGAATTGAACCCGGTCCGCCTGAAAAGGCGGGCCGGGTTTTTGCGCCTTAATGCGATACGCTGTTGGAAAAGACGTTGACGACGATGACGCCGGAGATGATCAGGCCAAGGCCGAGGATGGCGGCGAGATCGAGCGTCTGGCGGAAGGCGAAGATGCCGACGATCGAGATCATCACGATGCCGAGCCCGCTCCAGATCGCGTAGGCGAGGCCAACGGGCAGGGTGCGCAAGGCGATCGACAGAAGATAGAAGGCCGCGGCGTAGCAGAGCGCCATCAGCACGGTCGGCCAGAGCCTTGTGAACTGCTGGCTCATCTGCAGGAAGGTCGTGCCGACGACTTCCAGCGCGATGGCGGCGAGAAGGGCGCCATAGGTCATCAGGGCGGCGTTCATCGGGGTGGCGTCCTTGTGTGATGAGGCAGGTGGTCATGGTCGGAGCGCGTCATTTGCGTCATGCGCGTGAGGTCTTCATGCAGCCGGTCGAGATGGTCCGTGGGCAGTCCGGCAGTCTCCGTCAGATTGGCAAGCCAGATGCCATCTGCGGCATAGCGCACGACGGCGAGTGCCGGGGCATCGTCCGTTGCGGCATGGCGTTCCATCCGCCCACGCATCCAGTCGGACCAGAGGGCGCGAAGCCCCGCATCGGCCATGCAGGACACGGCGATCGCCGCCCAGGGGCTTTTTTCGCCGTCGCGCGTCTCACGGAAGAAGGCATCGACATAGGCACGGGTGAAACGGCCATGCGGTTGCGGGTCGGCGGCGATCAGCGTGTCGATCTCGTCATCGAGACGTGCCAGTAGATCGGCAAAAACCGCTTCGATCAGCGGCTGCTTGCCGGGGAAATGGTGGAGCAGGCCGCCTTTCGTCACGGAAGCGGCTTCCGCCACGGCCTGCAGGGTGACGGCCGCAAGCCCCTGTTCCGTCGCAATGCGAGCGGCCTGATCGAGCAGGGACCGGCGGACTTCGTCCGGTCGTTTTTCGCGTCTGTGAGATTGTGCCATGTGATAAACATACCGTATGGTCGGTTTTATTGCAAGAGGTGTCGATCTCGTGTGGAAGGGGTGGCGGGGAGTGGTGGCGGGTGGAGGGGAGCCGAAGGGAGCTAATCGGGAGAGGCAGGGGGAAACCGCTAGAAGCGGGGAGAGGGCGGGGATATCGGGGGAGAACGGGAAAAGGGGGGATGGGGAGAAGGAGGGGTGCGTCGCCATGATCGGGTGGCGGATGTGGTGGGTAGTTCTGTCCTGTCCGTCGCTGTGTGGGGCGGGAGGGAGCGATTGCGGGCAGTTGCGTTTGGGGCAAGGCGTATTCCGCGAAAGCGTGATCGGTTTTCCCGTTGCTTTTCTCCGGCAGGGTCTCGATCAGAGCCGGAATTCGTCCTACATCGGCTGTTATGCAGGAAGAACCACAGGTCCCGCGCAAAGTGCTGAGCAACAGGTTTGCCGGGGTCATCGGTGCCTCGGTGGCTCTGCATGTCATCGTGGTCGGTCTGTTCCTCCTGAAAATGCCAGATCAGAGCCCGCAGCCGCCGAAGGAGGATACCGTTCAGGTTCAGCTCGTGCCGCCGCCAGAGGAAAAGCCGAAGCCGCCGGAACCGAAGTCCGAGCCAAAACCGCCGGAGCCCAAGCCGGAGCCAAAGCCGCCGGAGCCCAAGCCCGAGCCGCCGAAGCCGGAACAGGCGCAGAATTCTCCACCGCCTCCTCCTCCGGCACCGCCAACACCGAAGCCTGAAGAGAAAAAGCCGGAAGAGCAGCAGCCACCGAAGCCTCCCGAGCAGGCGGGCGACCAGCAGGCGCAGAAGAGCCCGATCCCGACCCTGCGTCCTGTTGTCGAATTCGGCGACAAGGATAGCGGGCCGCGCAAGTCGCTCGACGGATCCTCTTCGGCGGATGGCAAGAGCGATGACGCGAAGGACGAGAAGGAAAGCGAGAGCGCCGAAGCGGATAAGCCTTCCGACAAACCTTCCGACAAACCTTCCGACAAGCCTGCCGATGAGCCGGCAACCAAGCCGTCGACCCAACCGGCGGACAATGCCCTGTCGGATGCGGCGGCCAAGGAACTGGCCGAGGCAGACGCGGCTGCCGAGGCGGCCAAGGGCGATCCCGACGGCACCGGCGACAAGGATGGCCTGCCCTCAAAGGAACTCGCCGACAAGGCAGCCTCGATGACGAAGGGGACGGCACCCGGCGAGCCCATGGATCACCTGCCGGGCGTGAAACTGCCTGACGAGGTGAAGGTGCCGCAAGTGGATCAGGCAGGCGCCAGCCTGCCGAAACATGGCGGCGGCGGGGCCGATGCCGATGCCGAACAGGCGGAACTGGTTCCGTCTGCCCGCAAAGGTTCGCCGGATGGAAAGGTTGAGGGCGAGAAGCCCGCCGCCGAGAAGGCCGGTGCCGGTGCCGGTGCCGGTGGCGGCATGGCCAAGGCGAAGACGCTTTATTCGGAAAAGGATACCGGTGATGCCGTGGCCCGCACGGCGATGGGAAACCTGCCGCGCGAGGCGCGGGCCAGCGAACTCTGCGTCACAGAGCTCAAGGCGCAGATCCTGCATGCAAGCCCGCCCTACCGGCCGGAGCTTCTGCCTTCGCCACGCATGCCGCAGGGCACCGTGCTGGAGGTGAGGGGCGGGGCCTTCCGGGCCAATTCCCGTTGGTACAATCTGAGCTTCCGCTGCGAGATCAACCAGAATGCCACAAAGGTCGTGTCCTTTGCCTTCGATATCGGCGAGCCGGTGCCGCGCGGCGAATGGCAGAAACGCGGTTTCCCGGTGTTTTGACCTTAAGGGTAAGGGCAGGCTGGCCATGGCGGCCGGTTCGTCGGTCCCAATACTCTGCCTTGCCACCGGGAACGGCGCTTCCGGTAAAAGGGCGGGGCCGGTTGACCGGTGTTCATCCGGCGCTATGGTGCGGAAAATCCCTGCTGCAGGAAACGAGCCATGAAAGCCATGTTCTACGATGCCTTTGAAAAGGCGCCGGAAATCACCAATCTTCCCGATCCGGAGCCGACATTCGGCGGCGTCGTCGTCAAGGTCGGTGCGACCGGGCTTTGCCGCAGCGACTGGCATGGCTGGATGGGGCATGATCCCGATATCAAACTGCCGCATGTGCCGGGCCATGAACTGGCCGGCGAAGTGGTGGCAACCGGCAAGGGCGTGATGCGCTTCAAGGTGGGCGACCGCGTGACGGTGCCCTTCGTTTCCGGTTGCGGCCATTGTGCCGAATGCCATTCGGGCAACCAGCAGGTCTGCCCTGACCAGTTCCAGCCGGGCTTTACCCATTGGGGCTCGTTTGCCGAATATGTGGCGATCGACTATGCCGACACCAATCTGGTGACGCTTCCCGAAGAGATCGACGATGCGACGGCCGCAAGTCTCGGCTGCCGCTTCGCCACATCGTTCCGTGCCGTTGCCGATCAGGCGCGCACCGGGCCGGGCGACTGGGTGGCCGTGCATGGCTGCGGTGGTGTCGGCCTGTCGGCGATCATGATCGCGACGGCACTCGGGGCAAATGCGATCGGCATCGACCTTTCCGACGACAAGCTGGAACTTGCCCGGCAGTGCGGCGCCGTCGCCACGATCAACGCCAATGCCGTGGCCGATGTGGTGGAGGCGGTGCGCGAGATCACCAAGGGTGGGGCGCATGTCTCCATCGATGCGCTTGGCCATCCGACGACGTGTTTCAACTCGATCAAGAACCTGCGCCGTCGTGGCCGGCATGTGCAGGTGGGGCTGATGCTCGGCCAGCATGCAACGCCGGCGATCCCGATGGCGCAGGTGATCGGTCATGAGCTGGAAATCTATGGCAGCCACGGCATGCAGGCCTGGCGCTACGATGCCATGCTTGCCATGCTGAAGACCGGCAAAATGACACCGCAGCAGCTGATCTCGAAGCGCATCACGCTGGAAGAGGCCGTGCCGGCGCTGATGACCATGGACAAGGCGGAAACGCCCGGCATCAGCGTCATCACCTCGTTCTGAGCGGTACGCCCTGCGGGACTATCCATCTGAGCGGGATCAGCCCGGGTAAAAGGCCGCGTGATAGGAAACCGTGCCCTGCTGATCGTCTCCATCGAAACGGAGACACTGAAAATATTCGGCAGGCACGCCCGGCAACAGGAGAGCGGCTTCGTTCGCAAAGCCGAAGCGGGCATAGTAGGCCGGGTCGCCCAGCACGACGCAGCCGCGTGCGCCCAGACGGATGATCGCGTCCAGCCCGGCTTCCACGAGCCTTGAACCGGTTCCCTGTCGCTGCCGGTCCGGCCTGACGGCAAGCGGCCCGAGCCCGTACCAGCCGGTGGCGCTCCCGTTTATCCTGACCGGGGAGAAGGCGATGTGGCCGACAAGAACTCCATCTTCTTCTGCGACGAGGGAGACGGTCAGCGCCTTCTCGGCCCTTAACCTCTCGACAATTGTACTTTCGGTCCCGTCACTATGCGGCGCGGTCTCGAATGCGGCGGTTATGGTCGCCCCGATTGCTGAGACGTCTGCGGGATTTTCTTCTCTGATCATCATGTCCTCGCATAGCACGCCATGGTGGAGTGACCAAGGTAAAGGGCACGCAAGGGAAGGTGCTGCGTGGGAAGTGTCTGCGTCAAAGATCTTCCCGTGGCCCGCGCGCCATTGACAAGCGGTGCCGTGAGGCAGAACAGGGTGTCCGCATATCTTCTCATCTCATGCCGGGCTTTCCGGCCCGAGCGACGCCCGTCTCCCTGAAGGCCTGATCCTTTTGAAGAGCTGACTCGCGCCGCAGGACGGGCGACGGGAGCCCGGCCCAAGCGCCAGTGACAGGACAGATGGACAGCAAGGCCCAGCCGATTTCCGACAGCGTGTTTTCCCATCCCGGCTATGTGCATCTCACCGTTTCGCGCGTGGTGACGGCGCTTGCGACGCAGGCGATGACGATCGCGCTTGGCTGGCTGATCTATGATCTCACACAGAGCGCCTTTGCGCTGGGCTTTGTCGGCTTCTGCCAGTTCCTGCCGCGCTTCTTCCTGACGCTGATCGTCGGCCAGATCGCCGATCACTTCGACCGGCGGATCATCGTTCTCATCTGCCAGGCACTGCAGGCGCCGTTGCGCTCATTCTGGCGCTTGCGGTGTTCGAGGGCTGGATGACACCGGCGCTGATCTTCGTGGCCGTGACGCTGCTTGGCGCGGCAACCGCCTTCCAGCAGCCGACGACGACGGCGATGCTGCCGAGCGTGGTGCCGACCTCGATCCTGCAGAAGGCGGTTGCGACGTCCACCTCGTTCCAGCAGGCGGCCTTCATCATCGGGCCGGCTGCCGGCGGGCTTCTTTACGGCATCAGCTCCACGACGCCGTTTCTTCTCTCCGGCCTGCTTCTTATCCTGACCTGCTTCAACGTCGCTGCGATCCGTATCGAGCGCAAGGTGGCCAAGCGTGAACCGGTGACGATCACGTCGCTGTTTGCCGGCGTTTCCTTCGTGCGCAGCCGCCCGGTCATGTTGGGCGCGATCTCGCTCGATCTCTTCGCCGTGCTTCTTGGCGGGGCGACGGCGCTGATGCCGATGTTTGCCAAGGATATTCTGGCCGCAGGGCCATGGGGTCTCGGTTTCCTGCGCGCCGCGCCGGCCGTCGGGGCGCTTGCCATGGCGGTGCTTCTTGCCCGCGACCGCTGAAAAAGGATGTCGGCAAGCGGATGATGATGGCCTGTGCCGTGTTCGGCATTGCGACCGTCGCCTTCTCGCTCTCCAGCAATATCGTCTTTTCGGTCATCTGCCTTGCCGTGCTTGGCGCCGCCGACAGCGTCAGCGTCGTGGTGCGCAGCTCGCTGGTGCAGCTGATGACGCCGGACGAGATGCGCGGCCGGGTCAATGCCGTCAACTCGCTCTTCATCGGAACCTCCAACCAGCTGGGCGAGTTCGAATCGGGCATGCTGGCCGGTTTCATGGGGCCGGTCGCTGCCGGTGTGATCGGCGGGGTCGGCACGCTTGCCGTCGTCATTCTGTGGATCCGGCTGTTTCCGGATCTCTACAAGGTGAAGACGCTGGAAGGCTGAGCTGACACCAAAGGCCGAGCGCCGCGCCGACCACAGGAAGAAGGACGAAAAATGCCGCAGACACGCGTGACCGTTTCGACCCGCGGGCAGGGGCTCTACGAATTCACCGAGGCGGTGGAGGCGTTTGTCGCTCAGGCTATGACGGAGACCGGTGTGGGGCGGGCCGGTGTTGAGGGAGCCGGGGTGGAGGAGGGGCTGCTGACGGTGTTCGTGCGCCACACATCCTGCTCGCTGATCATCCAGGAAAATGCCGATCCCGATGTGAAGCGGGATCTGAAGGCCTTTTTTTCACGGCTGGTGCCGCCGAGCAGCGATCCGTCGATGGACTATATCGTGCACACGATGGAAGGGCCTGACGACATGCCGGCGCATATCAAGGCGGCGCTGACGGCAACGTCGATCGGTATTCCCGTCTCACGCGGCAGGCTCGTGCTCGGCACATGGCAGGGGATCTATCTTTTCGAGCATCGCGACAGCCCGCATCGCCGCGAAATCGTGCTGCATCTTTCCGTCTGAGGGCGAGCCGGCGGGAATGACGATCGCGGGCCGGCATGAATTAACGATGTGTAAAAGGCGCGCCGGGGCCGTTTACCACCATGAATGATGGCTGAACGTCCGGTTCGTGATGTGTTCATGCAGGTTTCTCTAATCTCCGATCATCGCTTCCGCAGACCCCTCTCAAGGACGGCGATATCCAAATCACGGGTGCCGGAAACGGCCCAGATATCGGAGACTGACCATGACCAGCCTGATCACGAAAGTCGGCGCTGTTTTTCTTCTGGCCCTTGGCGGGCTTTCGGCAACGGCGCCGATCGCCTCGGCCGCCGGACCGCATGACGTCATCACCATCCAGTATAACGATCGGGGCTGGGGCCCTGGTCCCGGCCCAAGGCCCGACTGGGATCGTCGCCCGCCGCCGCCGCGCGGCTGCTCGCCGCGTCTGGCAGAAGACAAGGCCTATCGCATGGGCCTCAACCGGCCGCGGGTGATCGACGCAAACCGTCGCGTCGTTGTCGTCGGCGGCTTCGACCGCCGTGGCCGCGACCGGATCGTGTTTGCCAACGAGCGCGGCTGCCCGGTCCTGCGCTGAACATTGCCTTTTCATCCGTCTCCTTCGCCCGTTGACGGACGAAAGCCCCCGTATGCCGAAAGGTGTGCGGGGGCAGCCTTTTAACGGCTGGCTAACCCGCCGGCCAAGAGGTTGAGGCAAAAGGGAAATGGTGGGCCCGGAGGAACCAAGGAAATCGGCTTAGAGCGTTGTTATCGCTCAGCTTTCTTCCTTGGTCAAGAGCGTCGTACCAACACTGATACCAACACTTTTTTGGGATTTTATGGGATTTCTGTGGACGATTACACAGAAAACACGCTTCCCCGATGATGCGCCAAATATTCCCGATGGGCGTCAACAAGCGTCGAGAGTTTGGCTGCGCCGGAGATGCCGGCCGCCAGTAGCTGGTTCGCAGGCAGCTTGGGTGAGACGAGGACGGAGCCGTTGTCCTCGAAGCTGATCAACCCTGCATCGAACGCAGCGTCGTAGGCTGGACCAAGCATGAATCCGTTGAGCACATCCAGTCGCTCGCGATTGTCAGAGTCACGCCAGGGCTTGATGTGAGACGCCCGCAGTAGGGCTTCGACTTCCAGACCGGTGACAGCGCATTTCCCCGCCCAGTGCTTCATCAGGTCACGGCGCCAGCGGCCCTGACCGATACGAGCCTTCACGAGAGCTTCACGGGTGGTTTCGTCCGGCACCGTCTGCGTGAGGGTGTCGGCCACGAGCTGTTCGACTGGTGCAACGAAATCGAGCCGCTCGCAGATCAACTGGCCGGCCTCGGGGGAATGGCGAACAGGTAGCCCTGGACGCCCTTCTTCTGGCTGGTGATCGGAGAGTTGCGTTCCGGTAGGAGCGGGATCAGATCGTCGACGAAGGTGTCGAGGCGGACTGCCGGATTAATCGTGCGATAGACCACGTCGATCTTCCAGCCGTCGGCCTGCCACGCGCTGCCGAACTCCTCTGGCTCAGGGGCGTCGTAGGCCGCCGTTGATGCGATGGCGACAGCGCCGACAGCTTGCTTGGCGTAGGAAAAGATCACATCACCAGGACGCACCAGAGCCATGTTCGACCAGTGCGTGAAAACTATTCCGCTCGACCCTCTCTTTGGCGCCCAGAGATAACCGCCGTCGCGTTCCTGTTTATGTGTCTGATTCTGCGATACCCACCAATACGCCATGCCGCTTAATTTGCCCCTCTATTGCCCACTTCCGGGTATCGCAAGATTCCCGGCGATATGTAAGCCCGGTGACTGCTAGCTGAGGATGAATGTCCGCCAGGTGTCCCAATCTGCATCGTTGTCGTTCACCGGCTCCGGTAGCCGCTCCCGATATGCTGCCTCGACCCGGGTCTGGCGGTAGCGAAATAGCCCTCGTCCATCTCCATGCCGACGAACCGCCTACCGGTATTTGCGCACGCCACGCCGGTCGTGCCGCTGCCCATGCAATTGTCGAGGACCAAGTCGCCCTCGTTAGTGTAAGTGCGGATCAAGTATTCCATTAGTGCAACGGGCTTCTGGGTGGGGTGAACTGCTTTGCTCTCTCCTGGTAGAACCTGGACGCTCAAAGGGTACCGCATACCGGTGTCGACGCCGCGCCGGTTCGTCTTGTCCGTTCTGCCCTCTCTGCTGTAGATGCCCTCCTTGATCACGCTCGGACGTACCGTCTTTCGCTTGTCTACTTTGTCGGGGGGCGCGACGGTCATTTGCGGGTTGTAGGTGGGGGGCTTCCGATAGAAAACCAACACGCTCTCATGCGCGCGTAGGGGCTGCTTCTTTGCGTTAAAGAAACCGGTAGCTTTGGTTTTCTGCCAAACCCATTCGTACCTGAACCAATCGGGCTGGCTCATAACGAGTGCGCTGGAAAACGGCTGGGTCGCGGTTAGCGCAATAGCGCCGTTGCACTTGATGACACGGGCGTAGCATGCCCACATTTCTTCCAGAGGTAATGCTGCGTCCCAGTTGCAGTCGGTCGTTCCATACGGCAAGTCGCACAGAATCAGATCGACACTCCTGTCCGATAGTTTTCTCATCAAGTCGAGACAATCCCCGAGGTACATTTGGGGGCTGTGGATTTCTGGGCGCATAACCTTTCCTGCTGTTCGATGTTGCGCCGATTCTACTACACCAAAAGGTGCCTATTCAACTAATCGTTGAATATAGAACGACTCACAGCCAGTCGAACCCGGGGTGTGGAAACGTCCATGGGACTCGAACCCGCAACGGGTTAGGACTCGAACCGGAGAGGAAAAGCGAATCAGATCAAGCGCTTGATTCAATTGAGTGAATCGAGTGTTTGTTGGTATCACTCCTAAGAATGGATTTTCGTACCAACAAATATGCCAACAAATTTAATCGCTGGGATGTCCAGAGGCGTCCCAGGTAATCCAGAAAGCCCGGAAACGCTAGGGTTTGGGAGACGCCTGTGGACACTATGGGACGTGTATGGACGGATTGGTGGGCCCGGAGGGACTCGAACCCCCAACCAAGCGGTTATGAGCCGCCGGCTCTAACCATTGAGCTACAGGCCCGGCCCGAGATGGGCGGTGGCGGGCGCAATGGTTCGCCGCGTCACATCGCTGGCTCTAGCCCAATTCGCACGCCGCTACAAGGTGTTGCCGTAATAGGTTCACAATCCCCCGGCAGATAAACTTACGGATGCGGGCGAAAGTGCACACTGCGCTCACCGCGTGCAGCCGATAGGCCAACGCGATGCCGATGATAGACGATGAAAAACGAGAGAGGAAACAAGATGTCGATGATGCGCTTTTCAGGTGAGGGGCATGGAGCGGGCTCCCGGCTCAAGGCTTTTGCCGCCCGGGCCCTGCCGGCCGCTGTTCTCGTGGCGGCGCCGCTTGCACTTTTCTCGCTGCCGGCGATGGCGCAGGAGGAGCGGGCACGTCAGCCGGTGATCTCGGTGAGCGGCGAAGGCGAAGCCGCGATCGCTCCCGACATGGCCGTGTTGCAGCTCTCTGTCGTCCGTGATGCAAAGACTGCGGCCGATGCGCTTTCGGCCAATAGCGCGGCGATGACCGACGTGCTTGCCGCGATCAAGGCCGATGGCGTTGCCGAGCGGGATATCCAGACCAGCAATTTTTCGATCTTTCCGCAATATAGGCATTTCGAACCGAAGGACGGCGCCAGCCGGGCGCCGGAAATCACCGGCTATGAAGTGACGAACGGGCTGACCGTGCGCGTGCGCGACCTGAAGAAGCTCGGCGGCCTGATCGACAAATCGGTCAAGCTCGGGGTCAATCAGGGTGGCCAGATCACCTTTACCAATGACGACCCGGAAGCAGCGCTTTCCGATGCCCGCAAGGCGGCGATGAAGGAAGCCCTTGCCAAGGCACATACGCTGACCGAGGCAGCCGGTGTCAAGCTCGGCAAGGTTCTGGAAATCAGCGAGAATTCCGGCCGTCCCGTCGCCCAGCCGATGATGCGGATGGCGATGGCCAAGGATGCCGCGCCGGCCCCGGTCGCAGCCGGTGAAAACAGCTATACGGTGACGGTCAACGTTACATTCGCGCTGGATCAGTAAGCTCGAGTGATACACCGCGCGCCACCCTCGGATCTCGGGTAGCCGAGGGTGCGCGCGGCCACCCCCAATTGCCGATCATGCCGGCTTGGCCCAAAAAGACGATTGACAGACGCATAAGGGCTGGCGATCATTCGTGTACCAACAAAGGGCGGCAAAGACCCTGGGGAACATGAATGGGCATTCCGGATGCGTCTTTCCGGTCGCCGGGCTTTATGTCCGCGGGCCGGTTGTTTCATGAATTCTGGCAGTTTCCGCCGCTTTTGCGAGCCGGACTTCTGTCATTGCTGCCCGGCTCGCTTAGCGCTGTCGCGGCGGGGCCGGTTATCGCTGACGGGGTCGGCGGCTCACGGTGCTTTTCCGGTGTGGCTTCGAGCATCTGTCCGGGGGCGGTGCGATGAACGGGCACGCGGTTCCGCTTCTCGTCAATGGTGTCGGGCATGTGCTCGATGTGGCGCCCGAGACGCGGCTTCTCTTCGTGCTGCGCAACGATCTTTCCCTTAATGGACCGAAATATGGCTGCGGGCTTGGCGAGTGCGGGGCCTGCGCCGTGCTTGTCGATGGCAAGGCCGTGCGGCCCTGCAGTATCGGCATCGGTGCTGTCTCCGGCCGTTCGGTTGTCACGCTCGAAGGGCTTGAAACGGGCGAGCCGGCGTGTCGCTCGCTCCATCCGGTCCAGCAGGCCTTCGTCGACATGCAGGCGGCGCAATGCGGCTATTGTCTCAACGGCATGATCATGGCCATCGTCGGGTTGCTCAACCGCAATCCTTCGCCGGACGAGGCGGCGATCCGGCAGGCGTTGAGCGGTCATCTCTGTCGCTGCGGTACGCATATGGAGATCCTCGCCGCCGCCCGGCGCGCGGTGGAGCTGATGGCGGGCGAGGCCGAGCGACAGCAGGCCGGGCCGGTCTCGAATGATGAGGCGGCCGCTGCCGTTCCCGTTTCCACGGCTGTTCCCGCCGGCGGCAAGGCCGGCGAGATCGTGCATGGAGTGACTGCCTATGGTGGCCGTGGGGTGAGTGCATGAGCGACGCAGCATTGCCGGCGACCCCGCGGGAGGTCGCGGCGCGGGCCTATCTGGAGGCCGCCGAGATCTTGCTTGTCGTGCGCCCGGTTGCGGCGGGTTATGCGGCATCGACCGAGAAAGACGAGATTTTTCTGGCGATCGAGCCCTCCGGCCGTGTCATCGCCTTCAACGGTCATGTGGATCTCGGCACCGGCATTCGCACGGCGCTGGCGCAGATCGTGGCGGAAGAGCTCGATATCGCCTTCGAGACCGTGACGATGGTGCTGGGAACGACGACGGCGGCGCCCGATCAGGGGCCGACGATCGCCAGCGAAACGATCCAGATCTCGGCGATACCGCTGCGGCAGGCGGCAGCATCCGCCCGGCGCTATCTCATCGAAACGGCGGCCGCCCTGCACGGGCTTTCGCCCAGTGAGCTTACGATCGAGCAGGGTGTTATCCGGCCGCTGTCGGCCTCCAACTGGGAATTGTCTTTCGGCGATCTGGTGCGGGGCAGCCATTGTCGGATCGCGCTCGACCCGACGGTGCCGGTCAAGCCCGCCTCATCCTACCAGCTGGTCGGCAAGCCACAGAAGCGCAACGATATCGCCGCCAAGGCGACCGGTTCCTGGACCTATGTGCATGACGTGCGGGTGCCGGCATGCTGCATGGGCGGGTGGTGCGCCCGCCTATGCGGGTTTCGACAGCGGTGATTTCGTCGGGCAGAGCCTGATTGCCGTCGATCGCCAGTCGATCGCCCATCTGCCGGGGATCGTCGCGATCGTCGAGGATGGCGATTTCATCGGTATCGTCGCAACGCGCGAGGAATTTGCAGCCCAGGCGGCGCTCGAGTTGAAGACGACCTGGAAGGCGCTGCCGGAGATGGTCGATCTCGGCCGGCCGGAAGAGCCTCTAAGAGCCAATACATCGACGGCGCGGGTGCTGCGCAACGAGGGCAATGTCGAGCAGGCGCTTGCCGGCGCATCGCCGAGGATCAGCCGCAGCTATGTCTGGCCCTACCAGATGCATGCCTCGATCGGCCCGTCCTGCGCGGTGGCAGACTGGCATCCGGAGCGGCTGACCGTCTGGTCCGGCACGCAGAACCCCTATCCGATGCGGCGGGATCTGGCGCTGCTTCTCGGCATGCCGGAAAATGCGATCGCGGTGGAGCGGATGGAGGCGGCCGGCTGCTACGGTCGCAACTGCGCCGATGACGTGACTGCCGATGCCGCACTTCTGTCGCGTGCGGTCGGCAAGCCCGTGCGGGTCCAGCTTACCCGCGAGCAGGAACATGCCTGGGAGCCGAAGGGGGCGGCACAGGTGATCGACGTTTCCGGCGGGCTCGATCAGGAAGGCGGGCCGGCGGGCTATGCGTTCGAGACCCGCTATCCGTCCAATCTGGCGCCAACACTGGCGCTGATCCTGACGGGGCGCGTGCCGAACAAGCCGCAGGTGACGGATATGGGCGATCGCACCGCCATTCCGCCCTATGCTTTCGGGCCGATGCGGATCACCGTTCACGACATGCCGCCGCTTGCCCGCGCCTCCTGGTTTCGCGGCGTCTCGGCCATGCCAAACTCGTTTGCGCATGAGAGCTTCATCGATGAGCTGGCCTTTGCCGCAGGTGTCGATCCGGTCGAATACCGGCTGCGCTATCTGACCGATCCGCGCGCATCGATCTGGTGCGGGCCGTGACGGAACGGGCCGGCTGGCAGCCGCGCACCCGGCCGAAGACGATGGGCGGCGAGGGCGACCTTGTTTACGGACGCGGCTTTGCCTATGCGCTTTACGTGCATGGCAAGTTTCCCGGCACGCCGGCGGCATGGTCTGCCTGGGTGGCGGATGTGGCGGTCAATACGAAGACCGGCGAGATTGCCGTGACGAAGATCACCGTCGGGCAGGATTCCGGCATGATGATCAACCCCGACGGGGTGAAGCATCAGATCCACGGCAATGTCATCCAGTCGCTGAGCCGGGTTCTGAAAGAGAAGGTAACGTTCGACGGGGCGAAGGTCGAGAGCGTCGAATGGGGCGGCTATCCGATCCTGACCTTTCCGGAAGTGCCGGATATCGACGTGCTGATGGTGCCGCGGCCAGATGAGGAGCCGCTCGGCGTCGGTGAATCCGCTTCGGTGCCGAGTGCGGCTGCGATCGTCAATGCGGTCTTCGATGCGACCGGGCTGCGGTTTCGGGAATTGCCGCTGACGCCGGATGTGGTCTTGAAGGCGCTGAAGGAAAGCCGCGGGGAATTATTGCCGCCGCCGGTGACGGAGACTGGGCCGAAGCGGGGTAGATGGTGGCGGTTCGGCCTTGCGATTGCCGGAGTTGCGGGCGTAGCTGCGGGGCTTTCGGGCGCGCTTGCCGGTGGTCTGGCACTTGCCTCTCCGTGGCGCGGCGCTATCCGCCGGTGCCGCGGCAGGATCCCGGTCTTTTCAGCCCGGCCGCCATCGAGCGCGGCCGGCTGGTTGCGGCCGCTGCCGGCTGCAATGTCTGCCATCAGGGTGAGGATGGTCTGGCCTTTGCCGGCGGCCGGGCCTTTGCGACGCCGTTCGGCACGGTGCATGCGACGAATATCACGCCGGATGTGGCAAACGGCATTGGCGGCTGGTCTTATCCGGCCTTTGAGCGGGCGATGCGGCAGGGTGTTTCGCGCGACGGGCATCATCTCTATCCGGTGCATCCCTATCCGTCTTTTGCCGGGGTGGCGGAGGCGGATCTTCAGGCGCTCTATGCCTATCTTGCCACCCAGGCGCCGGTGGCGCGGGCGGCCCCTCAAGCCGATCTGCGGTTTCCCTTCAACATCCGGCCGCTGATGGCAGGGTGGAACATGCTCTTTCTCAAGGCTCAGCCGGTCCTCAAGGCGCAGCCGACTGTGGCCGATCCTGTGGCGCCGGAAAGCTTCACTCGCGGCGCTATCTGGTCGAGACGCTCGGCCATTGTTCCGCCTGCCATAGCGAGCGCAACGTGCTTGGTGCGGAAAAGGGCGGTGTTGCGCATCTTGCCGGCGGAGTGGTGGATGGCTGGGATGCGCCGGCGATTGCCGCTGCGGCCGGCTGGAGCCGGCAGGCGCTTTTCGATTATCTGAGGAGCGGGCATTCCACTGACCATGGCAGCGCCGGCGGGCCGATGGCGGAAGTCGTCGCCTCGCTCTCTGCCTTGCCCGACAGCGATATCGCGGCGATGGCCGACTATCTGGCGGGCAAAAATCCGGTCTCGGAGGAGGCCGCAGCGGCGCGAAAATCGACGCTTGTCGAAGAGGCCGAGGCTGCGCGGCAGGAGGCGACGATCCTTTATCCGGAGGGCGCACGGCTTTTCTCCGGGGCCTGTTCCTCCTGTCATGAGGCCGGCAGTCCGCTTGCCAGTCTCGCCCTGTCGAGCAAGCTTTCAGCCGCGCGGCCGGATAATCTCTTGCGCACGATTTTCGAGGGGGCGCAGGCCCCTGCTGCTGTCAGGGCACGGGCTCTCGCGTCTGGCCCGGCCGTTGCCGCATCGGCCACGGCGTCCGAGGCTTTCGACGTCATGTCCATGCCGGGTTTTTCCGGCAGTATGAGCGATCGTCAGGTAGCTGAACTGGCCGCCTATCTTCGGGCCCGGTTTGCCTCGCAGCAGGCGGGGTGGAGCGGGCTTTCGGAAGCGGCGGCGCGGGCAAGGGGGCTCGATTGAGGAGCGGCACCTGTTGCCGGTGTGGCGAGGCCGATGGGCTGAACTCGTTGGTGTGCGAATGTTTTGTCTGAGGCGATGTTCTCGCGGGCGGTTCAGCCCGCGGAGGGCGTCGAGAGAAGCCAGAGGCCGAAGACGGTGTAAAACACCATGGCGAGGGCCAGAAATATCTGGCTGAGCGCCGCCCGCCGACCCGTGTTGAAGTGACGCAGCGCCAGCATATGGGCGAGCAGAATGCCGATGCAGTGGCCGATGACGATGATCACCGTCTGGGCGATCCAGACCTTTCTGGCGCCATCGAGATTGGTGAGGAAGGAGGTCGTCACATGCCAGTGGGCGGTGCCGAAGAGGTTCCAGCCGAGGCCGAAGGGGTCCGACAGGATGGCGAGAAGGTACTGGCCGTTGACCAGCATCAGCGTCAGGTAATGGGCGGCATGGAAGGCCACCGCGATCGGCAGGATCGAATAGACGAGGCGGCAGGCAAGCTCGACCATGCCCTTCGATGATCGTTCGCCGGCAAGCCATGCACCGCCCGCAACGGCTGCAAGGTAAAGGCCGCCGAGGAGGAAGGGGGCGATGAGGAGGCCGATCGTGTTTTCGCTCATCACGCCGCTGCGGCCGGGGAAATCCAGCGGGTTGACGCCGATGAAGCCGAGCCAGGTGAAGGTTTCCGAAAAGCCGTCGAAGGAGGCGGTGCCGAGCGACAGGAGGATGAGGATGGCGGCGCCGAGCGGGGGCGTGCCGCTTTCGAGGCAGTATTGTCCCGGCCAGGTGACATGGGTGGATGATCCTGCTTTTCCTGTGTTTTCGGCGGGCATCTTGCCGGCGTCATTGCGGTGGATCGGGGCCAGCATGCCGATCATGCGGAAGTAGATCGCGAAGGGTTCGCCACGCGCATTCCAGGCCTCCTCGCCGAAGAGGATCATCGCAACAAGGGTGAAGAGCCAGTAGGCGCCGACGACAAGGGTGAGACCGGGCGGATCTTCCGGCGCCAGCGAAACGAGTTCGAACCAGGCGAAACAGAAGAACAGCGCTATGGCCGGAAAATGCCCAAGCGATGCGGGGAGGGTGAGGATCGGGCGATTGCCAAGGGGTAAGCGGGTGATGCGCCGCAAGAGAGCGAGCGGGCCGGTCCATGGGTTGAGTGCCGGCCAGAGATTGCCGGTCAGCGCCTGTATCGTCGTGAAGATCACCCACCAGAAGACCCAGAGGAAGATCGGCAGTGGATTTTCCAGAGGGTCCGTCGTTCCCCATCTGCCCGCCGCGATGAGCAGGGCGAGGATGATGAAGGAAAGCGTGCTGGTGACAGCGAGCGGTGGGCGCGGCAGGGCAGCGAGGGTGATCTTTGCCGAGGACATGCGCTCGAACAGCCGGTCGGGCAGGACGAGCAGGACCAGAAACGAGGCGGCGACGGCCAGGCTGCGCCAAGCTTGTAATAGCCCGTCGGCAGAAGCATCACGATGGCGCGTTCCGTGCCATGGGCAAAGGCGCAGGACCCGCTTGCGAGGACAAGAATAAACGTAAGAAGCGCTGGAAATGAATGGCGCAACTGGAAAATGAAATGTCGCATTACGGCAGTCGACCCAAGATTTGTGAGTTGAGGAATCGCGTTTGCCCCTCTAGCTTCCGGGCGTGTTGCTGGATTTGGCAAGGGGGAGACTGATCTTGTCAATCGAAAAGCATCGTGATTTGTTAGTAGACGAACGATCGGTCGCGCCAGAACGACGGACGTCTACTTTAAAAGAGGGGAATTTCACATGACCGACAAGATCATAAAGCCAAGTTCTCTCATTTCCCGCCGTTCGACGCTGAAGGTGATCGGTGCGGCAGCCGGTACGGGCCTGATTTCGACCACCGCGCCCGGCTTCGTTCGTTATTCGCAGGCGCAGACATCCGAGCCGATCAAGCTCGGGCTCGAACTGCATCGCACCGGCATCGGCGCCTCCTATGGCCGCTGGTACGAGCGCGTTGCCAATGCCGCCGTCAAGATCATCAATGACGAGGGCGGCATCAACGGCCGTCCGGTACAGCTGATCGTCGAGGATGACGGCACCGATCCGAAGCGCGGTGCTGAAGTCATCGAAAAATTCGCTACGCAGCACAAGGTCGACCTCGTGTTCGGCACGCTGTTCTCCAACGTCGTCGTTGGCGCGGCTCCGCGTGCCGGCGAATTGAAAATGCCCTATCTCGTCGTCTCGGAAGGCACGCATGTCTCTTCCGGCAGCCTCAACCGCTACTGTTTCCAGCCGGGCATTACCGATGTCCGCTCGCAGGTGACGGCGATGGCGCCGTGGATGACCAAGAACCTCGGCAAGAAGGTGACGATGATGTTCCCGGACTATGCGTTCGGCTACGACCATCGCGACAACCTGCCGCCGGCGATCAAGGCGCAGGGCGGCGAGGTGATCGAGATGATCGCCGTGCCGCCGACGGAGACCTCGTTCACCCGCTACCTGCCGCGCATTCCGGCCGATACGGACGTGCTCTATCACGTCATGGTCGGGCCTTCGGTTCTGACCTTCGTTACCGAGCTTGGCGAGTTCTACGGCTCGCAGCATCCGGCGATCTTCGGCTTCATCGACAGTATCGAGGCCGTGGATCTGAAGACGCCGCAGCTCGACTTCCTCGAAGGCACCTATTTCTGGGAGGGCAATCCGCGCTACGCCCAGAAGGACCAGAGCCAGTGGGACAAGATCTATCGTGCCGCCGTCGGTGTCGACGACAATGGCGCCAGCATTCATGATCCGAAGGACATTTCCACCTACGCTCACATGTTCGGCGTCTGGGAAACGCTCTTCGTCATCAAGGAGGCGATGCAGAAGGCCGGATATCAGGGGCCGCAGGACAAGGCGAAATTCATCGAGGCGCTGGAAAGCCTCGAGAAATTCGACGAGGGTCGCGATCACCCGCAGGGCGACAAGATCTTCAACGGCAAGAACCACCAGGCCTATGGCCACCAGAACATTTCCAAGGTGGAAAGCGGCCGGCTGAACGTCGTGCATCGTACGGCCATCGAGGACGGCGGGCCGCAATCACCGGCCGACTATACCAAGATGGCGCTCTGAGAAGCGCCAGCCTTCGTCCGACATGAAGGACCGGCCCCGCCTGTCGGCGGCCGGTCATCCTTTTCCCTACCGATGGACATGTTGCACCTGCCGTTGCGGGTGAACGAGGAAGCAAGTCTTGGCATTCGGTCCGTTTTTTCTGCTGGCGACATTCGAGGGGCTGCTGCAGGCGGCGATCCTGACCCTGACGGCGCTTGGCTTATCGCTGGTCTTCGGCGTCATGCGTATCGTCAATGTCGCGCATGGCGAGTTCTACATGCTCGGCGCGGTGATCGCCTGGTGGGTATCCACCTTCGTGTCGTCTATGTTCGGCATGCCGCCGGCCATCGGCTTCATCGCGGCGCTGATCATCAGCCCGCTTGCGGTCGGCGCGATTGCGATGGCGGCGAGCGGCTGATCCTGAAAAGGCTCAACTACAATCCGGAATCGACCATCGTCGCGACGATCGGGATGCTCTACATCATCCAGCAGAGCGTGCTTCTGACCTATGGCCCGGATGCGCGGCGGGTGGCGGCTCCCTTCTACTACCGCATCCAGCTGCCGTGGTTCGGCTATTCCGGCTATAACCTCTTCGTCATCGCCGCTGCCATCGTGCTGCTTGTCGTCGTCTGGTTCATCCTCAGCCGCACCCGGATCGGGCTCGTGATGCGGGCGGCGCAGTTCGATGCGGAGACGGCGCAGCCTTCGGCATTCCAATCGACAAGGTCTATTCGCTGGTGTTTGCCGCCGGTGCAATGCTGGCGGCGATCGGCGCGGTTCTCGTCGTGCCGATCCGGCAGGCGCATTACCTGATGGGGCTCGATCCGCTGCTGTTATCCTTCATCACCGTCATTATCGGCGGGCTCGGCAGCCTGCGCGGCACCGTCATCGCCGCTCTTCTGATCGGCCTCAGCGACGGGATCATTTCGGTCTTCTTCTCGCCGACGCTTGCCAAGATGATCTCGACCCTGCTCGTGGCGCTGGTGCTGGTGTTCAAGCCGGAAGGGCTGTTCGGAGCCAAGGCCAGATGATGCAATCCCGACAATCCGCTCTTCCTGCCGCCGTTCTTGCGCTTCACGTCGCGGCCATTCTCCTGCTGTTCGTCCTGCAATTCGTGCTGCCGGAATATCATCAACTGGCGATGACGCGGGTCATGGTGCTGGCCATCTTCGCCATGGGCTACAATCTGCTCTTCGGCTATACCGGCCTGCTCAGCCTCGGCCATGCGATGTTCTTTGCCGCCGGTCTCTACGGGGCGGGGCTCACGTCCTATTATTTCGGCTGGAGCGTGCCTGTCTCCTTCCTCGCCGGCATCGTCTGCGGTTTCGTTCTGTCCTTCGTCATCGGGCTCGTCTCGCTGCGCACCTCGGGCGTGTCATTCATGATCGTGACGCTGATGTTCGCGCAGGTCGCTTACCTGACGACCACCTATTTCACCGATTATACCCGCGGCGAGGAGGGGCTTGTGCTGCCGGAGGCGGCGCGCAGCTTCGATCTTCTCGGCCTGCATTTCGATCTGACCAATGCCGTGCTGCGCTACAATCTTTCGGTGGTGCTGCTGGCCGTCACGATGGCGATCACGCTTGTCGTCGTGCGCGGGCCGCTCGGGCGGGCACTGATCGCGATCCGCGAGAACGAGGCGCGCACGGTGATGCTGGGCTATGACACGTTCCGGCTGAAGCTGATGGCGCTGACGATTTCCGGCACGATCTCGGCCATGGCGGGCGCCACCTATGCGCTGCTGTTTGCCTATATCGGCGCAGGTTTCGCAACCATCCAGTATTCGATCGAGGTGCTGCTCTTCACACTGCTCGGCGGTGCCGGGACCGTGCTCGGGCCGCTGATCGGCACGACGGCGATGTTCTATCTCATCGATATCGCCAGCTCCTACACGGTCGCCTACATGCTGGCGGTCGGGGTGGCGCTGGTGCTGCTCGTGCTGTTCTTTCCGAAGGGCATTCTCGGGACGATCCGGGAAAGGTGGTTGCCATGGCTGCCGTGACGCTTCTCTCCACATCGGGCCTCAGCCGCCAGTTCGGCGGGCTGAAGGCGGTCGATCAGGTGGATTTTGCTATCCGCGAGGGCGAGATCCGGGCGCTAATCGGGCCGAATGGCGCAGGCAAGACGACGTTCGTTTCGCTGCTTTCCGGCCGCATCACGCCGTCTGCCGGCCGCATCACCTTTGCCGGCGAGGATATCACGGCCATGCCGGCGCATCGACGCGTGCGGCAGGGCATTGCCTATACGTTCCAGATCACCAGCGTCTATCCGACGCTGACGGCCTTCGAGAATGTCGCGCTGCCGGCGCAGACAGCAATCCGCAAAAGCGCCCGCGGCAACAGCAAGCGCGGCGGGCAGGATGCGATCACTGAGCGGGCGATGGCGGCGCTAAGCGGGTGGGGCTTGGCGAACGGGCTGGCGACAAGGCGGGCACCCTTTCCTATGGCCATCAGCGGCTTCTCGAAGTGGCGATGGGGCTGGCGCTCGAACCGCGGCTTCTCATTCTCGACGAGCCGACGCAGGGACTTTCCGATGGCGAGATCGATAATTTCTGCGGGCTGGTGAAGGATATTTCGCGCGCGGCCACGGTGCTTCTCATCGAGCATAACATGCCGGTCGTGATGCGGCTTGCCGACCAGATCACCGTGCTCAATCGCGGCGCGATCCTGGCGGATGGTACGCCGGAGGAGATCCGGGCCAATGCGGCGGTGCAGGCCGCCTATCTGGGGACGGGCTGAGATGTCGGAGAAAACCATGCCGGATACGCAGCCGCCAGCAACACCGCTGCTCGAGGTGAGCGGGCTCGACGTCTATCACGGCAACAGCCAGACGCTGAAAGGCATGACGCTCTCGGTTGCGCCGGGCGAGGTCGTGTGCCTGCTCGGGCGAACGGTGCGGGCAAGACGACGACGCTTCGGGCGATCATGGGGCTGATGCCGGCGCGGGCGGGCTCGATCAAACTCGAGGGCGTCGAGTTGACCACGCTTGCCGCGCATCAGGTGCCGCGGCAGGGGATAGGCTACGTGCCGCAGGGCAGGCGGCTTTTCTCCGAGCTTACGGTCCGGGAAAATCTCGAAATCGGGCTGATGACGCGCAAGAGCCCGCGCACGGTTCTCGATGAGGTCTATGATCTCTTTCCGCGGCTGAAGGAGAGGCTCGATCAGGTCTCCGGCACGCTTTCGGGCGGCGAGCAGCAGATGCTGGCGACGGCGCGGGCGCTCTGCATCAACCCGTCGGTCATCCTGCTCGACGAGCCGACCGAGGGGCTGATGCCCTCGATGATCGCGACGATCCGCGATGTGGTCGTGACGCTTCGGGATCGCGGCAAGGCGATCCTGCTCGTCGAACAGCGGGTGGAGGCGGTTCTTTCCGTCGCAGACCGGGTGTGTTTCGTCGAGAATGGCCGGGTGCAGGCGACAAGCGCCGTCGCCGAATTGCGCGAGGATCCATCGCTTCTGTCGCGCTATGTCGGGGTGTGAGGGCTGACGGTCTTGGCCGTCTGCTCCGTCAGCCGATCTTGCGGATGAGTTCGAGCAGCATCATCCGTTCGCCGGAGGTGAGCGGCTCCAGCGTCTTTTCGGAAATGTCGAAGGCGGTTGCGATATTGCGCTCGATGGCCTGATGGCCGTCGGTGGTGAGCGAGAGCATCAGCCTTCGGCCATCCTTCGGATCGGGCTCGGTGCGGATGAAGCCGCGCTTGACCAGACGGTCGACGACGCCCTTGATGGTGGCCACATCCATCGCCGTCTCGCGGCCCAGCTGATTCTGCGAGCAGGGTTCGATCTGGCGCAGCTTGGTCAGGGCCGCCCATTGGGTCGTCGTCAGGTTGTCACCGATCAGTGACGAGAAGATCGCCACATGCCGCTGGGTTGCCTGGCGCAGGAAAAAGCCGATCTGGCGGTCGACATGATAGTCGCCTTCGGTGTCATTCGTCGTGTCGTCGCGCCGGTTCACGGCCATGGCGATATCCATCTCGGCGATCTGCTGATCCTTCGCATTTAAACGGGTGAGGGCGATTGTCAACGGCGTCGCAGCCGCGCAGGCTCCGGTACGGCCCAGCGCAGCTGACGCTTGCTGCAACACTGTTAAAGGCATAGAATCAGGCTGGTTATCTGGGCATGGATGCGTGATGGCAAATATCGTGACGGCAAAGGGTCAGGTGACGATACCCAAAGAGGTGCGGGACCTGCTTGGCCTTCGGCCCGGCAGCAAGGTCGAGTTTCGGCGTGCGGCAGATGGCAGCGTCGTTCTCTCGAATGCCGTGGATAAGGCGCTGAGCGGGCAGCCGGCGATAAGCCGGTTTGAGCGGTTTCGAGGTCAGGCGGGAGAAGGGCCCGACACGGATTCTGTGATGGCCCTTACCCGCGGTGAGCCTTGACGACACTCGTAGACACGAATGTCCTGCTCGATCTCGTGACGGACGATCCGGCATGGGCCGACTGGTCCGTCAGCCAGCTCGAACTTGCAGCGCTTCATGGCCCGCTCGTCATCAACGATGTCATCTACGCCGAACTCGCTGTTCGATATGGTCAAAGGGCCGATCTGGATGTGTTTCTTGATGAAGCAGGGATCGATTTGATGCCAATTCCGCGTGAAGCGCTCTTCCTCGCCGGCAAGGCATTTTTAACATATCGAAAGTCAGCGGGGACGAAGACCGGTGTGCTGCCGGATTTCTTCATCGGTGCTCATGCTCAGGTCGACAGCCTACTGTTGCTGACGCGGGATCGCGGCCGTTACGGTACATACTTTCCAGCCGTTCAACTGGTCACTCCTGCGGCGTGATGGCCTTGGCCAGAAGGCGATTGACAGGCGGAACAATCGAGCCATACTCATTCGTATACAAACAAAAGAATGAAGCCGGGGTTCTGTCTGGCCATGGTCGCAATGCGTCGTGGCAATGGAGGTCGCTGTGGTCAAGCAGCAGGTCGAGAGTGTGCTCAATGGCAAGATCAGGTGCGATGCCTGTCCGGTGATGTGCTATATCGCCGACGGCCGCTCGGGAGCCTGTGATCGCTATGCGAATGTTGCCGGTGATCTGGTGCGTGTCGATCCGCTGACGGTGATCGAGGCGGTGGCGGCCGACGAGGGCAAGGTCGTGCCGTTTCTGGCAGCCGACGAGGCGGGGCGCGGTGTCGAGTGGGACGGCGATCTCGTGCAGTCGCGCCAGCCTTCGTCACGGCGATCGGCGCCGGAACCACCTATCCCGATTACAAGCCCGCTCCCTTCATCGTCTCACGCAAGGAAAAGGGCGTCGATTTCGTCACCGTGGTGACGGAGGGGATCTTCAGTTACTGCGGCGCCAAGGTGAAGATCGATACCGACCGGTTCCTCGGGCCGGAATCGGCACCGGTGCGGGTCGGTGGCGAACAGGTCGGTCATGTGACGACCGGCGAATACGGATCGCAGATGCTGTCCTTGGGCGGCGTCCATCATCTGACCGGCGGCTCGAAGAAGGAAGGCCGCGTCACCTGCGAGGCGCTTCTGGCGCTCTGCAACCGCGAGCCCGTCGAAATGACGATCGATGGCGGCGCGAGCCTGACGGTCGAGGCCGGCAAGGCGCCGATCATCAATGGCGAGGAAGAATACCGGATGCGGGTCGGTTGCGGCTCTGCGACGATCGGCATGTTCGCCCGCCAGTGGCTCGGCCATGTGGACGAGGTCGTGGTGGTGGACGACCATATTACCGGCGTGCTTTCCGAACATCAGGCGGGCAAGCTTCTCGATATCCCGGGTACGGGGATCAAGATCAAGGGCCGTCGTTCGACGCCGGGCCGCTATTTCCAGGTGGCCGATCCGGGCACGGGCTGGGGCGGCACGAATATCGTCGATCCGCTTTCCATCCTCGGGGATTTCGATCCTAAGGTGGCCTATCCGGGCCTGCGGATGCTGATGGTTTCGACGACCGGCGAGCAATATGGCTATTACGTGCTGGACGAGAACCTCTGTCCCATCCTGCAGGCGACCTTGCCTGCAGCGCTTCAGCAATCGGTCGAGGTGATCGAGGAGAATTGCGAGCCGGCGCTGGCGACCGTGCTTTTCATGGGCGGTGCCGGCGGCAGTCTTCGCGCCGGCGTCACCAATAATCCGGTGCGGCTGACGCGCTCGGTGCGGCAGGCGCTGACGCATGTGACCTGCGGCGGTGCGCCCGCCTATATCTGGCCCGGCGGCGGGATCACGGTGATGGCGGATGTCATGGACATGCCGAGCCGTTCCTTCGGCTATGTGCCGACACCGGCGCTGGTGGCGCCGATCGAGTTCACCATGCGGCTTTCCGATTACGCGGCACTCGGCGGGCATATGGAGGCGGTGACGCCAATCGGCGAGGCGCTGGCGCTGGCCGAACGCAAGGTCGGCCCGGCCGGTGGCGGGTTATGGCCGACGGACGAGCGCAATTTTCGCTGGGGTGCGTGAGAGTTTCGGGCCCGGGCGAGGGCTCTTCAGGGAGGTCGTGAATGGCAGGACCGGTTGGCCGGTATCTCGACGGCGATGTGCTCGGCAGGCTGCATCTGCAGCATGGCCCGATCGATCTCGTCATCGGCGTCGATCCGCCGGATCTGGTGCAGCTCCGCTGTGCGCGCGACATGGCGCGGATTGCCCAGGAAGCGGCGATCGAGCGGTTTTCCACCATGCTTGATGAACTGGTCGGCGAATTGCCGCTGCTGAAGAGCCGGGCGCAGATTGGTGGGCCGCGGGCGCAGGGTGCCGTTGCGCGCCGCATGCAGGATGCCGTGCAACCCTTCTGCGAGGCAATGTTCATCACGCCGATGGCGGCCGTTGCGGGTGCCGTCGCCGACGAGGTTCTGGCGGCGCTGATGGCTCCTTTTACCGAGCGCTCGCGGCCGTTGCGGGCCTATGTCAACAATGGCGGCGATATTGCGCTTCATCTCGATCCGGGCAGCGAATTTCGCAGCCGGATGAAACGGGAGGATGGCGTCGATCTCGGGGATTTCCGCGTGGATGCCGCAAGCCCGTCGCGGGGGATTGCCACGAGCGGCCGGGGCGGGCGGAGCCTTTCCATGGGGATTGCCGATTCCGTCACCGTGCTTGCCGTCTCGGCGGCGGCCGCGGATGCGGCGGCAACCGTGGTTGCCAATGCCGTCGATCTTCCCTGTCACTCATCGGTGATGCGCGTACCGGCCAACACGCTTGTTGATGACAGCGATCTCGGCGACCGGCTTGTGGTTTCCGGCTGCGGCCTGCTCGACGAGCATGAGGTGGAGCTTGCGCTCCGCCGCGGGGCTGCGACCGCTGAACGGCTGATTGCAGAAGGGCTTCTGCATCGCGCCGGTCTCTTTCTGCAGGGGCTCGGCATTCTTGCGCTGCCATCCGGTGCGACGTCGTCAGCCAATTTTTCTCCGGTGCTTCTGCCGGCCGCAGGGGCGGGGGCGGCTTCCGGCTCTGGCTCTGGCTCTGGCTCTGGCTCTGGCCCATCTTTCACGTCCATGTCCCCCACCAGCGAGGAGGAGCGACCACCCCATGCCTGAACCGAAAGTCCGCAAATTTGCCGTTACCGTCGAAGAGATCTTTCACGAGGGCGGGACGCCCGTTGCCGAACCCTTGAAAAAGGGCGCCATCCTGGCCGTCATCGAAAATCCCTTTGCCGGCGATTATCACGAGGAGATTGCCGGCTTCATGAAGGATCTGGAGCCCCTCGGGCTCGACATGGCCCGGCGTCTCGTCGAGGCGCTCGGTGGCGATACAGCTGCGATCGAGGGTTATGGCAAGGGCGCCATTGTCGGGCAGGCGGGCGAGCAGGAACATGGCGCGCTCTGGCATGTGCCGGGCGGCTATGCGATGCGCGGCGTGCTGGGCGATGCCAGGGCGATCGTGCCGTCGACGAAGAAAGTCGGCGGGCCGGGCACACGGCTCGATGTGCCGGTGACGCATATCAATGCCTCCTATGTCCGCAGCCATTTCGATGCGATGGAAGTCGGCGTGACCGATGCGCCGCGGGCCAACGAGATCGTTCTTGCGCTGGTGATGACGACCGGGGCGCGCGTGCATGCGCGGGTCGGCGGGCTGAAGGCAGAGGATATCAAGGGCGAGGACGGGCTTCGATGAAGGCCGAGATCCGCAAGATCACGGTTTTCGTCGAGGAAGTGCTGACGGAACAGGGCGAGGCCGTCGTGCCGCCCGCCCGCAAGGCCGCGGCAGTCGCCGTCATCCGCAATCCCTATGCGGGGCGGTTCGAACGGGATCTGGCGCCGCTTTACGAGATCGGTGCGGAACTTGGCGGGCTTCTGGCCGCGCGCTGCGTGGCCGCACTCGGCATCGCGCCGGGTGAGGCCGAAAGTTATGGCAAGGCGGCGCTGGTGGGCGAGGACGGCGAGCTCGAACATGCGGCAGCATTGCTGCATCCGACGATGGGAAAGCCGGTGCGGGCCGCCGTCGAAAAGGGCGCGGCGCTCATTCCTTCATCCAAGAAGCGGGGGGCTGCGGGCGAACCTCTCGACATTCCGCTCGGCCACAAGGATGCCGCCTATGTGCGCTCGCATTTCGACGGTTTTACCGTGCGGATCGGCGATGCGCCGCGGGCGGGCGAGATCGTCGTGGCGGTGGCCATAACGGATAGCGGCCGGCCGCTTGCGCGGGTCGGCGGGCTGACGAAGGACGAGGTCATCGGGGTGGACGGGCTGCGGTAACGGCCCTTGGGGCAGTTGTCCTGAATTTCATTCTCATTGCAAACAAGAAAAGCGGGAACGGCAGTGTCGGATATTTCAGGAAAAGGGACGGCTTCTGCCGGGGCCGTGCCAGCGGGCCGCCAGTCGCAGGTAGCGGGGATCGATGTGGGCGGCACGTTTACCGATCTCGTTCTTTTCGACAGCGAGCATGGCACGGTGCGGCTCGCCAAGACGCCGACGACGCTGGAGAACCAGTCGATCGGGGTTCTGAATGCGCTCGAGGCGGCCGAGGCGGATATCGCGGCGCTCGATCTCATCGTGCATGGCACGACGACCACGACCAATGCCGTTCTGGAGCGCAATCTCTGCCGTACGGGGCTGGTAACGACGGCGGGCTTTCGCGACATTCTGGAACTCGGTCGTCGCACCCGGCCGCAGGCCTATGGGATGAAGGGCAGTTTCCGGCCGATCATCCCGCGCGACCTGCGGCTCGAAGTTGCCGAGCGCATGGATGCGGCGGGCAAGGTCGTCACGCCGCTCGATGAGGCGGGGCTGCGGGCAGCCCTTGACGAGTTGGTGGGCAAGGGCTGCGAGGCGCTGGTCATCCATTTCCTGCATTCCTACGCCAATCCCGCCCATGAATTGCGGGCTGCGGAGATCGCCGCCGAGATCTGGCCGAACGGCAATGTGACGATCGGCCATGCGCTGCTTTCCGAAAGCCGCGAATTCGAGCGCGGCGTGACGGCGGCGGTCAATGCCTCGGTGCAGCCGCTTCTGCGGCGCTATGTCGAGCGGCTGGCCGACCAGCTTGCGGCACGCGGCTATCGCCACGACGTTCTGGTGATGAACGGCAATGGCGGCATGGTTTCGGCCAAGCATGTCTCGGCGGAAGCGGCAAAGACGGTGATGTCCGGCCCGGCCTCGGGCGTGATGGCGGCCGCCTATACCGGGCGACGCGCCGGGATGCCGGACCTGATCACCTATGACATGGGTGGCACCTCGACGGATGTGGCGCTGATCCGCAATGCGGAACCGGCCGTCTCCAACGAGATCGAGATCGAATATGCGATGCCGATCCATGTGCCGATGGTGGATGTCCGTACCGTCGGTGCGGGCGGCGGCTCGATTGCGCGGATCACGCCGGCCGGTCTCCTGCAGGTGGGGCCGGAAAGTGCCGGTGCCGTTCCCGGCCCGATCTGCTACGGGCGCGGCGGCACGCTGCCGACCATTTCGGACGCCAATATGCTGCTCGGGCGGCTCAACCCGGCCAGGCTTTCCTCCGTGCCCGGCGGGCCGACGCTGGACGGCATTGCCGCGATCTTTGAGGAGAAGCTCGGCCGGGCGCTCGGCACGGATGCAATCGGAGCGGCCGCTGCAGTCATCCGCATCGCCAATGCGCGGATGGCGGATGCGGTGCGGATGGTTTCCGTCAGTCTTGGCGAGGATCCGCGGGATTTCGCGCTCTTCGCCTTTGGCGGGGCGGGGCCGCTGCATTCGACGGCGATCGCCCGCGAACTGGGCATTCCGAAAGTGCTGACGCCCTCGCGGCCGGGGATCACCAATGCGCTCGGCTGCGTCGTGGCCGACCTGCGGCATGATTTCGTCAACAGCGTCAACCGGCCGCTTGCGATGGTCGATATCGAGATGGTCCATGCGCTTTTCGCCCGCCAGTCGGAAGAGGGGCGGCGGCTCATCGACAAGGAGGCGGTGAAGATCCGCGATATTCGCGAGATCGTCTCGGTGGACATGCAGTTCATCGGCCAGACGCATCTGTTGCGCGTGCCGCTCGACGGGCCGGCACCTTCGATCGAAGAGCTGCAGGCGCGGTTCGAAAAGGCCTACTTCCAGCGGTTCCGGGTCGAATTGCCGGATATCCGGGCAAGCCTTGTCAACGTCAATACGTCGGTCATCGGCCGCCGGGCGGAGATCGACCTGTCGCTGCTGATCGACCGGGAGGGCCGCAAGGGGACCCTCGACGAGGCCCTGACCGGCACACGAAACGTCTGGTTCGGAACGTGGTGCGAGACGCCGGTCTACTGGCGCGATCACCTGCCGCCGACGGCCGACATTATCGGTCCGGCGATCGTCGAGCAGATGGATACGACCATCATCATCGAGCCGGGCGACCGGGCGACGCAGGATGCCGACGGCAATCTCATCATTCATATCAGCCAGGACGGCCATGCCGGAGGTGCGCAATGACGACCATCGATCCGATCACGCTCTCGGTCATCCAGTCGGGCTTGCAGCAGGTCTGCGACGAGATGGACCTGACGTTTTCACGCGCTGCCTTCTCACCGGTGATTGCCGAGGCGAATGACCGTTCGGACGGGATTTATTCGGCCGAAGACGGGTCGCTGATCGCGCAGGGTGCTGGCGGCCTGCCGGTCTTCGTCGGCACGATGCAATATTCCACCCGCACGCTGATCGAGATGATCCGTGCCGGCAAGGCGGCCGAGCCGCAGCCGGGCGATATCTATATCGTCAACGATCCCTATCTCGGCGGCACGCATCTGATGGATGTGCGCTTTGCCATGCCGGTCTATCGCGACGGTGAGATCTTCTGCTGGCTTTCCAATACCGGACACTGGCCCGATACGGGTGGTGCCGTGCCCGGCGGGTTTTCCGCCTCGGCCACCTCGGTGGAGCAGGAGGGATTGCGCCTGCCGCCGGTGAGGCTGTTCAAGGCCGGCGTGCTCGATCCGGAAATCTACGCGATCATCTGCTCGAACATCCGCGTCTCCGAACAGCGGATCGGCGATGTGAAGGCGCAAGCCGCGGCCCTTCTGGTGGGCGAGGAGCGGCTGGCGCGCATTCTCGACCGTTATGGCGACGAGACCGTGCGGGCCGCGATCGGCGAATTGCGGCTGCGCGCCGCAGAGCAGATGCGCGCCTATCTCAAGGGCATTCCCGATGGCGTCTATCGATCGACGGCCTATGTCGACAGCGACGGCGTGGTCAACGAGCCGTTGGAGATCCGCCTTTCGATCACCGCCAGCGGCGGCGAGCTTGAATTCGATTTCACCGGATCGTCGAAACCCTGCATGGGGCCGATGAACTCGGTTCTCGCGACAACGCTGTCATCGGTCTATCTCGCCATGCGGCACATCTTTCCCGACGTGCCGATCAGCGCCGGCGCCTTCGAGCCTCTGAAAGTGCAACGGCCGGAAGGGACGTTTCTCGATGCACAATATCCGCGCCCGGTTTCCGGCTGCGCTGCCGAAGTCTCGCAGCGGATTGCGGAAGCGGTGTTTGCCGCACTCGTCGAGGCCTTGCCCGACCGGGTGACGGCAGCACCTGCGGGCACATCCGGCAATTTCGCGCTGGGCGGCTTCGACCCGGAGCGCAATCGCGGCTTCGTCATGTACCAGCTGTCGGGCGGCGGATACGGAGGGAATGCGGATACGGACGGGCTTTCGAACGGCTGCTCGACGATCGGCATTTCCAAGGCGCCGCCTGTCGAGATCATGGAGCAACATTTCCCGGTCCTCTATCATCGCTATGCTCTGCGCGAAGGATCGGGCGGTGCGGGCAAGCATCGCGGCGGCTTCGGGCTCGATTACGAGCTGGAATTGCGGCGTGGCCAGGCGACGGCAAGCTTCGTCATGGATCACGGCCGGTTCGGGCCGCCCGGTGCGCTGGGTGGCAAGGACGGGATGCCGAATACCGTGACCGTCTATCGCGACGGGGTGGCGATCGTGCCAGAGCATCTTTCCAAGGCGCAGGATATTCCGCTGAAGCCCGGCGACCGGGTGCGGGTCGGCACGCCGGGCGGTGGCGGTTACGGCGATCCGCGTGAGCGGGCGCCCGAGGCGGTGGAAGAGGACGTGCGGCTTGGCCGCTATACGAGCGAAGAGGCGCAGGCACTGTTCGGCTGGCGGCCGGGCAGCGGCGCGTGAGTCGGGTATAAAGGGCCTCGCTTGTCGTGCGGGCCGAGGCCAAGGCGGCATAAGTGGCTACAGGTGCGGGCGGGGGCAGGGCATGACGCCCCGCCTCTGCCTGTCATTTCCATTTTGCTTGCACGAGAAAATTCTCTACCATGACGAGAAGTGCATGGCCTGAATGCGGCAGGATTTGAGGTGCGACGACACGGTTTTCACAGGAAAGCCATATTTGGGTGTCGTCACCAAAGTGCCATGTAATTGCATTAAATCAATTACTTATCTGTTTTTTAGTGTGGTTCGGCGGACATTTTGTCCTATTGCAGCCATGGTTCGTCTCACATCAACTTGATTTCGATCAAACTTATTCAGCCGAAATGCAGATTGCGGTTGAAGGGCGGCACATTTATATACGTGCCGGTTTGTATGTATAATTTGGGCGTCTTACGCAGGGGTGCGCGATGCGGTTTCAGAACATAAACGGGCTCATGGTCGGTGTAGCAATGGCGGCGCTCAGCGTCTGTCATGGCCAGGCCTTTGCCCAGCAGCCGGGAATGCCGCCTTCGGCTGTCGGTATTGTCACGGTCAATCCGGAAGACCTTCCGATCATCAACGACCTGCCGGGCCGCATCGCGCCGACGCGGCTTGCCGAAGTGCGTCCGCGCGTTTCCGGCATCGTCGTGGCACGGGTGTTCGAGCAGGGCGCGCAGGTCAAGCAGGGCGACGTGCTCTACAAGATCGATCCGGCGCCGTTCCAGGTGCAGGTCGACAGCGCGGAAGCAACGCTTCGCCGCGCCAAGGCAAGCCAGATGCTTGCCCGCAGCACGGCTGACCGTCAGGAACAGCTGCGCAAGTCGAATGTCGCGAGCGCGCAGAATTTCGACGATGCGACGGGCCAGCTGGCACAGGCCGATGCCGATGTGGCGGTGGCCGAAGCGGGCCTCGCGCAGGCCAAGCTCAACCTGCAATATTCCAACGTGACGGCGCCGATTTTCGGCCGTATCGGCCGCGCGCTGATCACCGAAGGTGCGCTCGTGTCTTCGACCGGTTCGGAAAACCTCGCGACCATCCAGCAGCTTGATCCGATCTATGCGGACTTCACGCAGCCTGCCGGCGATCTCATTCGCTTGCGCAAGGCGCTTGAAGCCGGCAAGCTGATGTCCGGCGCCGGTGAGGCCAAGGTCATGCTGTCGCTCGACGACGGTACTGAATATGACCAGCCGGGCAAGCTGCTGTTTTCCGAAGCTGCCGTCGACGAGACGACCGGCCAGGTGACGCTGCGCGGCGAATTCCCCAATCCGAAGGGTGATCTGCTGCCGGGCATGTATGTGCGCGTCAAGATCGAGCAGGGCGTCGAGAAGGGCGCGATTGCCGTTCCGCAGCAGGCCGTCCAGCGCGACGCCGGCGGTCAGGCCAGCGTCTATGTCGTCAATGCCGACAACAAGGTCGAAGTGCGCCGCGTCACGGTCGAGCGTGCGCTGGGTCAGCGTTCGGTCATCTCGCAGGGCCTCAAGGGCGGCGACAAGGTGATTGCAGACGGTTTCCAGAAGATCGGCCCCGGCGCGACGGTCAATCCGCAGCCCTGGACGCCTACTGGCACTGCTGCTGCCGACGCGGCTCCGAAGAAGTAAGGACGGGCCACGATGTCAAGTTTCTTCATCGCGAGGCCCATCTTTGCGTGGGTCGTCGCCATCTTCATCCTGATCGCGGGCCTTCTGGCTCTGCCGAACCTGCCGATCGCCCAATATCCGAACGTCGCGCCGCCGCAGATCTCGATCTCGACGACCTATCCGGGCGCGACGCCTGAAAACATCTACCAGAGCGTCACGCGTCCGATCGAGGACGAACTCAACGGCGTTCCGGGCCTGATCTATTTCGAATCCACGTCGGAATCGTCCGGCCGTATCTCGATCAACGTCACGTTCGCGCCGGGCACCAATATCGGCGAGGCGCAGGTCGAGGTTCAGAACCGTATCGCGCGCGTCGAGCCGCGCCTGCCGCAGGCCGTCACGGCACAGGGCATGCGCGTCGAGCGGGCCGGTACGGCCTTCCTGATGCTCGTCTCCCTGACGTCGAAGGACGGCCAGACCGACGCGATCGGGCTTGGCGACTACATGAACCGCAACGTCATCGGCGAAATCCGCCGCGTGCCGGGTGTTGGTTCGGCACAGCTTTTCGCCACGCAGCGTTCGATGCGCATCTGGCTCGATCCGGCCAAGATGGTCGGTCTCAGCCTGACATCCGCCGATGTCATCAGCGCCATCCAGGCGCAGAACTCGCAGGTTGCCGCCGGTCGTATCGGCGCTACCCCGAACCCGATCGGCCAGCAGATTTCCGCGACGATCAACGTGCAGGGCCAGCTCAGCACGCCGGAACAGTTCGGCTCGATCGTGCTTCGCGCCAATCCGGATGGTTCGTCGGTTCGTCTGCGCGATGTGGCGCGGATCGAGATCGGCGGCGAGGACTACAACTTCGCCGCGCGCCTCAATGGCCAGCCGAGTGCCGCCATCGGCGTGCAGCTTTCGCCGACGGGTAACGCGCTTGCGACATCCGAAGGCGTCAAGGAAGTGATGAAGCGCCTGTCGCGTTACTTCCCGCCCGGCGTCGAATACGAAATCCCGTATGACACCAGCCCGTTCGTCGAAGTGTCGATCGAGAAGGTCATTCATACGCTCATCGAAGCGATGATCCTCGTCTTCATCGTCATGTTCGTCTTCCTGCAGAACATCCGCTACACGATCATTCCGGCGCTCGTCGTGCCGGTGGCGCTTGCCGGCACGCTCGGCGTGATGATGGTGGCCGGGTTCTCGATCAATGTGCTCACCATGTTCGCCATGGTGCTGGCGATCGGCATTCTCGTCGACGATGCGATCGTCGTCGTCGAAAACGTCGAACGCATCATGATGGAAGAGAAGCTGTCGCCGAAGGAGGCGACGAAGAAGGCGATGGGCCAGATCCAGGGCGCCATCGTCGGCATCACGCTGGTGCTTTCGGCCGTGTTCATCCCGATGGCCTTCTTCCCCGGCGCGGTCGGCATCATCTATCAGCAGTTCTCGCTGACGATGGTCGTTTCGATCCTGTTCTCGGGCTTCCTGGCTCTGTCGCTGACACCAGCGCTCTGCGGCTCGTTCCTCAAGCCGGTGACGCATGAAGCGCATGCCAAGCGTGGTCCGTTCGGCATGTTCAACCGCGGTTTCGACAAGGCCTCGCATGGCTATTCGTCGACCGTCGGCAAGATCGCCAAGCGGTCTGGCCGGTTCATGATCATCTATCTGGCGCTCGTCATCGGTCTCGGCTGGGCCTATATGCGGCTTCCCGGCTCGTTCCTGCCCAACGAAGACCAGGGCTTCCTGATCGTCGACGTGCAGCGCCTTCCGAAGCCTCGACCGACCGTACGCTCGATGTGATCAAGCAGATCGAGCAGATCGCGCTGAAGGAAAAGGCCGTCGACCGTGTCATCGCGGTGCGTGGCTACTCGTTCTCGGGTACCGGCCAGAATGCCGGCATCGCCTTCATCACGCTGAAGGACTGGTCCGTTCGTGGACCGGAGGATTCGGCCAATGCGATTGCGGCTCGCCTCAATCAGCATCTGTTCGGCCTTCGCGATGCGATCGCGTTCTCGCTGTCGCCGCCGCCCATCCAGGGTCTCGGCAATTCGAGCGGCTTCACCTTCCGTCTGCAGGATAGAGCAGGTCTCGGCCAGGCTGCACTTGGTGCCGCCACGCAGCAGCTGATGGCTGCCGCACGCCAGAGCCCGGTTCTCGCCGCATGCGCATCGAAGGCATGCCGAACGCGGCCCAGCTCAACCTCGTCATCGACCGCGAGAAGGCCAATACGTTCGGTGTGTCGTTCAGCGACATCAACTCGACGATCTCGGCCAATTTCGGTTCGTCCTATGTCAACGACTTCCCGAATGCCGGACGCATGCAGCGCGTGACGGTGCAGGCGGATGGCAGCCAGCGCATGCAGGCGGCCGACCTTCTGAACCTCAACGTCCGCAATGCCAATGGCGGAATGGTGCCGATCTCGTCGTTTGCCAATATCGACTGGGTGCGTGGTCCTTCGCAGGTTGTCGGTTACAACGGCTATCCGTCGATGCGTATCGCCGGTCAGGCGGCGCCGGGTCATTCCACCGGTCAGGCGATCACCGAAATGCAGAGGCTGGCGGACCAGTTGCCGGGTGGCTTCGGTTACGAGTGGACCGGGCAGTCGCTGCAGGAAATCCAGTCGGGTTCGCAGGCACCGGCGCTGATCGGTCTCAGCATCCTGTTCGTCTTCCTGCTGCTCTCGGCACTCTATGAGAGCTGGTCGATCCCGCTGTCGGTCATGCTCGTCGTGCCGCTCGGGGTGATCGGGGCCGTGGCCGCCGTGACGCTGCGCGGCATGCCGAACGACGTCTACTTCCTCGTCGGCCTGATCACGATCATCGGCCTGTCGGCGAAGAACGCCATCCTCATCATCGAATTTGCCAAGGATCTTCGAGCCGAAGGCAAGTCGCTGATGGAGGCGACGATGGAAGCGGCGCATCTGCGCTTCCGCCCGATCATCATGACGTCGCTGGCCTTTACCCTCGGCGTCGTGCCGATGGCGATTGCCACCGGCGCCAGCGCTGCCAGCCAGAACGCCATCGGTACCGGCGTGCTGGGCGGCATGATCTCGGCGACGATCCTTGCGATCTTCTTCGTCCCGGTCTTCTTCGTCTTCGTCATGCGGATCTTCAAGCCCGACAGCAAGGAGAAGAAGGCGGCCGTGAACGGATCGGAGAGCCAGACGACGAGCTAAGGCTTCAAGGGAGGAGACGTCATGCGACGTACGAAAGCCGAAGCGGCTGAAACCCGTGCGGCAATCCTGGCCGCCGCAGAAAAGCTTTTCTTCGAAAAAGGCGTTGCCGAAAGCACGCTCGAAGAAATAGCAGCGGCGGCCGGTGTGACCCGTGGTGCCATCTACTGGCATTTCGACAGCAAGGTAGAGCTCTTTCTGGAGCTCTACACCGCGGCCCGTCTGCCGCAGATCAATGTCATCGACTTCGACCGGATCGAGGAGGACGGCGGCGATCTGCTTGGCACTTTGGAAAAAGTCACTCTCGACATGCTGGCCGGGCTCGAGGAGGATGTCTCGCGCCAGCGGATGGTGACGATCCTGTTGCGGATGAACTATACCGGCGAGTTCGACAAGCTGCAGGCCGCCATGGAGAAGATCAAGGACGCGCATGACGCGTCGCTTCTGGAAGTGCTGCGCAAGGCGGCGAGGGCCGGGGAGCTGATGGCGCCCTGGACGCCGGACACGGCGGCGAAATCGCTGAAATGGCAGATGAAGGGCATGTGCTGGGAATGGCTTCTCGGCCGCAACACATTCCCGCTCACCGAGGCGGGGTCGCGGAGCCTGTCGCTGCTGTTTGCCGCCTTTCGGGGGAAGTGCTGCCGTTAGGCGGGTGTTTCCATAGGATCAAGAACAGAAAAAGGCCTCCGGGGATCCCGGAGGCCTTTTTCGTTTGCGAGCGTGATGCGCCTTACATCTGCTTCATCTGTTCGAGGCTCATCGGCATCATGTTGAGGTTGAGGTGGTACATGACCCAGATCGACCCGATGATGGTGATGACGACGATGATGGCGGTGAAGATGAAGGCGAGGAACGTCCAGCCTCCCTCGGTACTCGCATCGATATGCAGGAAGTAGCGGACATGCACGACGATCTGCACCATGGCGAGGATGAAGATCGCGGCGACTGCCGCCGACGAGGTCGCGCCCGACATGGCAAGCCAGAAGGGAATGACGGTGAGCACGATCGACAGGATCGAGCCGATCCACAGGCTGCTCTTGCTGCCGTGGTTGCATGGTCATTGCCATGGCTGGCGGGGGTGTGGTGAGAGGTGCTCAACGCATTGCTCCAAACAGATAGACGAAGGTGAAGACGCCGATCCAGATGATGTCGAGGAAGTGCCAGAACATCGAAAGGCACATGATGCGGCGGTTGTTTTCGGCAGTCAGGCCGTGCTTCTTCAGCTGGAAGGTGAGCGTGACCAGCCAGATGATGCCGAAGGTGACATGCGTGCCGTGGGTGGCGACCAGCGTGAAGAAGGCCGACAGGAAGCCGCTGCGCTGCGGCGTGGCACCCTCGGCGATCAGGCCGGAGAACTCATGCAGCTCGACGCCGACGAAGGCTGCACCGAGAATGCCGGTGATGATGAGCCAGCGGATGACGCTTCGGGCATTGCCGGCGACCATCGCCTGCATGCCGATGCCGAAGGTGATCGACGAAGCAAGCAGCAGGCCGGTATTAAGCGCGACCAGCGGCAGTTCGAAGATTTCCCGCGGCGAGGGGCCGCCGGCATAATTGCGGCTCAGCACCCCATAGGCGGCAAACAGCGAGGCGAAGATCAGGCGTCGCTCATCAGGTAGATGAAGAAGCCCACCATGGTGGCGCCGCCTGAATGGTGATGGTCATCCTCCGGGCGGTGGTAAACCCGCCCGGATGCGTTTCTGCCCGAAGGCTTGGAGATCAGGTCTGCTGACATGTTCAGATCCTCGCTGCGGCCTGCGCGTCACGCTGGCCTTCGGTTCTCGCGACCGTGTCGACCGGGATCGAGTATTCGCGGTTGTAGTTGAAGGTATGGGCGATCGCGATCACCAGGATGGCGGCGAAGCTGACGGCTGCGAGCCACCACATGTACCAGATCATGCCGAAGCCGAGGGTGACGGCCAGTGCCGAGAGGTAGATGCCGGTGCCGGTGTTGCGCGGCATGTGGATGGCCGTGAAGCCTGCGGTCGGATGCTTGTAGCCGTGGTCCTTCATGTCCTGCCAGGCGTCCAGATCATAGACGATCGGCGTGACGGCGAAGTTGTATTCCGGCGGCGGCGACGTGGTGGACCATTCGAGCGTGCGGGCACCCCAGGGGTCGCCGGTCGTGTCGCGGGTCTGGTTGCGCTGGACGATGCCCATGACGATGCTCATGACAAAGCCGAGGATGCCGACCAGGATGATGACGACGCCGATGGCGGCAACGATGAAGAAGGGCTGCAGCGTCGGGTCGTCGAAGTGGTTGAGACGACGGGTGGTGCCCATCAGGCCGACGAATAGATCGGTGTCCAGGCAACCCAGTAGCCGATGACCCAGCCCCAGAAGGCGACCTTGCCCCAGAACTCGTTCATCTTGAAGCCGAAGGCTTCGGGAACCAGTAGGTCATGCCGGCAAAGAGGCCGAAGACGACGCCGCCGATGATGACGTTATGGAAATGCGCCACGAGGAAGAGCGAGTTGTGGAGCACGAAGTCTGCGGCCGGGATGGCCATCAGCACACCGGTCATGCCACCGACCACGAAGGTCAGCATGAAGGCGACCACCCACATCATCGGCAGTTCGAAACGGATCTCGCCGCGATACATGGTGAAGAGCCAGTTGAACACCTTGGCCCCGGTCGGGATGGCGATGACCATGGTGGCAATGCCGAAGAAGGCATTGACGCTGGCGCCCGAGCCCATGGTGAAGAAGTGGTGCAGCCAGACGATATAGGAGAGAACGGTGATGACGGCCGTGGCATAGACCATCGAGGCATAGCCGAACAGACGCTTGCCGGTGAAGGTCGAGGTGATGTCGGAATAGATGCCGAAGGCCGGCAGGATCAGGACATAGACTTCCGGGTGGCCCCACATCCAGACCATGTTCCAGTAGAGCATCGGGCTGCCACCATTGTCATTGGTGAAGAAGGCGGTGCCGAGGTAACGGTCGAGGATGAGGAGGAAGAAGGCAACCGTCAGCGCCGGGAAGATGGCGACGACGAGGATGTTGCTGCAGAGCGCCGTCCAGACGAAGACGGGCATCTTCATCAGCGTCATGCCGGGGGCGCGCATCTTGATGATCGTGGCGATCATGTTGACGCCCGAGAGCGTGGTGCCGATGCCGGCGATCTCCAGCGACCAGAGGTAATAATCCACCCCTGAATCCGGACTGAAGGCCTTTTCGGCGAGCGGCGCATAGGAGAGCCAGCCGGTGCGGGCGAACTCGCCGATGAACAGCGACATCATGACGAGAATGGCGCCGGCCACCGTCAGCCAGAAGCTCAGGTTGTTCAGATAGGGGAAGGCGACGTCGCGTGCGCCGATCTGCATCGGCATGACGAAGTTGACGATGCCGACGACGAGCGGGATGGCCACGAAGAAGATCATGATCGCCCCATGGGCGGTGAACAGCTGGTCGTAATGTTCCGGCGGCAGAAAACCCTCGCTGCCGTTGAAGGCGATCGCCTGCTGGGCGCGCATCATGATGGCATCGGCAAAGCCGCGCAAAAGCATGATGATGCCGAGCACGAGATACATGATGCCGATCTTCTTGTGATCGACGCTGGTGAACCATTCCTTCCAGAGATAGCCCCAGAGGCGGAAATAGGTGAGCGCCGCCACGACGATCAGGCCAAGGGCGGCAACGCCCGCGAAAGTGCCGACCAGGATCGGCACATGGATTGGCACCGCATCGAGCGAGAGTCGCCCGAATACTGCCGAGATTGTGCTTGTTTCTTGCATGGTTGTCCCGATTTCCGGCGCGAACCCCGCGCCGAGTTGGATTGGGTCGAAAGTGTCGAGATTGGCCGGGAAGACGCCCGGCCGAATTCTTGCTGGCCGCTAACCGCCGGCCCTCAGGTGCCGCTCTGTGCGGGATGCGCCATCTGGTGATGATCCATCATGCTGTTGCTCTGGTGCTCGCCCTTGGAGTGGTCCATTGCGGGCATGTTCATGATGCCGCCATTGTCACGGTCGGCTGCGCGGTCCTTGGCCATCAGTTCGTAGAGGCAGGCCGTGCCGGGCGTGACGCAGCGGTTGAGGATGCGGCCATAGAGATCCTGCGGTGCGGCCGAGAAATAGGTGACAGGCGTCTTGTTGCTGGGCTTTTCGAGCGCGAGGTAATTCTCGGTCGTCAGCGTTCCGGCAGAGGCTTTCACCTTGGCGACCCACTGGTCGAAGCCGGCCTGATCGGTGCCGTGCAGGCGGAAGCGCATGTCGGAGAAGCCGTCGCCGGTATAGTTGCCGGAGAAGCCCCAGGTGTCGCCCGGATGGTTGAGGACGGCGTGAAGCTGCGACTGCATGCCGGGCATCGCATAGATCATGCCGGCAAGCGTCGGGGCGTAGAAAGTGTTCATCTGGCTGGTGGAGGTGATCGAGAAGCGAACCGGAACATCGACCGGCAGCGCCAGTTCGTTGACCGTGGCAATGCCCTGTTCCGGGTAGATGAACAGCCATTTCCAATCCATGGCGACGACCTGGATGTCGAGATGCGGCGTGTTAGCGGGAAGCGGCTTGTCAGCCGCGATCCGCTCGATCGGCCGGAAGGGGTCGAGCGTGTGGGTGGTGATCCAGGTGACGACGCCCAGGCACAGGATGATCGCCATCGGCACGAGCCAGATGCCCATCTCGATCTTGGTCGAATGATGGAAATGCGGATCGTAGAGATGCGGCGACTTGCCCTTGCGGTAGCGCAGGGCAAAGACGACGGTCATGACCATGGTCGGGATGACGACGATGAGCATCACGGCCAGCGAAAGAAGAATGAGATCCCGCTCCTGAAGAGCGATATCTCCTGTCGGGTTCATCACCACCATGTTGCAGCCGCTCAGGAGAGCGAGCGGCAGAAACATCAGGAGGTGGCGCGCGTGGCGGAGGATTGAGGGTTTCTGTTGCATAGGGCGAACGATAGAGGCCGCCTGCAACCGCACCCTTGATTCAAATCAATCACAAGGGGCTGCGGCAGCGCCTGCGACAATGAAAAAACCGGCCCGCAAGGGGGCCGGTTTCACCGTCAAATCCGCCGAATTCGAAGGGGTCAGACGTCCTTTTCCGCGGCGTCGGCCTTGCCCTTGGTCCAGTAGCCCGCAGCCTTCAGCCAGGGCAGCGGATGGCCGCGTTTCCCGGTGAGTTCGGCCCTTATGGCGCGCGCAACCGAGGCTTCGGCGGCGATCCAGGCGAAGGTGCGGCCGGGATATCGGAAAGGGCGGACAGGGCCGTCACGAAGGGTTCGGCATCGGCTGCCTGCGACAGCGGGCGGTGGACCCAGCGGATATCGACCTTGGCCTTCGTTTCGAACTGCTGCTCTTCCTGCGGGCCGGCGACGGCGGCGATGACGGTGAACGAATCATCCTCGCCTGCCTCCTCGATGCGGCGGCCGATGGCAGGCAGCGCCGTCTCGTCGCCGATGAGCAGCCAGTTCTTGACGCCGGAGATGACCGCCGATCCGCGCGGGCCGCCGATCGGCAGCGTCGAGCCGGGCTTGGCGGCGATCGCCCAGGCGGTTGCGGGGCCTGCCTCGTGGATGGCGAAATCGAGGACGAGCGTCTTCTTCGTTGTGTCGAAATATCTCGGCGTGTAGTCGCGGCCTTCGGGCTCGCGATTGCCGCAGGGTGGGAAGATCTTGATATGGTCATCGGCCGAGGCGCTGACGAAATCGCCGAGGTCCTCGCTTGTCAGCGTGATGCGCAGCATTTGCGGGGTGACATAATCAACCGCCTCGACGGTGAGGCTGCGTCGCTTCAATTCGTGGCGCACACGCTCGATCACGGGCAGGGCCAGGGGCGTGTCCGGTGTTTCGGACGGGGCGGCGGAAGAAAGGTCGTTCATCAATATGTCCTTCATTTCATTCCGGAATGCGGGTTTCCCCTGTTTCCGGGTGCCGGCGGGCCGGCGATCGCGCGTTGCCTTACGTTAACGCTTACGGGCGACGTCCTGGCACGCCGTCATGCTGTCCGTCTCTCCTGGCTCTGTCCTTGACGCTCATCCTGATGCAGTCGTCCTTATGGCGCCGGCGGCGTTCAGGGTTGCAAAGCCGACATGAGCCGCTGATAGAGACCGTGGTGCCTCACAGTCGGTTGGGTGGGCGATTGGGTGGCCGGTCGGGATGGTCAGTTGTTCCGCCTGCAGCATGCAGGCCCGCATCTGGCAGACCTTCATTTAGCAGGATTGCATTTTGCGGCATTTTGAACTTCCCGTACCGGCCGGTTTCCAATATTGAGCTCCAACTCATGTTTCGCCAATTTGTCCGGCCGGTCAATCGCTGTCGGGTCAAAGTCTCTTGAATGCAGGTCCGGATGCTTCGTCGCTTTTTTGAATATTACCGCCCCTACCGGGGATTGTTCATCCTCGATTTCTCCTGTGCGATCCTTTCGGGTCTTCTGGAACTCGGTTTCCCGATGGCGGTGAAGCTGTTCATCGACAATCTTCTGGCGTCGCAGCAATGGGTGCTGATCATCCTTGCCTCGGCGGCGCTGCTTCTCGTCTATGCGGTCAATACCGGACTGATGGCGGTCGTCACCTATTGGGGACATATGCTCGGCATCAATATCGAGACCGATATGCGCCGGGCCGCCTTCAACCATCTGCAGAAGCTCTCCTTCCGCTACTATGACAACCAGAAGACCGGGCATCTGGTCGGCCGGCTGACCAAGGATCTGGAAGAGATCGGCGAGGTTGCGCATCACGGGCCGGAAGACCTGTTCATTGCTCTCATGACCTTTATCGGGGCGCTGATCCTGATGTTCTCGGTCAACTGGCAGCTGGCGGTGATCACCGCCATGGTCGTGCCGATGACGGCATGGTTCACCAGCCGCTACGGCGCGCGGATGACCAACAATTTCCGCCGGCTGTTTGATCGCGTCGGCATTTCAACGCCCGTATCGAGGAAAATGTCGGCGGCATGCGCGTCGTTCAGGCCTTTGCCAACGAGAGCCACGAGCGCGACCTGTTCGAGAAGGAAAACCAGAACTATCGCACGGTGAAGCTCGAGGCCTACAAGATCATGGCTGCCAGCACCTCGCTCAGCTACATGAGCATGCGGCTGACGCAGATGGTGGTGATGATCGCCGGTGCCTATTTCGTGCTGGCGGGCGAACTGACCGATGGCGGCTTCATCGGCTTCCTGCTTCTCGTCGGCGTGTTCTTCCGTCCGGTCGAAAAGATCAATTCGGTCATCGAGACCTATCCGAAGGGGATTGCCGGTTTCCGCCGCTTCACCGAGCTTGTCGATACCGAGCCGGATATCGCCGATGCGCCCGATGCCGTCACCGTCGATCACCTCAAGGGCGAGATCGTCTATCGCGACGTTTCCTTCGGCTACAGTGCGGAAAAGCCGGTTCTCTCCAATGTGGACCTGTCGATCCGCGCCGGTGAGACGATCGCCTTTGTCGGTCCGTCCGGTGCCGGCAAGACGACGATCTGCTCTCTGCTGCCGCGCTTCTACGAGATCACCGGCGGCGGGATCAGCATCGACGGGATCGATATCCGCAAGATGACCAAGGTGTCGCTGCGCCAGCAGATCGGCATCGTGCAGCAGGATGTGTTCCTGTTCGGCGGCACGATCCGCGACAATATCGAATATGGCAGGCTGGGTGCGAGCGAGGCCGATATCCTTGAGGCGGCCCGCCGGGCACGGCTCGAAGACATGCTGGCCGGTCTTCCGGACGGGCTCGATACGGTCATCGGCGAGCGCGGCGTGAAACTGTCCGGCGGCCAGAAGCAGCGTGTGGCGATCGCCCGGATGTTCCTCAAGAACCCGCCGATCCTCATTCTTGATGAGGCGACGTCGGCGCTCGATACCGAGACGGAGCGGGCGATCCAGCGGTCGCTTTCCGAGCTTGCCGTCGGCCGCACGACGCTCATCATCGCGCACCGGCTTGCAACCATTCAGGGTGCGGACCGGATCGTCGTCGTCGACCGTCAGGGTATCGTCGAACAAGGCTCGCATCAGGAGCTGGTGGCGCTGAACGGTGCCTATAACAGGCTGCATGCGGCGCAGGTGGGGGCCTGAGAAGATCCGTAATTGCCCGGATTGATGATCTGCACAAAACTTGATAAAAAGGAGAAAGTTTATAGCGGGTCAGTTTTGCGGGACCAAATTTGCGGGATGAGGGGCGCCATCGGGTCATGACGTTTCAACCTCGGATGTCCAATCGGATCGACGGGTTTTCGGTGATCGGCGGTTTGCGCCGCCGGCACTGGAACGGTATCACCGCCGATCTGTGGGAAGTGGAATGCGCGGCGCAGGCCGGCGGCTATTATGTGGCGCGCGATCCGCGGCTGTTCATCCTGCTCGATCATCGCGGCGTCGGGCGTCCTTCGGTGAAGATGTCGCCGACGGAAAAGGGCGGGGCGCAGGATCGGGTCGAGAGCCCGATCTCCTATATCCGGCCGAGATGGATCTCTGGGTGGATATTGCCGGCGTCGAATATCTGCGCCATCTCGACATTCATTTCGATGCGGATGTGCTGGCCGGCCGGCTGATGGAAGAGATCGATCCGCGCCGGTTGCGCGATGCCAAGCTTCTGTTTTCCGACGAGCGGGTGATGACGCTGGCAGGCCTGATCGCCGCCGAAATCGCCAATCCCGAGCCGCTGCACGACCTTTATGGCGACGGCTCAGTCTGGCACTTCTGATCGATGTACTGAAACTGGTCAAATCCAAACCGCGCAAGCGCGGCATGCTCGCGCCATGGCAGTTGAAGCGGGCAACCGAATTCATCGAGGCCAATTGCCTGCGCAATATCCGGCTGCAAGAGGTCGCAGCGCTGACCGGCCTGTCGCAATCGCATTTCAGCCATTCGTTCAAGGCGGCAACCGGCATGGCGCCGCATGAGTGGCAGATGAATGCCAGGCTTTCCCGTGCCAAGGCGCTTCTGTCGAGCAGCGACCAGCCGCTCACTGAAATTGCTGCGGAAACCGGCTTTGCCGATCAGGCGCATTTTTCCCGCGTGTTCCGCAAGCATGTCGGTATCGCGCCGTCGCGGTGGAAAAAGTCACAGCTGGCGTAAAACTCTCGGCAATCGCTCATCGGGGCGAAGTTTGCCCAAGATCGTTCAAGTCTCTCGGATCGAAGCAAGCAGTGCCGTTAAAACTGAGTTAATTACTCACCTTATTGCGGGCAGCCGGATAATGACGGCGTAAGTGGGGCCAATCGATGAGTGAGTTCAAAAAAATCCAACGTGCGAAGCTCGGGCTTGCAGCAGGCGTTGCCATGATCGGCATTTGCGCCGGCTGGAGCGCGCAGGCACAGACCGCGGGTGCTGCAACCGAGGGCAATAGCAGCACGACGCTTGCGCCGATCGTTCTGCAGGGCGAGGGTGCGGGCGAAACCGGTACCGGCCCGGTACAGGGTTATGTGGCGAAGAAGACGACTGTCGGCTCGAAGAACGATACGCCGCTGAACGAGGTTCCGCAGGCGGTTTCGGTCGTCGGCAAACAGGAAATGGATGATCGCGGCGTCACCAACAAGGTGGACGAGGCGCTGCGCTATACGGCCGGTGTTCTGGCCGAGCCCTTCGGCGTCGATCCCGATACGGACTGGGTCTATATCCGCGGCTTCGACGCGACGCAGACCGGCGTGTTCATGGACGGGCTCAACCTCTTTTCCTACGGCTTCGGCGGTTTCCAGATCGATCCGTTCATGCTGGAGCGCGTCGATGTGCTGAAGGGACCGGCCTCGGTTCTCTATGGTGGCGGCAATGCCGGCGGTATCGTCGATTACGTGCGCAAGCGGCCGACGGAAGACCCCTATTATTACACCGAGACCGGCATCAACAATTTCGGCAATGCCTTCTTCGGCTTCGACTTTTCCGACAAGGTCGGCAGCGACGATACGATCCATTACCGGCTGACCGGCAAGATTGCCGGCGGCGACAACTATTCCGATTTCAGCCATGATTTCCGCGGTTTCATCATGCCGCAGATCGAGGTTTCTCCGGACGAAAGCACCAAGGTCAATGTCTGGGCGATGGCTTCGGGCCTGAAGCAGGTGCATACCGGCAACGGCTTCTTCCCTTACGTCGGCACGGTTGTCGATGCGCCCGGCTTCGGCAAGATCAGCCGCGACGCATTCTATGGCGAGCCGGGTATCGATAAGGGTCGCTATAACCAGGAAATGTTCGGTACCGAATTCGAGCACACGTTCGACAATGGCCTGAAATTCTCGCAGAACCTGCGCTACAGCCATCTCTACAAGTATGAGAATGCGCCTTATCTCTATGGCTGGCAGGGGTCCGATCCGACCGACACCTACGGTTCCTACACCGAACCGCAGACGGCCGATTTCCAGCTTCACCGCCTCGGTTTCCAGGGCACGTCGAAGGTCGACAGCTTCAACATGGACAACCGGCTTTCCGGTTCGTTCGAGACCGGTGCGCTCGAACACGATCTGATGGTCGGCATCGACTACAAGTATTACCGGCTGTACAACAAGCAGGCGTCCAGCCCCGGCACGCCGATCAGCGCGTCGGACCCGATCTATGGCGCTCCGCAGCCGGCGACGTTCGTCTACAGCAACCAGGTCATCACCCAGCAGCAGGTCGGTATCTACGCCCAGGATCAGGTCCATTTCGGCGATGGCTGGCTTCTGACGGCGAATGGTCGCTACGACTTCGTGCATACAGATACGGACAACAATCCGACTGCCTATTCGGCGACGTCCTCGTCCTATAGCTACGACAAGTCGGCTGCCAGCGGTCGTGTCGGTCTGGCTTACGAGTTCGACAATGGGCTGACGCCTTATGTCAGCGTCGGCACGTTCTTCAATCCGGTCGTCGTGGTCAGCACCACGCCGGATAACCGGCCTGAAGAGGGCGAGCAGTACGAAGTCGGCCTGAAATACGATCCGACCTTCATCGACGGTACGTTCACCGTGTCGCTGTTCAACCTCAACCGCCGCAATGTGGTGGTGACGGACCCGGCGACCTTCCTGTCGAGCCAGATCGGTGAAGTCAATTCGCGCGGTATCGAGCTGGAAGGCAAGGTGAACCTGAACCAGAACTGGAAGATGCTCGGCTCGTTCTCCTATACCGACATGGAAGACAAGGACGATATCGTGTCGGCCTATGTCGGCAAGAAGCCGTGGCTGGTGCCGGCAACCCAGGCTTCCCTGTGGCTCGACTATACCGTTACCGATGGTGCGCTTGAGGGCCTCAGCCTCGGCGGCGGCGTTCGCTACCAGGGCGAAAGCTATGCGACCGCCTGAACACGCTCAAGGTTCCTGACTATGCCGTGTTCGACGCGGCCGTCCGCTACAAGCGCGATGGCTGGGAAGGTTCGGTCAACGTGTCGAACCTGTTCGACAAGGAATATGTGAAGGGTTGCCAGGGCGTCTCGACCTGCGGTTACGGCGATCCGCGCACGATCATGTTCAAGATCAGCAAGGTCTGGTAATTCCGGCCCTGCTGCAATCAGCGGACGAAGCGACGCCGGTGTCATCGACACCGGCGTTTTGCATTGGCCTTCGCGCTACGAAAATGCGTAGGAAACAGGGCGCTGACTGCGCAAAGCCCATTGACGAAGCAGGGGCATTGCGACTACGCAGTGGCATCGACGCATCCGGAAACGGCGGCGTCAGGAGAGGTGGCCGAGTGGTCGAAGGCGCTCCCCTGCTAAGGGAGTATACGTCAAAAGCGTATCGAGGGTTCGAATCCCTTCCTCTCCGCCACTATCCCTCTCCCCGCGATTATCCCTCAATGTCATGTCCGATCGTCCAGAAGCGAAGCGGCGGCATTATCGTCGGTCATGGGCCTGGCGCTGACGGAGGGCCGCTTTCCGGTGGGGCGAGGTGATCGGGTCCGGGCAAGCTTTCGCGGTTGCGCCTCCGACGGGCTCTGTCCGCATCGGCTGCATCCGGCTCGCACATGGCCCTGACTTCATCCACCAGCGCGATCAGCTCGGCCAGTTCCTTCATCAGGATATCGATGACTTCCGGCGGCAGTTCGGATTTTCCGGTCATGGCTTCGTCCTTTCACCAAGGACATATTTTTCGTCTGCGGCTGAATCTCAAGCGACTACTTAATTAGTGATTACTAATTAATGTTAATGGCCATACCATGGCCGCTGGCATTCCGGTCGGCGGATATGAAAACGGCGGCCGAAGCCGCCGTTTCGCACTTGCATCGTCTTGGCCGGATCAGCTGGGCTGCTTGGTCTTGCGCAGGTAGGGCAGGACGGTATCGAAGGAGCCGAAACGGGTGATGGCGTCTTCGTTGGAGACGGCGGCGGTGATGATGACATCGTCGCCCTGCTGCCAGTTGGCAGGCGTTGCCACCTGATGCTTGGCGGTGAGCTGGATGCTGTCGATGGCGCGCAGGATCTCGTTGAAATTGCGGCCCGTCGTCATCGGGTAGGTGAGGATCAGCTTGATCTTCTTGTCGGGACCGATGACATAGACGGAGCGCACGGTAGCATTGTCGGCCGGTGTGCGCCTTCCGACGTCTCGCCGGCCGTCTCCGGCAGCATGTCAAAGAGTTTCGCGACCTTGAGGTCCTTGTCGCCGATCAGCGGATAGTCGACGGCATGGCCGGTGGCGGTCTTGATGTCGTCCTTCCACTTGCTATGGCTTTCGACGGGATCGACCGAGATGCCGATGATTTTTACGCCACGCTTGGTGAATTCGCCTTCAAGGCCGGCCATGGTGCCGAGTTCGGTCGTGCAGACCGGAGTGAAATTCTTCGGGTGGGAAAACAGAACCGCCCAGCCATCGCCGATCCAGTCATGGAAGCTGATCGTGCCCTGCGTCGTCTCGGCGGTGAAATCCGGAGCGGTTGCGTTGATGCGAAGTCCCATCGTGTCGTCTCCCTTGTGTGGTGTCTTGGTGTGGTATCTTGGTGCGTTGTGTCGGTATCTGGTATCTCGGCTGCATGAAGTCGCGAGGAATATATCGCCTGCTGTGTCTCGCTGACACGCAATTTGTTCCAAAAGCGATAGACAAGTAGCTTTTTGTTGCTGGTCCGTCTGTGATGCAAGGCACATTGTTTTGAAGCTTGGTTTTGAAGCTTGCCTGCTGGCAGCGCATCAATGCGCCGGGCCGCCGCCGGCCTTCGGATCGACGCGGCGCAGCACGAGCGCCAGCGGGATGGCGCAGGCCGAGACGATCGCCAGAACCTGAAAGACGTCGATATAGGCGAGGAAGCTCGACTGGTTGGCAACCTGCTGGCCGATATAGGCAATCGCCTGATTATGGGCATCTGCCGCAGTCGATCCGTGCTGCATGAAATAGCGCGTCACGGTGTTCAGCGTCTCGGTATAGGCAGGGTCCGACGGGGTGACGTGTTCGACCAGACGGCTCTGGTGCCATTGCTCGCGATGGGCAAGGACGTTGGAAGCGATCGAGACGCCGATCGAGCCGCCGGTATTGCGGGCGGCATTGATGAGCGCCGAGGCCTGATCCGTCTGGTCGGGCCGCAACCCGTCATAGGAGCCGCAGTGATCGGGATGAAGATCAGCGGCAGACCGAGGCCGAGATAGAGGCGCGATACGACGAAGAAGCCGAAGTTCAGGTCGGGTGTGAGGCGGGTCAGATCGTACATGGCAAGCGCGATGATGCCGGCGCCGATGGCGATCAGGTATTTCGGCTGGACGATCGAGGTGAGCCTGCCGACGACGAACATCATCATCATGGTGACGAGCCCGCCGGGCGAGAGTGCCAGCCCCGCCCAGGTGGCTGTGTAGCCGTAATTCTCCTGCAGGACCTGCGGGACATATTGGGTGGTTGCGATCAGGATCGCGCCGGTTGCCAGCATGACGATCATGCAGGAGCCGAACTGGCGGGTGGCGATCAGCCGGACATCAAGCAGCGGATTGCGCTTTGTCAGCAGCCACGGAATGGCGGCAAGAAGGGCTGCGACGCAGATGGCCGTGGTGACGATGATGAAGGTCGAATCGTACCAGTCTTCCGTCTGGCCGCGGTCGAGGACGAGTTCAAGCGCGCCGAGGAAGGTGCCGATCAGAAGGAAGCCGACGATATCGAAGCGGATGCGGTCGCGGCGCATTTCCTCCTGCCTGCGCTTGGCCGAGGGCGGGTCATTGACGAGGAAATAGACCAGCATGAAGGCGAAGGCGCCGACGGGGCCGTTGATGAGGAAACACCAGTGCCAGGAGAAATTGTCCGAGAGATAGCCGCCAAGCGTCGGGCCGATGACCGGGGCGACGACCACGGCAACGCCGAAAATGGCAAAGGCTTGGCTGCGCTTTTGCGGCGGGAAGGCATCGGTGAGGATGGATTGCGAGACAGGCACCATGCCGCCGCCGGCAAAGCCCTGGATCATCCGGAAGATCAGCAGCGAGGGCAGATCCCAGGCCAAGCCGCAAAGCACCGACGACATGGTGAAGACGGCGAGGCAGACGAGGTAGAAGCGCTTGCGGCCGTAGCGCTGGGCGATGAAGCTCGAGGCCATCAGCGCGATCGCGTTGGAGACGAGATAGGTCGTCACCACCCAGGAGGATTCGTCCGAGCTGACGGCCAGACCTCCGGAAATGTAGCGGAGCGCGACATTGGCGATCGTTGTGTCGAGGACTTCCATGAAGACTGCCAGCGCCACCACGACGGCGACGAGCCATGGATTGGTCTGGCGCTCAGTGCGCGGCCCAGCGCCCGCATTGCCGCCGGTACCGCCGCTGGCACCGCCGCTCACAAGGGATGCACCTGCCATGTCAGTGCTCCGGATGGACCGTGACGGTCGGAACCACCGACATTCCCGGGCCGATCGAGACATCCTGCGGCCATTGATCGACGATGATCTTCACCGGCACGCGCTGGGTGACTTTCACATAATTGCCGGTCGCGTTTTCGGCGGGCAGAAGCGAGAAGGCGGTGCCGGAACCGGGCTGCACGGAGGCGACCTTGCCGTGGAGGATGTGGTCAGGATAGGCGTCGAGCGTCACTTCGACCGGCTGTCCGGGGCGCATGTCGGTCAGCTGGGTTTCCTTGAAATTGGCAGTCACCCAGATATCGTCCGGCACGAAGGTGGCGATTGCCTGACCAGCCTCGACATATTGTCCCTTCGAGCCCGACAGTTTGACGATCCGGCCCGGCTGGGCAGCGATGATCTTCGTATAGGTGAGGTTCTGCTCGGCGCTTTCGCGCTCAGCCTCGGCCTGTTTGACGCTGGCCTCGGCGCTGTTCAGTTGCGCCTGGGCGGCGGCCTTGTTCTGCATGGCGGAGGTGACACTGGCCTGCGACTGGGTATAGCTTGCCTGCGCCTGCCGCAGCGTCGATTGCGCTTGCTGGGCGGCTTCCTGGCTGCCGGCGCCGCCGGTCAGGAGCTGCTGCTGGCGGGTGGACTGATCCCTGGCATAGTCCAGTGCGGCAAGCGACGAGGCCTGCTCGGCCTTGGCCTGATCGATGGCGGCCGACTGGACGTCGATCTGGGCTCTCGCATTGGCGACCGAGGCATTGGCGGACTGGACCTGCGCATCCGCCTGATCGACGGCGATCTGGTAATCGCGTGGGGCGATCTGCGCGATGACCGCGCCGGCTGCCACATGCTGGTTGTCGGTCACGTCGATCGTGTCGAGATAGCCGGAGACCTTGGTGGCAACCGAGAAGCTGCGCGCATCGACAAAGGCATCGTCGGTCGTCTCGTAGGGGTAATAGTAGGTCAGCCAGACGAAATAGCCGATCACCGCGAGAAGGATCACAAGCAGGATGACGCCGAGCGTCCATAAGGGATGGCGGCGGATGACGGAGCGCTTGCCTTCCGTCTTCGCCTCGGCCGAGCCACCCTCAGTCTGGTTGGCCTTCTGGTCGGGATCCGGTGCCTGTCTGGCCGCCGGGGCTTCGTTCTGGGGATTGTTCTGGTCGTCTGAAACGTGTTGGTGATCGGAAAGGGAGCGCTGAACCTGAGCCACTGTAAGGCCTCGCAATGATGGCGATGAGACGGTGTTGAAACGTCATACTGAACGATCGGTTCCTCTTTCGTCTTGGCGTATCGCATCGCAGCAAACATCCATCGGAACGTTTGCAACCTTCTCCTCTCCGTCATTCGGGGCAGGGCTTTGGTCTGTTTCTTTTCGGACTTTAGGCTGGCTTCGGCCCGGCAATCAGCCCCGGACACGACCTCAAGAGGTCTGCACATTGCCGTGAGGTGGAACGGAGTGGGCGGATCGGCGTTGCGTGTTGATCCTCGCGCGTGTAGGCGGGAAGGGAGGACGGCGATGGAGTGGTCCGCACATGAGCCTGTCAGGCGGCATGCAAGCCGCCTCTGCCTTTCGGCAGCAGCTCTCACCGTGCCTGCCTCATGCCGGGGTATCGGGTTCTGCGTTCGATATGACCCGCGCATGTCAGGCCTGCCAGTCGGAAGATTTCCGGGGAGGCGGCGATGAAACGAAGAGACTTCATCCTCAGGCTGACGGCCGGATCGGCCGCTGCGTTCTTGGCCTTTCCACCCGCGTGACGGTGGAGGACGGCGTTGCGCATCTCGACCTTGCTGCCGCTGATGCCCGAAATGGGAATTCCGGGGGAAACTCAGGTGGGGATGGCGGCGGCGGTAATGCCGGGGGAGGCTCCGGACAAGGCAATTCCGGTGGCCGCAGTTCGGAGGGGGGGCGCTCAGACGGGCGCAGTTCGGAGGGGCGCAGTTCAGAGGGGCGGAGCGCGAAAAGTTCGACAAGCACCGGCTCGCAGGACGAGGATCAGTCCGGTGACAGTGCCGGCATCTCCGATGGAAATGGCGGCTCGCTCTCGACCAGCGGGGGCATGCGCGCCACGACGATCAGTATCCGGCATGCCAACGGGACTGTCGAACGGATCGTCGGTGGCCGATACGAGATGCGCGACAGCCGGTCGCGCACCATCGTCAACCGCAATGCGACCGCCGCCGACCGCTCGCGGCTGGAAGGGCTTACGAGATAAGCCGGCTCTCTGTCGCATCACGCAGGGCAAGTGCCGCTTCGGTGCGGTTGGTGACTTTCATCTTGGCGAGAATCCGCGTCATGTGGTGCTTGACGGTCTTCTCATGCAGATCGAGTTCGATCGCGACGCGCTTGTTGCTGAGGCCGGAGGCAACGAGGTTCAGGACCTGTTTTTCCCGCTCCGTCAGTTCCGAGACCCAGTCGTGACGGTTGATTGCCTCCCGCTGGCGGCTGGCATCGGCAAATAGCCGGGCAGACAGCGAGGGCGAGACATAAGTCTGCCCCGTCGCCACCGAACGGACCGCATCGGCCAGCGCCTGTGACCCGATGCCCTTCAGAACATAACCGCGGGCGCCGAGCTTCAGCGCCCGGCTGATATCCTCATGCGCTTCCGAGACGGTCAGCATTACCACCTGCGTCTCGGGGCTTGCCGATATGACACCGGATACGGCTTCCAGCCCGTTGCCGGGCATGGAAATATCCATCAGCATCACATCGGGATAATGCGTGCCGACGATTTTCAGCGCGTCTTCGCGTGAGCCGCCTTCGGCCACGATATCAAGGCCATCCATCTCGCCGAGGCTGCGGATCACTCCTTCACGAAACAGCGGATGGTCGTCGACAACGGCGATCCTGATTTCCTGCATCATGCTTGCTCCATCTGCTCAACATCGAGCGACATCGTGACGGTGGTGCCAGAAGGGGAACTGGCGATGGTGAACGTGCCGCCCAGACTTTCGATCCGTTCGCGCAATCCGGCAAGCCCGAGGCCCCCGGATCTGACATTCTGCGGATCAAAACCGGGGCCCTTGTCGATCACTTCGATGACGATACTGTGGCCATCCTTAATCTGGCGTATCGATTGGCCGGTGCCGGCGGCATGGCGAAAGCCGTTATTGAGGGCTTCCTGCACGAAACGGTAGATGCAGATCTTCTCCGCCGGCGAGAGTGGCCGGGCCGTCGGCTGCATTGCAAGCGCGACCTTGACGCCGGTGCGCTGCCGGTGCGCCTCGACCGCGCGGGTGAGGATCTCGGGAAGCTCGGCCGCCTCGATATGCGGCAGGACAAGGCCGGTGCAGATGCTGCGGATCTCGTCCATGGCCTCCTGCAGCCGTGCCTTGATGGTCTCGACTTCCTTTTCCCGGTCTTCGCGCGAGGCGGTCGCATCGACCAGCATCTTGCTGTCCACGCGAAGCGCGGCATAGGCGACAAGCTGGGCCGGGCCGTCATGCAGATCGGCGCCGAGGCGGCGAAGGTAGCTCTCGTTCAGCGCCGTCGCCTTCTGGGATGCGCGCTGGGCGCGGTTATGGAGCGCGCGGTTCTGCGCAAGAAGCTGGGAGAGGTCGGTGACGCGTTCGGTGAGTGCGCTCTGTTGAAGCTCGATCGTCTGGCTGCCGCGAAAGACGATGGCCGAGAGGAGGAAGAAGATGGCGAGAATGACGCCAGCGACGGCGGCCCAGCTCTGCCAGCGAGCGGTGGACAGGCTGTGGTGGAATTCGTCGGCCACTTCGTAAAACTCGGTAACGGCGACGACTTCGCCCGACCATGGCTGAAGGACGGGGTTGTAGATTTCCAGAAGCGGCTTGCCGTCTGCGCGTTCGACCGGGCTTTCGGCATCGCTTGCCGCGCCGAAATGCGCCACCATCTGGCCGGCAAAGGCGGCGGAAAGATCGGTGTTCGGCGGGAAACGCTGGCCGACCATGTGCTTTTCGGTGGAATAGAGGACCGTGCCGTCCTTGCGCCAGAGCCGGAAGGAAATGACGCGGCCGCCAAGTGCGCCCTGGCCGAAGGTCTCGTCAAGTATCCGTGTGGTGACATCATCCAGTGCCGTCGTCGTCTTCAGGTCCGGCAGGATGGGCGCGATGATGCTGTCGACGTAAAGGGCAGTTGCCGAGGCCGAGTTACGGGTGACGGCGCCCTCGATGAGCGTGGTGACGAGAGCGCCGACCAGAAGCATGGCAATGAACGACACAATGCCGCCGGCGATCAGGAATTGCCGGGCAAGCGTCTGACTGTTCCAGCGATCGACAAGAGCGATGGGCGGCAAAGGTCACCGATGATTATTTCTTGGTTTGCTAACCTATGGCCCCAGGCGGGCGCGTCAATGCAACATCTCGCACTGTCAGCGGTGAATTACTGACGCCGTTCAGTTCGATGTCAGGCCGCAGTCGGAACATCCGTGCCGATCCATGCTTGAACAGTGGGCGTCGAGACCCAATTTGTCGTTGCAACGACGACAAGGGCATGACGGCGACGATCGGCCGCGATCAGCCACCTGAACGGGAGAAAGAATGCAGTTCTATCAGCATGTGCGACGCCGCGTCATCGATCGGGTCATGACATTCGAGCCGATCGGGCTCATGCTGTTCGGGGCAGTCGCCGGTGGGCTCGCGCTGTTTCTGGCGCTGACCGGTGAGGTGATGGAAGGCGAGACGCATGCGTTCGACGAGCGCATTCTCCTGTCGCTGCGCACGCCCGGCGATCTCTCTGTGCCGATCGGGCCTTTCTGGGTCAATCATGCGGTGGGCGACATCACGGCGCTCGGCGGCACGACGGTGCTGACGCTGGTGACGGTGCTGGCGACCATATACCTTCTTCTGTCGCGCCAGCGGGCGATTGCCGCCTTCATGTTCCTGTCGATTGCAGGCGGCTGGGCGGTCAGTTCAACGCTGAAAATCTTCGTGGCGCGGGCGCGGCCGGAGATCGTGCCGCATCTGGTGGAGGTTCACGACATGAGCTTTCCCAGCGGCCATGCGATGCTGTCTGCCGTCACCTATCTGACGATCGCCGCCCTTCTGTCGCGGGCAGGGCCCTATCGGTCGAGCCGGATTTTCCTGATTTTAACCGGCATCCTGATGACCGTGATGATCGGGCTCAGCCGCATCTATCTCGGCGTCCATTATCCGACGGATGTGCTCGGTGGATGGTGCGCGGGTGCCGCCTGGGCCGCTGCCTGCTGGATCATTGCACGGCGCTATATTTCCGCAAGGCCGGCGGTGTGACCGGCCTCAGACGACGTCCTTGAAAAGCACGCTCTGGTCGGTGAGGTAGCGGGCGAAGATCGGCAGTGAGGCGCCACCGATGGCGCGGGCCTGATCGCCCACAAGTCCCTCGACGATATCCGGCATGACGACGCCCTGCAGGTCGAGCTTTTCCGCCTCGATGATCGTTGCGCGCACCAGCCGCTCGCGCACCCAGCCGGGGAAGCCGCCATCGATGATGGCCGCGGAGAAGTCGATGATCGACGCTGCCGCGACGATCGCCTGTGCCATGGCGCGGGCGCTTTCCTCGATCCAGAGATCCAGCGTCTCGCCGAAATCGATCCATTCGTCGGCCGAATGCCAGAGCGGCTGTGGATCGATGCCTCTGTCCTTCAGCATGCGTTCCAGCACGAAGATCGAGGTGATTTCCAGCAATTGCCGCATCTCGCCATGGCGGCCGCGCACCGGCAGCGGGCCGACGGCGCCCGCCGTTCCTGTGCGGCCGGAAAAGATCGCCGAGTTGAGAACGATGCCGCCGCCGATGAAGGAGCCGACGAAGAAATAGATGAAATCCGGGTAGGACGAGCCTCTGCCGAAGACGAGTTCGGCGCCGCAGGCGCTGGTCGCGTCGTTCTGCAGGAAGACGGGGTAGGGGATGCGGGCCGCCACTTCCTGCTGCAGATTGAAGGTCTTCCAGATGTCCATGGCGCCATCGGGCGCACCCACTTCGCGGGCCCAGTTCCACAGTTCGAACGGGGCTGCGATGCCGATGCCGGCGATGCGGCTTCGCTGGTCGGCGGTCAGCTGGCCTTCGAGATTGGCAAGGCCGTCGACGATGAAATCCATGATCCGGCCAGGTTCCGGATAGGGGAAGGTCTCGTGCAATTGCAGCCTGATGCGGCCGATGAAATCCATCAGCACCAGATCGGCGCTGCGGCGGCCGATCTTGACGCCGAAGGAATAGACCGCATCGGGATTGAGCTGCATGGGGATGGACGGCTGGCCGACACGGCCGCGCACAGGCTCGCCACGCAGAAGCATGTCGTCCTTTTCGAGCGCGCGCATGATGACCGAGGCCGTCTGCGCCGAAAGCCCGCTCAGCCTTGCGATCTCGGCCTTTGACAGCGAGCCATGCAGGCGCACCAGCGACAGGACAAGCCGCTCGTTATAGGCGCGCACGCGCACCTGATTGGCGCCGCCGGACTGGCTTATGAGCTGATTGGTGCCCTGGCTGCCAAGTGTCGAACCATTCGATGTCTGGGTGTTTTCATTCATATTCAGGCCAGCCTCCCGAGGGCCTCAGTACCCTATCTCTAGCCCTGTGGAATTAATAATTCAATCGGATTTATTTATTGACAAGGCAATTGGCTGTGGCATTAATGACCACCGTGAGGAGGTGCAGGGGCTTTGGAGGAGGTCGTGGCCGATCCGGGCCGGAGCAGCATCTCGGTTCATCTCAAGGGGAAGATATTCACTTCCCTATCGGACTTTCTGGGAGGATTACCGATGAAAACATCCGTACTTTTTGCCGCCATCAGCACGCTTGCCGTTGGTGTAGCCTTTGCGATGCCGGCCTCTGCCGCCGGTGCCGGCGCATGCCTGATCACCAAGACCGACACGAACCCCTTCTTCGTCAAGATGAAGGAAGGTGCTACGGCCAAGGCCAAGGAACTCGGCATGACGCTGAAATCCTATGCCGGCAAGATCGACGGCGATTCGGAAAGCCAGGTGGCAGCAATCGAAACCTGCATTGCAGACGGCGCCAAGGGCATTCTGATCACCGCATCCGACACCAAGGGCATCGTGCCGAACCTCAAGAAGGCACGCGATGCCGGCATGCTGGTGATTGCGCTCGATACGCCGCTTGAGCCGATCTCGGCTGCCGACATGACCTTTGCCACCGACAACCTTCTCGCCGGCAAGCTGATCGGCCAGTGGGCCAAGGAAACGCTCGGCGACAAGGCGAAGGACGCCAAGGTTGCCTTCCTCGATCTCACCCCGGCACAGCCGTCGGTCGACATTCTGCGCGACCAGGGCTTCATGATGGGCTTCGGCATCGACCCGAAGGATCCGAACAAGATCGGCGACGAGACCGACAAGCGCATCGTCGGTCATGACGTGACCAACGGCAACGAGGAGGGCGGCCGTACCGCCATGGAAAACCTCCTGCAGAAGGACCCGACGATCAACGTCGTGCACACGATCAACGAACCGGCGGCAGCCGGCGCCTATGAAGCGCTGAAGGCGGTCGGTCGCGAGAAGGACGTGCTGCTCGTGTCGATCGACGGCGGTTGCCCCGGCGTCAAGAACGTCGCCGAAGGCGTGATCGGTGCCACCTCGCAGCAATATCCGCTGCAGATGGCGGCCCTCGGCATCGAGGCGATCAAGAAGTTCGCCGATACCGGCGAGAAGCCGAAGCCGACCGAAGGCAAGGACTTCTTCGATACCGGCGTGACGCTTGTCACCGACAAGCCGGTGCCCGGCATCAAGTCGATCAGCACGAAGGAAGGCCTCGGCAAGTGCTGGGGCTGATCCAGGGCTTTATGCCCGGGGCTATCACGGCCTGATCAATTCCGTGACCTATCGCGCGGGACGGGGAGAATGTCCCGCGCGCATTCAAGAAAAGTGGAGGAGCTTCCATGAGCGAGCCAACAACGGCGGCTCAGCCGCATCACGACTATGAAAAGGTGCTGAAGGATAGTGCCAAGGACGTCGCCTCGTTCGATACGGACGACAAGAGCGCGGTCCAGAAATTCAGGCATTTCCTGCATTCGAGCCCGTCGGCGGTATCGCTGATCGTGCTCGTCGTCTCCCTGATCGTTTTCGGCAGCCTTCTCGGCAGCAAATTCTTCTCGGCCTTCTCGCTGACGCTGATCCTGCAGCAGGTGGCGATCACCGGCATTGTCGGCGCCGCACAGACGCTGGTGATCATGACGGCGGGTATCGATCTTTCGGTCGGCGCCATCATGGTGCTTTCGTCGGTCGTCATGGGCCAGTTCGCCTTCCGCTACGGCATGCCGGCGGAACTTTCGATCCTCTGCGGCTTCATCGTCGGGGCCTTCTGCGGCTTCATCAACGGCGTGCTCGTGGCGCGGATGAAACTGCCGCCCTTCATCGTCACGCTCGGCATGTGGCAGATCGTGCTGGCCGCCAACTTCCTCTATTCCGCCAACGAGACGATCCGTGCGCAGGAAATCGAGACGACGGCGCCGCTCCTGCAGTTCTTCGGCCAGAATATCCGTATCGGCGGCGCCGTGCTGACCTATGGCGTTCTTGCGATGGTGCTGCTCGTCGCGCTTCTCTGGTATGTGCTGAACCACACGCCCTGGGGCCGGCATGTCTATGCGGTCGGCGACGACCCGGAAGCGGCCGAACTCTCGGGCGTCAACGTCAAGCGGATGCTGATTTCCATTTACACGATCGGCGGCGTGATCTGCGCGCTGGCCGGCTGGGCAATGATCGGCCGTATCGGCTCCGTCTCGCCGACGGCAGGGCAGTTCGCCAATATCGAATCCATTACCGCAGTGGTGATCGGCGGTATCTCGCTCTTCGGTGGCCGCGGCTCGATCCTCGGCATGATGTTCGGGGCATTGATCGTCGGCGTCTTCTCGCTCGGCCTTCGCCTGCTCGGCACCGATGTGCAGTGGACCTATCTCCTGATCGGCGTGCTCATCATTCTGGCCGTCGCGGCGGACCAGTGGATCAGAAAGGCAGCGGCTGATGGTTGAGGAAACGAAGATGACACAGACACAGACCCAATCGCAGACCCTGCAGCCCATCCTGTCGGCCCGTGGCCTCGTTAAGCGCTACGGCCGGGTGACGGCACTCGATCATGCGGATTTCGATCTCTATCCGGGCGAGATCCTCGCCGTGATCGGCGATAACGGTGCCGGCAAGTCGTCGCTCATCAAGGCGATCTCCGGCGCGATCAAGCCCGATGAAGGCGAGATCCGCATGGAGGGCAAGCCGATCCAGTTCTCCTCGCCGATGGATGCGCGCAAGGCCGGGATCGAGACCGTCTACCAGAACCTCGCGCTTTCGCCGGCGCTGTCGATCTCCGACAACATGTTTCTCGGTCGCGAGATCCTGAAACCCGGTATCATGGGCAAGGTGTTCCGCAAGCTCGATCACAATGCGATGGAAGACGTCGCCCGCAAGAAGCTTTCCGAACTCGGGCTGATGACGATCCAGAACATCAGCCAGGCGGTGGAAACGCTGTCGGGCGGCCAGAGACAGGGCGTGGCCGTGGCCCGCGCTGCTGCTTTCGGCTCGAAGGTGATCATTCTCGACGAGCCGACTGCAGCGCTCGGGGTGAAGGAAAGCCGGCGCGTGCTCGAGCTCATCTCGGATGTGAGGGCGCGCGGCATTCCGATCGTGCTGATCTCGCACAACATGCCGCATGTCTTCGAAGTGGCCGACCGGATCCATATCCACCGGCTCGGACGGCGGTTGACGGTGATCAACCCGAAGGAATATTCGATGTCGGACGCCGTGGCGCTGATGACCGGCGCCAAGACGATTACGCCGGAACCGGAAGCCGCGTGACAGCAGAGATGACACCGACACTCGACGACCTCTGCGATGACGTTCTCGCCCGTGCGGGAACGTTAAGACGCTACGTGATCGGCATTGCCGGCCCGCCCGGCGCCGGCAAGTCGACGCTTGCCGAAGCCTTCGGCGCCCGGCTTGTCGAGCGGGGCGAGGCGGCTGTCGTCCTGCCGATGGACGGCTTCCACATGGACAATGCCGTCCTCGAAGCAAAGGGCCGGCTTGCCCGCAAGGGCGCGCCGGACACATTTGACCTGCGCGCCTTCATCGACATGTTGAAGGCCGTGCGCGAGGGCAAGGAGGAAGTGCTTTCGCCGGTCTTCGACCGCTCGCGGGAACTGGCCATCGCTTCTGCCCGCGTCATCCCTGTTGAAGCACGGATCATCATCGTCGAGGGCAATTACCTGCTGCTTCAGGAAGGGCGCTGGAAGGAGCTGCGGGCGTTTTTCGACTTTGCCATCCTGCTCTCGCCCCCTTTCGAGGAGTTGGAGCGGCGGCTTTACGACCGCTGGCATTTCTACGGGCTGACCGGCGAGGCGCTCGATGTGAAGATGAACGGCAATGATCTGCCGAATGTCCGGCTGGTGCTGTCGCAGAGCGCCGGCGCCGATGTCATCCTGCCCGACTGGACAGCGTGATTGCCGGCACTTTTGCCGGTCGGTCTGTCCGCCGGAAGGCTGACCGGAGGGCATGACCTGCAGGCACAACCGGTATAGAGCGCATTGGTTGCCCTGCCTGCCGGCTTGCCTCAACCGGGTGGAGACGCCGGTACCACTTTCAAAACTCTTTCTCTTGATGGTGCCGCGAGTGCGGGCCTATGACTATGGCTGGCGATGCCCGGCCGGGGTTCGCGGCTGGGAGACATTATATGACGCAAGACCTCTTCAACCTTGAAGGACGCACGGCACTGGTCACGGGGTCCTCGCGCGGTCTCGGGAATGCGATTGCCCGCGGGCTTGCTGAAGCCGGGGCCTCGGTGGTTCTCAACGGCGTCAACCGTCAGGCCTGCGAGGCGGCGGCGCGGGAGCTTGCGTCTCACGGCTTTTCGGTTCGTGCGCTGCCCTTCGATGTGACGGAAGAGGTGTCTGTCACACGCGCTTTCGAGGTGCTTGATGGCGAGGGCATCGCGATCGACATTCTCGTCAACAATGCAGGTATCCAGCTACGCAAGCCGATCGTCGAGCTTGCCGTATCCGAATGGCAGAGGGTGATCGACACCAATCTCACCAGCGCCTTCATCGTCGGTCGCGAGGCGGCAAGGCGGATGATCCCGCGCAAGCGGGGCAAGGTGGTCAATATCGGCTCGCTGATGAGCGGGCTCGGGAGGGCAACGGTTGCGCCCTATACGGCTGCGAAGGGCGGTATCAAGCTTCTGACCCAGGCGATGGCGGCGGAATGGGCCGCCCATAACATCCAGGCCAATGCGATTGGCCCCGGCTATATGCTGACCGACATGAACCAGGCGCTGATCGACAATCCCGATTTCGACGGCTGGGTGAAGGGCCGCACGCCTTCGCGGCGCTGGGGAAGGCCGGAGGAACTGGTGGGCGCGGCCGTCTTCCTGTCGTCGGAGGCGTCCAATTACGTCAACGGCCAGATCATCTATGTGGATGGCGGGATGAGCGCCGTTCTCTAGAACGGCATGTCAGCTCGCTTTCGAAAGCCGGAACTGCACGACGTCGAGCCGTCCGGCGCGGAAACCGACGGCGCAATATTGCAGGTAATAGTGCCACATGCGGTGGAAACGGTCGTCGAAACCGAGCGGCCGGATCGACGGCCATGCGGCGCGGAAATCGCGGTCCCATTCGAGAAGCGTGCGCTCGTAATCGCGCCCGAAGGCGAAGGCGTCGCGCAGCGTGAGGCCCGCCTTTCCGGCATCCTCGGAGAAGCGTTCGACCGAGGGTAGCATGCCGCCGGGAAAGATATAGGTCTGGATGAAATCCGCCTGCCGGCGATATTGCTGGAAGCGGTCCTCGGCGATCGTGATGACCTGGATCATCGCTTCACCATCCGGAGACAAGAGTTCTTTCACCCGGTCGAAATAGGTCGGCCAGTTTTCTTCGCCGACGGCCTCGAACATTTCGATCGAGACGATTTTCGAGAATGTTCCCTTGCAGTCGCGGTAGTCTTCGAGGCGGATATCGGCGCGCTCCGACAGGCCGTTCTCCTGCAATCTCTGGCGGGCGAAGGCGGCCTGTTCCTTCGACAGTGTCAGGCCGGTCAGGCGGCAGCCGGTCTCTTCAAGAACCTGCTGCGCAAAGCCGCCCCAGCCGCAACCGATTTCCAGCACATGATCATCGGGACCGATGCCGAGTTCCTTGATGATGCGGCGGTATTTCGCCTTCTGGGCATCTTCAAGCGACTGGTCCTCGCGCTCGTAGCTGGCCGAGGAATAGGTCATCGTCCTATCCAGCCATTTTCCGTAGAAGGCATTTCCGAGATCATAGTGATAGGCGATGTTGCGGCGGCTGCCGGCACGGGAATTGCGGCGCAACCTGTGCCGCAGATAGGCGATACCGGCGGCGATCGGATTGGCGGTCAGCGCCGATTGCAAGTGTTCGCTGTTGGCGAGCGCCAGATCCATCAATGCGCCGAGATCCGGCGTATCCCAGTCGCCATCCATATAGGCGGCGGCAAAGCCGAGATCGCCGCCGAAGGCAAGCCGCCGGATTGCCGCGAGGCGGTGGATGCGGATCATCGCCGATGGGCCGGGCTGGTCTCCACGGAGGCATTCGCGCCTGCCGGAGGGGAAGGCAATGGTGAGCTCACCGATCGTCAAACGGCCCAACCAGCGGATGAGAAGTCGCTCCATCATCGATGCGGACGGGAGCGAAGGCGAATAGGTCTCACTGGTTGTCCGCGGCAATACAGCGTTCTCGTCCGGTAGATCTGTCATCGCGCGTTTCCCCTCGCTTGTTCCCATCAACCCGTCATCGATCGTTATCTGGTTCGCTTGCCATCGTCTGCAAGGGCGATGCCGGTGACGTCTGATGAAGCATTACGCAGGCAGGCCCCAATCGGATCGCTCAAGAGTGGTCAAGAGCGCCTGATGGTGCCCCCCAGTGCGGCAACTGCGCTCATGGTCGCGTGTTTCTGCCGGCCGAGATAAAATCGGAACGCCTGTGATCCAGATCAAAATCGCTGCCGTAATGCATCGGCATGAACCCAAGCATTCCTATCCTGGCCGAGACATGCCACAACGGGAGGACGGTCGCGCGCAGGCCGTCCCTCGGTAAGTTACGTGTTCGCAGGATGACTGGAAGCAGACCCATAAACAAGGCGGCCCCCGATCTGGAGCCCGATACGGCGCGGCAGTTGCTGGTCGTCGTGGCGAAGACGCGCAATGTCGATGCGTTCGAGACGCTGTTCCGTTTCTACGCGCCACGCGTGCGCAGCTTCATGATGATCAAGGTTCGCGACCGGCAAGTGGCCGAGGAACTGATGCAGGAAACCATGGCTTCCGTCTGGAGCAAGGCGGTGCAGTTCGATCCCGAGCGCGGACAGGTTTCCGCCTGGGTCTTCACCATCGCCCGCAATGTGCGGATCGATTTCTATCGCCGCCGACGTCCGCAATTCGATGTCAACGATCCGGTTTTCGTCGCCGATACGGCGCCGCCGGCCGATGAAGAGTTCGAGCATATGCAGGATGCGAAACTGCTGCGCGAGGCGATGGCGACATTGCCGCAGGAGCAGATCGAGGTTCTGCAGAAGGCCTTTTTCGACGACGTTTCGCATTCGACGATCGCCGACGAACTCGGCCTGCCGATCGGCACGGTCAAGTCGCGCATCCGGCTTGCCTTTGCCAAGCTGCGTTCAGCGCTGGAGGGCCGGCGATGACGATCAAGCACCATATAAGCGACGATTTTCTCGTCGAATATGCGGCCGGCACGCTGAGCGAAGGCTGGAGCCTTGGCGTTGCCAGCCATCTGGCGCTCTGCCCGGAATGCCGGCATCGGCTGGCAGCGATGGAAGGGGCGGCCGGCGCGCTTCTCGACAAGCTCGATACAGTCGGATCGGATGATGATGCCTGGGCGCGGATGAAGGGCAGGCTCGGAGAGATCCGCGTCGAGGACGTTTCCCGCGCCGCACCGCCTGCGCCTTCCACGCCGGCTGCACCCGAGGGCGTGTTGCCGGAGCCGCTGCGGTCCTATGTCGGCGGCGATATTCATGAGGTGAAGTGGCGGGCTCTGGGACGCGGCGCCTATCAGATCCTCATCGATACGGGCGACAGGACCACACAGACGCGGCTCTTGCGCATCCCGGCCGGAAAGCCGGTGCCGGAGCATACGCATCAGGGCCGTGAGCTGACGCTGGTTCTGTCGGGCAGTTTCCGCGACGAGGTCGACCATTTCGGCCGCGGCGATATCGAAGAGGCCGACGGCACGCTGCTGCATCAGCCGAAGGCGGATGAGGATCAGGACTGTATCTGCCTTGCCGTCACGGAGGCGCCGCTCAGGTTCTCAAGCTGGATCGTCCGGCTGGTGCAGCCGATCCTGAAGATCTGAGCGGAGAAGACCATGGCTCTGCCCGTCGCTTATCTGGCTGCGGCCGTCGTGTTCTTCGGGCTCGATTTTCTCTGGCTCGGCACGGTGGCCACCGGCTTCTATCGCCGGATGATCGGTCCCCTGATGCGCGAAAGGCCGAATTTCATCGCGGCCGGCCTGTTCTATCTCCTTTATATCGGCGGCATCGTCTATTTCGCCGTCGCGCCGGCGATCGCAGAGGGCGACTGGTCGAAGGCGACCCTTGCCGGATCGCTCTTCGGCTTTCTCGCCTATGCCACCTATGACATCACCAATCTGGCGACATTGAAGAACTGGCCCGTGCGCATGTGCGTCGTCGATATCCTTTGGGGAACGGTTGCGACCGGCCTTGCGGCAACCGCAGGCTATGCGGCGGCGCGTCTCATCTGACCATTTCTGCGGGTTCTGGCGGGGCCCAAGGTTTACATCGACGGCATGGCCTCTATGTTTAGAAAACACCGATAAACCGAAGCGCTGCCGGATTTCCCTTATCCGGCCTGGCGCATGTCTGTTGCTGCATGTCATGAGCCGATGCCAAGGCCAACCTCAAGGATCGACGCGTGAAGCCATCCGGAGCCGATCTCAACGATGACCTCACGGGCGAGGGTGGGGACGAGCGGAGCAGCGTCGATCTCGATATCTGTGCCAGAGAGCCGATCCAGATACCGGGCGCAATCCAGCCGCATGGCGCGCTTGTCGTCCTGAGGCCGGCGGATATGACGGTAATCCAGGCGAGCCGCAATGCATCGGATTATTTCGGCGAGGGCGTAAGCCTCGGCAAGGTTGCCGGCGGGCTCCTCGGATCGATCGCAGCGAGGCTTGCCGAGTGGCACCAGTCGCTCGAACCGGTGATGCAGGCGCATCTGGCGGATGCGCTTCAGGTGACGGCGCATCGCGCCGGGCCATCGATCGTCGTCGAGGCGGAAAAGGCGCCACCCGGACAGCTCGAAGGGCTGTTCTCGAAACTGCGCGGCTTTGCCCAGCTTCTGACGGCGCAACCGGATATACCAGGCTCGCTCGACGCATCGGCACGGTTCATCGCCGATCTTACCGGTTTCGACCGGGTTCTCGTCTATCGTTTCGATGAGGCGTGGAACGGCCATGTGGTGGCCGAAGCCGGCAACGGCAATCTGCCCTCCTATCTCGATCTGCGCTTTCCCGCAGCCGATATCCCGGCGCAGGCGCGGGCGCTTTATGCGTCGAACCGGCTGAGGATCATTCCGGATGCCAATTATCAGGCGGTGCCGGTCGAGCCGGTCATCAATCCCGATACTGCCGGTCCGCTTGATCTTTCGCAGGCACAGCTGCGAAGCGTCTCGCCGGTGCATCTCGAATATATGCGCAATATGGGAACGGCCGCCTCGATGTCCGTTTCCATCCTTGTCGATGGCAGGCTCTGGGGGCTGATCTCGTGCCATAGCGCAGCCCCTCATATCGTGCCGGTGACGATCCGCGATGCCTGCGACTTCATCGTGCAATCGCTGGCCATGCGGATCGCAGCGCTCGTCCATGCCGAGGATGCCGCGAGCCGGGTGGCGCTGTCGCGCATTTCCGGCCGGCTGCTCGCCTCGATGTCCGGCAGTTTCGGCTGGGTGGACGGGCTGGTTGCGATTTCCGACGATCTTCTCGATCAGGTGGGGGCGACGGGCGCGGCGATCGTCACCGATGACCGCTATCTGACGGCCGGGGAGGTGCCGGACGAGGAGCAGGTGCGCGGTATCGTCGAATGGCTGAAGGAGAGGGAAGACCACGAGATCGTCAGCACGACCTCGCTGTCGCAGCACTATCCCACGGCGGAAGCGTTTGCGGCCGAGGCGAGCGGGCTGATCGCCATCCGCATTTCCGAACTCTATCCGAGCTGGCTCCTCTGGTTCCGGCCGGAAGTGGTGCGGACCGTGCAATGGGGTGGCGATCCGCATAAGGTGGTGCATGAGAGCGGCCGCATCCATCCGCGCAGATCCTTCGACGCATGGCGCGAACAGGTGCGCCTGCATGCCAGGCCCTGGAGCGCGGCGGAGCTTTCGGCGGCGCGCGATCTGCGCAGCGCCATCGTCGGCATCGTTCTGCGCAAGGCGGAGGAGCTGGCCGAGCTTTCGAGCGAGCTCAAGCGCTCCAACAAGGAACTGGAAGCCTTTTCCTATTCGGTCTCGCATGATCTTCGCGCGCCGTTTCGCCATATCGTCGGCTTTGCGCAGCTGCTTCGGGATCGCGAGACGGGGCTCGATGCCAAGTCGCAGCACTATCTGCAGACCATCTCTGATTCGGCGATCGCGCCGGGCGGCTGGTCGATGATCTTTTGAATTTCTCGCAGCTCGGGCGAACCGCGCTCAACCGCAAGCCGGTCGATATGAACAAGCTGGTCGCCGAGGTGGTGAAGAGCGTGATGATCAATGTCGAGGACCGGACCATCGAGTGGTCGATCGACCGGTTGCCGGACGCTTTCGGCGATGCGACGCTGCTGCGGCAGGTCTGGTTCAACCTCATCGAAAACGCGGTGAAATATACCCGCCCGCGCGATGTCGCGCGCATTTCCATCAGCGGCGAAGAGGGCGGCGAACAGATGACCTATCGCGTCTCAGACAACGGCGTCGGCTTCGACATGACCTATAGCGGCAAGCTATTCGGCGTCTTCCAGCGCTTGCAGCGGGCCGAGGATTTCGAAGGGACCGGCATCGGTCTTGCCCTTGTCAGGCGCATAGTCGAGCGCCATAACGGCAGTATCACCGCTACCGGCGAGGTCGATCGCGGCGCGTCTTTCGTGTTCGCCCTCCCGTCAGATATGAAGAAAGGCCGGGCAATTGCCTGAAATACGCCCCATCCTGCTGGTCGAGGATAATCCGCGCGATCTGGAGCTGACGCTCGCCGCGCTGGAGAAGTGCCAGCTTGCCAATGAGATCGTGATTGCCCGCGATGGCGCGGAGGCGATCGACTACCTGTTTGCCCGCGGCATCCATGCGGCGCCGGCAGGCGATCCGACCGTCGTGCTGCTCGACCTGAAACTGCCGAAGGTCGACGGGCTGGAAGTGCTCGATACGGTGAAGAAGGATGCAGGGCTTCGCCATATCCCGATCGTCATGCTGACCTCGTCGCGCGAGGAGCAGGATCTGGTGAAAAGCTACGAGCTCGGCGTCAATGCCTTCGTCGTCAAACCGGTCGAGTTCAACGAATTCTTCAAGGCCATTCAGGACCTCGGCGTCTTCTGGGCGCTGCTCAACGAGCCCCCACCGGGATATCGGAGTAATGATGCCAATTGATGTGATTGCAGACCGGCCAACGATCCTCATGCTGGAGGATAGCCCACTCGATGCGGAGCTGATCCGCGAGCATCTCGAAGGGATTTCGCCGGAACCTGTCATCATCCGCGCCGAAACGCGGGCCGACTATATCATGGCGCTCGATGCGCGCGGGTTCGATCTCATTCTGGCGGATTTCTCGCTGCCGGATTTCGATGGCATGACGGCGCTTGAAATGGCAGCCAGGCAGGTGCCCGACGTGCCGTTCATCTTCGTCTCCGGCGTGCTTGGCGAAGAGGTGGCGATCGAATCCTTCCGCCGCGGGGCGACGGACTATGTGCTGAAGCAGCGGCTGATCCGGCTGAGGGCCGCCGTCGAGCGAGCGCTTGCCGAGGCGCGGGACAAGGCGGAACATCGCCGGGTCCAGCAGCAGAAGGAGCTTCTGGTCCGCGAACTCAGCCACCGGGTGAAGAACACGATGGCCATGGTGATGTCGCTGGTGCGACGCACGGCGCGAAACAGCACGGATGTCGAAAGCTATGTCGAAAACCTTCTCGGCCGGCTGAGGGCGATGGCGGATGCGCATGCGCTGCTTTTCGAGACGAACTGGAGCGAGGCGGAGCTTGCCGACGTGATTTCCCGCACGCTTGCGCCGCATCTGCAGGGACGCGGCGCGCGGTTCGAAATCGAGAACGGGCCGTCCGTCCGGCTCGATCCCAAGGCATCGCTGGCGCTCAGCATGGTGTTCAACGAACTGACGACCAATGCCGTGAAATATGGTGCGCTGTCGAACGAGACGGGGCGGATCGTCATCGGCTGGTGCATCGAGCCGGTGGTTGCCGACGATGGCAGCGAGGGTCGTGAAGTCAGGCTGCGCTGGCGCGAGGTCGGCGGCCCCGGCGTGACGCCGCCCGAGGACGAGGGGTTTGGCACGACGCTCATTCAGCGCAGCATTCAATACGAGCTGCATGGCGATGCCGAGATGACCTATGCGGCGGACGGTCTCGTCTGCCTGATCTCTTTCCCGTTCGGGGTGAAGAAGGATGCCGGTGCGGCGTGATCGGCCAGGGAGGTAGCGTCAGGCTGCGTCCCGGCGCTCGCCAAAGGTTTCCTTCATGAGGTGGGTCAGCTTCTGGGCCGTCCATGGCTTTGCGAGAAGCGGAAGACCGGCGAGCCGAGCCTTGACCTCCGGCAGTTCGGCATAGCCGCTGCAGACGATGAAGGGGATGTTGCGTTCTGTCAGAAGGTCGATGACCGGAAAGGACAGTTCGCCATGCAGGTTGAGATCGACGATCGCGCCGTCCAGCTCATTGCGCGGGATGGCATCGAGCGCATCGGCGATGCGGCCGAAGGGGCCGATGATGCGGTTTCCTGTGCGAAGCAGGTGATCTTCCATATCCATTGCAAGAAGAAGATCATCTTCGAGAAGAAGAATGGCGGGCTGTTCTGCGGTCATTTTCTGTTCGGACATCGTATCGCTAGGCATCGCATCAGTAGACTGGGACAAGACAAAAGCACGAGTGGCTGAAACTGGAGCAGGCTTGACGCTTGTCAAGGCGACGTATTTTTACGGCGCCAGAGGTTTCAAGGCGGTAAAGGCCAGGCGAGAACAGTTTCGTCGGCGACAACGCCGCCGACGCGGGTGAGGTTCCAGTCAGGGTTCCATTTGGTCTTGCGGGTCGCCGGGGCGTTTTCGTCAGGCAGCAAGGTTGCTGCGTGGGTCAAAACTGTCGGCTGGCTGCCACTGGCTGACGAATTCCGTCAGTTCGGCATCCGGTTCCTGCGCAAGCACGATCTTCAGCGTGACGAAAAGATCGCCGTTGTCGCCATTCCGCTTGGGCAGGCCCTTGCCTTTGAGGCGCAGCACGGTGCCGGTATTGGCATTCGGCTTCAGCGTCATCTGCACGGATCCGGTCGGGGTCGGCACCTTCACCTTGCCGCCGAGCACGGCTTCTTTCAGGGAGATCGGCAGGTCGATGCGGATATCGTCGCCATCCTCCACGAAGAGGGCATGCGGGCGGATGCTGACGGCGATATAGGCGTCGCCGGCCTGACCCTTGCCGAGGCCGGCAGAGCCCTTGCCGCGCAGGCGAAGCACCTGACCATCACGGGTGCGGCGGGGATCTTCACATCGAGCGTCGAGCCGCCGGGAAGCGTCACTGTAGCCGTCGTGCCGTTGACGGCATCGAGGAAATCGACCTCCATGGCAAAGCGCAGGTCATTGCCCTGAGCGTGGAAATCACCGGACTGGAAGCCGGCGAAGCCCTGCCTCTGGCCGCCGCCCATCCCGCCCCCCATGCCGCCGCGACGGGACATGAAGCTTGCAAAGATGTCCTCGAAATCTTCCATGCCGCCCGATGCCGAGAAGCCGGAAAAGCCGGATGATCTGCCATGTCCTGCGCCATCGCCGCCGGCCGCTGCCCAGTCAAAATCCGAGTTGGCGTATTGCGGTGCGCGCTCGACACCATTGATGTCGATCAGGCCGCGGTCGAAAAGGGCGCGCTTGTCCTCGTCGCCGAGGATTTCGTGGGCGAGCGAAATTTCCTTGAAGGCGTCTTCGGCCTGTTTGTCTCCGGGGTTCAGGTCCGGGTGGTATTTCTTGGCGAGCTTGCGAAAGGCGCTTCTGATGTCCTTTTCGCTCGCATCGGGCTTGACGCCCAGTATGTCATAAGGATCTGTTCTCATCGTCTTCTCCATATCCTCGATCGAGCAACATGGCGTTCGGAAGCTGCAACAGCCTTCCGGTCCAGCCGGCCCCGTTTCGGCGACCGGCAGAGAAGATGTAAGAACGGTGAAAATGGCTTTCAATATGTAACACAGCATCGGCTGTGATGCCCGGCAGATGGTGCCGGGCATTATGGCCAAGGGTGGCTCAGGCCTTTTCTTCCCAGAGCTTGGCCAGTTCGACGATGGTCGAGACGGCCTTTTCCATGTCCTGGCTGCTCACCCATTCGAGCGGAGAATGGAAGGCATGGCCGCCGGCGAAGATATTGGGGCAGGGCAGGCCCATGAAGGAGAGGCGCGAGCCATCCGTGCCGCCGCGGATGCTGCCGCGCACCGGCTCCATGCCGGCACGGCGGATCGCCTCGATGGCGTTGTCGACCACTTCCGGATGCTGGTCGAGCACGTCCTTCATGTTGCGATACTGGTGGCGGACGGTCAGCGTGTGGGTGGAGCCGGGATAGGTGGCGAGAACCTCGGCCGCGATCGTCTTCAGGAGATCTTCCTTCTCGATCAGGCCCTTTTCGGTGAAGTCGCGGACGATGAGGCTGATCTTTGCCTTCTCCATCACGCCGGTGACGCCGACCGGGTGGATGAAGCCCTGTTTGCCGCGGGTCGTTTCCGGCGCCATGTCCTTCGGCAGGCGGTCGATGATGGCGCCGGCAATGCGGATGGCATTTTCCATCTTGCCATAGGCAAAGCCCGGATGGATGGCGACACCGGTGATCTCGATCTCGACGCCATCGGCCGAAAAGGTCTCGTCCTCGATCGTGCCGGCCGTCTCGCCGTCGAGCGTGTAGCCGAAATCGGCGCCGAGCTTCTGGAGATCCACTTTCTCGACGCCGCGGGCGATTTCCTCGTCGGGGGTGAAGAGGATGCGGATTGCGCCATGCTTGATATCGGGATTGTCGATCAGGTGCTTGGCTGCCGTGACGATCTCGGCGAGGCCGGCCTTGTCGTCGGCGCCGAGCAGCGTCGTGCCGTCGGAGGTGATGATGTCATGGCCGATCTGGTCCTTGAGTGCCTTGTGCTCGCTTTCGCGGATGATGCGGCTCTTGTCTCCGGGGAGTGATATGTCGCCACCCTGATAGTTTCGGATGAGCTGCGGCTTCACGTCGGTGCCGGAAAAATCCGGTGCGGTATCCATGTGGGCGCAGAAGCAGATGACCGGGACGTTGTTCTTGCCGGTATTGGCCGGGATGGTCGCATAGACATAGCCATGCTCGTCCAAATGCGCGTCGGTGAGGCCGATCTCCAGCAGTTCCTCAACGAGAAGCCGGCCGAGTGTCAGCTGCTTTGCGGTCGAGGGCTGGCTCGGGGATGAGGCGTCGGACTGGGTGTCGATCACGACATAGCGAAGGAAACGGTCGGTAACGGTGTCGGTCAATGTATCGGTCATGGCTCAATATCCGCAATGATTTGCTCAAGGATGCCGAAACCATAGCGGGCGTGGCTCTAATGCGAAATGGTCAATGACGGAAAAACGGCCCCGCTTGCGCGGGGCCGTGACGTGCCGGTTTCTGCCGATCGTGCTCAGCGAAACACGGCAGGCAGCCAGAGGGACAGGGCCGGCACGTAAGTGACGAGCATGAGGACGGCGATGCTGGCGCCGAAGAAGGGCCAGATGGTCCGCATCGCCTCGCGTATGGTTATCCCGCCCACGGCACAGCCGACGAAGAGGACGGTGCCCACGGGTGGCGTGTTGAGGCCGATGCCGGCATTCAGGATCATCACCACGCCGAAATGCACCGGATCGATGCCGAAGGCCTTGACCACCGGCAGGAGGACGGGCGTCGAGATGATGACCATCGGCGCCATGTCCATGAAGGTGCCGAGCAGGAGAAGAAGCAGGTTGATGACCAGAAGCACGATGATCGGATTGTCCGAGATCGCCCGGATCGCGCCGATCATCAGCGTCTGCACCTGAAGAAAGGCCATGAGCCAGCCGAAGGAAGCGGCGGTGCCGATGACCAGCAGGACCATGGCCGTCGTCCTGACGGCGCCCATGACGGCCTCGACGAAACCCTCCCAATCCAGTTCGCGATAGACGAGCATGGCGACGAGGAAGGCGTAGAGGACGGCGATGCAGGAGCTCTCGGTGGCAGTGAAGACGCCGGAGCGCACGCCGCCGAAGATGATGCCGATCAGGAGGATGCCGGGGAAGGCCGAGACGAGGAAATAGAGGACGCGGGTGAAACCGGGAAAGGGTTCCGACGGATAGCCGCGCCGGCGCGCGACGATATAGGCCGTCACCATCAGGCGGCCGCCAGCAACAGACCCGGAACGATGCCGGCGGTGAAGAGATCGGCCACCGAGACATTGCCGCCGGCTGCGATCGAATAGAGGATCATGTTGTGCGAGGGCGGGATCATCAGGGCGATGATCGCGGCATTGACGGTGACGTTGACCGCGTAATCGCGGTCATAGCCGCGGGCGGCCATCTGCGGCACCATGAGGCCGCCAACGGCAGAGGCATCGGCAACGGCCGAGCCGGAAATGCCGCCGAAGAGCGTCGATGCCACGACATTGACCTGACCGAGGCCGCCGCGCAGGTGGCCGACAATGCCGGCTGCAAAGCGGATCAGCCGGGTGGCGATGCCGCCGCGCACCATCAGGTCGCCGGCAAAGATGAAGAACGGGATCGCCATCATGGCAAAGACGTTCATGCCGGAATTCAGCTGCTGGAAAACGACGATGGGCGGCAGGCCCATGTAGAGCACGGTCGCCAGCGAGGCGATGCCGAGGCAGAACGCGATCGGCATGCCGATGACCATCAGCAGGGTGAAGGTGCCGAAGAGGATCGTATAGGTCATTTACGCCGCCTCCTGAACCACGACATCGGCGGCGATATCCTCGCCGAGCAGGATGTCGATGAAGCGCTCGAGCGAAAACAGCGAGATCATGCCGCCGCCGAAGATCATCGGGATGAAATCTACGCCGCCCGGCCAGCCGAGGACGGGAATGGTCGCCGACCATGTGCCGGCCGCAAGCAGCCATGAATAGTAGGCCATGGCGAGGCCGAAGGCGGTGATGAGCGCAAGGCTCACCAGATCCATGCCCTTCTGCACCGGCGGCGGCATCATGTAGCGCACGACATCGAGGCCGAGATGGACGCTTTCGCGCACGCCGACCGCGGCACCCAGCATGATGAACCAGGACATGAGGTAGAGCGACAGCGGCTCGGACCAGCTGGGGCTGTCGTTCAGCACATAGCGGCCGAACACCTGCCAGCCGACGATCAGCGTCATCGCGATCATGCCGGTGCCTGCGAGATAAAGAGAAAGGCGACTGAGGCCGGCGAGAAAAGGCCGGATCGCGCGCATGACATTCCACATGGCTTCGTCCTCCGCCGGGAGAACCGCCCGGCAACCAATGAAGAAACAGATTTCGATAGGCGAACAGGTCTTGAAGGCGAGACGGCCGGCGCTCTTGGCGCCGGCCGGTTACGACAGGATCACTTGACGTCCTGAATGCGCTTCAGCGTGTCCTTCATCTTCTGGTCGGTGACGAAGCGGGCATAGACCGGGGTCATTGCGGCCGCGAATTCCTGCTTGTCGACCTTGATGACCTTCACGCCACCGGCGCGGACCTTTTCCTCGGATGCCTTTTCGCGGGCGCTCCAGAGTTCACGCATCTTGACGACGCTGTCCTTGGCCGCCTGACGCACCAGTTTCTGGTCGTCGGGCGAGAGCTTGTCCCAGGAGGTCTTCGCCATGACGAGGATTTCCGGGTTCAGCGAATGTTCGGTCAGCGTGTAGTTCTTGGCCACTTCGTAATGGCGCGCGCTCTCATAGGACGGCCAGTTGTTTTCCGCGCCATCGACCACGCCGGTCTCCAGCGAGGAGTAGACCTCGCCCATCGGCATTGGCGTCGGATTGGCGCCGAAGGCCTGCATCATGGCGATCCACAGGTCCGATTGCTGGACGCGGATCTTTACGCCCTTCAGGTCGGCAAGTTTCTCGATCGGCTTCTTCGTCGTGTAGAAGGAGCGGGCGCCGCTGTCGTAATAGGCAAGCCCGACGAGGCCATGCGGCTCGAAGGCGGCCAGGATCTCGTCGCCGATCGGACCGTCGACGACCTTGTGCATGTGGTCGGTCGAGCGGAACAGGAAGGGCAGGCCGAGAACGGTGGTCTGCGGTACGAGATTGTTGAAGGCAGCCGCATTGACGCGGTTCATGTCGATCACGCCGAAACGGGTCTGTTCGATCGTGTCTTTCTCCTGGCCGAGAACAGCATTGTTCATGACCTGGACCTTGATGCGGCCCTTGGAGCGCTCGTTGAGCAGCTGCCCCATATATTTGACCGCTTCGACGGTCGGATAGCCGTCGGGATGGATGTCTGCCGAACGCAGGGAAATCTCCTGCGCCTGAGCCTTCGAGGGCTCGACGATTGCCGTTGTCGCCATTGTCCCGATGGCGAAAAGGCAGGGGACGAGCATGCATGTCAGCCGCCGGGAGAGCCCCGGCATTCTGGTCTGTTTCATTTCCCTCTCCTCCGAAAAAGCCGGGGCCTCCTCGCCCCGGCGATACCGTTAACTCACTCCGGCCTCCCACTTGGCGAGACCGAAAAGCTCTTCCGGATTGCTGACGAGTGCCTTGTGGCGCGCCTTCTCGTCAGACAACCAGCCGAGCACCGTATCCGTGATCGCCGCGTCGTCGGGGTAATCGGCCTGTTCCTTGGCCAGATTGTGCGGCCAGTTGGTGCCCCAGACGATGCGTTCCGGCGCATGGGTGGCGATCGCCTTGGAAAAGGCGGCGATGTCGGCAAAGTCCGGGCCGCCGGTCTTCGACGACTCGTAGGGGCCGGTGAATTTGAACCAGCAGTTGCCCTTGTCGATCAGCCGCTTCAGCGAGGCGATCTGCGGGCTCTCCGGCGTGACGCCGCAGAAGAACTTGCCGTGGTGATCGAGAACCCAGCGGCTTTTCATCTTCGCAAGCCGCGGCTCGTGTTCCTCGATATTGCTGCCATCGAACTGTACGGCGACCATGAAACCGCGCTCCGCGGCCAGCGCATCGACGGCTTCCAGATGCGACAGGTTCACGCCGCCGCCGGGCAGATCCATGATGCGAAGCCCGATGATGCGGCCCCTGGCATAACGTTCGAGTTCGCTTTCGGCGATGTCGCCGGGAACGGCTGCGACGCCCCACGCGGTATCGGGCTTGGCCGTCTGCATGTCGGACAGTGCCGCGAGCAGGTTTTCATTGTCGCGCTGGTGGGCATTGCCCTGGGTGACGATGACGCGGTCGATGCCGAGCCAGTCCATGACCTGGCGATATTGCGCCGGGGTCGGCAATTCGCCGCCGGGAAGCGGCGGGCCGCCTTCGAGGGCCGGATAGCCGGGCAGATACATATGCGTCTGCACATCGACGGCGCCTGATGGAAGCGGCGTGCGGAGCGGAGTTCCGGTGAGTGGACGGACAAGCATCATGTATCTCCCATGCGATATTCCTTGAGCGCATCGCGGTCGATCTCGATCCCGAGGCCGGGGCCATCGGGGATCTTGACCACGCCACGCTCATGATCGATCGGCGACCTGACGATCGCCTGGCGAAACGGGTTATGGGTCCGGTCGAATTCCAGAATGGGCTCGATCGGATTGGTGCGAACGGGGCTCGGCACCATCGCCGCCATGAATTGCAGGGCGGCGGCGATATGGACGGCCGTGCCCCAGACATGCGGCACGACACGGACGCCATGGAGGGCCGCGAGATCGGCCACACGCTTGGCTTCGGTAAAGCCGCCCACACCTGCGAGATCCGGCTGGATGATATCGACGGCGCGGGTCTCGATCGGCTCGCGCATCGCCCAGCGGGTATGCCATGTCTCACCGCCGGCGACCGGGATCGGCTGTTTGGCGCGCACCTCGCGGTAGGCGGCAAGCTGTTCGGGCACAACGGGCTCCTCGAACCAGTCGATGCCGTATTGGGCCGCGGCATTGCCAAGCCGGATCGCTTCCACCGCGTCATAGCCGTGATTGGCATCGATCATCAGGCGCATGTCGGGGCCGGCTGCCTCGCGCACGGCGCGGATGACGCGCAGGTCTTCCTCCACGCCAAAACCGATCTTGATCTTGGTGGCGTGAAAGCCGTCGGCGCGGTAACGGGCAACGTCTGCGGCGTTATCCTCCACCCGGTCGACGCCGTCGCGCTTGAAGCTGCCGGTCGCATAGGCGCGGACACTCTCCCGGAAACGACCGCCGAGCAGGATGGAGACGGGCACGCCAAAATGCTTGCCCTTGATATCCCAGAGCGCCATGTCGATGCCGGAGAGCGCGGTGATGGTCAGCCCGCGCTGCCCCTGGTCGCGCAGCGCATTGTAAAGAACGGCCCAGATCTTCTCGGTTTCGAGCGGATTGGCGCCGATCAGCCAATTGGCATAGGCGGCGACGACCGCGGCATTCGGGCGGGCGGGCCCGAGGCATTCGCCCCAGCCGACCGTGCCGTCCTCGCATTCGATCTCGACCAGAACATGGGCGCGACGATCAAAGCGCATGGAGGCGCTTTCGAAGGCCACGTCGAGCCTGTGTTCGAGAAGGTGGGTGCGAACTGCCGCGATCTTCATCTGATATGCCATCTGCTACTGTTCCGTCCTACCGCTTGTGAGGCCCGATGAGCTTCAGAAGCATTTCTTCCTCTTCGCGCGTCAGGTCGTCGAGCGGCGGGCGGACTTTTCCCGCATCGAAGCCCTGAAGGCGGACGCCGGCCTTGATGGCGGAGACCGCATAGCCCTTGCGGCGATTGCGGATCGCCATGAAGGGATAGAAGAAGTCCTTGAGGATCTGTTCGCAGCGGGCGCGATCGCCGGCGCGGAGGGCCGTGTAGAACTCGACCGCAAGGCCGGGCACGAAGTTGAAGACGGCCGAGGAATAGGTGGTGAAACCGGCGCGAGATAGGCTTCGGCAAAGAGTTCCGCCGTCGGCATGCCGCCGAGATACATCAGCCGGTCGCCGATCTCGGCGGTGATCTGGCGCACGAGGCCGATCTCGCCGGTGCCGTCCTTGAAGCCGATCAGGTTCGGGCATTCGTCGCAGAGCCGTTTCAGCGTGTCGACCTGCAGGATGGAATTGTCGCGGTTATAGACCATGACGCCGATGCCGACCGACTGGCAGATCGCCTTGATATGGCGATAGAGGCCTTCCTGCGGCGCATCGATCAGGTAATGGGGCAGGAGCAGGATGCCATCGCGCCCGCCTTTTCGACATTGCGGGCAAGCTCTGTGCCCACATGTGTGCCGAAGCCGCAGCCGGAGACGATCGCCGTCTTGCCGGCAGCCTCCTTGGCGGATTTGACGATGGTCGGAATTTCGTCCGGCGACAGCGAGAAAAACTCGCCAGTGCCGCCGGCGGCAAACAGAACGGGGGCAGGGAAGCCCGACAGCCACTCAATGTGCTGCTGGTAGCTTTTGGATTGAAAGCGGCCGTTCTCGTCGAAATGGGTTACGGGAAATGACAGCAGGCCGGCGCCCAACGCCGCCTTGATATCCTCTGGCGCCATGTGGCAAGTCTCCTCGAAATATGTCTCCTCCAGACATACTTGTCGTACAGGTCGCGCCGAAGTCTGTCAATTATTCGTCTTACAGATTCCTGAGGTCGCGCAGCAGCGTGCGGTAGCGCTGCTGGGCGCCGCGCAGGTGGGTGCGCATGGCCAGCCTTGCTCCTTCCTCGTCTCCGGCGGAGATCGCCATGACGATCGCCTTGTGCTCGACATCGAGCATGTCGATATAGGCCGCCTGATCGGTATCGACGCCATCGGGATGCAGGGCGGCGCGGGGGATGACGTTCTTGCCGATCATCGACAGGAATTCGCGGAACCGCGGATTGTTGGTGGCTTCGGCAATGGCGAGATGCAGGGCGAAATCGGCCTCGCTCGTCGGCTTGCCGGCCTCAAGACAGGCATGGATGGCATAGTGGCTGTCGAAGATTGCCTCTTCCTGCGCGGGAGAACGGCGAAGGGCTGCAAGGCCCGCCGCTTCCACTTCAACCGCGGCGCGAAGTTCGAGCAGTTCGATCATCGAAGAGACGCGAGCCAGATCGACGTTCTTGAGGGTGAGGCTTGAAGGCTGGTGCTGGGCTGCCTGCTGCAGAACGAACACGCCGGCACCCTGTCTCGCCTCGACCAGACGGTCGGCGCGCAGGGCGGCGATTGCCTCGCGAACAACGGTGCGGCTTACGCCATGCGCCTCGGTCAGCTGTGCCTCGCTCGGAAGACGTGAGCCCGGCGGAAACTGGCCGGCGGCGATTGCCTTTCGCAAGGTCTCGCTCAGCTGCGCCACCAGCGTGCCGGCGCTTCGGCCTGCCTCGACCTTGCCTTCGATATTCATTTCGCCACTCCTCGCCACTCCCTGCGGGATGCCGCTTTCGCTGTTCGGCATGGGCATCGCCTTGTTATGTCATCACCTTCATCGGTCCGGACGAAGGTTTTCTGCAGATGTATGATAACCGAAATACCCATGCTGCTGCAATACGTGCCTCAAGCGCGAGGGCGTGGCACAGGATAATCCGGACCATCCTTTGTTTCGGCCAGAATCGGCTCTAGATAAAGGGGTATGAAACAGTATCCGGGAGGAAATGTGCGGATCGGTTCTGTCATGATGCTGGCGGCCTTCGGTGTGGCCGTCTCCTTGTCCTCGGCTCATGCCCAGAGCCCCCCGGCCGTGCGTGCCGACTGGGCTCCGATCGAAGAGGTGAAGACCTATCCGATCACCGGCACATCCGGCATCGAACTCTATTCGTCGATTGGCGAGCACGGGCCGGAAGTCGGCCGGCATGTGCGGGCCATCGCTCATACGAATTTCAAGCTCACATGGACGCGTCGCTACGATCCGCAGCCGGATGGCGCCTGCGTGCTTTCGGTGGCCAAGCCCAAGCTCATCATCACCTATACCCTGCCGCGGCCGGCCAGGCGCTTTCGCCGGAACTCGACGCCAAGTGGAAGCCCTTTATCGCCGGCATCCGGCACCATGAGGAACAGCATGGCGCGGCGATCATTGCCATGGTCAAGGCCATCGAGGCCTATAGCGTCGGGTTGAGGGCCGAGAGCGATCCGAAATGCGCCAAGATCCGCGCGGTGCTGACCACGAAGCTCGGCGAGCTTTCGCGGGCGCAGCAGCAGGAAAGTCGCGATTTCGACAAGCTGGAAATGAGCACCGGCGGCAATGTGCAGCAGCTCATCCTGAAACTCGTCAACGAGCGTTGATCGCAGGGGCGGCGCGGCTATAGTCGGGGCGGGAGTTCTCCCGTCCGCACCGTTTTGACGATTCCACGTCCATATCCCTGAAGGCCCTGCCATGACGCATGTATTTTCCGCCGCCGATATCGACGATACGGCGATCCTCGACGAGCTCAAGCAATGGGTGATGATCGAAACACCGTCGCGCGATGTGGCGGCCGTCAACCGGCTGGCCGATCGCGTCGAGGCATCCGCCAAGGCTGCGGGGCTTGAGGTCGAGCGCCGGGAAGGCACGCTCGGGTTCGGCGATATTCTCTCCGTGCGTTCGCCGAAGGCGGAAGGGACGAACCTCAAGTCGGTGCTGATCCTTGCGCATCTCGATACGGTGCATGCGGTCGGCGTGATCGGCAAGGAACTGCCGCTGCGGCAGGAGGGTGACAAGCTTTTCGGACCCGGCGTCTACGACATGAAATCCGGTGCGCTGATGGCGCTCGAAGCGATGAAGCTTGCCGTTGCCCGCGGCACGAAAATGCCGATCGAGCTGATCTTCGTGCCCGACGAGGAAATGGGCAGTCTTTCCTCCCGCGATTTCATGGAGGAACGGGCAGCCGAGGCCGATTTCACGCTGGTCGTCGAGCCTGCCCGTGACGGTGGCAAGATCGTCGTCGCCCGCAAGGGTGTGGGCGTCTATGACGTGGTGATAAAGGGGCGGGCGGCGCATGCCGGCGCTCGCCCTCAGGATGGCCGCAGCGCGATCCGTGCCGCCGCCCGGCTGGTGCTGGAGCTTGAGGCTCTCAGCGATACCGAGCGGGGAATTACCGTCACCGTCGGCACGATCCAGGGCGGGACGGGGCGCAATACTGTGCCTGCCGAATGCAAGCTGCAGGTCGATGTGCGGCTTCCCGATCCGGAAACGGCAAAGGAAGTGATTACCAGGATCGAGGCCATGGTGCCGGTCGATCCGGATATCACCTTCGAGATTACCGGCCAGCTCAACCGCCCGCCCTTCGCACAGTCCGAAGAGGGTGTGCGGCTTTTCGAGACGGCGGCCGGCATTGCGTCCGGGCTCGGCATCGAGCTTGAGGGCGTTACGACCGGCGGCGGATCGGACGGCAATTTCACGGCTGCCATGGGCGTTCCGACGCTCGATGGGCTTGGCGCGGATGGCGCGGGCGCCATACGTTCAACGAGTATATTTTCGTATCGAGCATTGCGCCGCGCACGGCGCTTCTCGCCAATCTGATGCTGTCGCTCGAACCGCGGTGAAAGAGAGAAAGTCGCGACGGCTGCCTTTTCAGGCGGCCGTCGGCACGCTCTCGGCCTTGGCCTGCCGGCGCTCCGACAGGACGAGGAATATGCCGAAGGCGATGATGAAGAGGCGCCGGCGAAGACGTTGGCGGCGGGAATTTCCGTCCAGAAGGCGTAGCCATAGATGAAGGCCCAGATCAGGCCGGTATATTCGACCGGCGCCAGTGTCGAGGCCGAGGCATGGCGAAACGCTTCATAGAGGAGATATTGGCCGACGGCCGAAATGAGGCCGAGGCCGATCATCAGCCGAAGGCCGTGAGATCGGGCGCTTCCAGAGCCAGGGCATGGAGGCACCGCAGGCCAGCGCGAAGAGAAGACTGGTCGCATACATCTGGCTGAGGCTCGATTGTGTGCGGCTGACCAGCCTTATCAAGACCGTGCTCCAGGCCCAGAGAAAACCTGCCAGAAGGCACATGGCGGCCGGTAAAAGGCTCGGCGCATGGGTGGGATAGGCGGCAATCGCCACGCCGATGAAGCCGCCGATACAGGCGATCCAGCGGCTGGGCCCGACCTTTTCCTTCAATATCACGATCGACAGGAAGACGACGAGAACCGGTGCCGAAAAATAGAGCGTCGTCAGTTCGGCAAGGCCGAGCGAGCGAGCCGAATTGAAGAACAGCATCCATGCGGCCAGCATCATCGCGGCACGCAGCACGATCTTGCCGCCCTCGCGGCTTCGAAGCGACGACGGATGGCGGTAATGTCTGGCCAGAAGGCCGGAAATGATGGCGATGACGACGCTGCGGACGAAGAGGATTTCCGGCACTTCGTAATCCGTCACCAGCCATTTCGTGGCCGCATCCTGCGCGGCAAAGCAGGCATAGGCGCCGCTTGCAAGCGCAATGCCGGTCAAAGGGCTGACGAGTTTTGCCGGCAGAAGCGCGCCGTTTGCCGTCTCGGATGGGACGGCAGCGTTGGTATCGGTCATGTCAGGTTGCCTGTTCGGCCGCAGCCTCCTCCACGACGTCATCGGGGATATCGTCGAAGGAGGAGTAATTGAGATTGTAGAGTTTCGAATAGAGCCGGTCATTCTTCATCAGCTCGCGGTGATTGCCGCTTTCGATCAGCTCGCCGTTCTGCAGCACGATGATGCGGTCGGCTCGCGGATCGTCGCCAGACGGTGGGCGATTACGAGGCCGGTGCGGCCTTCGAGCAGTTTGACCAGTGCCTTCTGGATCAGCATTTCCGTATAGCTGTCGATATTGGCGGTGGCCTCATCGAGGACGAGGATCTTTGCATCGGCGACAAGCGCGCGGGCAAAGCTGATCAGCTGCCGCTGACCGAGAGAAAGATTGCCGCCGCGCTGGCCGAGCACGGTCTCGTAGCCATCCGCCATCCGCATGATGAAGTCATGGGCGCCGACGGCCCTGGCCGCCTCGATCACCTGATCACGGGTCGCATCGGTCTTGTGATAGCGGATGTTTTCGAACACCGTGCCGGTGAAGAGGAAGGGTTCCTGCAGCACCATGGCGATCTGCCGGCCGAGACTGTCCTGCGTCAGGTCGCGCACATCATGGCCGCCGACCATGACCTCGCCCTGCTGCACATCATAGAAGCGGTGGATCAGCGACATGCAGCTTGATTTGCCGGAGCCGGTAGGCCCGACAAGCGCGACTGTCTCGCCCGGATTGACGCGGAAGGAGACGTTTTTCAGCACCGGATGTTTCGGGTTGTAGCCGAAGACGACATCTTTGAACTCGACCGAGCCATCCATGTCCGATGACAGGGTTTTCGCGTCGGGCGCATCCTTGATGTCGATCGGCACGTCGAGCACTTCGGTCAGGCGCTGACCCGACGCCATGGCGCGCTGCATGACCGAATATTGCAGCGTCAGCGAGCGGATCGGGTCGAAGAAGCGCTGGATATAGAAGAGGAAGGCGACCATGACGCCGACATCGAGCGCCTGATTGAGAACGCGCGCACCGCCGACGACGATGACGAGCGCCATGGCAAAGCCAGTCAGCGAATCGACGATCGGCACCATGACCTGGGCGAATTTCGCAGCCGTCAGATGGGTCTTCAGGTTGGCGCGGGCCTTGTCGTCATAGAGCATGAAATTGACCGACTGACGGTCCATGCCCTGAACGGCGCGCACGCCATGAATGGCTTCAGCCAATGCGCCATTGGCAATCGAATTGGTCTCATGCGCCGCCATGAAGGATTTTCTGGCGCGGGGCAGCCAGAAGATGCGGACGATGAAGAGGACGGGCAGGGCCGACAGCGTCAGCAGGCCGAGCTTGAAGTCGAGCGTCAGCATGACGATGACGATGCCGAAGAGAAGGGTGATATCGCCGACCGACAGAACGGAGGTTTCGAGAAACTCCTGCATCGAATTGACGTCGCCCTGAAGGCGCGACATCAGGCGGCCGACTTCGGTCTTGTCCATCCATGACAGCGATACGCGCTGGAGATGCGAGAACATCGCCCGGCGGATATCGAACAGCACATCTTCCGCGACGCCGCCGACCAGCGTTTCCTGCGCATAGGAGGCGGCGAAATTGATGAGGATGGCAATGGCGAAGACGATGATCGAGCCGGTGAGCACGCCATGGTCGAGGCTGCCTTCGGCCATGCCCTTGTCGATGGCATGGCGGATGATCAGCGGGATGGCCAGCTGCATGGCGGTGAAGCACAGGACGGCTGCGACCGCCCAGTAGATCTTGCGGCGATAGGGGTGAACGAAGGCCCAGATGCGCCTGATGATGTTGCTGTCGAACAGCTTGCCGAAGATTTCTTCCTCGATGCGGTGCGAGCCGACCACGGCGCGCGGCGGCCTTCTGCCGTCATCGCGGACGTCGTGGCGCTCGGTTTCCAGTTCCTCTGCCATCTCGTCTTCCTCAAGCCGTCAGTGCGTCAGGGCCAAGCTCGTCGCCGGGCCTCACCTGCAGGTCGTAGAGCGCCTTGTAGCGCCCGCCGGCCTCAAAAGCTCGTCATGGGTGCCGCTTTCGACGATGCGGCCGTTTTCCATGAAGAGGATGCGGTCGGCATGCATGAGCGAGCTCAGGCGATGGGCGACGATGATGGTCACGCGGTCGCTGGCATATTTGCGCATGGCGCTGCGGATGCGGCTTTCGGTGCCGGCGTCGATCGCGGCGGTCGAATCATCGAAGACCATGACGGCGGGTTTCAGCATCAGGGCGCGGGCGATCGACAGGCGCTGGCGCTGGCCGCCCGAGAGCGAGACGCCGCGCTCGCCGACGACCGTGCCATAGCCGGTCGCAGGCCGAGCACGTAATTGTGCAGCTGGGCACTTTCCGAGGCGCGCTCGATATGGGTCTCTTTTGCCCAGGGGTCGCCATAGGCGATGTTGTTCTCGATCGTCGTGGTGAAGAGAAAGCTGTCCTGCTGCACGACGGCGGTCGAGCGGCGCAGCGATTGCAGCGTCGCATGGCGGATGTCCTGCCCGTCGAGGGTGATGCGTCCCGAGGTGACGTCATAGAAGCGCGGGATCAGGTGGGCCAGCGTCGATTTTCCCGAGCCGGGCGGGCCGACGATGCCGATCGTCTCGCCGCGCTTCGCCTCGAAGGAGACACCTGCGAGAACCTTGAGGTCGGGGCTCGACGGATAGGCGAAATCGACGTTTTCGAAGCGCAGCGTGCCCTCCGTTACCTTCAGCGTCTCGGCGTTCTTCTCGTCCTTGATGGCGATGTCGAGATCGAGAAGCTCGAAGAGCCGCGCGCCGCAGGTGGAGGCGCGGGCAAAGGCATTGACCATCAAGCCGAGCTGACGCACCGGCATCTGCAATATGGTCATGAAGGTCAGGAAGGCGGTGAGCGTGCCGACCGTCATCGTTCCAGCCATGACCTTCGTGCCGCCGACCCAGAGAACAAGGCCCATGGCGATGAAGAAGGAAAGCGTCATGGCGCTGGTATTGGCGACGCGGATGCCGACGCGCTGATGGGCGAGTTCGACGGCGTTCTTCGAGGCGATGTCGAATTTCTGGAGTTCGTGCTCATGGGCGGCGAAAGCCCTGACGACACGGGTTCCGCCAAGGTTTTCTTCCATGACGCGGGTCAGAACCGAGAGCCGGTCCTGCAATTCCAGCCATGTGGCGCGCAGTTTCAACTGGGCGACGGAAGAGCGCCAGCCGACGAAGGGCACGAAGCTCAGCGCCAGCAGGCCGAGAACTATATCGGTCGACAGCAGCAGATAGGCGCCGAGGCCGATCAGCACGGTCAACAGGACCATGCGGACGAGGGCGGTGGAAAAATACATCCGCACCCCTTCCAGATCGAGCAGGCCGACGGTGATGAGATCGCCGGAATGCATGCTGTCGTGAAAGGAGAAGGACAGGCGCTGGATTTTTTCGTAGCAGGCAAGCCGCAGCCGGTAGCCCATATGGTGGCCGACGGCCTCGCTGTAATAGTTCTGTACGAGGGTGAAGAGGCCGCGCAGCACGCTTGCGCCGAGCAGCATCACGGCCGTCGTCAGGAGCGCATCCTGCGCTGCCTGTCCGGCATCGCCGCCCTTCAGCACGACCTGTGTCTTATCCACCGCACGGCCGAGAAACTGCGGGATCATCAGCTGGAAGGCGGAGGCCACCAGCGTTGCGCCGATGGCAAAGGATGCCTGCCACGGATGGCGGAAGGCCATGACGGTGATGCGGGTCAGGATCGAAAAGCCCTTGCCCCAGCCTGTCGCTTTCACCAGCGCCAGCGAAGCAGAAGGCTTCGCGGCGCGAACTGTCGCGTCGCTGCTCACGATGAAATTCCAAAAATGATCAAGAATGCCGGATGACCTGACGCCATCCGGTGAGACGTTATTGTGTGGTGAAATCACTCCCGACGTCCAGCCATCATATGTGATCTTTCCGGTCAACCGATTTGATGGGTTGGTATGCCGCCTGTCGACGCGATTGATCGCGGTTGCGATGTTTTTGCCGCGTCCAAGATTTCGCCGTGACGCAGCGTCCACAGAAAGGGGGCTTTTATTTCAAGACCCGATACGGGCAAATGGCGATGTTGACGCTTATCTTATGCGCTTGAAGACGCGATGAAACCGGAGGAGACATCATGACCAGCGGCCTGCACCACATCACCGCCATTACCCGGAAAATCCAGGCGAATGTCGATTTCTACGCCGGCTTTCTGGGGCTGCGGCTGGTGAAGCGCACCGCCGGTTTCGAGGATGCGCGTCAGTTGCATCTCTTCTATGGCGACGGGGCGGCCACGCCCGGTTCGCTCGTGACGTTTCTGGCCTGGGAAGACGGGTCGCTTGGTCGCGTCGGACATGGCGCGCCAAGCGAGATCAGCTTCGAGATCGCGCCGGACGCGATCGGTTTCTGGCTGACGCGGGCGCTTAAATGCAATGTCAAACTCTCCGGCCCGGCGCAGGAATTCGGTGAACCGGTGCTGCGGCTGACCGATCCGGACGGGATCATCGTCAAGCTGGTGGGTGTCGAGCGGCAGCAGGAGGCGGCAGCCCCCTTCGTCTGGTGGGAAAAGGGCGGCATTGCCGAGCCGGATGCGATCCGCCGGATACGCGGGGCGACCATTCTTTCTGAGAAGCCGGAGGCGACGGCCGCGTTCCTCACCCGCCATATGGGGCTTTACGACGGTCCGATCGAAGGCAATATCCGTCGCCTGACATCCGATGCCGGCGATATCATCGACGTGCGCGATGCGGCGGGCTTCTGGACGGCTGCGCCGGGCACCGGGACGATCGACCATGTCGCCTTCCGGGCTCTCGACAAGGCTCAGGTGGACGCCGTGCATTCGGCGCTTCAGGCGAATGATAGTGGCGATATCAATGTCCATGACCGGCATTATTTCTATTCGCTCTATGTGCGTGAGCCGGGCGGAACGCTGATCGAATTTGCCACCGATGCGCCCGGTTTTACCGCTGACGAGCCGCTGGAGACGCTCGGCTCCGAACTGTTCATCCCGGCACATTTCAACGAGGATCATGAGGATCTGAAGGTGGTTCTGCCGCAATTCGGCCTGCCGGGCGAAGAGCGGATCATCTATCGCGACCTGCCTTTCGTCCACCGCATCCATATGCCGGAGAATTGGGACGGTTCGACGCTCATCATGCTGCATGGAACGGGCGGCAATGAGACGACGATGCTGCCTTTCGGCCATCACACAAGGCCGAATGCGATGCTGATCGGTGTGCGGGGACGGTCGAATGACGAGGGGCATCCGCGCTATTTCCGCCGCTTCGACGAGATGACATTCGACCAGAAGGAGATCGTCTCGGAGGCGGAAGCCTTTGCGGCCTTCGTCGAGGAGCTGGGGCCGGCCTATGGCGTCGATCCGGCGCGCACCGGTTTCATCGGCTGGTCGAACGGCGGCAACATGATCGCCGCCGTCATGCAGCTTCATCCAGGCACGATCGAGAAAGCCGTCATCCTGCGCTCGATGAATTGCCTGGAGGCCGAACCGAAGGTCGATCTTTCGTCAGCGCATGTGCTGTCGCTTAGCGCCACCGACGATTTCTATGGTGATCTGGCGCAGGAAGTGGAGCGGCGTCTGGCGGCTGCCGGGGCGGATCTGACGGCGAAAAAGCTTTATACGAACCATGGGATCGGGCGCGAGGACGAGGCGATTGCACGGGACTGGCTGGAAGGGCTGATCGGGTAAAGGTTTGCCGGTGATGGGCATCCGGCTGCCGGTGGCTGCGGTGAACGTTTGTCGCCACGGGAAGTGCCGGGGGCAGGGAGTGGGGTGGGACCATGGCCATCCTGTCCCGACGTGCTTTCGGCCCTATGGTGGCGGTGCCCCCCTGTTTCCCGGATTTATGCCAGGCAGGCTACCGGATCGTCGTTGAAGTCGGGCTCGTTCACGGCTTTTCTGAGGACGCTCTTCGGCCTTTCCAATTTCCTCGTGCGTTCAGCCCGCGTAAGCCGCGGCAATTGCCTCGGCGGCGGCTCCGATATCGGCGGGCAGCCGCAAGCGGTGGAGCGCTAACCCATAGGCAGTGACGCCGGCCATGACGGTCTCGAAACGGGCACGATTGCCTGTGTGGTTGAAGCGCAGCAGCCGTTCTGCTCCCGGTCCGACGCCTGATGTCAGGTCGCAGCCGAGGTCGGTTGCGATGGCGATGATCTCGGATGGCGTCGTGGCGGGAGGGGCTTCCACCGTCGTCACCAGTCTCGATGTCGTGTCGTCGGTTGCCCAGAGCCTTGCGCCAAGCGCTGTCAGCCCGGCACGGGTGGCGCGCGATGCCCTGGCATGGCGCTCAAGGACAGAGGCAAGTCCTTCCTCCTCGATGCGATCGAGGGCTGCTTCGAGGGCGAAGAATTCGAGCGGGGCGGTCGTGCCGGGTAGCGCGCCTCGGCCGCTTTCGATCCACGCCTTCTGGTCGAGAAGCGAAAGAATTGAATCCCTTGGAGAATTTTCTTCAGAAACCAGTTTCCATGCGTTGTGGCTGATCGATAGCGCCGAGAGGCCTGCCGGTCCGCCGAGCGATTTTTGTGGGCCGATGACGGCGATATCGAGCCCGAGCGCATCCACATCGAGCGGATGGCCGCCGATCGAGGCGACCGCATCGACGATCGTGACGATGCCGCGGGAGCGTGCCAAAGCGGCGATTTCTTCCAGCGGATTGCAGATGCCGCTTGCCGATTCGGCATGGACGAGAGCGAGAGCCGCGATGCCGGGTGCCGCATCGAGGGCCTGTTCGACGGCTTCGATGGTGATCGGGCGGGCCGGTTCGGCGGCAAGGGTGGTGACGCTGGCGCCGCCGCGCGCCAGCCATTTGCCGAACCACGCGCCATAGGGGCTTGTGACGATGTTGAGTGCCTTGAGGCCGGGTCTGGCGATGCTGGTTGCCACGGCCTCCAGCGCCACGACGCCTCGGCCTGAATGAGAAGCACGTCGTTCTTTGTGCCCATCAGCGCCTTGAGGCGGTCGGCGATCAGGGCGTATTTTTCCTGCGGGAAGGCCGGCGGGTCGAGGAGCGGGTTCCAGCGGCCGGCGCTTCCGGCGGGGCCGGTTGGTCTTGTCATGGTGCGTTCTCCTCCCTTGCGGTTCGAACAAGCTTTGGCACGGCGGCAATCAGCGCCTTGGTTGCGACAGTCTCGGGATGGGCGATCACCGCGTCTGCGGGACCGGTCTCGACGATCCGGCCGCGTTCCATGATGGCCATATGGTGCGAGACGGCACGCAGGACAGAGAGATCATGAGAGACGAAGAGATAGGCGAGGCCGCGCTCCTGTTGCAGTTCGACAAGCAGTTCGAGGATTTTTCCGCGGATCGAGACGTCGAGCGCCGAGACCGCCTCATCGAGCACGATCAGCTTCGGTTCGCTCGCAATGGCGCGGGCAATCGCCACACGCTGGCGCTGGCCACCCGAAAGGTCGTGCACCGGGCGGGTGGCAAGCGTCGGCGAGAGCGAGACGCGTTCGAGCAGCGCTGCGATCCGTTCCGGCCGCTCGCGACGGGGGGCGATGCGGTGGATGCGCAAGGGATCGTCCAGCACATCGGCGACGCTGGCATGCGGATTGAAGGCGCCGGCGACATCCTGAAACACCATCTGAAGCCCGGCGCGGCGTTTCTTAACGTCGAGCCGGAGAGGGAGAGCCAGTCCTCTCCATCGAAAAGGATCTCGCCTTCATCTGCCGGCAGAAGCCGCATCAGGATACGGGCAAGCGTGGATTTGCCGCTGCCGGATGCACCGGCAAGGCCGAGCGTTTCTCCGGGTTTGATGGTCAGCGACAGATCGTCGAGGGCGGTCACGTCGCGGCCGGCAGTCGAGAAGCGTTTCGACAGGTGGCGGATGGCGAGGAGGGTCATGGACTGTCCTCCTTGTCTGTGGTCACGGCAGATGGGGCGGAGCGGGCGATCAGCGGCGGGCTCGTCAAGTCGAGATGGCTGGCGAGCAGGCTTTTCGTGTAGTCGTCGGCCGGTCTGTCGATCACGTCGCGGGTCGGGCCGGTCTCGATGAGCCGGCCGGCGCGAAAGATGGCGATGCGGTCGGCAAATTGCGAGGCGAGCGCGATATCGTGGGTGATGAAGATCAGCGTCATCTCGCCGGCACGCACGAGTTCATCCAGCAGGGCGACGATTTCTGCCTGCACGACCATGTCGAGCGCGCTGGTCGGTTCGTCGGCAATCAGGATGCCGGGGCGGGCGGCAAGGGCTGCCGCGATCGCCACCCTCTGGCGCTGGCCGCCGGAAAGCTGGTGCGGATAGGCGCGCATGGCCTCGCCGCATTCGGGATATGCACGCGGTCGAGCATGACATGGGCGGCCTCAAGCGCTGCGGCCCATGACAGGCGCAGGTGCCGCCTTGCGCCTCGGCCACCTGTTCGCCGATGGTCAGGACCGGGTTGAGGCTGGCCGAGGGGTCCTGAAAGACGAAGCCGAGATCCCGGCCGGCGATCGGGGGGCGTTCCATGTTCCAGGCGATGCGGCCTTCGGTTTTCGATCCTCGCGGCAGGAGGCCTGCAAGGGTTTTCGCAAGCGTGCTCTTGCCGGAACCGCTTTCGCCGATGATCGCGAGGCGCAGTCCTTTTTCGATGCTGAGCCCGACTTCGGAGAGCGCTTTCTGGGTGGTGCCGGGATAGGTGACGGAAAGGTTCTGGATGCGGCAGAGTTCGTTCGGTTTCAGCGGATTGAGGTGTGTGCCCGAGCCTGATCCCGAACCGGCCGAGATGCTGTAGCCCTGTCTTTTCCCCATTCTCATGGCCGGTCCCCGCTGCTGTGCAAGGCTTTCGAAAAGCCTTCGCCGACGAGATAGACGGCAATCACGGTGAGGACGAGGGCGATGCCGGGCAGGATGGAGAGCCAGGGCGAGGAGCGGATGACATTGCGGCCCTCGGCGATCATCGAGCCCCAGGTAACGGCGTTCGGATCTCCAAGGCCGAGGAAGGAAAGGGCTGCTTCGGTGAGGATGGCAGCTGCGACGATGATGGCGGCAAGTGCCAGAACCGGGCCCAGGGCATTGGGCAGGATCTGGCGGCAGGCAATCTCCACCGGGTGCATGCCGAGCGTTCTCGCCGCCGCTACATAATCCCGCTCGCGGATGGAAAGTACCTGCGCCCGTGTGAGCCTTGCCGGATCGGCCCAGGCGCCGAGCGCAATGGCGATGACGACGACCGGCAGCGAGGCGCCCATGACGCTGACAAAGGCGAGTGCCAGCAGGAAGCCGGGGACGATCTGGAAGGCGTCGACGACGCGCATCAATGTCTCGTCGATCAGCCCGCCGGCAAAGCCCGCCGCAAGGCCGATGAGCATGCCGAGGGCAAGTGCTGCGACGGCTGCGGCAAGCCCGACCGTCAGTGAAGTACGGGTGCCGTGGATGAGGCCGGCCAGCACATCGCGGCCGAGCCTGTCGGTGCCGAGGGGGAATTGCGGATCGGTGAAGGGGGCAAGCAGCGGGCGCGCCGCGATCCTCAGGGGATCACCGGGCGAGATTTCAGGGGCGAGGATGGCGATGATGACGAGGAAGGCGAGAAAGAGAGTCCCGACAAGGCCTTCCGGCGTTCTGCTCAGACGTTGAATCAGGTTCATCGCCGCACCTCACGAGGGTTCTGAGGCGCCGACGCGCGGATCGAGCGCGGCGTAGACGAGATCGACGACAAGGTTGATGGCGATCACCATCACGGCGCTGACGACGATGATGCCCATCAGCAGCGGCGCATCGCGGCCGGTGACGGCTTCCTGCGCCAGACGGCCGAAGCCGGGAATGGCAAAATGCTTTCGATCACGACGCTGCCGCCAAGCATGGCAGCCGATTGCAGACCGAGCATGGTAACGAGCGGCAGAAGCGCGTTTCGCGCCACATGGCGCAGGACAATCCGGTGGCGGGAAAGGCCCTTTGATTGGGCGAAGGCAACGAAATCCAGCCGCCAGATTTCGGCCATCGAGGCGCGCATGACGCGCAGGTAGAGCGCCATGTAGATGAGTGCCAAGGCGCCAACAGGGAGAGCGAGATGGGTGGCGATATCGGCGACGCGGGCAAGGCCGGTCTTGCCCGATGCGATCGTCTCAAGGCCCGAGGTCGGCAACCAGCGGAGTTCTACGGCAAAGACGAGGCTGAAGACGAGGCCGAGCCAGAAACTCGGGATGGCGTAGAGGATGAGCGACAGGATGGAGAGGCCACGGTCGCGCAGGCTGCCGGGCCGGGCGCCGGCGACGATGCCGAGCACCGAGCCGATCCCGAAGGCGAGCGCCGTGGCGCTTCCCATCAGGAGCAGGGTGTTGGGCAGGCGTTCGAGGATGAGCGACAGGACCGGGCGGTTGAAGGCGACCGACCAGCCGAGATCGAGCTTCGCGAGTGACGTCAGGTAGAGCCAGAGGCGGGCGAGTGCCGACTGGTCGAGACCGTATTGCTGGCGAAGCGTTGCGGCGACCTTTGCATCGCCACCGCCGATCGACAGGAGATAGGCATCGACCGCATCGCCGGATGCGTTTTCCATCAACAGGAAGGTCATGACGACGACGATCAGCAGCACCGGGATGGCGGTGAGCGCACGTCGCCGGATGAGCCGCATCGCCCGGCTCACGTTACGGCACCTTCCGTAACGTGCGGTCTTCCGGCGATGCTGCCTGTCTCTTCTGCCTCGCCATCAGGATTTCAGCGCCGTGTCGGCCCAGTTGGAGACGGCCCAGCGCGGGTTGTTGGAGACGTGAGGACCGTATCGCGCGCAACGGTGATAAAGCCCCATTCTGCGACGTTGATGAGCGGCAGATCCGTCGCAACGATGGTCTGGAACTGGTTGTAGAGTTGCGTGCGGGCGGCGGTGTCGATGGTCTCGGCGCTTGGCGATGATGCCGTCCAGTTCCTTGTTGGCGTAGCCGCCCTGATTGGAGAAGGGCACGCCGGCCGGAATGCCGGACTGCACGAGAATGGTGGTGGAGATGGCCGGGTCGCCGCGGAAGACGGTGGGTTCGACCGCAAGATCGAAATCATGGTCGGTATAGACGGCCTTCTGGTGGGCGGCGCTATCGGCATTCACCAGTTCCGCATCGATGCCGATGACGGCCAGTGCCTGACGCAGGTAATCGCCGAACTGCTTGGTCTCGTTGAAATAGGGGCGGCGCGCAGTTTCAGCTTGAAGCGCTTGCCGTCCGCACCCTTCTTGTAGCCGGCCTCGTCGAGCAGGGCGTTGGCCTTGGCCGTGTCGAAGGCATAGGTCGGCACCTTGGCGTCGTAGAATTCCGGTGCGTTCTTCGGGATGGGACCGGTCGAGGCTGCGGCATAGCCGAGGAAGACCGTGTCGACGACGAATTTGCGGTCGATCGCATGGGCAATCGCCTGACGCACCTTGAGGTCGGCCAGCTCCTTGCGGCGATGATTGATCTCGACGACGAGCTGGTAGGTGAGGCCCTCATAGCCCTTGGAAATGACCTTCAGGCCGTTTTCCTTGGAGATGCGGTCGAGATCGGTCAAGGGAACAGCCGAGAAGGCGGCGAGCTGGATTTCCTCGGCCTCCAGCGCTGCCGCCGCACCGGCACGATCCGGCAGGACGCGGAAGATCACCTCGTCGAGCCTCGGCTCGCCCTTGGCCCAATAATCCTCGTTCTTCGTCAGGCGGTAATATTCGCCCGGCTTGTATTCGGTAAACTTGAAGGGGCCTGTACCGATCAGCTTGACGTTTGCCGGGTTGGTGGCGATCTCGGTGCCTTCATAGATGTGGCGCGGCACGACGCTGCTGACGACCGGCAGGGCGTTGCGGATCAATTGCAGCGGTGTCGGCTTGGAGAAGCGGAAGATCGCCGTCAGGTCGTCGGGCGTGTCGATCGCTTCGAGATTGGCGAAGACGAGGCGGCCGAGGTTCTGCAGCGGCTTCCAGATGGCGAGCGCCGAATAGGCGACGTCGGAAGAGGTGAACGGTTTGCCGTCATGCCATTTGACGCCTTCGCGCAGCTTGAACGTCACCGATTTGCCATCGGCCGAGCTTCCCAGGAGGTGGCAAGCCGTGGGGAGAGACCGTCCTTGCCGTCGAAGGAGGCTTCTGCCAGAGGCTCGATCACCTTGCTGGCGATGAAGAAGACGCCGTTGGAGGCGACGATCGCCGGATTGAGGTTCTTCGGTTCCGAATCGGCTGCGACCACCAGACGGCCGCCGGACGTGTATCCGTTGCGGTCTGGGCCAGCGTGAGGGTCGGCAAGGCGGTCGAGGCGAGAAGGGCGCCGCCGGCCTTCAGCAGCGTGCGGCGGGATGTGGCGCCGGAAAGAGGGCCAGCAAAGCGACCGGAAAAAGGGGCGGAAGACATAAGGCTCTCCTCGAAAAGGCATGGTGCGGCCGGGCGGCCGATCTATTCATAGAGTTATGCGGCTCGCAGGCGGCGGTGCGGATATTGCCAGCGAAACGCGCGTCCGCACAGAGAGGAATTTTCCAATGCTTGCGGATTTCTCGCATTTCTCGACTGCGCTGCGATGTCTCGCAAGGGCCAGAATGGTCGCAGTCTGGAGCCAGTGGGGAGAGCGAGCGCCGGGGCGGGACGCTGTCTGCCGGTCGGCCCTTCCGGGGCGGGGCCGGGAGGTGCTTAAAACACCAACGTCAGGCTGCGAGGGGATCGCAGCCTGACGTCAGGTGATGGGGGAAAATTATGAGTTTTTTTCAGGCTATGCACGTTCGTGTGTCGGGCGAAGCGCCAACTCCCGACACGGCTGTGATCAGTTCTTTCAGGCGCTAATATTGTGCAGATCCTCCGGTCGCATGATTTCGATACGGCGGATGCTGCGCAATCTGATGAGACCGGCCGAGCGCAGTTTTGCGAGAACCCGCGAAACAGTCTCGATGGTCAGGTCGAGGTAATCCGCCATGTCGAGGCGCGACATGGGCAGATCGAAATGGTTGAGGCCGCCCTGGCGGTTTGCCATGTCCAGAAGGAAGGCGGAGATGCGCTCGACGGCGGTAAGCCGGCTGACGAGCATGATGTGGTTCTGTGCCGAGGCCATGGCCTGCAGGGCAAGCGCCGTGACATCGATCTGGTGGCGGCTTGCGCCATCGGTGGGGACGATCCGCAGGCCGGTCGGGATGATGGTTTCGGCGAAAAGCTGGTGCGTGGCGCCAGCCTCAAGGCCGAAGCTTTCGCCGGCCAGATGGAAGGCAATCACCTGACGGCGGCCATCCGACAGGAGGCGATAGACGCGCACGGCGCCGAACTCGACCTGATAGATATTGAGGGCAGCCTGTCCCGGCGCGAAGATTTCCGTCGAGGCAGCAAAGGTAGCGAGCGGCAGTGACTTCGAAAGAGGAACGACCACTTCACCGAACGCTGCTGCCTGCTGCTGATTTGTCATGATTTTCTTGTAGGCTACCGCGCTCATCCGTCCCTCCTTCCTTTACCGTCACCTGCCGCCCGCCAATGGTCCCGCTGCGGACCTGAGCCGGCTTTGCGAGAGAGCCTTGGGAGGCTGGTAGAAGACTGTTGTTGATTGGAACATGCGCCGGATTCGCGGGCTGCGAAATGCGGTTATCTCACTAGGTATTTATACTTAGCAGGGAGGGCGCGATGCGGCGTCGGCCGACGATGACGGGTGTCGGGCGGGTATGGACATTGTGTCCGGGGCCTGGGCCAAAGGCGCGGCAGCCGGTCAGTCCGTCACGAGCGTATCACGCAACGGCCGGAAAACTGCGCACGAGACGCACGAGATCAGAGCCTTCGAATGGCTTGGCCAGAACATTGGCCCGGCCAGCCTGCGGCGGCACGGAAATGCCGTCGGAGAGTAGAATCACGGCGCCATCGGCTCCGCTCATGTAGTCGCGCGCACCGGCATCGGCACGCAGGACCTGTTCATCAATGATGCGGCACAGGAGGCCGCTGGTGAAAGAGGCAGACGCATTCCAGCCCGCATGGGCCTCGACGCGATATCCTTCCACTTCCAGGGCGAAGGCGAGCGACTGGCGCAGCGCCTCATCGGGCACGTAGACGACGATCTTCGATGGTTGCAGCACTGAGACTTTCCTGATGGAGGCCCCGCCGGAAGGCAAGGACCGTGTGGCCATCTGTCGATGGTGCATCTCTTCCGGGCGTCGATCGGGGCCCGGAAAGCGGCCAAACGACCGCTATCAGTTGAGTAGCACGACGCCGCCCAGGATGCTTTGCGATGGATCAAAAATATGATTAATGGATCAGCCTGCGGCAAATCCTGCCGAAATGGCCATGCGCACGAGCTGCGGCAGGCTGCGGGCCTTCATCTTCGACATGACGTTGGCGCGGTGCACCTCGACGGTGCGCGGGCTGATGTCGAGTTCGTAGGCGATGGTCTTGTTGGGCATGCCGCTGACGACGGCTTTGAGAACCTGCCGCTCGCGTTCGCTCAGCGTATCGAGGCGGGTGCGGATGACATCCACTTCCTCGTCTGCGGGGGTCTGATCGGCGAGGAAACCGGCCGCCCGATGGATGGCTTCGACGACGACCTGGTCCTCAAAGGGTTTTTCGATGAAGTCGCGCGCACCGACCTTCATCGCTTCGACCGCCATCGGAATGTCGCCGTGGCCGCTGATGACGATCGAGGGCATGGCGAGTTTCGAGGCCTGCAAGCGGCGCAGAAGATCGATGCCGCTCATGTCGGGCATGCGCAGGTCGGTGATCAGAACGCCGTTGCGCAGGGCCGGCGCCATGTCGAGGAAGGCGGATGCCGTGTCATGGATGCGGACCGCAAATCCGTTGACCGTCAGCATGAAAGCCAGCGACTTGCGCACAGCTTCCTCGTCATCGACGATATGCACCGTATAGTCAGCGACCGGCATCGGTATCGTCCTCCTGGTAGATCGGTAGAGTGAAACGGAAAATTGCACCGCCGACGGCATTGTGCGAGACGCCCATCTCGCCGCCATGGGCTTCGATGATGCGCTTGCAGATCGACAGGCCTATGCCCATGCCGCCCGGCTTGGTGGTGGTGAATGGTCTGAAAAGCTGTTCGGCTATCTCGGGCGAGATGCCGGGCCCGGTGTCCTCGACAAAGACCGCAACCTCGTCCTCACCGATACTCTCGGTGCGGACGGCAAGCTCCCTGACGTCGCTGTCGCGCATGGCCTCTATGGCGTTGCGCATGAGATTGGTCAGAACCTGCTGGATCTGGATGCGATCCACCATCACGGCTTCCGGGCCGAGCGAGAAGTCGAAATTGGTGCGCACGCCCATCTGCCGTGAACCGACGAGGGCAAGGGCTGCCGCCTCTTCGATCAGCCGGCGGATGTTTTCCGGCGTCTTTTCGGTTTCGCCCTTGGTGACGAATTCGCGCAGGTGCTTGATGATCTGGCCGGCGCGCAGCGACTGGTTGGCGGTCTCTTCCAATGCCTCGCGGATCCGCACGGCGGTCTCTTCCTCGAGGCCACGCATGAGGCGCGTGCAGCCATGGGCGTAATTGGCGATGGCGGACAGTGGCTGGTTGAGTTCGTGGGCGAGCGCCGAGGCCATTTCGCCCATGTCGTTGAGACGGGAGAGGCGGGCAAGCTCGGCCTGCGCCTCCTGTAGGCGAGCGGCCGATTCCTCGCGCTCCGTCAGGTCGCGGACGAAGCCGGTGAAGAAGGTCTCGCCGCCGGCGCGGGTTTCTCCGACCGCCAGTTTCATCGGGAAGGTCGAGCCATCCTTGCGGCGGCCGACGACGACGCGGTCATGGGCCATGATGCGCTTCTGGCCGGTGCGCAGGTAGCGGTCGAGATAGCCGTCATGCTCCTGCGTATAGGGTGACGGCATCAGCATGCGCAGGTTCTTGCCGACGACTTCCGCCTCGCTATAGCCGAACTGGCGCACGGCTGCTGCGTTGAAGGAGACGATCGTGCCATCCTTGTCGCTGACGATTGTGGCGTCGAGAACCGTATCGAGAATGGAGGCGAGATGGGCTTCCCGCGCCGCCGTCTTGGCCTGGGCGCGGTCGATGGTGATGCGGGCGACGTTCAGCATCTCGCCGACAAAGGCGATGGCGACGCGACGACCACGACCGTTACCATTTCCTCGAGGTCGCGCCGCGTTCCGTCGTCAGTTCCTTGACGCCGTAGACGCCGAGTGTCGAGAGCGCGACCGAGACCAGCGCCGGCAGCCAGCCGCCGAGCATGGCGACCAGAAGAATGACGGGAATGAAGAAGGTGAAGGTGACGCGCTCATCCAGCGGGCCGGAGAAGGCGATGCGCAGCACGAAGCTGATGAAGACGCCGATAAAGGCAATGGCATAGACTTCCGGCAACGTGAAACGTCTTGCCAGAATAGACTGGATGAATTTTTCCCGACGAGCGCGGATATCGGCAGAAGACATCACCATGTGCCCGGAACGATCAGCCTCCGAAACTGTGTTAGAAATACATAAAGTCTGCTTTTGCGAGTAATACCATGAGTTTGTCGGAACCGTCCAACCTTGTGCCGTGCTCAAGGCGAGCGATTCACATATTTGGTTAGCAAAGGTCTTTGATGCTTGCCAAGTGGTCTGCACCGACTTGTTTTGGAAGGCGAGCGGGTGGCGTTGGCAATTGGCCGGCAAGGGGGTAGCTGGTGCCGACACTGAATGGAAGATTGGCATGGCAGAGACGACGCGTTCAGGGGACGGGCATCAGGCAGCGATTCGGGTTCTTTCGTCGAGGACGAGGCGCTGATCCGCATTTCGGCGGTGGATTTCCTGCAGGATGCGGGGCTTTCCGTCATCGAGGCGGGCACGGCATCGCAGGCGCTGCAAGAGGTCGGGCAGGGCGAAATCGATATCATCGTCACCGATGTGCATCTGCCGGACATGACCGGTCTGGCGCTTGCCCTCAAGCTGCGGGAAAGCCAGCCGGACCTGCCGGTGATCTTCGCCACCGGCGATCGGAACCTGCCAGAAGCGGACGGACTTGCGAAGGCCGTGCTGATCAGCAAGCCCTATGACTACGACCATCTGATCGATGTGATCCGCTCACTGATTGCGGGCGCTCACTGACTACAGGCGCTTGATGATTGCGGGCTTGCCCTGATATGGCCGCGCGGCCCCAGAGGCTGGAGCCGGCGCTTGAGGTGCGGAACGAAGGTCGGGCCGTCAGATGCGGCCCGGATTTTCCGAGATCATCTTCGTCAGGCTGCCATCGGCCGGATAGAGCGGTATGAGGCAGGCCTGGAAGGCGTGGTAGATATCGCCCTTGCCGGGGAAGAGCGTGTGGGCGGGAACGAGATCTTCCGTCAGTTCCTCATGCCAGCCGCCGTTTTTATGGTCGATGAAGCGATTGGCGATGGTGCTCCAGATCAGCCGGTAGCTATCCTCGTAGAAGGCATCGGCCGGCAGATGCTGGTTGATGAAATGCGCCGCACCGGCCGCTTCGCACATCGGCCACCAGAGCTTGTTGGTCTTGGCGGGCTTGTCGTCCCAGTCGAGCGTGTAGAAGAAGCCGCCCTTGTCCTTGTCCCAGCCGAGCGACATGGCCTGAACGAAAAGGTTTTTGGCGGCATCCGGCATCCAGGCGTGTTTCTTATCCCCGAGTACCCATAATTGCAGGGTGAGGCGCGCCCATTCCAGTGCGTGGCCGGGCGTGGTGCCGGCCGGGCGGAACATTTCGTCCGGGTGGTAATAGTTCTTGTTGAGCGCCCAGCTCGTGTCGAAATGCTCGCCGACGCGAAAACCGGTCGAACCGGCGCAGCGGCGGATGACGAGATCGGCGATCTTCTCCGCCTTGTCGAGATAATGCCGCTCGCCGGTGGCCTCGAAGGCGGCCATCAGCGCCTCGGTCAGGTGCATGTTGGAATTCTGGCCGCGATAGGAGCCACCGTCGATCGGTCCCCAGTCACCGGTGAATTCTTCGGCTATGGCGCCGGGCTTTTCTTCCCAGAAGCGGGTCTGGAGAACTTCGGTGATGTCTGCCAGCATCTTGTCGGCCAGCGGATGGCCGATGACCTTGGCCGAAGAGGCGGCGAGAAGCACGAAGGCGTGGCCATAGCCCTGCTTGTTCGTGTCGGCATGGCCGTCATCGTTCATTGACCAGACATAGCCGCCGTTCTTCTGGTCGCGGTGGCCCTTCCAGAGATAGTTCATGCCGTGGTCGATGATGTCGCCGGCGCGGGACGGCCGAGCATATAGGCGATCGAGAAGCAATGGACCATGCGCGCGAGGCATGAATGCCGCGGGCAGGGTTTGCGACGGCAGCGGATTGCCTTCATCATCGAGATCGTAGAAACCGCCTTCGGGTTGATTGCACGATACTGGAAGAAGTCCATCAGGCCTTCCGCCTCCTTCGCCAGCCAACGGCGATGATAGGGAAGGTCTGCCCAGAAGGTCGGAATTTCGGTCGCGTCAGTCATGCGTACTCCCATCGCTCTTTTGCCGCTCTCGTGAATTGGCTATAGAGCGGTTCGCGATGAAATGGAAACGGTTCGGATGGCGTCAATGTGGCCGAGACGAGACGCGCCCGATCTCCATCGTAAAACGCTCGATGCAGGGCGGTCGTGCTGGACACGACATAAAGATATCTTTATATGGTTATAAAAATACGCAATCCAAGAATTCGCAATCCAGGAGTCCGCCCGTGTTCGACGATGTCTTCGGTCCCGAATCCCCCGCCCGTGACGGTGCAGAGATTCTGGCTGCGCTGAAACAAGCCGCCAGCGAGCGCATTCTCGTCATTGACGGCGCGATGGGCACGCAGATCCAGGGGCTCGGCTTTCAGGAAGATCATTTCGCGGTGATCGCTTCATTGGTTGCGCCTGTCATCAGCAGGGCAATAACGACCTTCTGATCCTCACCCAGCCGCAGGCCATCGAGGATATCCACTATCGCTATGCGATGGCCGGTGCCGACATTCTGGAAACCAACACGTTTTCCTCGACGCGCATCGCGCAGGCGGATTACGAGATGGAAGGCGCGGTCTACGACATGAACCGCGACGGCGCACGGCTTGCCCGCCGCGCGGCGATCCGCGCCGAGAAGGAAGACGGCCGCCGCCGTTTCGTCGCCGGCGCCATCGGCCCGACCAACCGCACGGCCTCGATCTCGCCGGACGTCAACAATCCCGGCTTCCGCGCCGTCTCCTTCGACGAGCTGCGCACGGCTTACGGCGAGCAGATCGACGGCCTGATCGATGGCGGCGCCGATATCATCCTGATCGAGACGATCTTCGATACGCTGAATGCCAAGGCGGCGATCTTCGCCTGCGAGGAGCGTTTCGCGGCCAAGGGCATCCATCTGCCGGTGATGATCTCCGGCACGATCACCGACCTTTCCGGCCGCACGCTGTCCGGCCAGACGCCGTCCGCGTTCTGGAACTCGGTCTCTCACGCCAATCCGTTCACGATCGGCCTCAACTGCGCGCTCGGCGCCGATGCGATGCGTCCGCATCTGCAGGAACTGTCGGGCGTCTCCGACACGTTCATCTGCGCCTATCCGAATGCGGGCCTGCCCAATGAATTCGGCCAGTATGACGAAACGCCGGAAATGATGGCCGCACAGGTCGAGGGCTTTGCCCGCGAGGGCCTGGTCAATATCGTCGGCGGCTGCTGCGGCTCGACGCCGGATCATATCCGGGCGATTGCCGATGCCGTTTCAAAGCACAAGCCGCGTCAGGTTCCGGCCCATACGCCGCTGATGTCGCTTTCGGGGCTTGAGCCTTTCGTGCTGTCGAAGGACATTCCCTTCGTCAATGTCGGCGAGCGCACCAACGTCACCGGTTCGGCGAAATTCCGCAAGCTGATCACGGCCGGCGATTATACGGCAGCTCTGGCAGTTGCCCGCGATCAGGTGGAAAACGGCGCGCAGGTCATCGACGTCAACATGGACGAGGGCCTGATCGATTCGGAAAAGGCGATGGTCGAGTTCCTCAACCTGATCGCCGCCGAGCCGGATATCGCCCGCGTTCCGGTGATGATCGACAGTTCCAAATTCGAGATCATCGAAGCGGGCCTGAAATGCGTGCAGGGCAAGGCGATCGTCAACTCCATCTCGCTGAAGGAAGGCGAGGAGAAGTTTTTGGCGCAGGCGAAGCTGGTGCGCCATTATGGTGCGGCCGTCGTCGTCATGGCCTTCGATGAGACGGGGCAGGCCGACAGCTACGAGCGCAAGGTGGAAATCTGCACCCGCGCCTACAAGATCCTGACCGAACAGGCCGGTTTCCCGCCGGAAGACATCATCTTCGACCCGAACGTCTTTGCGGTCGCGACCGGTATCGAAGAGCATAACAATTACGGCGTCGACTTCATCGAGGCGACACGGACGATCCGCCAGACGATGCCGCTCGTGCATATTTCCGGCGGCGTGTCGAACCTGTCCTTCTCGTTCCGCGGCAATGAGCCGGTGCGTGAGGCCATGCATGCGGTGTTCCTCTATCACGCCATCCAGGCGGGGATGGACATGGGCATCGTCAATGCCGGCCAGCTTGCCGTCTATGACCAGATCGACCCGGAACTGCGCGAGGCCTGCGAGGACGTGGTGCTGAACCGCCGCGCCGATGGCACGGAGCGTCTGCTGGAAGTTGCCGAGCGTTTTCGCGGTGGCCCCGGCAAGGAAGCCAAGGCGCAGGATCTTTCCTGGCGCGAATGGTCTGTCGAGAAGCGTCTCGAACATGCGCTGGTCAACGGCATTACCGAATATATCGATGCCGATACGGAAGAGGCCCGTCAGGCCGCTGCCCGTCCGCTGCATGTCATCGAAGGCCCGCTGATGGCCGGCATGAATGTCGTCGGCGATCTCTTCGGCTCGGGAAAAATGTTCCTGCCGCAGGTGGTGAAATCCGCCCGCGTGATGAAGCAGGCCGTGGCCGTGCTTCTTCCCTATATGGAGGAAGAGAAGCGTCTCAACGGCGGTGACGAGCGCAAGTCTGCCGGCAAGGTGCTGATGGCGACCGTGAAGGGCGATGTCCACGATATCGGCAAGAACATCGTCGGCGTCGTTCTGGCCTGCAACAATTACGAGATCATCGATCTCGGCGTCATGGTGCCTGCGACGAAGATTTTGGAGACGGCGATTGCCGAAAAGGTCGATGTGATCGGTCTTTCGGGCCTCATCACGCCGTCGCTGGACGAATGGTGCATGTGGCGGCCGAAATGGAGCGCCAGGGTTTTGACGTGCCGCTCCTGATCGGAGGTGCCACGACCAGCCGCGTGCATACGGCGGTCAAGATCCATCCGCGTTACGATCGCGGGCAGGCGGTCTATGTGACCGATGCCAGCCGCGCCGTCGGTGTCGTCTCGCAGCTTCTGTCGGAAGACGGCAAGTCGGCCTATGTGGATGGGATCCGTGCGGAATATGCCAAGGTGGCGGCAGCCCATGCGCGCGCCGAAGCCGAAAAGCAGCGTCTGCCGCTGGCGCGTGCCCGCGCCAATGCGGAAAAGGTCGATTGGGCCGCCTATGCGCCGGTCAAGCCGCAGTTCACCGGGACGAAGGTGTTCGAAACCTATGACCTGGCGGAGCTTGCCGAATATATCGACTGGACGCCGTTCTTCCAGACCTGGGAGCTGAAGGGCCGTTATCCCGCCATTCTCGAGGACGAGAAGCAGGGCGAGGCAGCGCGTCAACTCTGGGCCGATGCGCAGGCGATGTTGAAGAAGATCATTGCCGAAAACTGGTTCCGTCCGCGGGCGGTGATCGGCTTCTGGCCGGCCAATGCCGTGGGTGACGATATCCGTCTCTTCACCGATGAAGGCCGTTCGGAAGAGCTTGCGACCTTCTACACGCTGCGCCAGCAGCTTTCGAAACGCGATGGCCGTCCGAATGTGGCGCTGTCGGATTTCGTAGCACCTGTCGATAGCGGCAAGCCGGATTATGTCGGCGGCTTCGTCGTCACGGCCGGGATCGAGGAAGTGGCGATTGCCGAGCGTTTCGAGCGGGCGAACGACGATTACTCGTCGATCCTCGTCAAGGCGCTGGCCGACCGTTTTGCCGAAGCATTCGCCGAGCGCATGCACCAGCGCGTCCGCAAGGAGTTCTGGGGCTATGCGGCTGACGAGACGTTCAGCAATGACGAACTGATCCACGAGGAATATGCGGGCATCCGTCCGGCTCCGGGTTATCCGGCACAGCCGGACCACACGGAAAAGGCAACGCTGTTCAAGCTGCTCGATGCGACGGCCGCGACCGGCGTGGAGCTCACGGAAAGCTATGCGATGTGGCCGGGTTCGTCCGTCTCCGGCCTCTATATGGGCCACCCGCAGTCCTATTATTTTGGCGTCGCCAAGGTGGAGCGGGATCAGGTGGAAGATTATGCGGGCCGCAAGGGCATGGCGATCGAGGAAGTTGAGCGCTGGCTCGGTCCGGTCCTCAATTACGTTCCGGGTGGCGTCAAGGATGCCGAGGAGAGTGCCGCCTGAGGGTGGCGTTTTCCATCAATGACCTAAACTGAAAAGGCGGAGAGTGATGCTCTCGGCCTGGCTGGAAGCATGCGACCGGCGGTATTTCCCGCCTCGCGCGCCAGCGCCGCGATGGTCGCACCGAGATGGCTTGCATAGAGGCACAGAGATGGCGCCATCGATCCAGGTTGACACCGAGCGCCGCCGCCCGGTTCTGCGACCACATCATCGCGCTTCAGTCTGGCTGGATCATCGCCAGTGGTCCACCGGATGATATCCTCACCACCGACGCGCGACACGCGATTTATGGTGTAAAGATGCATATCCTCCAACACCCAACGTCGTTACGCCCTGTTGCTATACCGATGTGAGCAATCCAGTTCTCACAAGTGGAGGACAGCTGCTTTTCGTGAAATTAGAAATTCGTCAGACCGTCGCAACTGGACCGCCTTGACTGGAATCGAACCGCCGACCCTCATCCAACGCATCGCTGCTCTGACTAAATCAAAACGTTTAGCCATATCAGTGATTTATGAACAATTGCTGCTTGGCTCAGCTTAGCGAGGCACTCCGCATACGCGAGATCCTAGTCCATTAAGTGTCTTATCCACCAGCCGAGCAACAGGGGCTGACGGAAACCTTGCCATCGGGTGCAACGATGAGGCTCAGCCGCCTCTCACCTTCCGCATCGTAGAACACCACGCCTGAACCACCTGCATTGTTCAGGAAGAGGTAAGTCGAAGCCCCACCCTCTCTATCGAACTTGATATGCGCGCCCTTGTCATCGATCTCGAGCATAGCCGTTGGGCCATCGGGTGCCACATTAGTGAGAGAAAAGGATGGCCGACCGTCAACGTCGAGCTTGAGGGAGGCGGCCTCGTCGCCATCGTCGCCCAGAAGTTCGATCAATGGTGTGCCACCACTCGCTGACAGCCGAATCCTGGCCTTGCCCTGCGAATCGACGATCTGCAGTTCTTCGGTCTGGATCTTCCGCGAAAACTCCCCGGACATATTGCTAACCCACCTTTGCTTCAGGCTGCGAGAGCAGCGAACGGACCATAGGAATAACCTTTGTGCCGTAGAGTTCGATACTGTTCATTAGCTTCTCGTGCTCCATTGGCCCCGCCGAATATTTCATCTGAAAACGCGAAATCCCGAGCGTTCGCACGAGGTTTGCGATCTTCTTTGCGACTGTCTCCGGCGAGCCGGCGTAGAGCGATCCATCGTCGATCTCGTCCTCGAAATCCTTTTCCGTGACCGGCGGCCAACCGCGTTCCCGGCCGAGGCGATCACGGATCTTCTTGAAATGGGGAAACAGGTCGCGGCGAGCCTGCTCATCGCTTTCGGCAATATAGCCGGGTGAATGGACGCCGATCTCGCGGGAGGGTCGGCCAGCCTGCCCCGAGGCCTTCCGATAGAGATCGAAATAGGGCAAAAACCGCCGCGGGTCGCCACCGATAATGGCAAGCATCAGCCGCATGTCATGCCGCACGGCGCGAATGACGGATTCGGGGCTTCCGCCGACACCGATCCATGTCTTCAGCTGACCCTCGGCGATCGGCGGATAGACAATCTGATCCTCCAGGGGCCTGCGCCAGTCACTCTTGTAGTTGATCACGTCCTTGGTGACGAGCTGGGAGAAGAGGTCCAGCTTCTCCTCGAACAGCTCCTCGTATTTCGACAGATCATAGCCGAAGAGCGGGAAGGATTCGATGAACGAGCCGCGACCGAGAATGACCTCGGCTCGCCCGTTCGACACTGCGTCAAGCGTCGAGAAGCGCTGGAACACGCGGATCGGATCGTCGGAACTGAGGACCGTGACCGCCGAGCCGACCTTGATGTGCTCGGTACGCGCAGCAATCGCCGACAGGACGACCTCGGGAGCCGATACCGCGAAGTCCTTGCGGTGATGTTCGCCGATGCCGAAGAAGTCGACACCATGCCGGTCCGCGAGGACGGCTTCTTCGACCACATTGCGGATCACCTGAGGTTGCGGGAGAAGATGCCCATCCTGGGCGGTTGTGACATCCCCGAACGTGTCGAGGCCGAATTCGAGAGTGTTTGTCATTTTGGGATCTGCTCTATTTTCCGGGTTTAGAGAGAATTAGCGAGAGACAGGGACGGAGTTGTCAGCCGCCTTTCGAGCTCCGCTGAGCGTTACGTGACCACGGCCACTGGCCGTCGATCTCGGCTTCGAGCGAGAAGCTTAGGAACGTCCGGATCAGGACGATCAATCCGAGGAGACCCACGCTTTCCCAGGTGAGCGGAGATATGATTGTGGCAATGATGTCCGCCCCGATCAGGATTTCGAGACCAAGCAGGATCCCGCGTCCAAGATTGGCGCGATAGCGATCGTACGCCTCACGCCTGTCATCCGTGGTCAGATCCCGGACAAAGCCTGCGGTGGCGACGCCACCCCGATCAGGATGACGCCGACGCCGAAGAATTCGAGGCCGGATGCCACTGGCTTCAGGATGGGCGCGATCAGACTGGCCAAACCACCAGCGTCGTTACTGATATCCATTGCACTACTCTTCTGGTTGATCTAGTTCGCTTCAGCGCCTGCTGTGCTGGCGAAGAGAGCGACGACGGCGATAACGGCAGGCAGGCTAAAAGCGGCGGCGGGCGCAAACATGTATCCCGCGGCGCCAACACCACAGCCCAGGGCGAATGTGACGACCGCGCCGGACATCTTTTTGATCCGAGCCCTGGCGGCGGCGACTTCCTCTGCTTTCGGGTCGGCGAAGAGATCGGCGAGATCGAGCATTATCTGCGTGGTGGTTCCGGTCATCAGGGTCGAGGGCGGTGCCTTCGGCAGGTGCGCCTTGTGAAGACCATTCTGGATCGCCATCGCTGAGACGAGCGCCATGCCGACGAGAAGGGCAACAATGCTCTCCTCGGGGCGAAACGGTCCATGATAGAGCGCGTAGATCGCCACGCCAGTAAACAGGGTGAGCTTGACCAAAAGCATCGGCCGGATTGGCGAGCGGCCAACGCCCTGAAGTTTCAGGCAGATGAGGCGCGACAGGAATACGACAAGGCAGAACACCGGAAGAGCCAGCAGCTTGGACAGGGCCCCGCCAAGGCCGAGAGCAACCGTCGCGCCCAGCGTGACAAAGTTTCCCGTCACATGGGCGGTGAAGAGACCCGAAAGCGCAAGAAAGCCGAGCGTGTCGACATAGCCGCCATTGAAACTCAGGAGCATGGGAAGGGAGGGGAATTTCATGGGATATCTCTCGATTTGTGCAGCGGGTATCAGCATGGCGTCCGAGGCGTAAGGGGGGTGCAGTCGGCAACCCGATGTCCATTTGAAGCGATATTCGCCCGAAGGAGCCGATCCAACAATTGCATCAAAAATGTCGATATAATTGCCGGAAACGAAACAGTGGGCGACCTGGAGACCGCCCATCGAAAATTGATCATGCCGCGCCCGGGCGGTTGATCGTCAGGAAGTGCCGGACGACGGGCTTTTCCGGGCCGGAGTGGTAGGCAAGAACCTTGCCCTGCAGGTCGGCGTCGGCGTTGGAGACGCGCTTGTGCTGACGAAGATGCTCGGCCCATGATTCCACCATGAACCATTCGACCATCTTCTGCGGATCCGCGGAGTCTTCCGTCACACCCCAGCCATAGGCGCCGTCGCGGCGGCGTTCCTGCGACATGTCGTTGAGGGCACGAAGGAAGGCCGAACGGTTGTGCTTCTCGACATTGTACTCGATCAGGATCAGGACCGGTCCGCGATCATGGGCGACGGGCTCGGCGACAAGCGGCTCCGGCCAGTGGCTTGAGGGAACAAGATCGGCATCGCCGGCAGGCAGCTTCACACGGTGCATGATGAAGCCAGCGACGAGCAGACCGGCGGCACCGATCAAGAGAGCGCCAGGGACGCCGACCGCTTCGCCAACGGCACCCCAGCCAAGGCTGCCTGCTGTCATCGCGCCGTTGAAGACGGTGAGGTAGACGGCAAGACCGCGACCGCGCACCCAGTTCGGAAGGACAGCCTGAGCCGCACCATTGAGCGTCGTCAGAGCGGTGATCCATGCGCCGCCAAGGAAGAGCAGAGCGACAATGGCAACCAGCTTCGGCGGAGCGAGCGACAGGATACCCATGACGACTGCTGTGATGATGGCTGCACCGAGCAGTAGCCCATCGCCATCAAAGCGTTGGCGCAGTTTCGGCATGACAAGCGCACCACCGATCGCACCAGCGCCAACCGCGCCGAGCAGGATGCCGTAGAAGCTTGCATCACCACCGAGAAGCTGTCGGGCGACGAGCGGCAGCAGGGCCCAGACGGCACTGGCAAAGGCGAAGAAGATCGCGGCGCGCAGCAGAACGACATGCAGCGGTCGGCTGGCACGAGTGTAGCGAAGGCCGGCCCGGAAGGCGCCGAGAAAATTCTCCTGCAGGGCATCATTGGCGTTCTTGGCACGCGGCCACCAGACAAGTGCTGCGATAACGATGACATAGCTCGCAACGTCGGCACCATAGGTGAGACCGGCGCCGAACGCCGCAAGCAGGAGCCCGCCTGCCGCCGGGCCGATCGACCGGGCAATGTTGATGCCGAGCGAGTTCAGCGCCACCGCGCTCTTGACGTCCTCACGCTTGACGAGCTCAGGCACGATCGCCTGCCAGGTCGGCCCCATCAGTGCTGCGCCGATGCCGCCGAGAAAGGTGAGACCGATCAGAGCGCTGACCAAGAGCATTCCGGTCTGCGCGAGAACCATCAGGCTGATGCTGACGGAGGCGAGCAGCAGCTGGACGGCAATCAGGAATTTGCGGCGGTCGAGAATGTCGGTCAACACACCCGCCGGAATGGCAAGGAGGAAGATCGGCAGCGTGCCCGCCGCCTGAACCATGGCGACCGCGGCCGGCGAGGCCGAGAGATCGGTCATCAACCAGGAGCTGGCGACATCGCGCATGAAGCTGCCTGTATTGCCAAGGACCGTGGCGACCCAGAGGACTGCGAAAATCGGTTGCCCAAGAGGAGCAAAACTGCTTGCGGATGATTTTGCAGCATTCATTTGCCAGTTCTTTTTGATATCCCCATGGTAGCGACGACGGCACCCACGCTGACACAACTTCTACGCCGAGCGTCCTCTCGAGTTGAGGATTGGAAACAGGCGGTCATGCCTACTCCCCAAAATCCTGCCGATTGCGCCACGCGGCTTGATTTATGTTTGGTGGAGCAATTTCTACTGGGAAAATCGGCGCTAGCGATTGAACTAATTGCTTCAATTTGATTGTTATAATCGCGATGCGACTGGGCCGCACCCGTGTAGTGCGGGGTTGCAAACCGGCAGCGAGCTACGCCTTGCTGTTGCAATTAGCGTGTCCGCTGAAAGCCCAATACTATTATTATGGCTCCGCCCCCGGAAATCGGGAAAAGCCATTTGAAATTCTTCGATTTCTAGCCGTCACCGCCGCCTCTTGACCGATGAAGCGACGCCAGGCGCTAGGCGTCGTCCCCGTTGCCCTGCGAAAGATCCGGGAGAGATGAGCCTGGTCCGCGAGCCCGCAGTCGAGCGCAATCTCGCTTAGGGAGTCGCTGCTATTGGCCATGCGGTGTTTGGCATGTTCCACCCGGCGGCTGATGATGTAGTTATGCGGCGACATATCGAAACTGACTTTGAACGCTGCAGAAAAATAACTCGTGCTGAGGCGCACCAGGCCCGCAAGCTCATCGAGCGATATCGCGGTCGAAAGATTTTCTTCGATGTATTTTTTGACGCGATTTTCCTGCCATGGGGCGAGCCCGCCGGTCGCCGGTCGCCTGCGGCCATCCGCATTCGTCAGATGCGGACGGAGCAGGATCGACGCTTTCTTGATCATATCGATCGCAACCAATTCGTCGCTCTCGACCAGAGTGATCGCGTTGATCAACAGGCTAGAGACTTCGCTCGAAGTTTGGGCGAAGAGAGCGTCAAAGGCTGCAAATTTGTCGTGACTGGAAACAGCGGCGGCACCGGGAAGCATGTCGATCTCCTAATGACCCTGAAAAGCATTTGTCTACGAGGTCATTCTGGTCGGATCGCCCTATTCCGGAAATCGTACATCCATTGGCTTTTTCAACACACGAGTCGTAGCGGACCATACCTTTGTATGATTGATCGCGATGTGCGCGAGCAAGAGGGAGTGATCTTGAACGGTTCGATTCTTTTTGGACAATCCGATACCAGATCTCCAGGCCAGCCTTTCCACTCCCGACCAGAGAAGCTACCGTCGGATTGGGAAACAGCGAGGTAGATATCCGGCCTCTATTGCCGGAACGGGCTTCCAACGGTTGTGGGATGGACATGGATAGTGAAATTCTTTCGCACGGGGCGTTTTCTCTTGCACCGCTCGCGATGATCAGGCTGGATCTCAGAAAGACACGGGATCTGGTTGCCGACAGGAAAATATCCCTGGATGGTGATCAATGCTACGATAATGCATCTGTTTGCGCCCTGACGAATAGCGTCGATATTCTGGACCTGAACAGCGCAGCCCACTCGATCGTTGCACTGGATGGAAAGGCAACGCCGGAACGCGTGTCGCATATCATCCCTGAGAAGCTGCAGAAGCCGTTTGCCAAGGGACTCGTCGCGCTACTTCACGGAAAGAGCTTTTCCATTGAAGGCACCGTGAAGTCTGCCGATGGGATGGACTTTCCCGCTCAGATAACCGGATGGATTGACACCCGCTCCGGCGGCAGTGATGAGGTCATGATCGGGATCACGAAGCTCGATCAACCTCGTGACAGTGAAAAGGCTGCCATTCTCGGCGACTTGCCCATGCCGCAAGGATCGCGATGCTCGGGGAGATGACGGCATCCATTTCCCATGAAGTGAACCAGCCTCTGGGATCGATCGTCACCAGCGCCGAAGCGGGGCTTCGATGGCTTAATCACGAGACGCCCAATCATGCTGAAGTTCGAGCATTGCTGGAAAGGATCGTCGCTAGCGGCCGGCGCGCGGCAGACATAATATCTTCCCTCAAGAGCTTGGCGCGCAACACAAAACCCGAAAGAGACGCAGTTGATGTAGCCGGGCTCATCGACGAGGCGGTCTTGATCCTCCGCTCCGATTTGAACCGGCGCCAGATTGCGCTGCGTCTGGAGATTTCTCGCGACCTGCCCCAGGTCCGGATCGATCGGACTCAAATTCTGCAGGTGATCGTCAACCTGGTGACCAACGCGGCCCAGGCGATGGCGGATGGCCAAGCCTGGAACAGGACGCTTGCAATCCGGGCTCGGGAAAGCCAGCAACGCGTCGTTCTGGAGGTCGAAGATAGCGGACCCGGGGTCGATCCAAAGGTGCGCGAGCGCTTGTTCGAGAGTTTCTACACCACGAAGACAACGGGAACCGGGATGGGATTGGCCATTTGCCGATCCATCGTCGAAGCCCATGGCAGCAAGATCGAATTTCAATCCTCGCCATATCTGGGTGCGCGATTCAGCTTTACGCTTGGCACCGAGCCCAATGGCCAAGATACGATTTGAGCGACGGCTTCACCTGGCGAGCGACAGGCGCTCAGGCATCGCGACGGCGATGGCTCCTCGCGTTTATCAGGTTTTCACTGAGATCTTCGACTGAAAACGGCTTGGCGACCACGGAAACCGCGCCGCTTGCATAAGCTTTTTGCGCCAGCCCTGGCCCCATTCTTCCGGTCATCAGAATGACCGGAAGATCGCGCTCAAGATCACCAAGCGTGTTCGTCAGTTCAAGGCCGTCCATGGAGGGCATATGAATGTCACTGATTATGCAATAAAAGTCTTTAAGGTTGGAACGTTGAAGAAGCTTCTCAGCGGAATGAAAACATTCAGCTTTGTATCCTAGCGATCTAACCAGGCTGCTGATAGCGACCGGAACATCCGCATCGTCGTCGACTATCCCAATAAGCGAACTCGATTGCATAGCGTCTCCAATTGCACCGACCACTGATGCGTAGGAGATTAAACTAGATTTTTAGAACTCAACGTCAATCATCCCTACGTATGCTCCTGTCAAACAAGGGTTTACTGGAGGGCCAATCGCGATATTTTGGAGTGAGATCGGGCAATACAATGATTGCCGAGAAGCGTCACAAAGCTTTTCTTGACCGTTTTAGGACAGTCCTCTGCCGGACGAGATCCAGAAGGAGGGTCACCAGCGCAAGAACGGCGATTGTGGCGACACCGATATCGACCGCCGTCGTCAGTCCGTAGAATGTGGCGATTTTTCCTAGCGACAATGCGACAACGGCCTGCGCGAGGTAGGCGACGAGGAACAGCGCCGACAGCGTTGCAGCCCTGTGCGTCACCGGCAGATGCGCGTTGATCAGCGTGAGGCCGCCGAGCAGCAGCCAGCTGTATGCGGCGCCGGCGCTAAACTGGGCCAGCATATAAAGGCTGAGCGAGTGCTCGATTGCCGCAAGAGCAAGTAGGGCGGAGGAGACGATCGCAGTCACTCCACCCGACAGGATGACCCTTCCAGCTGCCAGTTTGCGGGCCGGAACTGTTGCGAGGGCAGACGCCAGGGCAAATAGGGCGATCGTTCCTCCGTTGACCAGGGCGTTCGATGACGCCACGACGTCATGCGCAACCTGCGCGCCGAGGGAGAGCGTCATTGCCCCCAGCACATACGATCCGGTCACCGCCGCGGTAGACGCGACGAAGACTGCAAACACACCATTGGGATGGACGGCACCTTCGGCCTCCAACGGCCGGCTGCCGGTGATGCGGTGTGATTTGGCATGAACCACGTCACGGCAATCAGTCCGACAAGAACGGCGGTCAGTACAGCGAAATTCAGCCTTAGCGGAAGCGGCGCATACTGGATAAGCGCGCCGCCGACGAGGGAAGCCGCCATCATTCCGAACCCTTGCGCAGCCGCTGTCGCGCTGCCCGCCTGACCGACCCGATGCGGCGGGCTGAATTCCACGACGCAGCGGCGGAAGGACCGGCGGAAAGGCCGACGCCGACGCCCATCAAAGCGCGACCGAGAAATATCCAGTCCACGTCCGGCGCAATCGCGAATATCAGCGACCCCGCTGCGGAGAAGGCAAGACCCGCCAGCATGGCCTCTCGTCTCCCGATGTAGTCGGAAAGATTTCCGAACAGCACCAGCACAACGACGACAAAGACGGGGTAGATCGCGAATATTGCTGTCGTCGTAAACGTCGTAAGATGCCATTGCCGGGCATAAAGGGGGTAGCTCAAAGCGGGCGCTGCGCTGGTCCAATGGTATGAGCAACAATGGCGGCAGCCGTCAGAAAGCTCGCCGCGCCCGAGTACCCTGCGTGTCATGACCGTTCCTCCCGCCAGCGCTCGTGAACTCGTAGGCATCGCCGGCCTTCCTGATCCTTCCCACGCCCGGATAGGTCCAGTGAAAGCCCAGCAGCTTGGCATTCTGCGCGGAGGCCTGCTCCAGAAGAGCCCGGCGGGTAACCTTTGCCTTTGCAGGATCCATGTCGAATCCGAAGCTCCAGTCGGGATGCTCGAAGGAGACGATCTCGCTCGAGATGGCATCGACGGTGATGATCAGAGGAACATCACTGTCCAGCACCACCGACAGATGGCCGGGCGTGTGTCCGGGCGTCGAAAGGACATGCATGCCCGGAACGATTTCGTCGCCACCATTCAGGAAATTCACCCTGTCCTGCAAGGCGGCGAGATCCCGGCGAGCGCCTTCCACGAAAGGCTGCACTTCCGCGGGCAAGGCAGAGGCTGCCTCGCCCATCCAGAAATCCCACTCGGCCTTGCGACGAAGTATTTCGCCTTCGGAAAACGCAGGCTTCCGTCGTCTCTCAGCAGCCCCCAGATATGATCCGGGTGCGCATGGGATATGAGCACGACGGAGATATCATCGGCCCGAACGCCGACGCGTTCCAGATTTTCCTCAAGCATGCCCTCTGTCGGCTGGAAGCGCTTGCCGGCGCCGACATCCACCAGGATGACCTGTTCGTCGCGGACGATTAGCGGAATGTTCGATTGGGCGTGGGCGGTGTTGTCCTTCCCATTGAGGCGAGAGACGATGGTCGCTCTCTCGGCATCATCGGCTTCGGGCGCAAACAGCTCGCCGTTCAGCACAATGGGCCCATCCGAAAGCACGGTAATGTCGAACTCGCCGTGGCGGAAATTATGAAACGCGGACCGGGTCATCTGCAACCTCCGTTGTTGATGGAACTCCATATCGGTCCATCGAATATGTTTTGAAACTGACATTATTGAGAATTATCCGTTCATTTTTGAACGGGTCGGGACCTGATGCGCACCGCAGCGGCGCACCGGCCCTTCACATCATGGCTTTGCGGACGGTCCTTCGTAGTTCGCCGGGATCCAGTAGAAGTGCCCTTGAGACGCGCTGACATGCCCGAGGCCAGGGAAGGAAATGTGCGCCGCGCCGATCCAGTAACCGTTGCGTGCGGCGTCGGAGAAAATCATCTCGCGTTCCTTCTCGGCCAGTTGTGCATCGCTGTCGTAAGCCAGCGTCACGGAGGGGTTCGGAAACTGCACGGCAGCCACATGAACGACATCGCCCCACATGAGCATCTTCTGGCCCTCGCTTTCGACCATGAAGAAGCTATGGCCGGGTGTATGGCCAGGGCTGGCGATCGGGGTGATGCCAGTTGAAAGTTCCTCGCCGTATTCGAAAGGCTTGAATTTTCCGGCGGCGATATAGGGCTTGAGCGAGGCCTTGTCGCCCTCGAACATGGAATTCAGCAGCTTGGGCGCTGCCTGCTCGTTCTTGTCGTCGAGCCAATAATCCGCGTCGACCTTGCTCACCCTGACAATCGCGTTGCTGAACGCCATTTTCCCGTTCGGCGCAATGCCGCCGACATGATCCGCATGCAGATGCGTCAGATATATTTCATCGACCTGATCCGGTGAGTAACCGGCGCTTTTGAGATTGTCGATGAGGTGACCGCAGCAATCGCCATAAAGCGAACCCGCACCACTGTCGATCAGGATCAGCTTGGCTCCCGTATTGATCAGGAACGCATTGATCGACCCCTGGACCGGCACGGCAAGTCGGCTTTCCGCAAGCAGCGCATCGGCCTCGCCGGGTGCGACCTGATCAAGCGGTACTTCGCCCTTGTTTCCGACGACCTGGGTCAGTACCTTGTGGACCGGAAAGGGGTGCGTGCCGTCAGACAGGACAGTGATCTCGAACTTCCCGAGCATCATCCGATAGAAGCCAGGAGCTTGCGTCCCGACGATCGGCGCCGCAGCCAGAGACGGCGTCAACATCGTCATGTTCAGGGTCGCGGTTATCGCCGCTGAAGCCACCGCGATCGCCACTAGGCGCGAAGGCAATTGAAAGGCCAGTCTCTTAAACATGTGTTTTCTCCATATTCATGCGCGGCAGCATTGCTTATCCGGGACGTTAGGTGTCGATCGTGTCCGCCTTCGACGGAAGGTCGGCTCGATTGGTGCCGGCGGGGAGATGCCCGAACATGTGCGGCTTGATCTGATAGAGCCAGGAAACGGCGGCGGGTTCCTTGCTCCAAAGGGTACGAGCAAACGGAATGAGCTGTTCGCCGACCAGAATTCCAAGGAGGCCGACGAGCGCGATGACGGGGGGCGCAGGTGAACGCACGTTCAAAAGGCTGTAGATGATGCGACCAGCAGGCCGGCCCCGAGAGACAGGATATAGATTTTCATGGACAGGATCTCCATTGCGATCAGGAAGCCGCTCCATTACGCATGGAGCGGCATTCCTGTTGTTATCAGTGGCCTTCGGATGCGTTGAACATCGTCTTCGCGTAGATGATGCCGAGGCCGTACGATCCCCCGAACTTCTTCGCCACGCCCGTCGTCATGTCGTAGGTTTCCGTCCGCGCCCAATCGCGCTGCAGCTCGAGCAAATACTGGAGCGACGTCATCGGCTGCGCGCCGATCTGGACCATGCGGTCCATGGCCCGGTTATGGGCCTCTTCAGTGACATCGCCGCAGCGTCCGCCAGCACAAAGACCTCGAAGCCCTGTTCGATCGCCGACAGCGCGGGACCAACAATACATACGCCGGTCCACAGGCCGGTCAGAACGATCCGCTTCTTGCCGATCCGGTTGATCTCTTCGATGACGGCAGCGTCTTCCCAGGTGTTCATCGAGGTGCGATCGAACAGCTTCTGTCCGGGAAAGGCGTCGGTGATTTCGTTGTACATCGGACCGGAAAAGCTCTTCTCGGCAACGGTCGTCAGAATGGTGGAAACGCCAAATCCCTTGGCCGCATTGGCGACGAGAGCTGCGTTATTGCGCAGATTGACGGCATCGATGCTCTTGGTCGCAAACGACATCTGCGACTGAAAGTCGATCATGAGAAGCGTATGGTCCTTCGGCGTTAGAAGCTTGGAACCCGGTGTCGGAGTGGCATGAACGGTCATGATGTTATCCCCTTGATGATGCTTGATTGCATGGCCACACCATGCTGCAGAACGGCCACGCATTCTTGTCGCATACAAGGGTGGTTTGGATGATCTTGCGGAGAGCGTGCAGGCGATCCATCCATTGGCTTCGGCCGGCGTCATTGGAAGGCAATCTAAGGTCGCGAGAAGCCTCAACGAGCGGTACCCTGAAGCAGGGCGCGCCGCGTACGCCCGAAGATTTATTGTACGTTTGTGCTCCACTTTGACGATTGCTCCCATTAAAAAGCAAGGCCTCTGGCAGTTCGCGCGAACAGCTGGTAAAGCTCGATTAATCCTCTGAAATCAAACATCGGGGCCGTCAAATGCCAGTAATGACCGTTCGCGACAACACCCGCCTCTATTACAAAGACTGGGGAAGCGGGCCGCCGGTTCTCTTCAGCCACGGATGGCCTTTGAATTCGGATATGTGGGAAAACCAGATGATGCACCTGGCATCGGAGGGTTTCCGGGTCATCGCGCACGACCGCAGAGGCTTCGGCCGCTCGGATCAGCCGTGGCACGGATATGACCATGATACGTTCTCGGACGACCTGGCTGAAATCATAAATGCCCTTGATCTCAGGGATGTCACCCTTGTCGGCTATGCGATGGGCGGCGGAGAGATCACGCGCTATATCGGCCGGCACGGGACCGGGCGGATTTCGCGTCTCGTCCTGATCGGCGCCACCACGCCGAAACTCGCCTGGAGCGAAGATTATCCGAACGGGGTTCCCGAAGCTGTCTTCGAAGGCGTCAGAGCCGGATTGAGGGCGGATCGGGCAGAATTCATTCGTGGCTTCTCACGCCTGTTCTTCGGCGCTGACAGAGAGGGCGCGACTGTTTCCGAAGGAAGCATGATGCAACTGCATCAGATCGCGATGCAATCCTCCCTCAAGGCGGCACATGATTCCATTACCGCTTGCGCCATGACCGACTACCGCGGCGACATAAAGAAGTTCGACATTCCGGTCCTCATCATTCACGGCGAGGACGACGCTTTTGTCCCGTTCGGCGCGACCGCTCAACAGGCAATCCAGCTGATGCCAAACGCGGAGTTGAAGGTGTATGAAAACGCTCCTCACGGACTTCTGTTCACGCACAAGGATCGCCTGAACAGCGATCTCCTGAATTTCCTCCGCCGATGACCGGCGCCACCACAGAGGAATCCTTCGTGTTCATCGTCGAGGACGATGACGAACTGCGGCTGTCCCTCGACAGCCTCTTCCGCTCCATCGGCCTGAAGACGGGCATGTTTGCGAATGCGCGCGAATTCATGGAAGCCAAGAAACCAGACGTAACGGGATGTCTTGTCGTCGATGTTCGGCTACCGGGCCTCAGCGGCCTGGATTTCCATGACCACTTAATGAAAGCCGGGTCGGCCATCCCAGTTATATTCATGACGGGCCATGGGGATATTCCGATGAGCGTAAGGGCGATGAAGGCGGGGGCCGTCGATTTCCTGCCGAAACCCTTTCGGGATCAGGACATGTTGGACGCGGTCGCATCGGCACTGGAGATCGATCGCAAGAGACGGCGGGGCGAACTCGAGCTTCTTGCGCTGCGAAGTCGATACGCTGAGCTCAGTCTGCGCGAACGGCAAGTGATGGCGCTGGTGACGACTGGCTTGATGAACAAGCAGGTTGCCGGAAAGCTCTCGTTGAGCGAGGTCACTGTGAAAATCCATCGGGGGTCTGGCATGCGCAAGATGGGCGCAAAGACATTGGCAGACCTCATCAAGATGGCCGAGCTTCTGGAACTCCACTTGGACCCTGAGGACGTCTGAGATCAGTCGCGAACGGATCGGCTGATCGTTTCCATGAGATCCTCTAAGCTAAAAGGCTTCGCGACCAGGAGGGCGGCTCCCGCAAGAGCCGCCTTTTCAGCAAGACCTTGTTCAAACCGGCCAGTCATTAAAATGATCGGTAGATCAGGCCGAAGCTTCTTCAGAAGCGGAATCAGGTCCAGACCGGATATATTCGGCATGTTAATGTCACTGATGACACAGCGGAAACGTTCGACGTCTTTCGACGAGAGAAGCGCTTCGGCCGATGAAAAACATGCCGCATTATAGCCGAGAGAGCGGATCAAACTCGCCAGAGCCACAGGAATATCCGGATCGTCATCGACGATGCCAATCAGTGGCGTCTCCTCCATGCTCTTCCCCAGTTTGCATCCGGCTGATGCGTTGTCCTTGATATCCGCGCCTTCAGGAGCACATACCATTTCTCCGTCAGTGGAGCCCAATGCCACACGTAAACCTGGCCTTTCGGACGTTTCGCATATGGCAGAAGGAACGCCTAACCCATGCCAAATCATCCGTATTGAATTATCCAATTATACATGGACGATTAACCTGCCAATGTCGGCCCCTCGATTTCGCGACAACCGCAGGTATGCAGAAACCATCCCTTTGTATGATTTCATCCGCGGCCATCTTTGGTATCTTTTCGCTCGTTGCCTCGCATAGAGGCGGTAGCGGATCCTCCCAAGCTACCGATACGCTTCGGCTCCCCTCCCCGAAGCAGCGGAGATGATCCGTCTGGCCGCTCAGTTCCGCCCCTGAGCGGCCAATTTTTTGTCCGTGCGGACATGGCGGGACGGATAATTCGCAGCCGGTTTCATCAAATCAGAGCATCCGTTCAAGCCAGCGCCCGGCCTTGGTTTAGCCCTGTGCCTCAAGCAATGTGCATCCAGGAGCGACAGAATGACGAACCCATCCCTGCTCACCCCCGCCGAAGTCACCTTGTTGATGGTGGACCAGCAAGCCGGCTTGGCCTTCGGGGTAGGATCGATCGACCGACAACTCCTCGTCAACAACGTGATTGCGCTGGCCAAAACCGCGAAGACGTTTCAGCTCCCGGTGGTCGTCTCGACATCGGCGTCGAAGGTCTACAGCGGACCGCTGATGCCATCGATCAGAAACGTTCTTGGCGATGTGCCGTCGCTGGAACGCAGGAACATGAACGCGTGGGAAGACCAGGCAGTACGCGATGAGATCGCAAAGACGGGACGCAGAAAGCTTCTCGTTTCCGGTCTTCTGAGCGAGGCATGCGTGTCGTTTCCGGTGCTGTCCGCTCTGGCCGATGGCTACGACGTGTCCGTCGTCGCAGACACCTGTGGCGGGATAACGCCGGAGAGCCATTCCCTTGCCCTTCGTCGCATGGAAGCCGCCGGCGCGACGATGACATCGTGGCTGCAGGTGCTCCTCGAACTTCAAAGGGATTGGACCCGGAAGGAAACCTACGACGAAGCGCGCGCCATCGTCGAAGGCCACGCCGGCGGTTACGGCATAGGCTTGGCCTATGCCCGCGACATGATCCACCCGGTATGATGGCCGCAAACGATAGCCTCCAGTTACAGAAATCTTGAATCGGAGAACTCTGATGACCGCCGACGTCATTTTACACCATGGGCTTTTCACCACACTCGACCGCTCAAATCCGACGGCAAGCGCCGTTGCGATCAAGGACGGCCGCTTCCTTGCGGTCGGACACGATGCCGAAATCATGGCGTATGCAGGCCCTGACACAAAGGTCATCGATCTAAAGGGCAAGCGCGTCCTGCCCGGCCTGATCGACAACCATACGCATGTCGTCCGCGGCGGATTGAACTTCAACATGGAGCTTCGCTGGGACGGTGTACGCTCACTGGCCGACGCAATGGACATGCTCAAGCGGCAGGTGGCGAACACGCCGGCTCCGCAATGGGTCCGGGTCGTCGGAGGCTTCACCGAGCACCAGTTCGTCGAGAAGCGTCTGCCGACGATCGACGAGATCAACGCTGTCGCTCCCGACACGCCGGTCTTCCTCCTGCATCTCTATGATCGGGCGTTGCTGAATGGCGCCGCATTGCGCGCCGTTGGTTATACCAGGGACACGCCCAACCCGCCGGGCGGCGAGATTACCCGCGATGCGAACGGCAATCCGACGGGCATGCTTCTGGCCAAGCCCAATGCCGGGATTCTCTATTCGACGCTGGCAAAGGGACCAAAACTTCCCTTCGAATACCAGGTCAACTCCACCCGCCATTTCATGCGCGAGTTGAACCGGCTGGGGGTAACCGGCGTCATCGATGCGGGCGGCGGCTTCCAGAATTATCCCGACGACTATGCCGTGATCCAGAAGCTTTCCGACGAAGACCAGCTTACGGTGCGCTTGGCGTACAATCTGTTCACGCAAAACCGAAAGGCGAAAAGGAAGACTTCCTGAATTGGACATCTTCCGTGAAGTACAAGCAGGGCACCGACTATTTCCGCCATAATGGGGCGGGCGAAATGCTTGTCTTTTCCGCTGCCGACTTCGAGGATTTCCGTCAGCCTCGACCGGATATGCCGCCGGAAATGGAAGGCGAACTTGAGGACGTCGTCCGCGTACTGGCGGAAAACCGGTGGCCATGGCGTCTTCATGCGACTTATGACGAGACGATATCACGGGCGCTCGACGTCTTTGAAAAGGTCAATCAGGATATTCCGCTCGAGGGCCTCAACTGGTTCTTCGACCACGCCGAGACGATTTCGGATCGTTCCATAGACCGGATCGCGGCACTCGGCGGCGGCATCGCGGTTCAGCATCGCATGGCTTATCAGGGCGAATATTTCGTCGAGCGCTATGGCCACGGCGCCGCGGAAGCTACGCCCCCGGTCGCGAAGTTCCTGGAGAAAGGCGTCAAGACATCGGCCGGCACCGACGCCACCCGCGTCGCATCCTACAATCCATGGGTCTCGCTCGCCTGGATGGTGACCGGCAAGACTGTCGGCGGCATGCAGCTTTATCCCCGCGCCAACTGCCTGGACAGGGAAACCGCTCTTCGCATGTGGACCGAAAATGTCACCTGGTTCTCGAACGAGGAAGGCAAGAAGGGCCGGATCGAGGCCGGCCAGTTTGCCGATCTCGTGGTCCCGGACAAGGACTTCTTCGCCTGCGCGGAGGACGAGATCTCGTTTCTGACCTCCGATCTCACCATGGTCGGCGGCAGGATTGTCTATGGCGCGGGCGATTTCAAGGAACTTGACGAAAATGATGTTCCTCCCGCGATGCCCGATTGGTCGCCGGTCCGCAAGTTCGGTGGCTACGCTGCCTGGGGTGAGCCGGAAGGAGCTGGAAGGAACTCGCTTCGCCGCACAGCCATCGCGTCCTGCGGCTGCAGCAGCAATTGCGGTGTTCACGGCCACGACCACGCGGGAGCATGGACATCCAAGCTGCCGATTGCAGACCTGAAAGGCTTCTTCGGAGCCTTGGGTTGCTCCTGCTGGGCCGTGTGAAGGAGATACCACAATGGTTACGCATCGACGCACATCGGCGGACACGGGAACGGGCCCGGGCAAGAGCTTCGCCGGCAGCAAGGCCATCGAGTTCATTGCTCTCCTCGCCCTCTGCTCCGCCTACATTCAAGGGCCGCTGACGAAGCTCTTCGACTTCAATGGCGCGCTCGCGGAGATGGATCACTTCGGGCTGCGGCCAACGCTCTTCTTCGCGATCGCGGTGATGATCTTCGAGCTTGCCATGTCCGCGGCCATACTCAGCGATTTTTTTCGCTGGGCCGCGGCGCTGGCCCTTGGCATCTTTACGCTTCTCGCAACATCGCTGGCGCTCCGTTTCTGGGAACTGCCTCCCGGAATGGAGCGGACGATGGCGATGAACGGGTTCTTCGAACACCTCGGTCTGGCGGGCGCCTTCCTCTTGGTGGCCTGGCACGACATTCGATCCAAGATGCGCCTTTGAGGCGGTTAACAGAAACTGGAGACACGGTCATGGCACCTAAAATTCGCGACGGGGTCGAGACACTGCCGGAAATGGAAGACGTAGACCTTGAGCTGCCTCCCTCACCCGTGGAGCACCAGGACGAATTGCTCGACGAAGCTTTGCGGGAGTCATTTCCTGCGAGTGACCCGCCGGCCAGCGGCCGAATGGAATGAACCGGAAACCCAGACAGGACCCATCCAATGAACGACGATATCAGGGCGCGGCGCGCCGCTCCCCTCAAGACACCGACCGGCCTCGGCGTCGATGCGACCCGTGACATCTCCGCCGGTGCGACGACGCTGCTGGCGGATGTCTTCGCACTCTATCTGAAGACCAAAATTTCCACTGGCACATGTCGGGCGCCAATTTCCGCGATTATCATCTACTTCTCGACGATCACGGCGACGAACTCTTCACCATCACCGATCCGCTGGCCGAGCGTGTCCGCAAGCTCGGCGGCGCCACCCTGCGCTCGATCGGCGATATCTCACGCCGCCAGCGCATCAGCGACAACGACGCCGATTTCGTGCATCCCCATGAGATGCTCGCCGAATTGCGCGAGGACAATGGCTCCCTGGTGGCAAGTATGCGGGCGCTCCACGACGTCTGCGACGAACACGGCGACGTTGCGACGGCGAGCCTGCTCGAAAACTGGATCGACGAAGGCGAGAAGCGCGTCTGGTTCCTGTTCGAGATCCTACGCAATACCAACAGCTAAGCTCTCAGACAACTGACAGCGGGAAGCCTCGTGGCCTACGGTCGCGTGGCTTTTCTTTTCGGTGGATTGGCCCGGCCAGCTATTCTCCTGAATGACCAAGCCCCTGGCATTGTTCAAAAATCATCGGAACCAACAAGATTGGCCGGATGGCTGCCGCTACAACTCATCTCACGGCGGTCGATCTGCCGCCAAGTCACCAGGGGGCCACCGATGGCAAACGATTTCGACTTCTCACTCTCCCGTCGCCAGACGCTCATCGCAGGCGCGGCATTTTCCGCTGCGATGGCAGTTCCGGATCTCGCATTCCCAAAATCAGCAACCCAGACCGCACAAGGAAACTTTGAAATGACCGACGGCTTCGTCAAAACCAAGGACGGCGTGAATATCTACTACAAGGATTGGGGTCCGAAGGACGCACAGCCCATCCATTTCCACCACGGCTGGCCGCTCTCGTCCGACGACTGGGACGCCCAGATGATCTACTTCCTGCAGAACGGCTTCCGTGTCGTCGCCCATGATCGCCGCGGCCACGGCCGTTCGTCGCAGGTGGCGGAAGGCCATGACATGGATCACTACGCCGCCGACGCGTCTGCCGTCGTCGAGCACCTGAACCTGAAGAATGCCGTTCACATCGGTCACTCCACCGGCGGGGGCGAAGTTGCCCGTTACGTCGCGAAGTTTGGCCAGCCGCAGGGCCGTGTCGCAAAGGCCGTGCTCGTCAGCGCCGTTCCGCCGCTGATGCTCAAGACCGCATCCAACCCGGGCGGTCTTCCGATTGAAGTGTTCGACGGCATTCGCAAGGGTGTCGCTGAAAACCGCGCGCAGCTCTTCGTCGATTTCCCCACGGGTCCGTTCTACGGTTTCAACCGTGAAGGCGCGAAGATCTATCCCGGCGTAATCCAGAATTGGTGGCGCCAGGGCATGATGGGCAGCGTCAAGGCCCACTATGACGGGATCAAGGCCTTCTCCGAAACCGATCAGACCGAAGACCTCAAGAAGATCACCGTGCCGACGCTCGTGTTGCATGGCGATGACGACCAGGTGGTTCCGATCGCCGACTCCGGTGAGCTGTCCGTCAAGCTCGTCAAGAACGGCACGCTCAAGGTCTATAAGGGCTATCCGCACGGCATGCTGACGACGCACGCCGACGTGCTCAACCCGGATCTGCTTGCTTTCATCAAGGCATAAAGTCCGGTTACGATTGCCCGCTCGCGGATGATCGCGAGCGGGCTTTTTCAATTCAGGCGCGCATCGGAATGCTATGAAGGGATTGCCTCTATCCGTATTGTTGAGTTCAACGGCGGCTGTCTCGACACGGCCGGCTTCCGGGCCCTGCAGGACCTCTTCCCCGCCCACGTTAGCGGCAACGTCCTGACGCTCGGTGCCACCCCCGGTTCTATGGTTCCTAGTTCAGCAGATGTTGCAGCGACCCTCGCGCTCTTCACGGCCCCCGCGTTTTCGTCAAACGGCAAGCACTCAGAATACGGCTTCGGCGGCCAAGTTACAAAAAACTCATTAGCATGAGAACACGTTCTCAATCCGCGCAAGCTCACCGATGCGCAACTGCCCATACCATAAACTGCCCCGCGTGTTTGCCGCCGGCATCCTCCACCGCAAACAAAGCGAAGATCGAAAAGCGCGGCAACACTCGAACCCGTCAAAGTCCCATCGGCCAATCTCAAGATACTAGCCTATCGACGGTTCTCGGCGGCCATTTCCTGCAGGTCCAACTCGCGTTCAAGCTGGCGCAGAACTTCATCATGGATTTCTCCAGCTTTATGCATCTTCAGTATCTCGGCCCGGCCAGCCGCAATCGCGGCAAGGACCGTGTCAAAGTGCTCAAGCTTGATCAAATGGTGTATTTCGCGGTCTTTCTCATAATGTTCAGCGACCTGAGCCCTGTGGAAATATTGCTCCAACAACCTTGGATGCCGCTCTGTCCCATCGGCATTGTGCGACAGCGCCTTTATCGCTTCGTACTGCACGTTGGCAACGCGTTTCCAGGCAAGCGCCTCGTTCTCCTGAACCGAATGGCGTTCCTCCAGATTGACCACCCCCAGGAGCGATATCAAAGGCCCCAATGTGGTTCCTTGGATTAGAACGGTTACAATGATGACGGCGAACGCGCTAACGAGGATTACATCGCGTCCCGGAAAATCGGTCGGAAGTGAAAGGGCCCCTGTTAGAGTCACCACGCCACGCATCCCCGCCCAGCTCATAATTACGGTGGCGGAGAGAGACGACACGCCACCTGTGGGCCGCATCCCCCGAGCAAATCTTCCCGTGGACCCAGCAAGCAAAAGCCATGCGAACCGCGCGACGATAACCGTTGCGATCACAGCTAGCACCGGAAGTGCCAGTGTCAGCATTCCCTGCTGGACGCCGCCAAGACGGTCTAGAACGCCGCGCAAGGAAAGCCCAATCATGATGAAGAGCAGTGACTCCAAGAGAAAAACGAGTGATTTCCAGAAGGCTTGTGCTCGCACGCGAGTTTGGGCATTGAACGTCTCGTGTTGATGCCAACCTAATAGCAAGCCGGTGCTGACGGTGGACAGGACCCCCGAACTTTCGAGTTTCTCTGCTGCGATGTAAGACAGTGCTGCCAGCAGCAGGTCGATGTGATGATCAATTCGCTGTCTCGAAGTCGTCGAATGACTGTCAGGCCGACCCATCCAATCGAGAGCCCAACCGCGATGCCGCCGAGCGTGACCCACACCAGCGACGTCAGAGCATGCGTGAGGCTGAAGGCTCCGGTGAGCGTTGCGGCGACGGAAAATCGCAGGAGCACCAGCCCGCTTGCGTCGTTCACCAGGCTTTCCCCTTCTAGGAGAGCGGTGATGCGACTCGGAAGGTGCAATCGCTCGAGAATAGCTCCCGCTGCAACCGCATCGGGAGGCGAAACGATGGCCCCAAGCGCGAACCCGACCGACCATGGCAGCCCTGGAAGCAACAGATGGAAGACAACGCCGACGGCCAAGGTGGTAAAGGCGACAGCCCCAAGCGCCAGCGAGACGATGCCTCCAACATAACGTTTGAAATCGCCCCAAACGGTATAGTAGGCACTGCGCATCAGCAACGGAGGCAGAAACACCAGCATTATAAGGCCCGGATCTATATCGATCGCAGGAACGCCGGGTATCAATGCGAGCGTCAGGCCGCCCACGATCAGCGCTGCAGCTGGAGGCAACCGCAGCCGCCTGGCCACCAACTCAAGAAGCACCGTTGCCATCAGCAGCAGGACCAGAAACTCGTAGGTGGTCTCGGAGTTCATATAATGCGTACGCCTGAGGATGAGTTGACAAATGCGTGCATGGTCGAGTTTCTGAGTTCAGAACCTGGGCGTTAGTCCAGGCTCTGCGGCACGCTTTAGCTGAACGCTAAATGCAGCGCTTGTACAATACGACGTAAAAAATCGTGCCGGGCGGGTGGGGTATCTTCCAGAACTCGGCTTCTCTCATTGGCTTACGCGGATTCGGTTTTGCCGCCGCCACTTGCCAGGCGTCTTCCCGGTCACGCCTTGAAAGATGCGAGTCATGTGGCTCTGGTCGGAGAACCCGCATTTGATTGCGACCCCGAAAATGGTGTCGTCAGAGAGAAGTAATTCCTTCGCCTTCGCGACCCGATATTCCGTCAGCCAGCGATAGGGACTCTTGCCGAACGTATCCTTGAAAGCTCGTGTAAAGTGGCTCCGGGAAAGCCCACACGTCTCGGCGAGCTGGCTAATCGAGACCTGATCGAATGCCATGCTCGTCAGAAATTCGAGCGCCCTTTTCTCCTGCCACGGAGCAAGCGACCTGCTCTTTTTTGCGGGAAAGTAATGACCGCCGTACGTCTGCGCAATGTGCGTCAGCAGCACGATGCTGATCTGCTCCAGGAACATCTGGTTCGGCTCCTGCTTGCTCAGCAGATATGGCGAAACCGCCAATGCGAGGCCCAAAATCACTTCATCCTTCGTTCCCGGCTTGCAATCGAACCCGTCGAATTGAGGCCGCCCCATTTCCTCGAGGAAAGTTCGGATGAACGGGAGTGGGATGTTGAAGCGAATGTTGTCGAATGGCGACAGATGGTGGCACTGCCATTCCTCGCGGAGGTCGGTAATGGCAATCGCACCCTTGGAATGACCTCCCTCGAAAACGAGCCGCCCATTCCGCCAGAGACGGTGCAGCCGAAAATCAGCCAGCTGGATGATAACGGAGACGGCTTCCTCACGCTTGCTCGGCGGAGCGATCGGCAGATCATTGCCGTCGTAGCTCAGCCGGGTGACCGTGACGGCCGAAGCCTTGAGCGACCAGATTGTGACCTTGGCCGAAAAAGATGTGAGAGCGCTGTCGATGTTCGTGTCCAAGGCGTTCTTTCCGGGAATGCAATCCAGTCGCAGCTGGCTCACCTTAATGAAGCTGACGATCTCTCCACCGAGCGGGGGTGGTACCCACTTCCCTGGAGAAGACCTTGGTGAAGTGACTTTGATCGACAAAGCCACATGCTCGGGCGACCTCCTTGATCGATAGTTCGTGTTCGGAAAGAAGGGCCTTCGCGGCTCCGACCCGTGCCTGCGTCAGCCATTGACGTGGCGTCAGGCCCGTCACATTCTTAAACCCTTGCGCAAAATGTGCAGCTGAAAGCCCGATGACCGCGGCGACCTCACCCACGGTCAGTTCGCGCGCCAGGTTTTTCTGCATGTAGCCTTTCGCCGCCATCTCGCGATCGGAGGGAAGAATCGCTCCGCCCTTTGGCGTCACGACGTCGAGTGAGTCCTGCAGAAGATGCGTACAGACCGCGATCGACAGGTGACGCAACAGGGGATCGACCGTTTCAGGATCCCGCTCGAACAATGACAGGACTACCGAGGCCAAGTTGCTTACCACCTTGTCCGGTTCCGCCCTGCGGCAACGCAGCGTTTTCGCGCCTTGTCCGGGGAAGCTGGCGCGCGCCACTTCATGGACCAGGGCTTTCGGCAGGTAAATCGCCAGGGAGCACAGGTCGCGATGAAGGACAGCGGAAACGCCTTCATCGAGATCGACGACGCAGACAGAACCCTTGGCGCACCAGCGCGGTGGCGCCAGAAGGCCGTCGCTTCTGACGTCCGAGTGAATTGTATCCTCGAGATAGACCATCACGAGATAGCCGTCGAAACGCGGGATCGCTACCCTTGCCTCGACATCCCTCGTCACCGACCGGATTATCTTGCTTACGATAATCGGCGCCGACGCCAAGGGGACGGTCTTCAGAAAGGGCGCCTCGGCCGTTCCGAAATACACCCCGAGCGAATTGCCGTCAGGACAGTTGGGATTCAAGCTTGCCTCCGGGATGCACCTGTTTGGCGAGCGACCGGGCACCGCCGGGATACATGAATGATCTCATCGTAAGCATTTCTGTTCTGATCGAAATATGATCGTGGGGAAGGGTTGGTTACGGAAATCACCCTCTTCATAAACGCATGAAGGCGCCAAGACCAGCAGTCTTGGCGCCTTGGCCTATTTGGCCATCAAACGAACTTGCATCCAATCGGGGGCGGGACGTCAAGCGACCTCGACCGCAGCCACGGCGCCTAGTATTACACTGGTGACCGCTTCCGGCATGGAAAGCAGGGACAAGTGGCTGGCCGCGAGCTCAGTGGTCGTTGCCCCCATCGCGGCTGCGAGTTCACGCTCAAGGTCAACGCTGACGACACGGTCTTCCGTTGACACGATATACCAAGTCGGCCGCGACAACCACGCGGCCTCGGTCACCTTGTCACCGAACGTACTGGCAGCGAGCGGGGGCTGCAGTACGGAGAGCACCCGCGCCTCCTCTTTTGGAAGGTCCTGCCCGACATCGTTTACCCAGCCTTCTTCCGAAAGGGTAAGATAGCCCGCGCCATCGTTCTTGATCTGCGACAAACCGGGAGGTGCAGGATACCTGCCGACCTGCTCGCCCACAGTTTCGCCGGCTTTGGGGGCGAAAGCGGCAACGTAAACGAGGGCCTTCACCTTAGGATCGTTCCCAGCTTCGGTGATGACAGCGCCACCCCAACTATGCCCCACAAGAACGATCGGACCGTCAACCGAGTTGATGATGCGGCGGGTGGCATCCGCGTCATCCGCAAGCGAGGAGGTCGGGTTCTGAACTGCGATCACGGGAATCTCTTCCTTCAGCAGCAGCGGGATTACTTTTGCCAGCTTGAACCATCGGCCCATGCACCATGGACGAGGATGACGGTTGGCTTTCGGGATGTTGAGGTCATTTGGTTTTGCTCCTGAAGATGTCGGATGGTCATGAGCCTAGACGGTTAGCCAAGATCGTTCTTGTTGGATCAGATGGCATTTGGACGACACCACTGCAACACGCCGTCCGCTGGCTCTGAGGCGCCCTTTCGCCGGTGTAAAAGGGAACGCCGCTTTCCTTCGGGAGCCGCCAAAACGACAAAACTGCATTGGTCCATCCAAGCGTGGTAAACGATCCACGCTGTAGTATCGGAAACTTCACAACCTTCCGGTCCCTCTACAGGAGCAGCCATGCGCAACCGAACGTTAATTCTAGCGCTGCCTTTCATCGCAGTAGTCACCCTGGCATCCAGCGCTGTCGCGAACCCTTCGATTTCTTCGGTTGCTGTCGCACCGCAATATGACACGACGCACGTCTATGTCGCACCCGAAGAGGTGGACAAGTTTGTTCAGGCGTTTCTTGGGACGTTTGGCGGCAAGTCCACGCCGCAGGTCGTCGCGACCGTGACGCCAACGCCAAGCAGCACGACGAGCCAGCTGCTCCAGACCCCCGCTGGCACAGTTTCGCTCTTCGGATTCAAGACTCCAGTCCCCTATCCGTTCGGTCTTGAACGCAACGGCTATCTCGTCCGGGACATGGACGTCGCCGTCAAGGCCGCACGGGACGCTGGTGCGAGCGTGATCGTCACGGCTTTTCCGGATCCTATCGGCCGTGACGCCGTCATACAGTGGCCCGGCGGCCTCAATATGCAGCTGTACTGGCACACTAAGCATCCCGATTACAAACCGCTAGAAACCATACCGGAAAATCGCGCCTATGTTTCGCCTGACGTCGTTGACGAATTCCTCAAGGACTTCCTGACATTCTCCGGCGGCAAGATCATCGCCGACGAAAAAAAATGCGTCCGCGGCAGAAATTGGGATGCCGGACGAGAAGTTCCGCCGGGTAGAAGTTCAGTCAGATTTTGGACGCATGCTCGTGCTGGTGTCCGACGGCCACCTCCCCTATCCCTACGGCTACGAAACAACGGGATATGAAGTTCAGGACCTCCAGGAAACTTTGGAAAAGGCCGAGACGTTCGGCGTAAACATCCTGGTCCCGCCCCATCGAGCCCGGGATCGTCAGACGTCCATAGTACAATTTCCGGGTGGATTCATCGCCGAAATCCATGCGGTGTCGAAGTGATATCCGCAAGCAAGAGCCCGGGGGAATCCGCGAGCGGAAGCTGGAGCAGGTATGGTGCGAGGACCGTCTGGTCGGCGCTCCTGCCGTTCGCCCTGTCGATTTCCTGCTCGCTCGCGCACGCTCAGAGCCCCGCCCCACCAACGAAGCGGCCAGCGATCAAAACGAATCGCTGGCAAGAGGACTGGTCGGTGCTAGCCGACCCGAACCTCAAAACGGAGCCACTGGATGATCTCAAATATCTCCCCTTGATTCCCGGCGACCCCGACAGCTACGTTTCTCTCGGGCTTACTCTTCGTGAACGTTACGAGGTCAATACGGCGCCGGGATTCGGGATCGGAGGCGGCGCGCGGGATTCCTATCTTCTCCAGCGTGCTCAAATACACATCGACACGCATTTTAATGAACATTGGCAGTTTTATACCCAGTTCGAGGACGACCGCGCCTTCGGAAAAGCGGATATCGGCGGTGCCGATGAAAACGAACTCGATCTCAGACTTGCCTTTCTCGGCTATTCCGAGACATTCGACGCAGGGACATTCAAGGCCCGTGTTGGACGGCAGGATTTCGCTTTCGATTTGCAGCGCTTCGTTTCGTCCCGCGATGGACCAACGTCCGCCAGTCCTTCGATGCGGTCTGGGCCGACTGGGAGAGCGGACCATGGCGCCTCCTGGGATTCATCAGCCAGCCGGTGCAGTACCGGGACGATGAGCCCTTTGACGACACCTCAAACGGGCATTTCACCTTCAGCACCATCCGCCTCGAGCGGCAGGTCTTCGGCACGAATGAGCTCTCCGCCTACTACGCGCTGTATGACCGGGACGATGCGCATTACCTTGACGCCGCCGGAAATGAAGAGCGACATGTGTTCGATGCCCGTTTTGCGGGAAGCTCCCATAATTTCGACTGGGACCTCGAGGGCATGGCGCAGCTCGGCACCGTGGGGTCAAGCGACATCAAGGCTTGGGCGCTGGGCGCACGGGTAGGATATACCTTCGATGATGCCTCCTGGACCCCGAGGGTGGGGCTCCAGTTCGACGTCGCGTCGGGCGACCGAAACCGAGGGGACAAGACCGTCGAGACATTCAACCCGCTCTTCCCTAACGGATATTACTTCACGCTGGGCGGATATACGGGCTATTCGAACCTGATCCATTTAAAGCCATCGATCACGGTGAAGCCTGCCGAAAAATTGTCGGTTACAACTGCTATGGGCTTCCTTTGGCGCATGACGACAGCAGACGCCGTCTATACGCAGCCAAGCATCCCAATTGCCAACACCGCGGGTCACGGCGATGCCTGGACGGGTGCATATGTCCAACTCCGCGCCGACTATGCGTTCACACCCAACCTGACCGGTGCGCTAGAGGCGGTGCACTACAATGTAGGTTCCACAATCCGACATGCGGGCGGGCGCGATGGCAACTATCTTGGAGCCGAGCTGAAATTTTCGTGGTGATCCTATTTTGGGGTAAAGCGATAGCATGACCGGCTTGAGCAATTGCGCTCAGGCCGGTTTTTAATGCTATCGCGAAACCCGAACGAGCCCGGTGTCTCTCACAATGTTGCAATTCAACCGCGTGCGAAAGCGAGAAGGTCCTCGCTGAGACGCTGCTTGTGGGTCACGTAGAGGGCATGCGGCGCACCCTCATAGACTCTGTAAATACTGTTTTTGATCATGCTGGCTGTGCGGTCCCCGGTCGCACCTTTGGGAGCGGTTTGATCGTCATCCCCATGGATGATCAACGTCGGGACGTCGATCGCAGCGATGTCCGCTCTGAAGTCCGTCTCGGAAAAAGCCGTAACGCAGTCCAGGGTCGCCTTCAGGGAACCGGTATAAGCCATCTGCAATGTCTGTGAGAGCACGCCTTCCGAGATGCTTGAACCATCCCGGTTGGTGCCAAAATAGTAGGTGTTGAAATCTGCAAGGAACTGCGCCCGGTCGGCGGTCAGTCCCGCCTTTATCCCTTCGAAGACGGACCCGTCAACACCGTCGAGATTGTCCTTCGTTCTCATAAGAAACGGTGTCACCGAGCTTACAAGGGCAAGTTTGGAGACTGCCTGGGAGCCGTGACGGCCCAGGTATCGAACTACGTCGCCCCCGCCCATCGAAAACCCGACGAGAGTCACGTCCGAAAGCGCGAGATTTGAAATAATGTCGGATATGTCGTCGGCAAAGGTATCGTAATCATAGCCTGACCAAGGTTGCGACGAGCGCCCGAAACCGCGCCTGTCATATCCGATCGCGCGGAATCCGTTCTGGGCAAGGAACAGCATCTGCGATTCCCACATATCGGCGGTGAGAGGCCAGCCGGGACAGAATACCACCGGCCGACCTGCTCCCCAGTCGTTAAGGAAGATGTGCTTGCCGTCGCGCGTCGGTATGGTCGTCATGGGTGATCTTCCCCGGTTGAATTTCTCATCCTTGAGACTATCACTGGATGGACCGTGCTGTTTGGACGCTCCTATTGCAACCGTCTCATGTTTGAGCGGGCGAATACCATGATCGGCTAAAATGTAGTCGGTTTTGACAAATCCGGTGACCAAAGAGGTCGCTACAACCTCGATCATCGGCAACCGGAGCTATCGGAGACCCGCCAATGACCCGATATGGCGAGCGCCCACCTGCCTATGATTCCGACTTGTCGATAGCAGCGATCGGCGTAGCGATGCTGCCCCCGCTGCGGTTACTGGCAGTCGGCAATCTTCGCGGAGAAGGCAGTCCTCGGCAGGATCGAGTGTCCATTTCGGGCAAAACAGGCAAGCCCGCGCCATTTCCGGGAGAATGCAGCCAGACCGGCTTGAACTGAAGAGACGACTAGCAGCAAAGAAACATGAAGTGGCATCAAAAGTCTCAGACGTCTTGACCGAATTCCTGCTCACGGCAGGGGTGGAACGGATCTAAGGGGTCGTTGGAGACGTGTTGAACGGTCTGACGGAATCGCTTCGAAAGTGGGCTGATATTCAATGTATCCACACACGCCATGAGGAACCGCGGCTCTCGCCACCGAGGCTGAAGGTCAGCTGACGGGAAAACTGACGTCTGCGCCGGTAGATTTGGGCCAGGCCAAAGCGTCGGAGGAACGGCTTGAGCAAATGCGCTCAGGCCGTTCTGCCGCTCTCAGGCGTCTTGCCCAGGCACACCGATGGCAAAACCGTTCAAGGTCATGGAAATGGAGCAATAGTGCCCGACAAGCCAGATCAGCTCCCGTGTTCCGGCTTCCCCGAACACGTCAAGCGCGTGGTTATAGACCCGATCAGGTAAAATACCGCCTCCGAGCAGCGCCTTGACAACGTCGAGCGCCGCCGCCTCCGATACGGACAGGTCACTTGGCCGCGCACCGGCTGAGAGTGTCGAAAGCCGGGCGTCACTCATCGAATGCCTGTTCTTGGCGACCGCCGAGTGCGCATACACTTCATAAGCTGCCCCGAAGTGGGCCCCCACCGCGATGATGGCGACCTGTCTGACGGCATCGTCCAAATGTTTGAAGGCGGTCATCGCTTTGGTGACGGTCCAGAATGCCTCCCCGACCTCGGGCTGGTGCAGCCAGGCAATTCCAGGGTCCTAGGAACGCACCGTCTGCACGCATGGTAACGAAATCCTGATACTTGGCGCCGACGCCAATCTTCATTTCATCGTAGAGCGCCTTCTGTCTGGCATCGAGTTCGTTTGGTGATAACGGGGGCAGGCGCATTGTGGTCTCCCTTGGCTAAAGACGTATCGGTCCCAAGTCGTGCGTAAAGCGGCCTCCTGAAGAGGAACTCTCTAGCCTCACGGTGTCCGTGGAGACAACGAACCTGTCGCCGCCGCCTCAGGGCGGTTCTTCGGTTCATTTGGTCGCCAACTTTCGTTGTTAATTGCCGCCAGCCCGGGCAGACTTGACCGTATCCGCAGTAACGAGGCCCTGCTTGCCGCCGAAATGCGCGATCACGTAGTTGGCGAGCGCGGCCAATTCTCGGTCATCATAGGCGGCGGCAAAAGATGGCATAGATTGGCCTGGATCATGATCCTCGGAAGATGCACCTTCGAGCAAAAGCCTGATCAGATTCGTTCCTGCAGGATCACTGACATTGCGGTCTCCGATCAGAGACTGACGGCGCGTCGCTTGACCGGAGCCATCCCAGCCGTGGCAGCTCGCACATGCACTTTCGAACACAGACTTGCCGCCGGACTCGTCAGAATCTCCTGACGACCACGAACGCGCGCGCGTCATACTTGATGTAGACGGGGTTCGAGTCGGATCGTCGCTTTCAACAGGTGGAATGGAGCGAAGATAGGTAACGATCGCATCAATATCACCAGCTTCTAGCTTTCCAAGACTCAAATCGATCGCTTGCTTCATGCTCCCGGTTGCCGCCCCATGGCCCTCTGCCCAGCCCGCAGAGAGGTAATGTGCAATCGCTGCGTCAGTCCACGCGCCAATGCCCGACTTCATGTCCGGAGTTATGTTCCATGCTCGCCATCCGTCCACGGTTCCGCCTGACAATTCCTCTGAGGATTTTCTGGCAAACAGGATATTTCGCGGCGTATGGCACTCTCCGCAATGCGCGAGCCCTTGGACGAGATATGCACCACGGTTCCACTGCGCAGACTTACCGGTGTCCGCTTCAAAGGGTTCGGTGTTTAGGAACAGCAGCTTCCAGGCACGAAGCGACCAGCGCTGATTGAATGGAAAAGCCAGTTGATTTTGCGGAGCAGGGTCGCCAACAGGTGCCAGCGTTTTGAGATAGGCGAAGATCGCAACCATATCCGCGTCACTAAGCTTGGCATAAGACGTGTAAGGGAAGGCAGGATAAAGGTCCTCACCGCTCTTGCCCACGCCATGCCGCATGGCCCTTACGAACTCGGCACCGTTCCACGAGCCTATGCCCGAGTCGATATCCGGCGTGATATTCGCGGAGTAAATCTTTCCAAAAGGCAGTTCGAACGCCAATCCCCCCGCAAACGGCTTACCGCCCGGGGTGGTATGGCAGGCCGCACAGTCTCCGGCGAGCGTCAGATAGCGACCATGCTCGACAAGCGCCTCGTCATTCAGATCCATATTGGCTTCCTTGATGGGATCCAACCCATGCGGAAGAGAAAAGAAGGCGAAAGCGGCACCGGCAGCGACCGCACAGGCCGCAGCGGATTTCCACAGAAATCTCATGACCGCGCTCCACCATTAGGCAAGGAAAAGCTGTTCCTGTGATCGGCTTGACGTTTGTCCAGGAGCGCCCTGTTCACCGGTAGCGAGCGAAGCCGTTGCCCGGTTGCAGCGAAGATAGCATTGCACAAAGCGGGCGCGGCCGAGACTGTGCCAACCTCCCCCAGACCACCCGGCGGCTCGGTGCTCTTGATGACCTCAACGACGATCTCAGGTGTCTCATTCAGTCGCAACTGACGATAATCATTGAAATTGTGCTGTTGCACCTTGCCGTCCCTGATGGTGATACCGTTATAGAGCGCCGCGGAGAGACCGAAGAGGATGCCTCCCTGCATCTGCGCAACAACGCCATCCGGATTGACGGCCACACCACAATCGACAACAGCCGAGACTTTCTGGAGCGAAACCATCCCAATGTCGTTCAGCTTTATCTCGACGACAACAGCGGCATGACTACCGAAACTATCATGGATCGAGACGCCCCGGCCGCTTCCAGGCGGAAGAGGTGTGACCCAGTTTGACAGTTTCTCGACGCGATCGAGGACACGCAGCGTGCGCGGGTCCTGCGCCAGCAGGCTTCGGCGGTAAGCGATAGGATCGACGCCGGCCCGGTGCGCGAGTTCATCAATGAAACTCTCGACCACGAAATGTTGTGCGTCTCTCCAACGCCGCGCCACCAGTTCAGCGGGACTGGCCCGTCATGTCTCAGCCATTCCGAGCGCGTGTTGGGAATGCTATAGGGCAGATCAGCGGCACCGGCCACAGCGTCTGGGTCTAGCTTGTCGGCTGGCCATTCCTTACGGTCGTAGAATGGGCGGACCGTCGAACAGGTTGTTCGATGGGTGAGCGCGACGGGTTTCCCATCCTTTCCCAGACCTGCCGAAATCTGGTCGAAGTAGATCGGCCGGAAACGGTCATGCTCGATGTCCTGTTCGCGGCTCCACATAATTTTGAGGGGATAATCGACCTGCTTAGCAAAGCGCGCCGCCTGCTGGATCGTATCGACGGCCAGTCGTCTTCCAAATCCGCCTCCCACCATGTGGTTGTACAGCATGATCTTTTCAGCCGGCATGCCGATGATTTCCGCGACAACCGTGCGCGCAATCTCGGGCACCTGGGTACCGACCCAAATATCGCAACTGTCGGCACGAACGTGGATTGTCGTATTGATGGGTTCAAGTGAGGCGTGGGCCAGGTATGGAAGCTCGTAGGATGCATCGACACGCACCGGCGCGGAAGCAATAACAGCGTCGGCGTCGCCCTTTGCGCTCCCGATCAGCGGCGTACCTGTCGCGCTTCTCAAATCATTGAGGATGGCTTCCGTGGACAGCGCAGCATTCGGCCCGGCATCCCAATCAATGTCGATTTGGTCGAGTGCTTTCCTGGCAATCCAGTAGCTTGTGGCAACGACAGCGACAGCATCATCGATCCGCAAGACGTCAACGACACCCTCCGTCTGGCGCACCGTGCCTTCGGAGACGGACCGGACCTTACCGCCAATGGTCGGCGCCATTGCCAAAGCGGCATAGCGCATTCCCTCTACATACGTATCGATTCCGTATTTGGTGTTGCCGTTGACCTTTGACGGGGTGTCAACGCGCTTGAGAGACCGGCCGATCAGCTTGAATTCCTCAACCGGCTTCAGCTTCACATCGGCCGGAACCGATTGACGGGCGGCGGCCAATGCAAGCTCCGCATACTTTGCATTTCGCCCGCTCGCGTCATGATACACCACCCCATGTTCGGCGCGGCAGTCGGATGGATTGACATGCCATTCGGCCGCAGCGGCTGCCACGAGCATTTCTCTTGCAGCGGCGCCGGCTTTCCGAAGCGGCGTAAAAAAGGCGCGGGTCGAAGTCGATCCACCAGTGACCTCACCTTTCAACAGCGCTTGATTGTACGCCGTCGGATCGGGAGGAGACATCTCCACCCTGACCTGTTCCAGCTGAACTTCCAGCTCCTCGGCGATCATCATTGCCTCGGCCGTGGCAATGCCCTGGCCCATTTCCACGCTCGGAACGACGAGCACGATTGTCCCATCCACGCCGATCCGGATGAAGCCGTCAGGAACAAATCCATTGAAACCCGTGCCGGCCGCATCATAGGCCCCGATTGCCTTGAGGTCGTCTGCCTGACTGGCGCGGGCAGCCCTGACCAAAGAGAAACCGACAACCAACCCGCGCCCGCCAGAAAGGCGCGACGGCTCAAGCCATCTGCAAAGCCTGATGGTCGCTTGTTCATCACACTGTCCTCAAGGCTTCACGGATGCGGACATAGGTGCAGCAGCGACAGATGTTTCCCGCCATCGCCTCATCAATGTCTGCGTCACTCGGCTTCGTCGTGCGGGCCAGAAGCGCGGCCGCCGCCATGATTTGCCCTGACTGGCAATATCCGCATTGCGCGACTTCGAGCTCCAGCCAGGCCTGTTGCACACGCTTGCCGACCTCAGTCTCGCCAATGACCTCGATCGTCGTGACCTGCCCCTCAAGTTCACCGACAGGCACGACGCAAGACCGCACGGGTCGGCCGTCGACATGGACCGTGCACGCCCCGCATTGGCCGATTCCACATCCGAACTTGGTCCCAGTGAGACCTAGATAGTCCCGTATCGCCCACAACAGCGGCATATCCGCAGGACCGGTGACAATATGATCCTCGCCATTGACGTTGATCGTCGTGGATGGCCAAGTTCGGCCTTGAGCCTGTTCTTTCAAGAGACGTCCTCTGCTTTACCGGAGCCTCGACCACCGTAGCTCTGACCATCAGGTTCAGCTTGCATGCATCTACGGTAGTTGGACGAATCGGCTGCTGCCGCTGCGGCGGCCAAATGGATATCTCAGGATCGTCCAATCACAGTGGATTTCGCCAAGCCCTCAGATTTCTGACCATGATAGCTTTTCTTCAACTAGCACGGGAACCATAAAACAGATCGGCCGCAACAAGACACGGCCGAATTCTATGTGGAATAGCCTCCGTCTGGCCACCGATCACCAGATTGGATTGCTCTGCAAACGAGATGAATCATCTTGAACCAAACCAGGTTTGTCCGCGGAAAGCGCGTTCATATCCACAGCCTAGGGTAACGAAGGTCAAGGCGACATGGCTCTTGCGATCGATCCACACCCAGATTCTGCCGAAAGGTCCGTACATCTAGCATCGCGTGCGGGACGTCTCTTGTTCCTCAGCGGCGCAGACACCCAACATGTCTTAACGGGCGTGAGCGGTGTCGCCCAAGGGCTGGGACAGGAGGTGCATGTGCTGGTCACGCCTGAGGCTATTCTTGCCACGGTCGGAACGACGGAGAGGTTTGTGACAAGGCTCGGCCCGGAATTCTCGGTGCCTTCAGTCAACATGCAGCGGCTTGCCGCTGTGGAGACACTTATTGACGACATTCGGGGTGGTTTAAACGATGCTGACATCATCGAGCAACGTCTCGACGCGATAGAGCTTTCGCCTCAAGGATACTCCGATCTCACCGCCATTATTGGCGTTCGGTTTACCACCGCATCGTTGGCCAAACTTTTTGGAGCAGAATGGTCTGTCGTAGCGGTTGCGTTCGTCGCGGGCATTGTTAGTGCCGCCCTCAGAAAAATCTTCGCAAAATTCTCCCTCAATCCGTTTGTGAGCGTGTTTATCGTTGCGGCACTCAGCGGCTTAACGGCCATTCTCGTCTTGAGACTCGTTCCGCATGCCTCTCCCGTTCTTGCACTGACGGCCGCGGGGATGATCCTCGTGCCGGGCGTTCCGCTGATAAACGGCATCCGTGAGATCAGCTCTGGCAATGCCGCAAACGGTGTAGCGCGACTGGCGACAGGCGCGGCCAGTATACTGACGATCGCTTTTGCCCTCTACGCGGTCGGTTCCCTCAGTGGCGCAACGCTTCCAATCGACCGGGGGCCCGGTTCCCTATCTCCCCTCCCCGATCTGCTTTTTGCAGGTTTGGCGGCGGCAGGTTTTGCCATAACCTTCAACGTTTCCCCGCGCGCGGTCGGGTTCTGCATCGCTGCGGGGATGGCAAGTCACACGCTTCGCACATCACTGGAGCAAGCGGGTATGACATTGCCTATGGCCTCCCTGGTCGGCGCCTTTGCAGCAGGCGCGATTGCGCGTTTTGCTGCCCGTGTCTATCGCGCTCCGGCAGTGACTTTCGCCTTTCCGGGTGTGGTTGCGTTGATCCCTGGATCATACGGTTTCCGTGCCGGGATCGGAGGGCTGGCTATCATGACGCAGGGATCGGCCGCGTCGCCTCTACTTGTTTCAACCACGATCGCACTGGCAATCACCACGATGGTCACGACGGCGACTATCGGCATCGGCATCGCGCTTTCTTTGGCCGGATCGGGCGAAGGCACACGTAGCACCCATTGAAGGGAGACAGCATGACTCAAGCAAACGAAGACAACTTGGCGATGAACGATGCCCCGATCGGCATTGATGCAAGCGGTGAACGTATCGAATTTGACTCGATGGGCAACGTTGCTGTTCCCGCGGATCGCTACTGGGGCGCGCAGACCCAGAGATCGCTTGGCCATTTCGATATTGGCGACGACCGTATGCCGAAGGCTGTATACCACGCCTATGGCTACGTGAAGAAGGCCTGCGCGCTAGTCAATGCCGAGGCAGGCAGGCTCCCAGACTGGAAGCGCGATGCCATTGTGCGCGCCGCCGATGAAACCATCGCAGGCGCACTCGACGATCATTACCCGCTTTATGTCTGGCAAACCGGCTCCGGAACACAGTCGAACATGAACGTGAACGAGGTCATATCAAACAGAGCCATCCAGCTTCTGGGTGGCATCCTTGGTTCGCAGAAGCCAGTCGGTCCCAACGATGACGTGAACATGGGGCAATCTTCGAACGACACGTTCCCGACGGCGATGCACATCGCGGCGATCGACGCGATCGACAACGTGCTGCTGCCGTCAGTTGAAGCGCTTGCGGATATGATAGAGCGCAAGGCTCAAGGCTGGATGGATGTCGTCAAGATCGGCAGAACCCATCTTGAAGATGCCGTTCCGCTGACTGCCGGTCAGGAATGGTTTGGCTGGGCGGGCCAGATCCGCGATGCCGTCTCATCGATCAAGGCAAGCCGGGAAGATCTCTATCAGCTGGCCGTCGGGGGAACCGCGGTCGGTACCGGCCTCAATGCCCCCAAAGGCTTTTCCCTAGACGTCGCCGCAAAAATCGCCGAACTCACCGGCAAGCCTTTCGTGACGGCCCCCAACAAATTCACAGCTCAGGGATCTCTTGACGCGATCGTGCGATCCCATGCGGCCATTCGAAGCCTCGCCGTCGCTTTGATCAAGATCGCCAACGATATGCGATGGCTTGCCTCGGGACCACGCTGTGGATTTGGAGAACTGCTTTTGCCATCGAACGAGCCCGGGTCGTCCATCATGCCGGGAAAAGTGAACCCCACACAGTGCGAAGCAATCGTGATGATATCGATTCAGGTGATGGGTAATGATACCGCGGTGGCATTCGCCGGCAGTCAGGGAAATTTCCAACTGAATGCGATGCGTCCGGTGATCATCAGTAATTTCCTGCACTCGGCTCGGATACTTGCTGACGGTTGCGATAGATTTCGAGAGTTCTCGGTGGAGGGCACGGAGCTCAACCGAGAAAAGATCAACGGCTATGTCGAGGGCAGCGTCATGCTGGTAACTGCCCTTTCGCCCGTCATCGGATATCAGAACGCCGCACATATCGCTGAAAAGGCAATTGCCGATGGGACGACCCTTCGCGAGGCAGCTCTCGCCTCCGGAAAGGTCGACGCAGCCCTTTTCGATAGAACCATCAACCCTCTGGAAATGGTCGGCCGTGGGCTGGCCGGTGCTTGAAGACAAGGATGAAAACAATGATCAGATGCGTCAGAATTTGGACTGCTGCGGACGGTAATTCAGTTTTTGAAGAAGGCGCGATTGACCTATCCGAAGGAGAGCGTGGCGATTTCATCGGGCAGGCTGTGGCAGCCAAAAACATCTCGTTTCGTGAAACCGCTTCCGGTGGCTCGTTCGAATGGCACAAAGATCCCGTTCCGCGCTTTGTCCTCACATTGTCTGGAACTCTCGAATTTGAAACCAAATCCGGGGCGACGTTCACTATCCGCCCAGGCAACGTGCTTCTTGCACAGGATAATAGCGGTTCCGGCCACAAGTGGCGATTGATTGGTTCCGAGCCATGGCGGCGGGCCTATGTCGTCTATGACGAAACCGCTGATCTCCGCTTTATTCCGGCGACAGCTTAAGGGTGGAACAAACAAATGGCGTTCGAGACTAACGGAAATCCGGACATTGTTCTCATTGGTGCTGGCATCATGAGTGCCACACTGGCCACGGTGCTGAAGGAACTCGATCCCTCATTGACGGTCGCAGTTTATGAAAGGCTGAATGACTGCGGACAGGAAAGCTCCCAGGCATGGAACAATGCCGGCACCGGCCACGCGGCAAACTGCGAACTGAACTATACGCCCCAGCGCGCCGATGGCAGCGTGGACATATCGAAGGCGTTGGAGGTTAACACCGAATTCGATATCTCGCGACAGCTTTGGTCCTATATGGTGACGAAAGGGGCCATCTCCGACCCACGCTCCTTTCTGCACCCCTGCCCGCATATGAGTTTCGTAAGAGGGGCGGAAAATGTTGCGTTTCTGCGAGAGCGCTACAGGCAAATGTCCGCGCATCACTGCTACAACGGCATGGAATTTACCGACAATCCGGCAAAGATCGCAGATTGGGCACCCCTGATCATGGAAGGTCGCAAGTCGGACGAAGCTGTCGCTGCCACACGCATCGTCACTGGCACAGACGTTGACTATGGCGCCCTGACCCACCTGCTTTTTGCACAACTGACGGCCCAGTCAGGCGTCAGCATCCACTACAACCGGCAGGTTGTCGGCTTGAACCGCGAGGAGAGCGGCAGGTGGCAGGTGGTGGTCGAGGATGCGTCCGACGGCACGAAGCAGGAGGTCTCGGCAAAGTTCGTCTTCATCGGAGCGGGAGGAGCGTCAATCGATCTCCTTCAGATGTCGCAGATCCCCGAAGGTCGAGGTTATGGCGGCTTCCCCGTCAGTGGCATATGGCTGCGCTGCGACGTGGACGATGTCAGCGAGAGGCATCACGCGAAGGTCTACGGCAAAGCCGCCAGTGGCTCCCCTCCCATGTCAGTTCCTCATTTGGACACCAGGATCATCGCAGGACGCAAATCCCTTTTGTTCGGACCTTATGCCGGCTTCTCATCCAAGTTCCTCAAGCATGGCTCCCTGTTGGATCTGTTTCGCTCCATCACTCACGACAACATTCTGCCCCTTCTCGAAGTAGCTAAGGACAATATTGACCTTACGGAATATCTGATCGGTCAGGTGCTACAAAGTTCCTCACATCAGTTCAGCATGCTTCAAGAATTCTTTCCAATGGCCAGGAGGGGAGACTGGAAAGAGGCGGTCGCCGGGCAACGCGTCCAGATCATCAAACCCGAAAAGGAACGGGTCGGCGTTCTAGAATTCGGTACTGAGCTGGTGCCTGCCGCCGATAAGTCGCTTGTGGCGCTGCTGGGCGCCTCGCCGGGCGCCTCGACTGCCGCCTTTATTGCACTACGTGTGCTGGAAATCTGCTTCGGCGACAAAATAACAGAGGATGCGTGGCTTCCATCGTTGAAACGGATGATCCCGACTTACGGGATCGATTTGAAAGTGGATGCCGATGCGTGCAGGACATCCCGGGCCGCTACAGCGAAGGTGCTTCGGATCGAGAACGTTTAGTCAGGGTCTAAGCACAGCCTGGTCACACTTCAGGTTCCATATATGGGACCTGAAGTGTCGCGCACCCGTTACGAGTTCTGACGCGTATGCATTTCCATTCTGATCCTGCGACGCGCCAAAGCCAAAAGCTATTCCAATGCGACCGCGGCTCGCAGCGAGACTTCAATTCGCGCCATCCAGGCTGCCGTGCCCTGTTCGTCTGCGATCGCATAGGCACGTCTGAGGGCGTCTTCAGTCGCCTTGTTCGGATGCCCCGCCGATCGGAGGGCCGCGATGCGCAGCAGTTCGGGTCCGCACCAGAGGCTTCCTTCTGCGTCATGTCTGCTCGTAAGGTTGTCGCCATAGGCATCCGGCTGATTGCCGCGAAGACTTCCGCCTGCATCGCGGTGGCATCCCTGGGAAATACGGTCTTGCCTTCCAGAATAGCTGCAAAACCCTCGGCCCAGACCTGCCAATAACGTAATCCTCTCCTGGTCGTGCGGCGCATCAGATGGCCATTCCATTCTTTCGCACGCGCAAGTTCGCCGCACCATAGGGCTACGGGAATGCATCCGATGGCAAGCCCGTAGCAGATAGACAGGTCGTGATCGAGCGAGAGAACGTCGCGGCACAATCCTTTGCAAGCGACAGCGCGCCCCCAGCATCGCCCTGCAACCAGGTAATGCGCATGAGCAAGGCCAGCACCGCCGTCTTCCCGTCAACCTGTGCGTGGTTCGTATGATTGGCGCGGACGGGAGCATCGTCACCCGCAATCACCTTCATCAACAGTTCGAGCGCCTGCGCCTGATTGCCGATGAAATGATGGGAGAGTGCAAACATATGATCGGCGGTCTGGATGTTCGCGAGTTCTCCGGTCGCATAGGCCGGTTCCTTGAACTGTTCCGCAAGAACGAGACTTTCCCCGTAGTTGCCGAACAGGATAGCGCGGGCCCACAGTCCCCATACGGCTCTCAGTTTATGGGATGGAAGATCGAGCTGGTCGGCAATCTCTCCCGCCCGCAGAAACGCGTTGTTCATTTCCTCGGTCGGGCCAGCCGTATGCCACAGAGCATGACCATAGGTCGTCTGAAGCTCGAACTCCGCAACCGAACCGACCAGCTCGGTCCCCGCAATAACACTCATGGCCCTGCGAGCGATCGCCAGGTATTCGGAGGGAAGCGAAAGATGGAACCAGAGCGATGCCGAAGCGATGATCAGTTCTACGCCGAGTTGTTTGTCCCCGGTGCTGAATGCCCAATCGAACAGGGCGCGAAGATCATCGACCCGCCAGCTGTTGGCGGAAAGCCATTTGCCCGGGTTCTTCCCGTCCCATGTCGTTATCTCCGAAGCGAAGAGCTTGAGGCACTGTTGCGCGTGCCTTCGCATCACCTCGTCGAATTCCGTCCCCTTGCCAAGCTTCTCTGCCGCGTAAAAGCGGGTCGTATCCAGCAGGCGGTATAGGGACAAACGGTCACGCCGGTCCATCGTCACAAGGGATTTGTCAACAAGTGCCGTCAGAGCGTCGAAGACGGCAAACTCTTCGACGTCAGCGCCGGAGCACGCGGCCAAGGCGGCATCGAGCTCGAAGGACGAGCGGAACACTGACAACGCCGGAAAACCGCCTTCTCGCTTTCGGACAGAAGATCATGGCTCCAGTCGAGCGTCGCGCGCAGTGTTTGCTGACGCGGCATCGCCGTTCGCCGCCCCTTCGTCAAAACGGAAAAGCGGTCGTCGAGACGCTTTGCCATCTGCTGGACGTCGAGCAGGTCCATGCGGGACGCTGCCATCTCCAGTGCGAGTGGAATGCCGTCCAGTCGCTCGCAGATATCGAGCACCGCGCAAACATCACCATCCATAAACTCGAAGCTGCTCGAACTCGCTTTTGCCTTGCTGCAAAAAAGCGCCACCGCGGAGAACTCCAACGCCTCGGCTGCAGTCATGTTCTGCTGGTGAGCAGGGACCGTCAGTGTCTGGAGGCGGAAGATCGACTCTCCGGCGGCTCGCAACGGTTCACGGCTCGTGATCAGGATGCTGACGCCTGGGGCCGATTGCAAAATCGTTTCGGCCACTTGCGCGACAGCATCAACGACGTGCTCGCAATTGTCGAATACGATGAGCACGGTCTGCGTAGCAAGGGCCGCAACTATGGCATCCTCTGCCACGCCCGCAACCGCCAAGCCCAGTTGGCTGGCCAGCGCGGATACCACCAGGCTTCCGTTCGAAAGCGGCGCCAGATCGACGAAGCAGCCGGCTATCTCCTGTTCGTCGGCCACCCTGTGTGCGACCGCGAGGGCAACCGTCGTCTTACCAATTCCACCCGGGCCCGCGATCGTGACGAGTCGCTTGTCAGGAAAGAGCTCTGCCAGTCCCTGGATGACCTCGTCACGGCCGATGACCTGTCCAAGGTTCGCGGGAAGGAAAAAGGACAGGGGCTTTGCCTCGACCGCCGCCTTCTGGGCGCCCGCCCCGGTCGCGACCACGGGAACGACCCATCTGTAGCCACGCCCGGTCTCATTCTGGATGAAGCTGGTGCCATCGGTCGTCTCACCCAGGGTCTTGCGCAGAGCCGAAAGATGGACCCGCATGGCATTTTCATCGACGGTCGCGTCCGGCCACGCCCGCTCCATCAGCTGATCCTTGGTGACCAGTTCTCCTGCGCGCTCCACCAGCAGGATGAGGAGTTCCAGCGCTCGTGCACCAAGCCGGACAGGCTCCCCATTGGAAAACAGTGCCCTCTGCGCAATCGAGAGTGTGAAACGGTCGAATTGGTAGGAGGTGCTGTCTTGCATGATCGTCCATAAATTGGGGCGCTTCGGTCATCCATCTTATCAATTAGGAAGCCCGGCGTCCTTTGAAGGAATTCCTTTTCTTGCACAAAACGACCGTGCAGGGCGCGTCCCGCAAAGTGGCCTTAATCGCCTTTGCAACTCTTCACAAAGCTTAATTCACGGTCCTGGCCCCGCCGGCAGTAAATGTTGGTCATCGACAAACGTCATTCACGCCAACCAGCCGAAAGGAATTTCCGATGTCTTTCTATCGCGTTAACGAAGCCGGTCCGATCTCACCAATCGCCGTCAAGGATCTGCCCGCAAGCATCGCATCGACCCTGACCGAACTCCTCGATCAGGCCGGTTTCGAGGTGGATCGCGACATCGACGCCGTCAGAGCCTGCCTCGACAAGGCGCGAGCGCTCCTGCGAACGGAACCGAAGCCGGAATTTACCGGCGGTCTGGCACCGTGGCAGATGAAGCGCGTCAGCCGGTTCGTTGAAGAGCATCTGTCGTCGTCTATCCGCTGCGAAGATCTTGCGGCTCTCTGCCGCCTGAGCGTCAGCCACTTCTCGAAATCGTTTCGCCAGAGTTTCGGTGTCCCACCGCATGCATATGTTCAGGCTAGGCGCATCGATCGCGCCAAGACGTTGCTGATTGAAAGCGGCGAGCCGCTTGTACAGATCGCGCTTGAGTGCGGAATGGCCGACCAGGCTCACCTCTCGCGGCTCTTTCGGCAAGCGACCGGGCAGACTCCCAGCAGCTTCCGCCGCCGCCACGCCTACGCGGAATGATCTCCCGAGCCCTCAACGAAAGTAAACAAAAAATGCCGGTTCACATCACGCCTGCCTCGGCCAATCCCGTTCTCGATACCCTGACCCAGGAATTCCTGGACCGCTTTCCGGGTCCGGCGAGAAGCATCGAGGAATTGAGAGAGCGCACGTCCGAGACCAATGCCTCCCGGCATGCCGCAGCCCGGGTGATCGACATCAACGTCGAATTCCCGCAAGACCACATTCGTGGCAGCCTGGTCCTTCCGGAAGGTGCAGGTTCACCGAGCCCGGTCCTTGTCTTTTTCTGCGCGGCCAGGGCAAGAGAAGGCGGCCCCATGAATGCGACGCGCTTGTGCCTCGATCTCGCCGTTGCCAGCGGGATCGCGGTCTTCTGCCTCGACACAAGCCAGGGGCAATTGTCGGCAAGGGTGGCATGTGCCCTTTCAACTCTCTCGGGCATCCAGCATAACGGCCGCTCCCTTGGGCTCGATGGCTCGCGATTGGCGGTGGCGGGGGATGGTATCGGTGCGAAAGTCGCCGCGGTCGTTTCGATGATCGCAAAGAATCGTCCGGATCCCGCGATCGCGCTTCAGATTCTATTCAACCCTATATTCTCAGATCGCCTCGGGAACGCCTCCTATAAAGCCTTTGCCGAAGGACCATGGATGACAGGCGAACTCATGTCGCAAATCCTGAAAGAACTGGGTGAGCACGCAGATGCCGCACTTCCCTCGCCGACAGACGCGCGGATCAGGGAACTGGAAGGAATGCCCCCGACCCTCTTGATAACCGCCGAGAACGACATCGCAAGGGACGAAGGTGAGGAGTTCGCACGAAAACTGATGCAGGCGGATGTGAGGGTGAATGCCGTCCGCTTTCTAGGCACGATTCATGATTTTGCGGTCCTGGAACCGCTTGCCGACACTCCGGCTGCGCGCGGCGCGGTGGCCCAGGCTGCCGCGTTGTTGAAGGAGACATTCAATGCCTAACATCCCTGGAATCCGTGAAGAAAAGCATTCCCGACTGCGCTCACGAGACTGTCGGCTCTCAACCGCCGTTCGAGAGGAGGGCAACCGCAAGTTCGACAAATGCCCTGAGACGTCCGGAGCGCCGGATATCGCGATGATAACCCATCCAAATATCGCGACCTGGCGGGTCCTCGCCCAGATCCAGCCGCTGCAGATTTGGCTGCTTGTCTCCGACGGGGCGAGGCAGAACAGCGATGCCGACGCCGGCGCTGCTCATCTGCGCCTGGACGTTGCGGTTGTTCGATCTCACGATGACCTTGGCCTTAGGAAGCTTCGACTTCAGCCAGTCGATATCGGGAAAGGCGCCGAGGGAGGTATCCATGGTGACGAGTGCGCAACCTTGCCCTTCGCCGGCGCGGGGCGGCGCTTTGTCCGCCGCCGCATAGACCCCGTAGGGCATCTCGACGAGCTTGCGCTGGACGACGTCTGCTTCGGTGAACGGCGAGATGCGGAACGCGACATCGGCCTCTCGCTGCGCAAGGCTGAACAGTCTCGTCCCGGTCAGGATTTCCATGTCGACATGAGGATACATTCGCGCAAAGTCGGCGACGACGGGCGGAAGGACCCAGGCTCCGAACCAATCCGGGGAGGAAATTCGAAGGGTACCCTCAAGCTTCTGTACATCTCCGGCCAGCCGCCTTTGGATCGCCAAGGCATTCTCTTCCATATGCTCGGCAATCGATAGCACCGTCGAGCCCTCTTCGGTGAGAACGTAGCCGTCGCTGGTTCGCTGAAAAAGCGTCTGCCCTGTCGCTTCCTCCATCGCTCGCAAACGCCGGCTGATGGTCGGGTGGCTGAGCTTCAGGGAGCGGCCGGCCGCTCCCAGCGTTCCTTCCCTGGCAACAGCAAGGAAAATCCTGACATCACTCCATTCCATATCCGCCCCCGTTCAAAAACGTACGAGGACTGTGCATTGTCTTCGATTGCAGAACAAGGACGTCAGTCCGATATTTCCAGCCACCAACCATGAGGACGTCGATATGACCATCCATTATCAAACGACGCGCTGCCAAAGATGACGACGCCGCTCACCTTCGCGATGGCGCTAGGCGCCGGAGCGGCAGTAGCCAATATCTACTACAATCAGCCAATGCTGGAGTTGATCGGCAAGGATCTACCGCTTGCCGCCACGCTGATCTCGCCGGTCACCCAACTCGGCTACGCTCTGGGGCTGTTTCTGCTGGTTCCCATGGGAGATATAGTCGAGCGCAAGCGCCTAATCGTCGGTCAATTTGTCATTCTTGCCATTGCGCTCCTAGGCGTCGCCTACGCCGGCAACACTACAATGATCGTGATATTCTCTGCGCTTGTCGGCGTATCGTCGACGGTCGCGCAGCAGATCATCCCATTTGCGGTCCACCTTACAACGCCCGCGAAACGCGGCGCGACAGTGGGAACGCTGCTATCCGGCGTGCTTGGGGGAATTCTTTTGAGCCGAACAGTCGCGGGCTACATCGGCACGACCCTGGGCTGGCGCGAAATGTACATGATCGCGGTCGCGGTCGCCCTCATCGGCGCCGTGGGCATGTGGGGCATCCTGCCCTCCCTTCCAAGCTCGGTTTCGATGCGGTACCGAACACTGATATCTTCGATCGGCACGCTGTGGAAGGAATTTCCGGAACTTCGGCGGGCAGCCGTGACGCAGGCCCTGATATTTGCTGGTTTTTCGGCATTCTGGACCGCACTGCCGTTTCGTCTCGCCCAGCCTGATCTCGGACTCGGCGCCGAGGTCGCAGGTCTCTTCGGCATCGTCGGCGCAGTCGGTGTAATTGCCGCTCCGATCGCCGGCCGCGTTGCCGACGTCAGAGGACCGGCCATCGTCGTGCGGCTCGGCGCTATCATTGCCCTGTCTTCGTGGGCGCTCTTTGCGGCGTCTCCGACCATAGCGGGCCTTGTCATCGGGGTCATTGCCCTGGACTTCGGAATGCAGAGCGCTTTGGTATCGAACCAGTCGCTGGTCTATGCGCTGAACCCCAACGCGCGTGCCCGTCTCAACACGGTCCTGATGGGTTCCATGTTCCTTGGTGGCGCGATCGGATCGGCCGTGTCCATTGCAGTGTGGACGAATGCCGGGTGGCTCGGTGTCGCAGCGGTCGGCGGGGCGGTCAGCGCTATCGCAGTTGCACTGCAACTCGGACGCAAGTAAGTACAGTGAAGATTGGACAAGCTTAACCGTCTAGGTGTTTAGTCCCGGCATTTGATGGTGCGGGTTGAGTTTAAACCGTTCTGGCTCTGTTGCCAGATTTTGCAGATATATTCATAGGGTGTGAGGCCACGCAGCGTTTAAAGCCGGCGGCCGTAATTGTAGGCGTCAATGAAGTCTTGGAGGTGGGCTTTTAACTGGGCATGGCTGTCATAGTGGTAACGTTTGACAGTCGCTTCCTTGATCGTGCGGTTCATTCGCTCGACTTGGCCGTTGGTCCAGGGATGCTTGATTTTGGTGAGCCTGTGTTCGATCCCGTTCTCGCGACAACGCATGTCGAACATGTGCGTCATGTAGGAGGCCGTCGGTCCGTCGGCATAGCGAGGCGGGAACGTGAACTGAATGCCATTATTCGGTCAGGACGGTATGAATTCTATAGGGCACAGCCGCAATCAACGCGACCAGGAAGGCGGACGCTGATGTTCTGCCTGTCTTGGTGACCAACTGAACGAAGGCGAACTTGCTGGTCCGGTCTATCGCAATAAGCAGTGCGCACTTCGGCGATGTCAATATGGAAGTATCCAATCGGGTAGGTCTTGAACTTTTTCTTCGGCGCCTTTTCCCCGATCACTTTTGGCAATCGGCTGATCTCATGGCGTTGTAAGCAGCGATGCAGCGACGAACGGGTCAGATGCGGGATCGTGGCCTGCAGGGCATAGAGGCAGTCATCCAGCGGCAGCAGCGTGTGTCGGCGGAAGGCAACGATGATCGCCTCCTCTTCAATCGAAAGTGTTGTCGAGCGGGCGTCTTTCGGACCGGTCGGAAGGTCCTTCGCCGCCGTGCGCCGCTTCCACTTCGCCACGGTCTTCGGATTGATACCGTAGCGCGTGGAAAGTGCTCTCAGGCTCTCTTGACTATTTTGTATTGCTCGACGTACTGCCTCTGCCGTCCGGGCGCTCCCGTGTAGAATTTGTCCTATAGCGCATCTCTCCATTCTTGGCTGAACAATGCATCATCAAATGCCGGAACTGAACATCTAGGCTGCGGATGGGACTTCCAGACTGATGGAGTCAGTCACCTCCGAAGCAAGTTAAAAGGGACACTCCGTCATAGAGACTGGATGAAAGCTGGCCGTCCGCAGGCAAGTTCAAAAACGCTCAAGCGAAGGCCGCCTTGAAAGGAGTCGAACCATCGGCATGCTATTATTCAGGATGCGTGACGGAGGATAACCTACGCAGATCAAGTATTTAATTTAGCTTGAACGTCCAGCAAGGGGCCATGTGCAGACTGAGCGGTATCGGCGGGGAATTCGACAAAGCTCACATCCGACAGGGACTCATTCCGCGCGGCATTTCGCGCAGGTTCGATCGATACCGGGCTAGAAGTGCAAATCAGCGAGAGCCCGTAAGCTCTCGGCCAGGGCGACGGGTGGTGCACGGTGCGGGCAACAGGACGACACCGCTCGCCAATTCGACCGGCTGAGGCTCCACCGCGAGCTTCTATCAACGCGGTGGCTGAAGGACCGTGGCGAATAGCACCCGCTTGAATTGCTCGATCGGCTGAGGAGAGCGATCGACTTTCATCCGCATCATCGCGCTTCCCAGGAGGCGAGGAGAAATGTCGCAACGTCATCGGCATCAAGGTCACGGCGTATCTCGCCCTGCGCCTGCCCGACCCGCACGACATCAGCGAAAGCATCCGTGAGGGACCGGCACACCTCAATCAGATGGCTGCGCAGCACTCGCTATGCTCGGGCATTTCAAGGCTTAGATTTCCGACGAGGCAGCCATACCGCCAACCCGCCTCTTCCA